>NZ_CP038800.1:2190358-2920478 GCF_024400535.1 Treponema denticola
TAATGCGGGCGTTATTCAGGCTCTTACGGATAAGGGTGACCTAATCATTTCGGATCAGCTGAACCATGCTTCAATCATCGACGGTACCCGCCTTTCAAAGGCCGATAAGGCAGTCTTCCAGCACTCCGATATGGCCGACCTTGAAAGAGTTTTAAAAGGAAAAAGAAATAACTACAACAACGTTTTAATTATAAGCGACGGCGTTTTCTCAATGGATGGAGATATTGCTAAGCTCCCCGAAATCGTTGCCCTTGCAGAAAAATATAATTGTCTTACATATGTTGACGATGCTCACTCAAGCGGTGTTTTAGGAGAAAGCGGACGCGGAACAGTAGACCACTTTAAGCTTCACGGCCGAGTTGATGTTGCAATGGGAACCCTTTCAAAGGCTATCGGTGTTGTAGGCGGTTATGTTGCAGGAAAAAAAGTAACTATCGACTGGCTTAAAAACAGGGGCCGCCCCTTCTTGTTCTCAACAGGTCTTCCTCCCGCAGCCGTAGGAGCCGCTATTGAAGCCGTTAAGATGCTCATGGAATCAACGGAATATACGGACAAGCTTTGGGCAAACGCAAAGCACTTTAAAGAGGGCTTAGGAAAGCTCGGCTACAATATCGGTCACAGCGAAACGCCGATTACTCCGATTATTATCGGAGATGAAGCCAAGACCTTAGAATTCTCGAAAAAGCTTTTTGAAAACGGCTTATTCTCAGGCCCCATCGTATTCCCCACAGTTCCCAAGGGAACAGGCCGAGTCCGATGTATGGTTACCGCAGGCCACACTACAGAGCAGCTTGACAGAGCTGTAAAAATCTGTGAAAAAGTCGGCAAAGAAATGGGAATCATTTAGTTCTATTTTTTAAGATAAAAAGCACCGATTTGAAAATATCAAACCGGTGCTTTCTTTGAATTTTGTAGATAAGGAAGGTGATTTATGGTAGACGCGAATAACAGTGAAGAAAAATATAAGCGCCCCTCATGGGACGAATATTTTATGGATGTTTGCCGGGCTATTGCAAAGAGGGCAACCTGCGACCGCGGAAGATCAGGCTGTGTTATTGCACGCGATCACCAGATTCTTGTTACCGGCTATGTAGGAGCTCCTACCGGCCTTCCTCACTGCGATGATGTAGGACACCAATTTAAAAAACTTCAACATGAGGATGGCTCAATTACCCAGCACTGCGTGCGAACCGTCCATGCGGAACAAAACGCCATCTGTCAGGCAGCAAAGCGGGGCATAAGTATTGACGGAGCAACTCTTTACTGCAAGATGACTCCCTGCCGAACCTGCGCTATGCTCATCATAAACTGCGGGATTGTAAGAGTTGTAGCAGAAAAACGCTATCATGATTCGGCCGACACAATCGAAATGTTTAAAAAAGCCGGTATAATCCTAGAGCATATTTCCGACTCTTTAGAAGAATACAAGGGACAGTAAAAAGAATAAAATCTTTTATACATCAAGGAGGTATGATAAACAGCTCGGCAGGAATTCTGCCTCACTGTTTATCTTCGAGTTTGCCTCTCGGCAAACATCGTATTATTATGGAAGGTGTTTTTTATACTAACACAGTTCTTAGGCTTATTTTTTTCCTTGGAGTAAAATTGCAAAGGGATTGTACTTTGTACCGTCATCATCTTTGCGGGAACGGGGTTCACCTACCTTTCTATCGCCTCGATGTGCAGGAGACCTTTCCCCCCTTGCAGCGGGACTTCTTTCTCCTCTTTCGGAAAGAGCCTTGCCGCCCTGTACAGCCGGAGATCCGGCAGCGGTTTTAACCGTAAGCGTTTTGCCGTCCTTGGTTTTGACTACAAGTTTTTTAACCTCAGACTTTTGCTTTGCGGTAAGGCGAGCTGCACCTTCTCCCGTTTTTCGGCTTAAAGAAATTCGTCGGCGGTCTTCGTCAAGTGAAATGATTTTACACTCTACAATGTCGCCGACCTTTACGGCCTCAAGCGGATCCGAAATAAAAGAATCGCTCATCTCCGAGATATGTAAAAGAGCCGTTTCCTTAATTCCCAAATCGACAAAGGCACCGAAATCGACTACATTTTTAATTTTTCCCTTTACCGTCATCCCGACTTTTAAGTCTTCAAATTGAAGAACACCTTGCTGCATTATGGGCTTAGGGCAATCTTCACGCGGATCACGGTTAGGCTTTTTTAATTCTTCGATAATATCGTTTATAGTCTGGTCTCCGATATTGTACTTGGTTTTTATTTCACTTCGAAGCTCACCCGAAACCTCTTCATTTTTATGAATTACATCATAGATGATTTTTCCGGTTTCGTAGTTTTCGGGATGAACCCAAGAATTGTCCAAGGGGTTCGAGCTTTCGGGGATTTTTAAAAAGCCTGCACACTGCTCAAAGGATTTAGGCCCCATTCCGCTCACATTTTTTAATTGTTCCCTGTCGGTAAAAATCCCTTCGGCTTCACGGCGGGCAACAATTTTTTTTGCAAGAGATGAGCTTACACCCGAAACATATTTTAACAAAGAGGCACTTGCAGTGTTTAAGTTTACGCCTACATTATTTACTACGGAGCCTACAACAGCATCAAGCTCTTCGCTTAATTTTTTTTGGTTTAGGTCATGCTGGTATAAGCCGACGCCTATGGACTTAGGATCAATCTTTACAAGCTCTGCAAGAGGGTCCTGCAACCTTCTTCCGATAGAAATAGCCCCTCTTATCGTTAAATCCAAATCGGGAAATTCTTCACGGGCGACATCGCCTGCAGAATAAACTGAAGCTCCGTCTTCATCGACTACCGTAAACAATACATCGGGACAAGATTCTTTGATAACGGCGGAAACTATTTCCTGCACCTCGTGGGAGCCCGTGCCGTTACCTACAGCGATGAGCTGAACATTGTATTTTTTAACGGCTTCCAGTACCAAATACTTAGCCTCATCAGTCTTATGCTGATAAATCACAAAGGAGCCCAGATATTTTCCTGTTTCATCGAGAGCGGCACATTTAGTTCCCGTTCTTATACCGGGGTCAACTCCTAAAACCCTTGTACCCTTGATGGGTTGGGTCATCAAAAGATGCTTTAAGTTTTCGCTGAAAATATTTATACCGTGCTCGTCAGCCGTGTCGGCAAGGTCGCTTCGGATTTCTCTCAAAACGGCAGGAGCGAGCAAGCGCACAAGCCCGTCGGCTATTGCTTCTTTATGGTAATCGTTATTTAGGGTGTACTTATTTTGTAAAAGAGAAATTGCATCTTCGATGCTTACATCTATTTTTACTTCCAAAACCCCTTCCCTTTCTCCGCGGTTAATCGCAAGCACGCGGTGGGGTTTTATTTCGTTTAAGTTTTCGGAATAATCCCAGTACATCTGATAAACGGAAGTCTTTGCAGCCTCTTCATCACCGAGTCCCTTAACTTCAAACTTTCCGGTTTTTATAAAATAATCATGAACGGCTTTGCGGTTTTCGGTATCTTGAGAAATTTCTTCGGCAATTATGTCGGCAGCACCTTGGAGGGCGTCTTCGGCCGTGGGAACATTTAGCTCTTCCGTTTCGGCATCGGTTACAATAAATTCTTTAGCCTTTTCTTCAAGGGGAGCGGCTTCAAGCTCTTTCATCAAATCGGCTAAAGCCTGCAAGCCTCTTTCAACGGCAAGCATACCGCGGGTTTTCTTTTTCTTTTTAAAGGGAAGCCAAATATCTTCAAGCTCGGTAAGAGTTCCGGCCTTCATTATATTTTCATAAAGAGAGTCGGTCAACTTTCCGGCAGCAAAAATACCCCGTACTATTTCGAGGCGGCGGGTTTCCAAATTTGTATAAGATTTAAATAGGCGGTCTGAATCCCTGACTTGAACTTCATCAAGAGAACCGTGCATTTCTTTTCGATAACGGGAAATAAAGGGGATGGTGCATCCCTCATTGACCAAACTTATAACTGCAGAAACTTGAGCAACATTTATATTCAGCTCTTCTGCAATTCTCTTCATAATATCTACCTCGTTTACACTGAGGCCTTCGATAAATTCATTTGTAAATTCCATAATAAAATGAGTATATACCATAAAAATAAGAAAATCAAGGGCTTAAAACAAGAGTAGAATTCGGCACCTATTTTACTTCACCGCTATCTACAGAAAAAACCTTATCTTCTTTTTTTGCTTGGACCTTGATATCTCCTATCGGGTTCCATTGAACCGTAAATGTTATTGTAGGAACAAGTTCATAATATTTTCTTGACGCAGCCGTACGGAGCACAGGCTTTACCGAATAAGAAAATTTCATTAACCAATCTTTTAAGTAATGGGTTAAATCAAAATTGAGAGATTTTAATTTAAAGCCCGACTGTTTTCTTGCTGCCTCATCCCAAAAATAAAATGAATAAGCCAAATCTGTAAACACATTTTTTTCTCCCGGAATTACAATAGGCAGATTGAGAGAATCTTGAAAGTAGCGGGCAATAACATCATTCCGGCTATTTGAGCTAAAACTTATATCCAAAAATTCATGTATCTTAAAAGTGAGTTTAGGCGAAAAAGAAAACGACGAATCGGTTGCTCTTATTAAGTTAAGATTAAGAGAGGAATTAAACGAAAACTCTATTTTTACCCTGTTTTTCCAAGCATAAAATACAAAAGGTTTTGAGGAATTTGAAATATTTAGATCCAAAGAACGGGCCATAAATTTTTTGGTACTCTCCGGCTGCCATCCTACACCGGCAATAAGTTTATAGGGTGTATCGTAACTCATTGCATAAACCAGCGATATATATTTCCAATAAAAAGAAACAGCATACTTATCGCTTTTTTTATCTTCGATACTGTAAGAATAAGATTGGCTTAACGAAATATCATATGGAAGAGAAAAACTGAGATCAGCCTTAAAAGGATCCCAAGCCCATTTTTTAAGCTGTTTCTCTTTTTCCAAAAGTCTTGTAGATATACTAAGTTTTCCGTAAGGAAATGCAAAACTTCCCAAGAACGAATAAGACTGCAAAAGCGGACTTAAATTTACGGAGGAGCTAAATAATTGGGTATAGCCTTTTAAATTTATACCAAATCCTGCAGAAGCCGCATGAGTTATAATATAATCCTTATCCCATTTAGCAATTACGTTTTCCCATTCTGGTTTTATAAGAGTTCCCTTAAATTTATTTTGAAAAAGAATCTCTGACATTGACCACTCAAAAAAAGTAGGCTTAAATAAATCATTGAAAATAAAAGGATTCAATTTTAGGCTATTGGTATTTTTTACGGTATAAATATTTAATTTATAGTTATTCAGCTGAACCTTATCATGCTCGGTTTTATCTTTATACCATGGGTGACTTTGATAATTACCGTTTAATTCAAAAGAATTAGATAAATTTAAAAAACCTCTATTATAAGAAAAATTGCTGTCAAATTTTGCCTGTCCGCTTAATTTATAAAAGTTAGAATAAAAAGCCTTCCAGTCAATATCAAAAGGTTTTTTCCATTCTTCATGATTAAAAGTTACATCCTCAAAAAAAGAGCCGTTTAATTTATATGTTAAATCATAATCTATAATATTTGAAACATCATAAGTTTTTACAGGATCTATTTTAAATAGGGGAAAAAGCTCTTGCGAGAATAACTGCGAAGACTCTTTTTCTTCAATGGGCTTGGTATCTTCTTCAAATGGATTGTTTAT
Organism: Treponema denticola; assembly: GCF_024400535.1. Lineage (NCBI taxonomy): Bacteria > Pseudomonadati > Spirochaetota > Spirochaetia > Treponematales > Treponemataceae > Treponema > Treponema denticola. Next base: position 2,195,998 of record NZ_CP038800.1, read on the forward strand.
ACCGGCTAAATCTTTTTTTTGAGGCTTATCTTTTTTTCGAGATGAAATTCTTGTAGAAAAAATTGTTCCCCCAATACCGGCTTTTAATTCTGGAAGTATATTTTTAGGGTAGTAAAACAATCTATCCGGAGAATATAAAGAGTCTTTACCTATAAGGTCTTCATTTTTTTTTGCTTCAAAATTAACTTTACCTGAAAAAGCTTCAAGAGCCATATAGTTTACCCAAGGCTGCAACAATGAAAAACTAGGGTTTATTGAGCTGTCTATCTTCCATGAGTAAAAATTTTCACTTGAAGTATTATCTTCAGCAGCCATTTTATCTTTATTTAAAAAGTATTTAAACCAATTCATGTCTTCACTTCTTCCCATAAAATCTTTTTTAAAAAAAGGATCTGAGATAAAAGGAAAAGAAATGGAAACATTAAATGGACTTTTTGTCATACTCATATTAAAATTGAAACCATACCTAAAAGGAACCATTTTTCCAAAAAGATTTGCCTTATTATAAATTCTGCCGTTGTCGCCATATTGAGTATAAATGCTGCCATCTGCCGGATAAAGATTATAAGAAAAGCCCAGCATCGCATTAAAATCAATTTGTTTTACATATCCTTTTTTAGGAATAATTTTTCCGTCGATACCTGCTAAATATCCAAGCCCAGAATAAGCATCCGCTATCAATTTTAAATACGAACCTCCGGTGTCGGAAGCCGGTTCATCTAGCTTTTTAAAAAACAAGCCTTCAAGTTTTTGTTTTTTTTCAGTATCGCTTTGCATAAAATTAGAAAACGAAGTCGCCTCATCGCTTTTAGGAGCAGGCTTACGCCCCAGAATATAGGTAGTAGTTTGTACAAAAGCACCTTCCCTATTTTTAAACCCGAAGACAGGGTGAAAAAGCATCTCATCAGCCGGATAATAAAAAAAGGGAAAGTACATGATAGGTACAACTCCGACCGACAAAAAACCGTTAAAAAAAGCCATTTCGTTTCCGGGTAAAATCCAAAGGCGGCTTGCCCTAATCGACCAGAGCGGGTATTCTTCCTTACTTGTAGTAAGCATGGCATCCTTAAAGGCTATCGCACCGCTTTCATTTCTTCCTGCAAGTCCTGTGTGAATTCTAAAAGGGTCTTGGCTTTTTTTTGCCGGAGCTTGTTCGATAATTCCATCAACAAAGACGCCTTCAAGTTTTTTTATATTAAAGATTAGATAATCACCTTTAAAACTTTCCCCATCTGATGATCCGATTTTACGGGTATACACAACATTACCTATCGCAGTCAATGTTTCCCGTGTTTTATTATGGATTATTTTGTCGGCAGAAATTGAAGATGTGGAATTTCCGTCTGAAACTGAAATTGAAACAAGGCCGGTAAAAATAATAAGCTCATCTTTTTTTTCCTTTTCAGATTTCGTATCATCTTCTTTTAAAGAGTCTTCGTCCTTACCTTCATCAGAGTCAGATTTGGATTTATCGCTTTCAGGTTTAGAAGCCTTATCAATCTGTTCGGTTATAGGAGCCGACGGAACCTTTACATATTCTGTAAGCTCTGCGGAGTCGATCGTAACCTTTATTGTTTTTTCAGGATTTTCATCAGCCTGTAAAACATTTACCGAAAAGAGAAATACAAAAAAGATTAACCCCTGCAAAGCTTTTTTCATTATTCCGTCTTACCTGACTCTTTCAAGCATTTCCTTTATATAATATCCCGTATAGGACTTTTTTATCTTTGCTACTTCTTCAGGCGTTCCCTCGGCGATGATTTGTCCTCCGTTGGTTCCGCCTTCGGGGCCGAGGTCGATAATCTTATCGGCCTGTAAGATAACGTCAAGGTTGTGTTCAATCATAATGACGGTGTTTCCCTGATCTATGAGGCGGTGAATAACCTGCATGAGCTGCTTGACATCTGCAAAGTGTAAGCCCGTTGTAGGCTCATCCAAAATGTAGAGGGTCTTGCCTGTAGAACGTTTGGCAAGTTCATTTGCAAGTTTTACCCGTTGGGCTTCTCCGCCCGAAAGGGTAAGAGCCGATTGGCCTAACTTTATATAGCCCAAACCGACCGATAAGAGGGTTTGAAGTTTTCGGGCAATGTGAGGAATGGGAGCAAAAAATTCCGAAGCTTCCTCTATGGTCATATCCAAAACATCGGCAATGTTTTTTCCCTTATAGCGGACATCGAGGGTTTCCTTGTTAAACCTTTTCCCTCGGCAAACATCGCAGGCTATATAAACATCGGGCAAAAAGTTCATCTCGATTGTGAGGGTTCCGTCACCCTGACAATGCTCGCACCTTCCGCCCCTTACGTTAAACGAAAAGCGGCCGGGCTTATAACCTCTTGCCTTCGATTCGGGAAGGCTTGCAAACAAGTCCCTTATCCCCGTAAAAACGCCTACATAGGTCGCAGGGTTTGAGCGTGGTGTTCTCCCGATGGGGCTTTGATCGATATTGATAACCTTGTCTATGTGCTCAAGGCCGCTCAGTTTTTTATAGGCCCCTTCGGGAATAGAAGAACGCATAATCTTATTTGAAACTGCCGGATACAGAACATCGGTTAAAAGGGTGGATTTTCCCGAGCCCGAAACTCCGGTAATACAGGTAAAGGCTCCTAAAGGAATTTTTATAGAAACATCTTTTAGATTATGCTCACTCACCCCTGAAAGCTCCAAAGCATTTCCGTTACCCTTCCGCCTTTCTTTAGGGATATCCATTTTAAGCGTACCTGCAAGATATTGACCCGTTAAACTGTTTTTTACTTTTGCAACTTCATCAGGCGTACCTTGGGCCGTTATATTTCCCCCGTGAACGCCTGCACCCGGACCGAGGTCGACAATGTAGTCGGCCGTGCGGAGGGTTTGCTCGTCATGTTCTACAACGATGAGGGTGTTTCCCAAATTACGCAAGTACAAAAGAGTATCAATCAGTCTCTGATTATCCCGTTGATGAAGCCCTATCGAAGGCTCGTCCAAAATATAGAGAACTCCTATCAAACTTGAACCTATCTGGGTCGCAAGCCTGATGCGTTGAGCCTCGCCGCCTGAAAGGGTTGCAGCCTTTCTTTCTAAGGTTAAATAGTCAAGACCGACATTTTTCATAAATTCCAAGCGGGCCTTAATTTCTTTTAAAATCTGAAAGGCTATGTGTTCTTCCGTTTCGGTTAACTTCAATTTTTCCAAAAACTCGATAGAATCCCCGACGGAAAGACAGGTAAGGTCATGAATGTTTTTATTGCCCACCGTTACTGCCAGCACTTCGGGCTTAAGCCTCATTCCTCCGCAGGTTTTGCAGGGCTTTATCGACATAAACTTTTCATAATATTCTCTGATAGAAGCCGAGTAAGATTCGTTATATTTCCGATTCATGTCGGCCATTATCCCCGGCCAAGGGCGGTTATAAGAATATTTCCCCGATCCGCTTTTGGACGTATAAGAAAACTGAATCTTTGTATCGCCCGAACCTTCCCAAATGATGGTCTGTATTTTTTTGGGGAGCTTGTTCAATGGCGTATCAAGAGAAAAATCGAATTGGGCGGCGAGGGCTTCAAACCGCACCCTGTTCCAATCGGATTCGGGATTATACGGAACAAAAACGCCCTCATTAAACGAAAGGCTTTTATCGGGGGCTATCAGGTCTTGGTCAAAGTGCTGAGTCATTCCGAGTCCCGTACATTCGGGGCAGGCCCCTATCGGGTTATTAAAAGAAAAAAGGCGGGGCTGCAATTCGGGCATCGAAATGCCGCAATCAGAACAGGCATTTTTTTGCGAAAAGAAAACCTCGGTTACGGGAGAATCCTTATCGTCCTGTTTTGTAGCAAGCAGGGTTCCGCCGGAACTTTCCAAGGCCGTTTCCACCGATTCCGAAAGGCGTTTCCGCACATCCTTCGACAGCCGGATTCGGTCTACGATTATTTCGATTGTGTGTTTTTTTTGTTTATCGAGCTTTACCCCGTCTTCGAGGTTTACAAGAAGGCCGTCTATACGAGCTCGCACAAAACCTGCGGCGATAGCATCACTCACTATCTTTTGGTGTTCTCCCTTTTTTCCCTTTATAATGGGAGCGAGAATCTGAACGCGGGTTCCTTCCGGCCAGCTCATAATGGTATCTATAATCTGGTCAACCGTCTGCTCCTTAATCTCTTTTCCGCAAGAAGGACAATGGGCATGGCCGGTACGGGCAAAAAGGAGGCGGTAGTAGTCATAGATTTCGGTTACCGTTCCGACCGTAGAACGCGGGTTGCGGTGCGTAGTTTTTTGTTCTATAGAAATAGCAGGCGAAAGCCCCTCGATGTAATCCACATCGGGCTTATCCATTCTGCCTAAAAACTGACGGGCATAGGCCGAAAGAGATTCGACATAACGGCGTTGCCCCTCGGCAAAAATAGTGTCAAAGGCGAGGGAGCTTTTTCCCGATCCCGAAAGACCGGATATAACGATGAGCTTATCGCGTGGAAGCTCCACATCAATATTCTTTAAATTATGTTCACGGGCACCCTTTACGATGAGTTTATTTAGGTGTCCGCCTTGATTTTTATTGTTCATAAGGAAAGCATTATACACAAAAAATGAGGTTTTGGGAAGATATTTATAAAAGACGCAAGAAAACACAAGAAATTTTATAAAAATGAAGTTTTTGATCAAAATTGCTTAAACTTGCAGTTGACAAGTATTTAATTCTTTGTATAATCGTATTTAGGGCCTTAGGTTTTATATAAGGCATACTAATCTTTAATTTTGGAGGCAAATATGAAAAAGATTAAACTGATTGCAGGGGCTATAAGCCTTATGCTTATTGCTGCCGTTATTGCAAGCTGCGGACTAAATCCTTTTGGAAAAGTAAACGCAAAACCGGGAAAATATGTGGGAACTATCGACAGCAAAAAATATGAATTTTTCTTCACAGATTCCAGTGCTTATAAAGTAATTATAAACGGTACAGATACATTCTACGGCAAGGGCGAAGAAAAAGATGACGGATTTAGAGCGGCAACTTCGGAGACTAAAATAGATGTCAGATATCAAGCAGGAGCTCTTGCAAATCTTGTTGACGCGAATGGAGTTCTTTCTTATAAACGAGCCAAGGATTCAGAGTATGTAAAGCTCGAATTCGAAAAGGCTCTTCCCGAATTTACTACCACTTTAAAGGGCTCAATATATTCCTACAGCGGTACAGGATGTATTAACGATTATAATAATGGCGGAAAGACAGAAGACAGACCTTGTGGAGCCATTAATACTAATACCGGTGTAAATGTAAAATATAGGCTTAACTTCTATGACGATAATAAGGCCTATCTTGAATGGGAAGAAGCCGGTGTTAAAAGATATTTTTATGCAAAAGAAGTTGTATATAAAAAGAATCACAGGATAAACATGATCTTTGATGAACTTACCGGGCAATGGACTCCTGAAGCCGGGAAAACCCCCTCTAATCTAAAAGCCGATGGAGTAAAAGACTCAAAACGCTATGCCGTTTTTGATCCCCAAAATGACAAAAATTCCGCAGAGAAACCGATACTTGCCTTTGAAAATGCTCCCTTAAAAAAAGAATAATAGAGATTTTCTAATAAATACTTAAGGAATTTTCAAAAAACCGCCCTTCCTCTAAAAAGGAGGGGCATTTTTTTATGCCCCAATCTAAAATCCATATAAGCTAATCTTTAATTAAAGCAGATTTTTTAAATTCCGATAATCTAAATATAAATTAGATCGTGGAATCGGAGGTAATATGGTTTCAAACAGCTCGCCGCTTCAAGCCCTTTCTCAACTTGCTATGCCTAAGATTTCGGCAGGCGGAAGAGCCTATGTTCCCGTAAAGCCGAGTCAGGTAATCTATGCTCATTTTAAGTATGTTTCAGGCTTTGCTCAGAGCCAAGGCCAATCAGGCATGAGTATAGATAAGCTTCGCATCTTAAACTCTATAATAGATCAGCTCGTATCCATGAAAACAAATGAAGCTCAAAAAGCCAACCTTACGGAATCGGCCTCAGCTCAATTACAATCCGAAATGACCGAAAGCCGGATTGACGGGCTCTTAGACTATTATCATAATCAACTTAAAAGCACCATAACTCAAACGGAAAACATAGGCTATGGCGGAATAGCTCTGCCTGCAGCCGTGCTTGACTTGACAGCCTAGTATTTTTTGCGCATAATCATAATCATGAAGCGCAGATATTTTTTAATCATTTTATTTTCAATTTCCCTTGTTTTAAGCCTAAATTCCGAAAAGCTTTTTGTTCAAAAGACAAAATACTTTGACATCATTTACTCTGAATCATCTGAAAAGGCAGCAGCCCTGATTGCAGAACATGCCGATACATATGCCGAAGAAATATCGCAAAAACTAAACCGTAAAATTCCTAAGCGGATGCCCATCTATATTGAAGGTAACCGCGAAGCCCTAAACGGTTATTATACTTTTTTTCCGTACCGCAGAATAGTTCTTTTTGATACACTACCTGAAGAAGGCCAATTAAGCAATTTAAGCGATGTAATTTTAAAGGTATTTTATCACGAATTGACCCATGCAATCTCTCTTACATATTTTTTACCTCTTTTACCCCTCTCTTTTGTAGAAGGTGTTACGGTTTCATACGAAAGCCTTGACGGAGAACAAGGCAGGCTCAACGATCCTTTAATCATGCATCACCTAATGCAGGGCAGGCTCGAAAACTCAAGTCCTACATGGAAAAAAGCGGCAGGGCCGAGGGACATCTATCCTGGAGGTCTTTGGCCTTATATTTACGGAGGAGCCTTTGCTTCCTATCTTCAAAAGATTTACGGCATGGAAACTTATGCAAAATACTGGGCAAACCCTCTTTCTTCTTTTCCTAAAAATAAGACAAAAAAAATTTTTAATAAAGAACTCGATGAGCTTTGGAAGAATTTTTTAGAATCTATTTATTTTCCTGAAAATGCTCTTAAACCTCAAAATCCTATCAAGGCTGAATCAGGCTTCAATATTACGGCAAGCTCTAAAGACGGCTTTGCTTGTTTTGACTTTGCAACAAAAGATGTATTATTTTTTTATGATTCCGGCAAGACTGAAAAACTTTTTACTGCAAATCCCGGCCTTTCTTTTTTAAGCTTTTCACAAGACGGCAAACTTCTTTTGGTAAGCGACTTAATCGGCACGCCAACCGGAGAGCATAACAGGGCAGTCATCTTCGATATGGAAAAAAGAAGGTTTATAAACAAAGAATATCATTCTTTAAGATATGCTTCATTTTGCGGAGAAAATAGTTTTTGCGGTATCGAAATAAAAAGTCAGTTTTCAAATCTGGTCTTAATAGATAAGAATTCCTTTGAAAAAAAAGAAGACATTTTACAAGCAGGCCCCGGACTCGCCTACTCGGCTCTTTATAATCCCGTATTTGCCGGAAAGAACAAGATTGCCGTCATAGCAGCCAATGGAATAAAAAGAGATATATTGATAATAAATACGCAATCAAAAGAAATACAAAAATTGGAATTTGAGCATCCTCTGCCTGCAATAAGATATTTACAGACCAATAACTCTGAAGAAGAACCTATTTTAAGCTTTTCATGGGCCGATAAAAATCAGCTTTACCGCTCGGCAATTTTTAATATAAAAACAAATAAATTAAAAGTTTTGGAAAAAGATATTTCAGGCGGTACTTTTTTTCCGATCGTAAAACAAAAAAAAGAAACGGAAGAATACGAAGTTATTTATGTAGGTGTTTTTACAAAGTCCAATTCCATATATAAAATAGATGTATCATCTTTTACGGAAAGACAAGCAGCCTTAAAGCCCTGTGATATATCCGCACAAGAACCTAAAACAAAAATTCCCAATACGGCTATTTTAAGCAAAGATAAATATAATTATTTTTCGTGGATACATAAGCCCTTCCCCCTGCCCATACTCGATATTTCAGGCCTTTTTGAAGAAAAAAAGACTATGGCTGCGGGTGTAAATTTATATTGGAATGACCCTACAAATTTTTTATTTTTAGAAACACTTTCTCTTTTTTACTTTAAACCTTTTTTTTACGAGACAAGCATTTTGTTTAAGGCCGAAACGAAGCCTGCCGATATTCAAATAAAATTTTATGACGAAAATAAGCTTTTTAAATTTAGAAAAATAGGAAGCAGCATAAGCTCGGAATTGTCTTTCCCCCTAAATTCATCTTATCACAATATTTTTGGAAGAGCGGCTCTGTCTATCGAGGGTTTTAGCTTTTTTCCTTCCGACTACTATGAAAAATCCAAAACCCTTTATGATTACAGCTTAGGCGACGGCGTTTTATCCGAAGAGATTTCAGCCGTTTATATGTATCAAAAGTCCAAACAAAAATTGAATACGGATTTTTTTACAAAGGATGTAAACATAGTTCAGACAGCTCTAGGCATAAAACACGGGTTTCATTTTCCATCAAAAACAAATGCCTTAGCCCTCCAAGCTTTTGCAGGTTTTAGTCCTCCCCTTATCCCGATTAAACTAAACTTAAGCTCTTATTTTGGATACAATGCCTTTGCCCTGCCCCATACCGGAAATTATGAGTTTTTTAATAACAGGGCCTTTATGGGAATGACATCCTACCTTCCAAACATGAGCGAATACGAAAACATAAAAAAAATCATAAATCCCGGAAAAATAAATTACGGTTTAGGAATTGAAAGCGAAATAAAAATCTTCAGCTATGATATTCAAACCGGAAGCTCATGGCTCCCTATATTTTTTAGTAGAATAAACCTATCCGCAGGATATAGAGCCGTTTTTAACTTTTTAGATGCAGGAAAAAATAAGGCCGATATTTATCAATCAATATACGGTAAATTTTACATGGATATAAGCGGATCTAAAATAGGCATAGAATATGCTCATCCTTTAGAGAATGTAAAAATAGGAAAATTTAAGGCTATAATGCAGATAAGCTTTTAAGCTTCAGCAAGACCGCCATTTATCAAGCTGAGCCTGTATTAAGGCTTTTCCTTCTTCAAGAATCTTCAGCTGATCTTCCTTTGTTAGGGGGGCGTCATAGACTTTTAAAAGCTTAATTCTATAGGCTCCGCCTTTTAAATTTTTTGCCAAGCGCGTAAGAGAGGATAACTTCCATCCGCCGTCCACTGCGCAAACTGCAACCGGCATAGGAGCCGAATTTAAAAAACGCCTAAAACCCGCAGCATGAAAAGTTTTTAACTCTCCATCCTTTGAGCGGGAGCCTTCAGGGAAGATAACTGGAATAAGATTATTTTTTACAACATGTTCTGCAAATTTGTCGACAGACTTCATAGCCTGAGTGGGACTTCCGGTTCTTTTTACCAGACAGTGTTTTCCGCTTTTTAACATAGGCGATACAAGGGGAATATTATGCCCTAATTCCTCTTTTGCAACAAAACGGAGACGGGTACCGTTATAATAGTTCATATGAACCACGATATCTAAAAGGCTTTGGTGATTGGATATAACCAAATATTGATCCGGCAATTTATCGATAAGAGAATAATCTCCTTCAAACCTAAAACCTATATATTTTTTAAAGACAGCAAAAATCAAACGGGGGGCCGGACCGACTATTACACGGCTATTAACCCAATCGCATCCCTTTCTATATACGGAATGGCATATACCGATGAGAGCGGACCTCCAACTTAAAAGAACTAAACAACATGAAATTGCAATAAAGGCACCCACTGGCTCCTCCTAAAAATAGAGTTTACCTATTATACAAAAAATCTTCTATTTTATTCAATATGTCTTTAGTTTCAGAAAAACATTGAAGAGTTTTAGGAATACTTTGAATAAATATAGAGCCGTACCGTTTTACCAAAAGACGCTTATCCAAAACCGTAACTATTCCTCTATCGGTGTTGGAGCGCATAAGCCTTCCGAAGCCCTGCCTAAACTGCACAACCGCTTCCGGCACACTCAGCTGCATAAAGGAATTTCCTCCGGCTCGTTCAATTAAATCCGACCGGGCTTTAAAAATAGGCTCAGTCGGAACAGCAAACGGAAGTTTTACCAAAATTACATGGGAAAGAGACTCCCCCGGTACATCCACTCCGGCCCAAAAGGAAGATGTAGCAAACAAACAGCTCGAAACATCTTCCTTAAACTTGTCTAAAAGCTGCATCCTGTCAGCCTCGCCTTGTTTTAAGATTTTTATATCCTCATCGATGTGTCCTCTGACATAATCGCAAGTTTTTTGAAGCGAGTCATAAGATGTAAACAAGATGAGGGTTTTACCTTGAGTTATTTCCAACAGGGAAAGCACTGTTTCGTTTACAGCTTCTTGAAAACGAATTTCATCAGGCATGGGCATGTCCGTGGGAATATTAAAAACAACATTTTTTTCATAAGGGAAGGGAGAAGGGAAAAAGCCCGTTATAATTTCTTTTTCGGTAAAATTATAAAGTCCGCTTCTATTAAGCCAAAAATTAAAATCCTCCCCTATTTTTAAAGTAGCCGAAAGGCAGATAACCGTTGCCATAGGCATAAAAACGGAGCGGCGCATTATTGGAGCTAAGTTTAAAGGTGTTTGAATAAACCTAACTGCCTCACCTTGAGAAGTTTTTATTTTCTCAAACCAAAAAACATCATTTGGGAATTCCGTCCGGTTTAAAAAATTTTCCATCACTGAAGCCATTTTTTTTAAGCGGCGTAAAATTACAAAGCCTTCTCTTATATAATCTTCTTCATCCTTATCCTCATCAGCCGAATTTATCAGACTTTCAAGTTTTATATTAAGATTATTTATATTTTGAAAAAAAGTATCTATCAATGATAAAATATCGCCAGCCTCATCGCTTGCAGTTTGAGAAAGCCCCTTGGACTGAACATTTTGTAATATCTGTAAGGCTTTTTCTTCAAGGACGCTAAAAGAAGCCGTGCATACTTCCAGCAAATTTATAATAGAAGTAAAAAGCTCCGCTTTTTTAGAAATTGCAACTATACCGCTTAAAATGCCGGCTTGTTTTCCGCGCCTAAAACGGTAAAGCAAATTAATTTGCCTATGCAAGGTAAACCGTGAAATATCATTTGAAAAAAAACTTTGGGCAGCATCTTCAATTCCATGAGCTTCGTCTATTATTATGTTGTCATAAGAAGGGAGCACAGCAGTTCCCTGATATCCGAAGCCTTCTGCACGGACCGAAAGATCTGCAAAAAGGATATGATGGTTTGCCACCAATACGGAAGCGGCTTCAGCCTCTTTTTTTAACTTCATCACAAAGCAGCCTGCAAAGTAAGGACATTTATTCATTGAACAGTTATCAGGCTCGGAACACACATTCGACCAAACCCAGTCTGAAGGCATAAAGTCAAGATCGGAGCGGCTCCCATCCTTTGTTTCCGTAGCCCATTCTTTTATTTTTTCAAGCTCTTCCTGTCCTTCCGTAAAAAAATCATTTTCTTTCAAGGCCTGAGACAAGCGGCGGAGACATAAAAAATTATGCCGACCCTTTACCAAAACAGCCCTTGTATCCTTAAAAGCCTCACCCAATATTTTTTTTGCGGTCGGTAAATCTTTTTCGATAAGCTGCTGCTGTAAATTAATCGTACCTGTAGAAATTACAATACGCTTTTTATTCTGTTTTGCCCAGATAATAGCCGGCAAAAGATAAGCTAAACTTTTGCCGACCCCCGTACCTGCTTCGAATACGCCGATAGCTTCTTCATTAAAACATCGGCAGATAGATCTTGTTAAAGACAGTTGAGGTTTGCGGGCCTCATATTTTTCAAAAAAAGAAGCAAAATTTCCGCCTTCATCCAATAGGCTTGAAACCTTTTCAGGGTCAAGGGGCCTTATATATTCATCATCAAAATAATTGTCGTCAAAATATTCCATAAAACCGCAAAATTTTTATACTAAAAAGAATCTAACTTATTTTGGATACGAAATAATTAAAAAGCTCCTGCATTTTTGTATTTCTTTCGCTTAACATCTCAGGGTGCCACTGTACTCCGAACATAAAAGAATCTGAAGAAAAATTCTCAATCATCTCTATAATACCGTCTTGGGCTCTTGCCGTAACCTCAAAACCTGATCCGGGATTTTTTATAGCCATGTGATGATAAGAGTTTACCAAAACCTTATCCCCCAAAATATGGTAAAGGCCTGAATTTTTTTCTACTTGAATAGAATGGGTGGCTTCATTATAAGCCGCCTGCTGTTTATGCTTAATATAAAACTCTACATGTTCGTCTATATCTTGCCAAAGAGAACCGCCGAAATAAACATTTAAGATTTGACAGCCTCTGCAAATTCCCATAATAGGTTTCTTTTGTTCATAGGCAGATTTTATTAAAAGAAAATCAAACTTATCCCTTTTGGGTAAAATACCGGAAAGTTTTTTATAAGGCTCTTCATTCCACAAAAGAGGATTTACATCGTGCCCCCCGCTTAAAAGAACAGCATCAAGTTTTTCAACCAGAGCGCTTACCGCCTCAGGATCATCAATTACGGGAATGACCATAGGAAGGGCATTTGCTCTTTTGATCGAATCTACACAAGCATAACTCACATTTACATGCTCAAATCCGGCAAAGTATTCGTCTTTATCAAAAGATATACTTGCAGATATCCCAATAACAGGCTTATTTTTCATATAACCTCCGGCACAAGGAGTTTATTCTAACATATTTTCTGTCTAATTTCAATACAACAATTTATAAAGTAAAAAATCTTATCTATGACTTGATTTTTTTCCATTATAGTTTTAGAATACCGCCCCATGGGAACAAATAAATTTCTTACACATATTATACTAATTGCTATCGTAGTTGTACTTATTGCCGGATGTTCAAAAGCAGAGAACATATTTTTCAAAAAGGATAAAGCAGCCTTGCCTGACCGCACAACAGCAAAAACAGGGCCGCGTGTTATTGCAGGCACTATGTCCATAGTAGAAATTTTAGATGACCTCGGCTATAAAAATGTTGCAGGCGTTCCTTCAAGCCGTCATCCCATGCCTGAGCTTTATGCGAAGACCGAAAAAATCGGAATGCCATTGCAGCCAGATATCGAAACTGTAAAACGGCTGAATGCGGATATCTATTTGGCCTCCCTAGGCTCAAAACCAACATTGGATAAGATCTTCCAAAACCAAAACATAAAAACTGACTATGTCGACTTAAATTCCTATGAGGCATGTTTAAATACAATCAAACATCTGGGAGAAATAACTTCAAAACAAAAAGAGGCCGAGCACATAATTCAAACGATTGAAGCAAAAACCCTTGAAGTACGCCGCTCCATTTACAGCAAAAAAAGCCCCAAGGTCTTGATGCTTTTAGGTTCTCCTAAAAAACTGATGATGGGAACAAAAAACTGCTACACAGGAAGTTTAATGGAAGTTTTAAAAATTCACAATATCGCAAACGATATCGGAGACTTTGACAAATCCTATATTCCCATCAACATAGAAGAAATCGTAAAACATCAGCCGGACATAATCATACGCCTTACCCATACAAATTCTGAAAATACTGCCGAAAGTCTCAGGACTGAATTTGCAAAGAATGAAATTTGGCAGAAGGTAAAGGCTGTAAAAGAAGATAAAATCTACGACCTTGACAGTAATTTATACACCGTTTCACGGAACATCAAAATAATGCAGGCCGTCGAAAATTTAAAAGAAATAATCTACGGAGAAACCGAAAATTAAATTCTAAAGGGTAAAAAAATGCCGGATAAACGCCGAAGAAAAATGCTTATCTTTCTCTTTATTTCTTGTATTCTTCTAGCCTTATCCGTTTTGGCTGCAATCTATTTCGGAAGCACAAGGATACCTCTGAATGAGATTATAAAAATTATATTCTATCATGAAAATTCCGATTTTGCCATAATTATTTGGGACATAAGAATTCCCAGAATTATTTTAGCTTTGATAGTCGGAGCAAACCTTGCAGCTTCAGGTGCCCTTCTCCAAGCGGTTATTCAAAACCCATTGGCAGACCCCGGAATAATAGGCATTTCAAGCGGAGCAAAGCTGGGGCTCTTACTGGCTCTCTTAATTTTTCCGCAATTTGTTACGGCAGCCCCCCTCTTCGCATTTATAGGGGCAATGGGTGCGGCAGTCTTGGTTTACCTTTTGGCTTGGAAAGGCGGAGTAAAAACCGTCCGCCTTATTTTGGCAGGGGTTGCAGTAAACGCTTTTTTTGCAGGAGTAAGTTATCTTATCACAATCTTAAACAGCGATAAAATTCAAAACATCATGCTTTGGCTCAGCGGAAACCTTTCGGGACGCAGTATGTATGATGTCAAACTTATGCTGCCCTACTCGCTCATAGGCCTTACAGCCGCCCTTGCAGCCATCCGTCCGAGCAATCTCCTTTTATTCGGAGACGAAAAGGCCGGCAGTTTAGGCTTAAACATTACAAAAAGCCGAATTCTAATTTCGCTCACAGCCTCCTTTTTGGCAGCTATTTCCACATCCCTCGTCGGAGTCATAAGCTTTGTAGGCCTTGTAATTCCCCACATCGTAAGACTTATAACAGGCCCCAACTACAAATATCTTTTACCCCTTTCGATATTAAACGGAGGGATATTTTTGCTTATAGCCGACACATTTGCGCGCACAATAGCAGCACCTATAGAGTTACCTGTCGGTACCCTGATGGCTCTGGTCGGCGGCCCTTTTTTTGTTTATCTTTTAAGGAGGAAGTAAATGGGATTAAAAGAAGCACGCGATCATTTAAGCTTATTTTCACTGGAAGACAGAATTATAGAATTCGAAACCTCAAGTGCAACCGTAGATCTTGCGGCAGAGGCGGTAGGCTGTAGGCCAGAATTCATCGTAAAAACCCTGGCATTTATGGTAAAAGAAGATCCTATACTCATCCTTCTTGCAGGATCGGCCCGCATAGACAATGCAAAATTCAGGAAAACATTCCACTGCAAAACAAAGATGATGAATGAAGAACAGCTTTTCAATTTTATCGGCCATCCTGCAGGCGGGGTTTGCCCCTTCGGCCTAAAGACTCAAGTTCCTGTTTATATAGACGAATCTATAAGGCCATTGGATTGGGTCTATCCCGCAGCAGGAACCGAAAACACGGCCGTCCGCATGAATGTTCAAGAACTTGAAAAAGCATCACAAGCTGTAACATGGATAAGCGTGAGCAAATAATCTAAAATCTTATATTCAAAGCAAGCCCTACTCCCTCAGGACTAATGACAGGAACAGGAGTAAATGAAACCTTAGGTATCTTTTTTATTAACACATCATTTAAGGTTTGATTATACCTTTTTACATATAAGCTCGCTGTAATTAATGAAGCAATACGGTTAACAAGCATAATACTTCCGGCTGAATAGGCCACATAACTGAATATCTTCATTCTCCTATCAATATTGGCTAGACCTGTCTGAAAGTCCGAACTAGTGGTGGAAAATAGATCTACCAAATTAATAAATTGCATAGTAAGCACCGATAACACCGATAAACCGTCAATAGCGGCATGAATTCCTCCGCCCAGCATATCGCCGCAAGCAAAATTACCGCTGCCGAACCCGACAAACCCATTTAACAAAAGAGGCACAGCCAAGTCTTTTTGGTATTTTTTTTGAATCAATAAAATTTGCTCATTATTTAATTTTTGAGAATATTCAGAGATTAAATCTTTGTTTTTAAAAAGGTTTTTACTTATAAGTTGATTCACAGTCAAATAATAAGAAAAACTTTCATCATCTTCATTAATTTGTTTTACATTTTCTTCGGCATATAAAGAAAAACCTATGAGCAAAAGCACTGTAACCATAAGCATTTTTTTCATAACTTTACCTCCGCTTATAGCATAATTCTAAGCTGAATCTAGGATTTTGTCAAGCTTAGAGATATCATTAAAAAAGTTATCCATAGGAATAATTTTATATTGACTTTTAATACGTAATAATCTATACTTAATACGTATGGAGGTAAATATGCCAAAAAAACTTACTTTAAGTATCGATAATGAACTGATAGATTTTGCCCATCTTTACTCCCGAAAAAGCGGAATATCTATTTCAAGGTTATTTGAACAATATCTTATGAATTTACGGAACACCGATAACCAACACAAGCTTAACCCCAAAACAGCCGCCTTGTATGGAATCTTTGAAAAACACCCTATACCGGATAAAAAAGAATTGCGGAAAGAATTTTATGAAAAAGGTTCTAATTGATTTAAATATAATTTTGGATTTTCTTAACAAACGTAATTTTCACGAGGAAGCGGCAAATATTATAAATATGTGTGTCGAAAAAAAGCTATTCGGTTTCATTGCTGCTCACGAAATAACAACCCTATCTTATTTTTTATTAAAAGAAAAAAAAGATAAAAACAAGGCAGCTGATATTATTTCTGCCCTTCTTGATATGTTTAATATAATTCCTATTGATGAAAAAATTTTAAGAGAAGCTTTATTTTCTCCGGTTAAGGATTATGAAGATGCTGTAATTGAAGTAAGTGCCGTAAAAAATAGTATTGACTACATAATTTCAAGAAATTTAGGCGATTTTAAATCGGCAAGAGTTCAAGTCTTTACGCCGGAACAATTCTTTATAAAAGTATCAAACTCTTAAATCGACTGAAAGAGGAGGTTCGTATTTTGACGGCTCTCCATAGCGGACAAAAACGGAGGCGGTATCCGAATCGAAAAATCCAGCTTCCGTTAGGCAGGAAGTAAAAAGCTTTTCCAGATCAGTTTTTTCCTTTTGTGAAAGTTCGGAGTCTTCACGCATAAATATAAACTCTTTATCCTGCAAAGAAAAAATCCAAGATTCGTCTTCGCCGGAATTTTTAAAATTACAGCGAAGTACCAGAGACCTAAGCTTTTTTAAGCTTATATCCAATAGAAGAGCCAAAGAACCTGAGGCCTTGGAAGAATCAAATTCTCTGTCAAAGGGAAGGATTATCCAATGAAGACCCTCACCTTTTAAGTGATTTATCATCTCCAAAACTTCATCATCATTTTTTTCACCGCCGCCGCCGAAAAGGGCTTCATAGATTTGCGAAAAAAGCTCATCAGAAAGCTCAATGCCCTTGTTTTCGATAAGAGAGGCGGCAAAGGCGCTTTTTTCCTTTTCTTTTAAAGAGGCTCGGCCTGATGCCTTAGCTGCCGTCTTTTTGTGCAAAAAGTTAAAAATGCGGTTTATCGATTTTTCATCAAGGCGGCTTTCTATCGCCGTAAAAAAGGCAAGAATACTTGAAGTCAATTCGTTTTGCGGAAGTCCAAGTTTAGAAAAGATGTCCTTTGAAGAAGAGGCGTCATCTCCCTTTTCGGGAATGAGAAGAACTCTATCAGAGTCGATGACAACTCTCATTTTTAGACTGTCGCCTTCCTTTAGGCTTCCTGAAACATTCCCCTCAAAAATACTTCCGTTAAAAAAAATACGGGCTGCCCCGTCCGTCTTTAAGCTTAAA
Organism: Treponema denticola; assembly: GCF_024400535.1. Taxonomy (NCBI): domain Bacteria; kingdom Pseudomonadati; phylum Spirochaetota; class Spirochaetia; order Treponematales; family Treponemataceae; genus Treponema; species Treponema denticola. The sequence goes on from NZ_CP038800.1 coordinate 2,213,363, forward strand.
ATTTTAGCGTTTACAATATCGCCGTTTTTTAAGCTCATCGAACCTGAGGCAGCCCGTCTTGAGGCGGTAAAAAAAACTTTTGTACCGTCCGTATAAATCACAAATTTTTTGCCGATTTAAAAGTTTAAACTCAAAGTTTACGAGTCTTTTTTGGTAATAAGGGTCTTAATCTTAGCGGCCTTACCTACCTTATCCCTGATATAGTAAAGTTTAGCTCGGCGTACCTTTCCAGGGCGTACAACTTCAACCTTAGCAATTCGAGGTGAATGAAGGGGGAAAACTCGTTCAACCCCTACACCGTAAGAATTTTTTCGTACGGTAAATGTTCTTCCGATTCCGGAATTTTTAAAACAGATTACCAAGCCCTCATAAACCTGAATTCGCTCGGTCTTTCCTTCAACGATTTTAAAGTGAACTTTAACCGTATCTCCTACACGGAAAACGGGAGGGTTTTCAGCCTTTTGCTGAGCTTCAATTTTCATAATCAGATCACTCATTTTCAAACTCCTTAAGTATTTTTTCTGCTTCCTTTGTCCACATCCCGCAATTTCTTGCCTTTTCGATAAGGTCGGGCCTCGTTTTAAGCGTTTTTTCGATACGCTTTTTTAGCCTCCACTTATGGATATTTAGATGGTGTCCTGAAAGGAGCACTTCGGGAACCTCTCTTCCCTTAAAATTTCTTGGTCTTGTATATTGCGGGTACTCAAGCAAAAATCCTGAAAAACTTTCTTCTTCAAGCGACTCGCCGGAAATAACTCCGTCTATCAGGCGGTAAACCGCATCGATTATCACTAGGGCTGCAAGCTCGCCTGAGGACATAACATAGTCGCCGACCGAGATTTCATCATCAACATACTCGTCGATTATTCTCTGATCGATTCCTTCATATCTTCCGCAGACAAAGACGAGAGCCTCTTCTGACGAAAGCTCTTTTGCCAGCTCTTGGTTAAAAGGCTTCCCTGACGGGGTAACATATATTACCCGTTTTGAAGAAGCATTAACCGAGTCCAATGCGAGGCTCAAAGGTTCCGGCAAAAGTAACATTCCTGCCCCTCCGCCGTAAACAATGTCATCGCATGAGCGGTGCTTGTCAAAAGCAAAGTCTCTGATGTTTACCAAGTTGCAGCTAATAATTCCCTTTTCTACAGCCTTGGCCATAATCGAAGTTTTAAAAAAAGCTTCGGGTATTTCGGGGAATAAGGTCAGCACATCGAATCTCATTCAAGAATCCAGCGGTGCATGAGCTCCACGGTTTTGGCTTTTAAGTCGATTTTTCCGATAAATTCCTTATTAAAGGGAACATAAAAGCTCGATTCCGCAGCAGCCTCGGAGGTTTTGCCGGCTATTTCTAAGAGGTAACCGCCTCCGCCTTCTGCTACACTTGTTATTTTTCCAACAAGAGTTCCTTCGCATACAAGATTACAATTACAAAGATCATGGACATAAACTTCGCCCTCATCAAGGGGAGCAGCCTTGTCCCTAGGAATAAACAATTCCGAACCCGTCAAACACTTGGCGGCTTCGGGGTTGTCTATCCCCTTAAATTTTACAAGAGCATCGGCCTTTCTTAAATTAACTTCTTCAATTTCAAACCAGCCGTCTTTATATTTTTGCTCTCTTAATTTTTCCTTAAGAATACTTAAAAAAACTCTGTCAAAACTTAAAAAATGCTCGTATTCCCCGGAAAAACTTTCAACTTTTACAAATCCTTCGACCCCGAAGGTGCCGCGGATTCGCCCTGTTGCAAGCAAATCCATTATTAGTCTACAATTTCAAGCGAATAACGCTTTCCCGACTTTCCTGCACTTGCGCTCAGCAAGGTTCTGATCGACTTTGCGATTCTTCCCTGCTTTCCGATTACCTTGCCGATGTCGCTCGAGGCTACTTTAAGCTCGATGACTGTTCCCTTTTCGTTTTCACTTTCCGATACCGTTACGGCGGAAGGATCATCAACGAGGGATTTAGCAATGTATTCTATTAAATCTTTTTGCATTTTGTTTTCCTTTTCACCTGTCAAGTGATTTTACACTTATAGAGTGAATTCTTTTTTGTTAAGTAAACGTCTAACTGTGTCGGTGGGCTGTGCACCTTTTCCCAACCAGTTTCTAACCCTATCAGCATCAAAAGAAATCTGTTTTTCTGCCGTTTCGATCGGATGATAAATGCCGACTTCATCGATGGTTTTGCCGTTTCGGGGTTCTCTTACATCCTGAACAACAATTCGATAATAAGGGCGTTTTTTAGTTCCGAGTCTTTTTAGTCTGATTTTTACCACGTAAACCTCCCGGGATTAACCCAAAATTTCAATATAAAACCCGTGTTTTAATGAAAATACGAGTAGGAAAGCATAATACTATAAAGAAAAGAATTAGTCAATAGGGAATTTACATATCCTTTATTATTGTCATATCGTTTGATTGGTATTCCGGCATAAAGCGTTTTATAAGACCGGTTTCAAATTGGATGTTTACTACAAGTTCTCCGCTTGAAGCATCGGCCTTAATTATTGCCCCGTAGCCGTAATCGTCGTGATAAATTTTTTCTCCCTTCTTCCATTTGGAAAGGAGGGGGTGTTCTTCTTTTTTTGTGCTAAAATCGGTAGGTATTTGTTTCCCGAAGCTGCCAGAAAAAGTAGAATAAGAAGATGAGGCCTCCGAGATGTTTACTAGACCTTGATCTATTTCGAAGATAAAGCGGCTTGGCTGGGTAAATGTCAGGCTGCCGTAAAGGCGGCGCGAGGAGCAGCTTGTCATGTAGAGAGCATCCTTTGCACGGGTGCAGGCTACATACATAAGTCTTCTTTCTTCTTCAAGCTCATCAAAGTTTCCGTTGTCTCGGGGGAATACTCCCGTTTCAAGGCCCGTGATAATTACGTTTTTAAATTCCAAGCCTTTTGTATTATGAATGGTAATGAGGTTTACGGAATCTTTTTTTTCTTCGGACTCGGCAAGGCTTCTATCCAATTCGATGTGCTCTAAAAATTCGTTTAAGCCCTTTACCGAAAAATCGTAAAGAGAGGCCGTGTTTGCAAGCTCGTTTAAGTTTGCAGTCTTTTGGGTGCCGGATGCCGAGTCTACCGATTCGTAATATTCGGCGAAGCCCGATTGTTTTAAAACCTCATAGATAAAAGGCGCCAAGCCTTCGCCCTTCGGTTCTTCTTTTTTAAAAAAGATGTCTCCGGCTTCTATTATACTGCGTAATTCTTTTATTGTGTTTAAAAAATTCTTTAAGCCTTCTTTTGCTTTTTTTGTGAGGGAGACTGAATTAATGAGGGCAGATATGGCCGAGATATAATCGTCCTTGGATTCCAAGCTGAGCTCATCGCTTTTTTGAGAGAACATAAGTTCCCGAGAAAGATCGATTAATTTTTTTTGAGTAATTTCTCCTACACCTCGTGCAGGCTTATTTATGATACGCCTTAAAGCCACCTCGTCCCTTCCGTTTGAGATAAGAGCAAGAACGGCAAGTGCATCTTTTATTTCTTCCCGCTCATAAAATTTTAAAGTACCTATAACCTGATAGGGAATTTTTTTGTGTAAAAAATCCGTTTCAAAATTTAAGGATTGGGCGTTAGTCCTGTACAAGACAGCCCAGTCGGAATATGCTCCTCCGTTTTCGACTTCTTGCGATATAAGGCGGGCACAAAGTTCCGCCTCGGTTTCCTGATTAGGCAAAAAATAAATATGAGGCTTTTGTCCCTTTCCTCTTTCGGCCACAAGGGTTTTACCGAGACGGCCCGTATTCTTTTTTACAACGGAATCTGCTACCGCAAGAATTTCCGAATATGAACGGTAATTTTTTTCGAGTCTTATTATCTTCGTGTTTTTAAAAGTATCTGCAAAGGTTAATATGTTTTGAACTTCGGCGCCGCGGAAACGGTAGATCGATTGGTCATCATCTCCTACAACACAGATATAGGTATTTTCTCCCGTGAGGACTTTTAAGAATTCAAATTGGGCTATGTTCGAGTCCTGATATTCATCGACCATTATTACGGAAAAACGGTTTTGAAGAGATGCCCTGATTTGCGGATTTTCTTTTAAGAGCATAACAGGAATCATGATAAGATCCCCGAAGTCTACGTTTCCGGTTTCTTTTAACCTCTTTTGATATTCGGCATAGATTTTTGCAAACTCGGGATTAGGATCAACTTCCTGCAAAAGCGGATCATCGGGGAGAAGGCAATAATCCTTTGCACGCGAAATTTTTTTTATGATACCGCGGGCCGCATTTTTTGTAAGGGCGGGAGAGGCTTGGGTTAAAAGGGAAAGAGCGTCGTCATCATCATAGATTGTAAAATTATGTGAAAGCCCTGCCCATTCCGCATACATGCGTAAAATCCATGCTCCAAATGAATGAAAGGTTCGGATCATTGCCCGCTCTGCTCTTTTATCCAGATGAGATGCTCTTTCGGACATTTCTTTGGCTGCCTTGTTTGTAAATGTTACGGCGAGGATGCGTTCAGGTTCGATATTATGTTCGCCAATAAGGTATGCAATCTTGGTAGTAATAACCCGGGTCTTCCCTGAGCCCGCTCCCGCAAGAATCAAAAGAGGAGAACCCTGATGCTTAACAGCCGCAAGCTGCTCTTCATTAAGAATGTTCAAATAATCCGGTTGAGCCAAAACAATCCTCCCAAAAAATTAAAGACCTTTCAGTTAAGCTAAGGTTTTGCATTGTACCACGTTTTTACGGATTGTACAAGGGAAAGAATAATAAGGATTGATGGTGCTAGGCTGAATTTAAAAATCGGTATTAAAATATTCTTTTTTCCAGTTCATTATAAAAATATTCTTCAATGTTTGATTTCTTTAGGTTTTTAAATACCGCCTCCCATGATAATTGAATAAAGTTTCGGCTGTCTTTCAATGAATTTATAAATAATTTAAAATCGGAATCTTGATTCTCGTTAGAAAATAATTTTTGGGGAGCAAGATTTATCAGTTTAAAATTATTTTCTGCAAATATATTTCCTATAGTCCAATTTCTGATTAATTCATAATATGATGATTTTTTTGCAGCTTTAATATCGGTATAAAATTTATCCAATAAGTATTTATCATAATTTCTATTGTCTGCTGCTTGCTTATCATTTCCGGATTTTACTTTTACTTCTACAAACACTGATTCAGACTTTGTGATAATTATAATATCCGGTTCCGTGTAATATTTTTTGTCTTCTCCGAGGCTGTCACAGATATGTTTTAATTTTTCCGTACATCCCGAATTACGATTTATTTGAGGAACTCCCCACATTAGAATTTCCAAAATTCCATTTTCCAAATTAAATATTTGTTGCAAGACAGGAAGTTTATCATTTACAAGAAAATACTTAATGAATATCCAGCTGACGGCATCCTCGGATGTGGAAAACCTCAGTTTAATTTTCTTATTTTCTCTATTGGCTGTGTTTAATGTTTTTTTAAGAGTTTTATCCAGATATTCTAATAAATTATTAGGAATATTATTTCTGTAATCTTTATAAATAAAGGTAGGATTTATCTTAGCATTTGATGCTCCGATTTGACACTGTATACAACGCCTGATACAATCCTCGTATTTTGAGGCTTTTTTTGGTTTGATATCAAATTCCTGCATGATGGAATTACACTTAGGACATTCTATTTTTTCCATATTTACCTTCTTTTCCTAGTCATTATAACATATTTGGAGTAGATAAAACAATGGTCGTTTAAACCTGCATCCATACACATATTCAGTTTTTTATGGTATAATATAAACCGTAGGAGGTTATTATGAATCGTAAAATTTTTTGTGAAAAAGATGGGATTTTAATTACATATACCGATAACGATGTATGTTTTGAAGATTCTAAAACAGCCGAAGCTATCTTGCTTACAAATAGAGGAGAAATAATACATTCTAATTTTGATGTAGAAAAGAATGAATATTTTAAAAATTATCTTAAACAGATTTATCAATCTATAACGGCATTCCGCAATCTTGATGCACTGGAGAGCGCCTGATGCCCATATATCTCCGTACTGCAGGTTATAAAATTTATTTTTGGTCAAATGAATACGGTGAAGCTATTCATTTTCATGTCACAAAGGGCAATCCAAGCAAAAATGATACAAAAATTTGGGTTTTATCGAATGGGTCTTTTAAATTAGCTCACAATAAGGGTAAAATTCCTGAGAAAGATTTGACCCGCATTTTTTCTGCTATGCAAAGTTACTATTTTGACTTTATAAATTTTTGGAAAACATATCATGACTCAGAAGTACAATTTTATAATTAAAAGGAGCTCCCGGTTACATGAAATCTAAATCCATAAAAAAAATAGCCTTATGCACTATTTTTCTTTTTGCTTTAATTTTAATAGGAATTGTAAGTATAAACATCTACATGCTTAACTATTCGAAACCTTATATTTATAAAAACATTTCCGGCTTGCCGGAAAAATATGTTGTAATCGTACCCGGAGCTAAGGTATATAAAAACACGGTTTCGCATGTTGTGAGGGATAGGATCGAAGCCGCCGTAAATTGTTTAAAAAACCAAAAAGCCGAAAGGGTTTTGATTTCAGGCGACCACGGAAGAAAGGGCTATGATGAGGTAAACAGAATGCGTATTTTTATGCAGGATATTTACGGCACTGATGAGAATCTAATCTTTATGGATCATGCAGGTTTTTCTACATATGAAACAATGTACCGTGCTCGGGAAATCTTTTGTGTTGAAGATGCTGTTGTGGTAACACAGGCCTTCCATACTGCAAGAGCCGTCTACATAGGAAGAAAATTAGGCCTCGATGTCATAGCCTATGAAGCTCCTGAGGTTTTAAAGTACAGCAGGGAAACCCGTATAAGCTGGGAAATAAGAGAAGCCTTGGCAAGGGTAAAAACTTTCTTTTTGGTAATGTTCAATGTGAAGCCTACATTCCTCGGTAAGAAGATACCTATAACGGGAAATGCAAAAGACACATGGGATTTTTAAATATTAAAACCCCGCTCTGCCGGCCAAAGGACGGCATGGCGGGGTTATTTTCAAATAATCGGAAAATATAACAAGTTAGCCTTTCTAAATTCAGTAAATATTTTAGCATTATTTTTGCAGAATATTGATTTTTCCCTGAATTTTTATTATTTTTTATACATGAATATAGATAAGTATACAGTTAAGGCATCGGAAGCCGTTCAAGAGGCTTCTTCGCTTGCCCAAAGAGACGACCATAGTCAGGTTGAAAGTGAACATCTTTTGTATGTTCTTTTAGAACAAGAGGATGGAATTGTTCCGCCTTTAGTAGAAAAAATCGGAGTAAGTCCCGAAAGTCTTTTGGATGACCTCGACAAAATGCTTGACAGAAAGCCCCGTGTTACGGGACAGTCCGCTCAAACTTATATTTCGCCCTTACTTGCAAAGGTTTTTGCAAATGCCGAAGGCTATGCAGATAAATTAAAAGACGAATACGTTTCTACCGAACATCTTTTACTCGCTCTAAGTGAATCTAAGGACGAAACGGGAGAACTTTTGCGTTCACGGGGTATCAATCTAAAAAATCTCCTTTCTGCCTTAAAAGAGGTACACGGGAACAACAGGGTAACGAGCGAAAATCCCGAATCTACATTTAGAAGTTTGGAAAAATTTTGCCGTGACCTTACACAGCTTGCAAAAAATGAAAAGATAGATCCCGTAATCGGACGGGATGAAGAAATAAGGCGGGTAATGCAGGTTCTTTCCCGCAGAACAAAAAACAATCCCGTTTTAATCGGAGAACCCGGAGTCGGAAAAACGGCCATAGTCGAAGGCCTTGCAAGGCGTATCGTTTCAGGCGACGTACCTGACAGCTTAAAGGGAAAAAGACTTTTATCCCTTGACCTCGGAGCCTTGGTTGCAGGAGCAAAATTCCGCGGCGAATTTGAAGAAAGATTAAAGGCCGTAATTTCCGAAGTACAAAAATCCGAAGGCCGAGTCATTCTTTTTATCGACGAGCTTCACACCCTTGTAGGTGCCGGAGCAAGCGAAGGCTCGATGGATGCTTCAAACTTATTAAAGCCGGCCCTTGCCCGCGGAGAGCTCAGGGCGATAGGAGCCACTACCTTAAACGAATACCGAAAATACATCGAAAAAGATGCCGCCCTTGAACGCCGCTTCCAGCAGGTTTACTGCCCCGAACCTACGGTTGAAGACACAATAGCAATCCTGCGCGGCTTACAGGAAAAATATGAAGTCCATCACGGGGTACGCATAAGGGATGAAGCTCTCATAGCGGCAGCCGTACTTTCCAACCGTTATATCACAAACCGCTTTTTGCCCGATAAGGCAATCGACCTTGTAGATGAGGCTGCAAGCCGCCTTAAAATGGAAATAGAAAGCCAGCCTGTAGAGCTTGATCAGGTTGAGCGCAAAATTCTTCAACTGAATATCGAAAAGGTTTCTATAGGAAAAGAAAACGATACGGCCTCAAAGGAAAGGCTTTTAAAACTTGAAGAAGAATTGGCGGAGCTTTCTTCAAAACGGAATGCGATGCAGGCCCAATGGCAAAACGAAAAGTCCCGCATTAACGAATCCCGCAAATACAAGGAAGAATTGGAACAGCTCCGTATCGAAGAAACCAAGTACAGCCGGGAAGGAAACTTAAACAAGGCAGCCGAGCTAAAATACGGAAAAATCCCCGAACTCGAAAAGAAGATAGCTGCCGTTACTGCCGAGCTTGAAAAAAAGGCAGGCCAGCAGGGACAGCTTTTACGCGAAGAGGTTTGCGAAGAAGACATAGCCCGAATCGTTTCAATGTGGACAGGTATTCCCGTCGCAAAAATGCTTGCAAGCGAAATGCAAAAATTTTTGCAGCTTGAAAAAGTTTTACAAACCCGCGTCGTCGGACAAGATGAAGCCGTAAGGGTGGTTTCGGATGCTATAAGAAGAAACAAGGCAGGCCTTTCCGATATGAACCGGCCCTTGGGAAGTTTTTTATGTATAGGCCCCACCGGTGTCGGCAAGACCGAATTGGCTAGAACCCTAGCCGACTTTTTGTTCAATGACGAAAAGGCGCTTACCCGAATTGATATGAGCGAGTACATGGAAAAACATTCCGTGAGCCGCCTGATAGGAGCTCCCCCCGGATATGTGGGCTATGATGAGGGAGGCCAGCTTACCGAGGCCGTAAGACGGAGGCCCTACAGCGTAATCCTCTTTGACGAAATCGAAAAAGCGCATCAGGATGTTTTTAACGTCTTTTTGCAGATTTTGGATGACGGGCGTCTTACCGATGGGCAAGGCCGTGTAGTCGATTTTAAAAACACAATTATAATTATGACCAGCAACATAGGCTCCGAGTATATATTGACCGCAAAGGACATGGGAAGCATAAAAGAAGAAATTACCCAAATCCTCCGCGATAATTTTAGGCCCGAATTTTTAAACCGTATCGACGAAATCCTAACATTTAACAGGCTCGAAAAAGAGCATATCCGAAAGATTGTCGATATTCAGCTTAAATCCGTTGCAGAACGCTTGCAGACCCGCAGACTAGGCTTAAAAGTTTCGGATAAGGCTAAGGATTTTCTTGCAGACATAGGCTACGACCCCATGTTCGGTGCCCGCCCCCTAAAGAGGGCCATACAGGCCGAGCTTGAAAACAAACTCGCCCGCGAAGTCCTTGAAGGTAAATTCCCTGAAGGCAGCACAATACTGGTAGACAAGGGAGAGGACAGCCTTATCTTTAAGAAGGGGTAAGAAAACAGCTCCCGATTTGTCTTTAAAAAAAGGTGAAAAATTAAACGATAAAAAAAAGCGTTAAGAAAAATCTTAACGCTTTTTTGTTTAAAAAGAAGAATAGTAAAAACTACTGACACACAAAAAATATTGTCTCAATAATTTACACTCATTCTCAATTGAAAATTTTCAGACTCTGTGCTATTATTATGTTATGAAAAGTTTAAACTCATTATCAAAGCAGCTTTTAGCAGCTCTAGTTCTTGTTTTGTCGGCATCGGTTTTTATGGCCGGTTGTAAAAAAAATGACCAAGCCTTGCAAAATGCAATGGATGATATTGAAAGCATAAGCTACGGAGCCTTAAAGCGGCTTGAGCCTATCAATGTGATTTTTAAGGAAGAAATAAAGCATCCCGAAAACCTTGAAAAGGCCTGCGTTTTAACGCCTAAGCCTTCCGGAGAATGGAAGATAATGGGTAAAAATCAAATTACCTTTACCCCCTCATCAGCCTACAGCTTTAAAACCGATCTTAACCTGGAATTGGATGTAGGCCTTCTTCTCGAAAACACCGAAAAGAAAAAGGCAATCAGCCTTACATTCAACATAGCTCATCCTGAGTTTAAACTTATATCGGGAGAACTAATCCCCGACGAAAAAAAAGAAAATATTTTTAGATTTGAGGGTATCGGCGAAACCGATATACCTGAAACCCTTGCCTCAATAGAAAAAATGCTTACTGCCGATTTAAAGATTGGAAATTCAAAGTCAAACCCTGCTATAAAGGTTAGCCAAGGAGCCGCCTCCAATCAATATAAGATAAGCATAAAAGAGATAGGCAGAAAAAAACAAGTTCAAGAATTGAACCTATCATGGAATTTGGAAGCTCTCGGCGGAGAGGGCTCAAGTTCTGCAAGTTTTACCGTAGCTGCTCTATCGGTTTTTCAGGTAACTTCTTTTTCTCAAGAAACGGGAAGCGAAATACAGGTAAATTTTTCAGATATGCTGGACTCTTCACAAGATTTAAGAGGCTTTATAAGACTTGAATCGTCTCCCGAAATTCCTTTTAGATACGGCATTGACGGATATAAGCTTAAAATCTTTTCACAAAACGGGCTTTTCCCCGATAATACACGCTTATCGGTACTGCCCGGCATAAAAAACTCAAGAGGAAAAAAACTTGAAACCCAAGCCGATTTTTCCATAACGGTTGCTTGGGAAAAACCGTCAATACGCTTTACAAAGGCCGGAAACATAATTCCTGCAAAGGAAATGTCCGTCCTTGTTTCTACAAAAAATATCAGCGGCCTTATGCTGGAAGCCTTTCAGATCTACGATAAAAATATGACGCAATTTCTCCAGATAAATACTATAGACGGAAGCTATGAGCTAAATCGCGTAGGAGAACCCGTCTGGCGGCAGAGCTTTGACCTTGAATGGAACAGCTCGATGAAAAACAAAACGGTTCAACATTCCCTCGACATCAGCAAGCTGATAAAGAAATTCCCCGGCGGTATGTTCGAACTTCGTGCAAGTTTTACAAAAAAGCACAGCATGTATGAATCCTCTTCCAAATCCAACGAGTTTTCGCACCTTCCCTTCCCCAAGGATATAAGCGAAATTGAAAACTTTAAAAACATCGAAACCGATTATTGGAATAATTCCGATATAGAAGACGAAGACCGTTATAAATTTTGGTCGAACCGGGAAAACCCGAATCATCCGGCCTTTTATCTTCCGTCATACAGCAATTACTGTATGGCAATAAAAAGAATTTTGGTTTCAAACATAGGCTTATCGGCAAAAAAAGACAGGGAAGGAAAACTTTACATCAGTGCAGCCGACCTATTGACGGCCGAACCTATGAGCGGTGTAAATATAAGTTTATTTAACTTTGCTCAAAAAGAATTTGAATCGGGCAAAACCGACGGCGACGGGCTTTTAATGCTCAAAAATGAAAACGATGCCTTCCTTATAAGAGCCGAAAAAAGCGGAGATGTAAACTGGCTTCCCCTTAATTCCGAAGTGCTTTCTACAAGTCATTTTCAAGTAGAAGGAGAGTCTTCAAAAAAAGGAGTTAAGGGTTATATTTACGGAGAACGCGGAGTTTGGCGCCCCGGAGACGATATTCATCTTGTATTTATTTTACAGGATTTGGAAAAAAATCTCCCTAAAGATTACCCTGTTAAATTCTATCTTGAAGACCCATTAGGCAAAAAAACGGATACTAAGGTTTTTACTTCTTCGGTAGACGGCTTTTATAGGATAGATACTAAAACCAATGTTCAAGATAAAACCGGTACATGGTATGCAAGAGTTACAGCCGGAGGAAAGACCTGGTCTAAGAGCATAAAGGTTGAATCCATTGTACCCAACCGTCTTTTTGTAAACCTTGATCCCAAAGCAAAATATTTTTCCGAAGGCTATAATCCGGCGGTGCTTGGAGGCGAGTGGCTCCATGGGGCAAAGGCTTCCGGCTTAAAGGCCGAAATTTCAGCCCGCTATGTTTTAAACCGGACACCCTTTGAAAATTATAAAAACTACAATTTTATAAATCCCGAACTTAGCGTACAACAAGACTCAAACACAATTTGGGAAGGGACCTTAGATGATTCGGGAAAAGCCGACATAAATCTTTATCTTTCATCCGAAGCAAAAGCTCCCGGAAAACTAAAAGCGATTTTTGAAACAAGAATATACGAGCCTTCAGGCGCCTTTTCTACGGAAAACAAGGTCTTTGATTATTCGCCATATTCACGCTATGTCGGAATGCAGATTCCTAAAAGCGATGATGAGTATAGAGATATGCTTTACACCAATAAGGACCAAACCCTGCATTTTGCGGTTTTGGATCCTGAGGGAAATCCCGTAAAAGAAGGCGTAAACTTAAGCGTAGACCTTTATAAGCTGGAATGGTATTGGTGGTGGGAAGCAGATGAAGAAAGTGCCAACTATACAAATTCAAGGTACACGCAACATATAAAAAACTGGAATATTTCGGCAAAGGGCGGAAAGGCCGAGCTTAAGATGAAGGTTACGGATGGAGATTGGGGCAGGTATTTGATTACTGTTTCAGATCCGAACGGAGGGCACAGCTCGGCTCAGGTAGTATACTTTGACTGGGAAGGATGGGCCAGCCGAAAAACAAGCGATGAGTCAAGCGATTCAATCATCATGCTCACAACCGATAAAGCAAAATACTATGCCGATGATACCGCCGAAATTACCTTCCCCGGATATGAGGGTGCAAAAGCCCTCATAACGCTCGAAAAAAACGGCAGGGTTCTAAAACAAGAATGGATAAAATCCAAGGGAAAAATTTTCTCGTACAAATTAAAACTTGATCCTTCGATGGCTCCGAACATCTACGCCCATGTAAGTTTAATACAGGAGCACAGCCAGACAAAAAACAGTCTGCCTATAAGAATGTACGGCATAACCCCTGTAATGATTGAAAACAAATTATCAAGACTAAGTCCCGTGATACAAGCGGAACCGAGCTATGAACCCAACAGCAAGGTTTCGTTTACGGTAAGCGAAGAAAAGGGAAGACCTATGACATTTACCGTTGCCGTTGTAGACGAAGGACTCTTAGGTCTTACAGCCTTCCATACAGGAAATCCTTGGGACAGCTTTTATAAAAAAGAGTCCTCGCAAATTACCTCTTGGGATGTTTATAAATATGTAATCGGAGCCTACAGCGGCAATATAGAATCGATTCTCTCGGTCGGAGGAGGAGGCTTTATAGATAACAAGACCTCAAAGAATGCGGAGCGTTTTAAACCCATTGTTTACTTTTTCGGCCCCTTTGAAATCAAAGCAAAGGAAAAGAAAACAATCGAATTCGATCTTCCTCAGTATATCGGAGCCTTGCGCATTATGGCAGTTGCAGGAAAGGACGGAGCCTATGGCATAAAAGAAGAAACCGTAAAGGTAAAAAGCGATCTTATCGTAATGCCTACCCTTCCCCGCACCATGGGAATAGGAGAAACAATCGAGGTTCCCGTAACAGTCTTTAACGGAACTTCTTCCGAAAAAAAGGCAAAGGTAGTTTTAAAAAGCGAGGGAGCTATAAATATAAGCGAAACAAAAGAGTTAAGTATCCCTGCAAATTCCGACTCTTCCGTTTTCTTTAAGGTAAAAACGGATAAGGGAGGCATTGCAAAATTCACGGCGGAAGCCTCGGCCTCAGGCATTTCAAAAACGGCAAAGGCCTTTACCGAAATAGATGTGCTTTCCAGAGGAATACCCTACTCTACAGTCGAGCTTATAAATATTGAAGCAGGAAAAACATTTGCTAAAACCGTTCCTCTAAAAGGTGAAAACGGAACAAAGAGTTTAAGCGTAGAAATTTCTCAAATGCCGGCCCTAGGACTTGAAAACCGCCTGGCCTATCTTTTAGGTTATCCTTACGGCTGTATCGAACAGATAACATCTAAGGCCTTCCCTCAATTATACCTAAACACGATAACGGCCTTAGACCAAACGGAAATCGACAAGGCAAAGAGCAATGTAAACTCGGTTCTAAACCGATACATAAACTATCAGCTTAGGTCGGGCGGATTCAGCTATTGGCCGGGCGGCGGATATGAAACTTCGTGGGCTACAAACTATGCAGGTCACTTTATGGTCGAAGCAAAAAAGGCCGGCTATGAAGTAAACGACAGCATCTATCAAAGCTGGCTTTCCCACCAAATCGACATGGCAAAAAATTGGGCAGGCACCTATGCGGACAGCATGGAAACTCAGGCCTACCGCCTATACACCCTTGCCCTTGCTGGTAAACCCGAAATAGGAGCTATGAACCGCTTAAAAAATATGGAGCAAAACCTCAACTCCGTATCAAAGGCCTTCCTCGCAAATGCTTACAGTCTTGCAGGCCACAGCAGTACGGCCAAGGCAATGCTCGAAAAGCTCTATGAGCCGACCACAGTTTATAGGAGCACGGGCGGAAACTATTCGTCCAATATCAGAGACTTGGCTTTAATCTTAAATGCTTACACCACGGTCGGAGAAACCTCAAGGACTACAAATCTTATTTCAAAGCTTGCTAAAATTTCTTCAAGCAACGATTGGCTTTCGACACAGGAAACGGCTTGGATTCTTTTAGCCTTAGCCCCTCACTACGCCTTCGACAAAAATAAGAGTGCAAACTATGAGATTGTAACCGAAGAAAATGTAATCAAGGACAAATTGAATAATACATCTAAACTCCATAATATTCCTGTAAATACCGAAACGGCAAAAAAGATGGAAATTAAGAATACGGGAAATACACCTATCTTCGCTGCTATAAACACGGCAGGAAAACTTAACCCGGGAAGCGAAACCCGTATCGAAGAAAACTTAAAACTTTCGGTTGTATATCAAAACGAGGATGATCAAGAAGTTTCGCCCGAGACCTTAAAAAAAGGACAGAGGTTTAAGATGAGGGTAAGAGTCGACAATAAGACTCAAGGCGCCCTTGAAAACCTTACCCTTTCAATCCCCATTCCGACAGGCTGGGAAATTACAAACACAAGACTCGGAGGCGATGATGATACGGATTCGGAAGACGAGCGCAACACAAGGCAATTATATGACTTCCAAGATTTAAAGGATACTCATATTTACACTCACTTTGCCTTGGACGGCTACGGCACAAAGGACTTTGAGTTTACGGGAACCGTAACATACGGAGGAGAATACTATATACCGGCAATCTTTGTCGAGGCTATGTACGATTATGCTTACAGGGTAGTCATCCCCGGCACAAGGCTCAAAGCTTTTTAAAAAATTTTAATGGCTCTTGCTTGATAAGTAAGAGCCATTTTACCGTTTTAGGATTTATGAAACTATTTTTTAAATACTGTAAAGAAATTTGGAAAGAAAATAAGGCCTTGGTTTCTCTTATCTATTTTTTAACATTCCTCCTCGCCTGCGTAGAAATAAGCCTGCCCCTCTTTTTTAAATTGCTTATCGATAAAATAAGGGAGGGAATAAGAGGCGGCTCCTTTGCTATCTATCTTCTTTTATATATTTGCTGTTTACTGGCAGGAAACCTTTTAAATGTTTTTTGGTATCAATTATTGGACAAGGCCGGAGGGATAATTTTACTGCGGATCCGCAATAAACTTTTTAAGAGCATCATAAATGCTCCTTTTCAAAGGATAAGCAATACCGGAAGAGAAAAGATTAAAAATATTTTATTCAATGATACCATGAGCGTTTTTTCAAGCTTAACGCTTTTCCGAATCCGCATCTTTTCAAATCTTTTAATGCTTGCTCTATTTTTAATTTTTGTTTCAATCTTAAATCCTTCTTTGGGAGGTTTACTCTTTCTTATGGCCGGCACAGGATTTTTGATTTCTTTACTGGCAAGAAAAACCATAAAAAAGAATTCTCAAAATGTAAACGCAGAATTAAAAAAAACTAATGCCCTTACAAATTCCTTTATAGATTCAATCGAACTGTTTAAGACAAACGATTTAGAAGGCTACATTGAAG
This sequence comes from Treponema denticola, assembly GCF_024400535.1. NCBI lineage: Bacteria > Pseudomonadati > Spirochaetota > Spirochaetia > Treponematales > Treponemataceae > Treponema > Treponema denticola. The sequence goes on from NZ_CP038800.1 coordinate 2,229,525, forward strand.
AAAAACATAAAAAAATGCTTAAAAATTTTATCAAGCTTGCCCGCAAAAACGATTTTACCCAAGTCTTTTTAAAAAATATTTTGGCAAACATCAATATGGTTTTTACCCTCCTCGCCCTATCCTTGGTTATAGTTTTAGGTAAAAATACATCAACAGGCGACTTATTATTTTTATTTTTTATATCAAACATGATCTTCTCTTTCAGTACTCAAACCGAGCAATTGATCTCTGCCTTTTATGCAAACCTTCCCGCATTTGAACACATTGAAGAAATACTACAACTTGACAAAAAAGACACGGAAGAAAAAACTTTCAAATGGGAAAGCTTACAATCTCTTTCGTTTGAAAATTTTTCCTTTGATTATAATCTTGATAATGATAAAAAGCCGGCGAGTACGCAAATGCCTGCTCCCTTAGTAAATAATCTCAATATGACTTTTTATCCGGGGGATAGAGTAAGAATCTGCGGTAAAAACGGAAGCGGAAAGACTGCTCTTTTAAAACTTTTAGCAGGTCTTCTTGAAGCCTCAAGCGGCTCAATCCTCATCAACGGAAAAAACATCAAAGAATATTTATCTCAATTTAAAAAGAATAAAATTCTTTATATAAGTCAAGATGAGTTCATTCTCAACGAAACAATCGAAAAATATTTTAAAGTAATGAAAACAGGCCTTAAGACAGAAGAAATCTCCGCTTTTTTGCAAGACTGGGATTTTTCCAAAACAAAAAATGATGAAGACATTTTAAACTTTATCCTCGAAGACAATGCAAAAAATATTTCCGGAGGCATGAGAAAAAAGCTCCTTGCCCTAAAACTCTTTGCCCGAGCAAAGGAAGCCGATATAATACTCATAGACGAAATCGAAGCCGGAATGGATATTCAAACCATTAAACGCTACCGCAGTGAAAGAAACAGACTTTTAGGCAATTCTCAAGCAAAGATAGTCTTTGAAATTAGTCATACCGAGGATGAAGACGATTTTTTTACACGCCTTCTTAAAATCGAGTCAGGGAAAATATATTAAATTAGCCGGCATAAACTAAGCATAAAAAAAGCCCCCTTGCCTTAGAGGCTTGGGGGCTTTAGTTTAAAAAGCTAAATTAAAAAACGGTTTGCTCTGAAATAGGTGTTTCAAGAGCTTTTAATGCTTTTTCAACAAGTGATCGGCGGAGTTTTTTCTCATCTGCGTCGTTCATTTTAGGATCACCGAGCGGGTGAGGAATAGCTACAGCCGGCACAATTCTGTTAGCACCAACAGTCTTTGAGATAGGAACAACAGTTGCAATATGTACTACCGGGAGGAATCTCTCGATTTCTTTAACCATCGTTGCACCGCAACGAGTACATGTGCCTCACGTAGAGGTAAGAATTACAGCCTGCACTCCATCTTTTACAAGTTTTTGAACAATTTCTTCGGCAAATTTCTTTGCACGCTTTACAGCGGTACCGTTTCCTACCGTTGTATAGTACTTGTCATGAAGCTTTCCGATCTTTCCCTCTTTTTCCATGTCGCGCAAAACGTCTACAGGAAGAACCCTGTTGGGGTTTGCGTTACAATAGGTCGGGTCATATCCGCCGTGAGCCGTTTCACTGTCTTTTGATGAAAGAGCAGCCATACCTGCGATTGAATATTCGCCGTAGTGTGAAGCGTTTGAAGCTTCAATGTGGTCGGGGTTACCCTTGGGTACAACACCGCCTGAGGTTACCAATGCAACCTTTGCCTTGGTAATATCCTTAACGGGAGGCTGAGGAGGGACTCTGTCGAATACGGGCATCGGATATTCGGTTACGAATTCTTCACCCTTAATCTTCTTGATGAGCATGTCAACAGCTCTCTTTGCACCTCTTTCTTCTGCAAAGTAGTTTTGGCGTACGCCTCTGGGTAAGAGACCTTCTTTTTCAGGGCAGCAAATTTTTTCGCCCTTTAAAAGTTTTTTAGCCAAAGCTCCGATAGCAGGAACAGCTTCTCTCATGCTTACAGCAGAGTTGCCTGTCTTGATTGTGTACATAAAGGCTTTGAATACATCATAACCGGGGTTTTCTTCATAGAGACCAGAAATAGCGGGGATTCCAAGCTCAAAAGCAACCTTTGCTGCGTTACCGCAAGCCATACCGTATCGTCCGGCGTTAAATCCGGGACCGGCGATAAGAAGGTCTGCTTTTGTATCTGTAAGAACTTTTTTTACGAATGCAATAGCTTCTTCTTCGTGCTCGTTAAAAAAGTTATCACCGCAGATAATGGTCTTGACGATCTTTCCTGCATCTCCTAAAGCACCTTGAATTCCGGTACCGGGACCTGCTGTTCCGTCAATAACCTCCGGTTTGTAGTCAGCCATGTCTTCTCCGCCCTTTCCGGCAAAGAACTGATTGATATAATGAACAATTACTTTACTCATAGCTTAACTCCTTATAGTCCTCTTGCGCTAAGATTCCAGAATCCGAGCTCGTTTGTAGCACCGGTAATAACCTGAATTTCAGCTTCGATTGTTCCGTCGGCATGTAAACTTCCGTCCCAAGCACCTGCAATAACATTTGCCTGTTTTACATCTCCGATGATGGTCTTCATCGGGGGAAGTTTTACAACAGCGTTTGCGTTTCCGTTAGAAACTACAGCATTTCCTAAGGGGTTCGAGTCAGCAAGAGACTGACTTGCACCGTCTTGACCGGCATATTCGTCGGTTACGAGAACGGTCTTGATACCCATTTCTTCGATCTTGCGGCAGTTCATGATCAAGTCGGCATCGGGGTTTCCGAAACCTTCTTCAGAAACGATAACTGCATCGCAGCCGAGCATCTGAGCCAACTTTGCTGAAAGGTTAGAAGATCTTTCCTTGTCTGCAAGAGTAACGTTTTCGTTTGTAACAATTACACCCATGAAGTTGATGTCTTTTCCGTGTCTCTTATAGAGTTCATGGATAATGGGGCTGTTCTGGTGAACATAGGTCGGGTTTTTATCGCATGCAGAAACGCAGTTACCGCTTACGATTGCACCGTCCATAACTTCTGTGGGGTACATCATGGTGGGAAGAATCTGCTTTACATCGACACCGTAGTAGTAGGTATCGTGTAAAAGTCCCTGACTCTGGAGCATGTAAACATAGCCTACCTTGGGAAGGTTGGGATATTGTTTAGCCTGCTCTACGAAGGGAAGTGTTTCGTAGGTTTCTACAGAAGCGGGTTTTACGTTTTTAGCAGCTTCTCCGAGGTATCGGGCTGTTTTTAAGCCCATAAGGCGTAAGGCCTTCTCTTTAATAGCACGGGTAACATCGTCTTGGATTTTGCAATCAACAACGAGGTTTACGGTCTTTGAGAAGGGTGTATATTCAGCACCCGGACCGCTCATGTCGATGATACCTTCCTGGAAACCAACAACGGTTCCGGTTGTAACTACAGCAGCACCCTTCAATACGTGGGTTTTACCTGCTCCAACAACAGCCTCTTCACCGGTAAAGAAACCGGGGAAGCAAACGCCGCTGCCTTCTACCTTGCATCGGGGTTCAAGAACATCTTTTACAGGGATAATTCGGGTATTGTCGCCGGGCTTTGCAATGTGCAATTCAACGCCGGTTACAAGCGGATCTTCCTTGATAAGAGCCTCAAGTTCAGCTTTGTTTACTTCAAGGCATGTTCCGTTAACGGCAGTTTTGTTTCCAAATTTCATGTCGTTAATGGGTATAATACCTAATTCAAGTTTCACTTTTGACCTCCTATTATTTTTAGTCAATAGATTGATTACTTTGCTTTTATTATAACAGGAATTAAGTATATAGTCAATTCTAAAATTTGAATTTATGAGTATAAAATGAGTAAAATTTTATCGTTTCGAGTATTTGCAGCCGCAGTAATCCTGTCTGTAAAGACCGTATTTTTTGCTTAAATTTATAGAATCAAGATAGCCGTTCCTTTTTTTAAAATCGCTCGGCAGCCATTTGCAGCCTTCGTTTTCAAGGGAAAGGCCGATAGAATTAAGTTTTTCCGCATTTTTTAGGGGACTTACCGAAAGAGTTGAAGTAAAAAAGTCAAAACCGTCCTTTTTAGCCCTTTCGGCAGTTTTTTTTAGCCGCAAAAGGTAACAGCGCATACAGCGCTCCCCCCCTTCGGGACAATCTTCCAAACCTTGAGAAATCTCAGAGAATTCTTGCGGATCATAGGCCTCTTTGATTATTTCTATCTTGTGAGATGATAGATTTTCTTCGTTATATATGGAAATAAGATGTTTTTGTTCCTCGGCCCTTTTTGAGTACTCCTCATCCGTGTCTATATTGGGATTATAATAGAAAACAGTAAGCTTAAAAAAAGGAGCAAGCTTTAAGATAACGGAAGAGCTGCAAGGTGCACAGCAGGAATGAAGAAGAAGATTAAATATTCTTTTCTCGCTTGATAATGAGGCTATCAGCTCCTGCATTTGCCTATCATAGTTCTGCTTAGGTTCTATCATTTAGGTAAGAGAGTTTTAACCTTATCACTTATTTTTTCTACATAGGCATTTAAGTCCTCTATCTCTGAACGGTGAAATCTAAAACCTATAGCTCCCGGATGACCGCCTCCGTCTTTTATATTAAAATCGGTCAATAAAGTTCTTAGATCTATACCTTTTACATGTTCGGATGCCCTGATTCTCAATTGAATCTTATCTGAAATTTCTATCGGGTCAAAATAAGCGGAAATACCTACCCCTCCGGATTGTTCAGCTATAAAATCTGTAGCCCGTTTGATAACGCCTAAAAATTGGTTATAATCTACTCCAAAACTTAAATAGGCTGATTGTTTTTCGTCAAGAAGGATAATTCCAACTCTTCCATCATAAACAGCAGTCTTCATTATATGTTTATATAGTTGAGTATCCTCAACCGAAAGTTTTTCAAGTATTGCCAAAATCTCTTCTACAGAGCTTATATTTCCGGACCCCTTATCAAACTGAACATTAAGGATTGCATTGAATTTTTTTAAAAAATATTCATAAAAAGCCTTGTCCCTTTGTTTAAAAAGATAGTTCCCTAATTTTGCATCCCCTATCATGCCTGTAAGCATGGCAAGGACTATATTACGCGAATATAAATTTTTTATCTCATACTTTTTTAGTATTTCGGGTCTTTTTTCAAGTTTTAGGCACATTTGAGCTATTATTTCACAGGTGCTGGATGCCCTCATCGTTAATCTATAATCAGGATCTCCAGAATATCCGGCATCAGCAGCAAAGTGATGATCCAGCTCTACCTTTGGAATATTTTTATTCTTTAAAAAAACTTCAATTTGCTCATTAAAGGCTATCATATCAGGCTTAGGAGTATCCAATATAAAAATAGCTTGAGGATCGATTGTTTCAGTGATATGCTTAACAAACATTGAAATCGAATTATAATTGCATATATCTGCAAAAAAAGCAAGATTTTCCGGAATGTTTTCTTCTAAAAAAATACTTACTTTTTTGCCGAATTTCCTTAACAATAAGCCCATAGCAACAACAGAGGCTATACAGTCTTCATCAGCGTAGACATGTCCTAGAAGCAAAAACTCGGTTTTTGAATATATAAGCTCAAAAACCCGCTCAATTACCTCATTTTTCTGACGAATACTGAGGGGAGAATCTTTTTTAGAATCAGAGCTGTTATTATTTAAACAAATCATTGCAATACAGTATATCACATTTCTAAAAAATATCAAATGTTTTTTTCCCTTTTTTGTAAATAATCATAAATATAAGGATTTATTTAATAAAAATTTAAATTCTGCTTGTAAAATATTTCATTTTAAAGTAATTTATATTTATGGAAATAAAAAAACAGGCCCAAAAAGGGACTATCATCTCAGAAAAGATTAAGGAGCCGGATACTTATCGGGTCATTCTTCTAAATGACGATTTTACGCCTATGGACTTCGTTGTTGCGATCCTTATTTCTATTTTTAATAAAAACCAAGAAGAAGCTGAAACCTTGATGTATAAGGTTCATAAAACAGGACAAGCATCCGTTGGAGTCTATGTTTACGACATAGCGAATACAAAATGCTTTCAAGTATTAGCCGCAGCAAAAAATAATAATTTTCCGCTGCAATGCAGGATTGAAAAAATATGAATTTTACAGTGAGTATGACTGTACAGAAGGTCTTTCAAGACGCTGTTGAAGATGCAAAAAAACGACAGCATGAATTTGTTACTCCGGAACACCTCTTGTGGGCTATTATGTTCTATCCGAAAGCCTTGGAGCTTTTTACCCTTTCAGGTTCGGATCTTGCATATATACACGATAATTTGAGCAATTATCTCGAAAATCAAATCCCGCCAAAGGCTCAAAACAGCCCTGAGGAGCCTATCCAAACTATAGGCTTACAAAATGTCTTTGAACGGGCCATTTTAAACTGCAATGCTGCCGAAAGGTCTGTAATAGGAATCAGCGACTTAATAGTAAGCTTGATAGATGAAGATAAGAACCATTGTTCTTTTTTTATGAAAAAAAGCGGTATAGATCGTTTAAAACTTTTACAGCTTTTAAGCAGCCCAGAATTCTATGATGATGGGAAAAATAATAACGCATACACAGCATATTCCGGTGAAACCGCACAAAATGAAGCCTCAGGCCATGAAATTCCCCTAAAAGGAGAAAGTCAAAACAGCTCTGCTGGAGACAATATTAAGCAAAAGCAGGCTAAAAGCTTCATAGAAAGATTTACGGTAAATTTAACTCAAAAAGCAAGAAAAGGCTTACTCCCGCCCATAATCGGCAGAGAAGCAGAAATAGAGAGAACAATACAAATTTTATGCCGAAAGCAGAAAAACAATCCTCTTCATGTCGGAGGAGCCGGAGTGGGCAAAACAGCTATAACCGAAGGCTTAGCAATACGGATTGCAAAAAATGAAGTTCCCAGTTTTTTAAAAAATGCAAATATTTATAGTTTAAGTATGTCGGAGCTATTGGCGGGGGCTAAATTCAGGGGTGACTTTGAAGACAGACTAAAAAGAATAGTCCTTGAAGTATCAAGGGAAAAAAATGCCGTTCTCTTCATAGATGAGATTCACACCGTAGTAAATGCCAATTCGGGAGGCGGAGGCATTGAAGCCCCTGATCTATTAAAACCTATTTTAACTAATGGAAATATACGCTGTATAGGAGCTACAACATTTGAAGAATACAATAAGTATTTTACAAAGGATGCAGCCCTTGCAAGGCGTTTTCAAAAAATAGATATTGAAGAGCCGAATGAAGAAGAAGCCCTTAAAATCCTAAAAGGTCTTCGAGAAAGTTACGAGAATTTTCATAAGGTTCACTACAGCGATGAGGTTTTGGAGTCGGCAGTCCATCTTTCGGCCATTCATATCAGGGACAGGTTTTTGCCCGACAAGGCCATAGACCTTATAGACGAGGCCGGAGCCCTGATTAAAATAAAAGCCGATAAAGAAAAAAACGAAAATGAAGCTGATGAAAAAAACCTTGAAGAAACAGCCTTGCCGGAGGTAAGCCTTTCCGACATAGATAAGATAGTTGCAAAAACGGCCAAGATTCCGGAACAAAGGGTTTCGGTAAACGAGACGGAAAAGCTTCGGCACTTTGAAGAAATTCTTTCAAAAAAAATCTTCGGCCAAGATACCGCCATCGAGGGTGTTACCAAGGCTGTAAAACGTTCCCGAGCCGGTTTCCGCTCTAAGGATAAGCCGGTTGCAAACTTTTTGTTTGTCGGCCCCACGGGCGTAGGCAAAACCGAGCTTGCTAAGACCCTTGCAGAAGAGCTGGGGATTCCCCTCCTCCGTTTCGATATGAGCGAATATCAGGAAAAGCACACGGTAAGCCGCCTCATAGGTTCTCCCCCCGGTTATGTAGGCTTTGAAGAAGGAGGGCTTTTAACCTCTGCCGTGCAAAAAAGCCCTAATGCGGTTCTTCTTTTGGACGAGATAGAAAAGGCTCATTCCGACATCTATAATATTCTCTTACAGATTATGGACTATGCTACCCTTACGGATAATCAGGGCAGAAAGGCGGCCTTTAACAATATAATTCTTATTATGACAAGCAATGCGGGTTCTTCCAATATAGGAAAGCCCCTAATCGGTTTCGGAGGAGAGCGTATTTCGGAATCGGCTGTCGATGAGGCTGTCGAAAAGACCTTTACTCCGGAATTCAGAAACAGGCTTGATGCAATCATAAAATTCGGCCCCCTTACGATGCAGGTTATGAGCCTCATCATCAAAAAGGAAGTAGAAAAAATACGCTCCCAGCTCGCCGAAAAAGAAATTTCTCTTGAGCTTGAAGAAGATGTCATTCCTCTTTTAGCCGAAAAAGGATATTCGGAAGAATTCGGAGCCCGCAACGCAGCCCGCCTTGTCGAGGACGAATTTGTAACACCCTTAACGGACATGATTCTTTTCGGGGAAACAAAGAAGGGCAGCTCAGTAAAGTGCCGAATCGGAGACAAACTTAAAAAGCCCTATTTGGTATTGAACATAAAATAAGAAGGTTCGGCTTTTTAGTAAAAACAAATGCAGACCGATTTTTCTTCATTATCGCTTTTAAGTTCTACGGAAAAAAAGATACTCTTAAAAAGAAGTCAAAAGGATTTTCCTTGGCTTGAGAGCGAAGATTTTTTTGATTTTAATAAGGCCTTGGGAGAGGAAGATTATATTCAAAAATCCCAAGATGATGAAGTCATATCGGGAGGGAACCTTTCGCCGGGGATGATTCTTTCGGCCTATAAACATTCTTTTTTTCCTTGGTTTTCCGAAGAAGACCCGATAATCTGGTTTTCTCCCTCTCTGCGGTTTGTAATCGATAAGGCTTCTTTTTATATTCCGTCCCGCCTAAAAAGAGAAATAAAAAAGACGGATTTTAGGATAAGCTTAAATGAAGCCTTTGATGAAGTTATAGAAAACTGTGCCCTAATCAAACGAGAGGGGCAAAAAGGAACTTGGATCACCGATGACATGCTTCAAGCTTATAGGCTTCTTCACAAGCTGGGCTTTGCCCACTCTGTAGAAGCATGGAAAGGAGGCGAATTGGCGGGAGGCTTTTACGGACTTTATATAAACGAGGTCTTTATAGGCGAATCCATGTTCAGCGAGATAAGCGGAGCCTCCAAAACAGCCTTCGCCCTCTTTGCCCAAGACTTCTTTGAAAACAAAAAGGGTATTTTAATAGATGCCCAAATCCCTTCCGAAAACATAAAACGCTTCGGCGGCTTTAAGATGCTGAGAAGCAGGTATCTCGGGATTTTAAATTCCTGATTTTTATATAACAAGTATACTTGCGAACACTAGACAATTTATAAAAAAGCGGTTAAAATAGTAAATATGTAGTAAAAAACAGATTTTAGATTTACTTACCACAAAATTTGGAGGATTAGTTTATGAGGAAAAAGTGTTTTTTGTTTACGGCTGTTTTAATTGCCGTATTTTTATCGAGCTGCGATCAAAATGTGGACACGGCTAAAAAAACCGAAAAACCGTCCATCGTCCCCCCCCCCGTCTATAGAGGACACAAAATACAAAATTAGTATAACCCAACCCGCAAACGGCAAAATTGAAGTAAGCCCCGCGCTTCCTGCCGACGGAAAGGTTGATAAGGGCAGCGAGCTGACCTTTACGCTTTCCGCAAACACAGGCCATAAGGTTAAAGAGCTTATTATAAACGGCATAACATATTCCGATGTTACAGATAATACCATTACGCAAAAGGTAAAAATCGAAAAAAATACGGCAGTTTCCGCAGTAGTGGAAGAGGAAGCAAGCCAGCCGGCAGAACAAATAACTATTGGAAATTCGGTTATCTATGTTACTAAAGATGCGGGCGGTAATATAATTAAGGTAAGCGGAACTATCTTCTTAAATGAAATTGAAGAACTTGCACAAAAAAGCACTAATAATATAGTAATCAACACTGATGCTCTTACAATAAAATCATTTAATGATACAGGAATAATAGAAGTAGCAGAAAATGATTTGCAAGCAGTTATAAACAAATTAAGTGTTTTAAATATAGAAAATCAAGATTTTACTAAACAAAGTATTACTCTTAACATTGAAAATAATAAACTAAAAATAACATCTATTACTGGTAATATCTCATTACAAGATATTATGGATAGTAATGAAAGTAATAAAGGAATAGCAAAGTATATTGCCAACAATTTAAAAGAAAAAACAAATCCTGATTTTGATTCAACAAACTTAAAAATAAATACTTTTCATAAAAAGCGAAATTCCGAAAATATTGAATGGGAATATATATCTACTCCTATTACTCCAAAATTTTTAAAAGAAACTAAACTCAATGCACTTAACAAAGCAGTTTTGAATTTTAAAGATGGTGATGTAAATGTTCCTGTAGCATTTAAAAGCACTTTAACAGATTATTTTGATGTAAATGAATTTTATAAAGAAGTAACAAATGGAAAACTAAATATATTACAAGATACAAATATAACTGTAAAAAATGATAAAGCGAATAATATTCAAATTTTATTAAGGGATTTACAACAAACAATAACACATGGTACAAATGCATATAATATAACACCTTATATCAAAGCAGATCAAATTTTAGAACTAATTAACAATGAAAAGTTAAAGGATGCATTAGTTATCGGTGATATGTATGTAAAAGGTAATGTAAAAGACTTACTTCCAAAACTTGTTGGAAAAAATGATGGTATAAAATTTTTAAATGTAAAAGAATTTACTTGCCCAGGACCAAATGTTACTGAATACAATGGTGGAAAAGATAATACAGAACCTTTACCTGTAGAACAATTATTAGAATTTCGTAGAAGAACTAATGAAAAATGGGATAGTGTATTAAAAAAAGATACAAGATCAACAAGAATACAAAATTTAGTTTTAAATAATGTAAATACTACTACTATGACTGAAGAAGACTTAAAATTATTGAATTTTGAAGGAAATTCTGTTACTGGAAATATAGTATTTAAAAATAGTAACCTATCAAAAATGCGATATGAAGGAACAACAGGTCCAGTAAATTTAACTTTTGATAATACAACTTTACCATATAATATGGCACATTCTGAAGCAAATACTATTATATTAAAAGATGTAACCTTTCCAAAAGAGCAATTTGATTTAGGTCAAGAATACGAATTTATTGACATCCCATATAATGTTCCAACTATAAACTATAGTTTGGAAATACATGGAAAGATTAAAAATAGCCCGTTAGAAGGAAAAGGTGATGAAGTATTAAATACATTAGTTCCTCAAGAAAATATGCCTGAAAATTATACTGGCTCACTAGAAATATATAATAAACTAAAAAAATATATATATCGTGGTGAAGCAAAGACAATAAATGGAAATACAAATCCTAATTATCATGGTTCCATAAAAAAACAACAGAATCAACTTCTCGCTTTATTACAAACCCAAAATAAATCCCGCAGTTAGTTGATTTGTGCGATTTTTTGAAAATATGCGGGCATCTGCTGCGTTACATTGCCAAAAGCGTACATCCTTGTACACTTTTGGCAGCGAGTTTCGGTGCTGCCGAAACATCGCTTCTGATGTAACCGGCGGCATCCATGCCGCTTCTGAAAATCCTCGACGTATCAGAACTGCCACGGATGGCGGTGGATCAAATGTTTTCTACTTCTTCTTGGCTGAGACCGGTTGCTTGTATTATCTTTTTTACGGAATCACCGAGCTGCTTTAATATTTTTGCCGTTTCAAGGGCTTTTTGGTATGAGCCTTGAGATATACCTTGAGATATACCCTGTTCAATGCCTTCGGCAAAGGCTATTTCCCGTTCTTCTGCTCGTTGCACGGCTATATCGGTTTCATAATCATATTCGGCTAGTAACATATTTATAATTTTTCTATTTCCGCTTGAGTAAGCCCTGTACCCTCAGCAATTTTTGCTATCGGTATACCCATTTTCTTAAAAGCTAAAGCTGTTTTTATTACTCCATCGGAAAAGCCTCGCTTAATACCCTGTTCAATACCCTGTTGTATTCCAATTCTTAGACTTTCTTCTCTTTGTACTGCGATGTCTGTATCGTAATCATATTCGGCTAGTAGCATATTTATTACCTCTCTTTTGCAAATATGCAGGCATCTGCTGCGTCACACGGCAAAAAAGTGTCCTCGACGTATGCCCGATACGCCTGCGGTACTTTTTTGCCTAACTCCTTGCATCTGCTCCGCCTATTTGCAAAAAGTTGATTTTTATAGAGCCTTTATTTCTTCAACAGAAAGACCTGATATTGTACAAATATCATTGATCGGATAATTCATACCTTTCATCAGCTTTGCCGTTTCAAGCTTTGTTTTGTATGAGCCGTCAGAAAAGCCTTGTTGTATTCCTTGCTCAATACCTTGCTCAATACCTTGCTGTATTCCAATTCTTAGGCTTTCTTCTCTCTGTACTGCAATATCCGTATCATAATCGTATTCTGCTACTAACATGTTTATTACCTCCCGTGATTTTCTCTGTAAGTATTCTTTTAATATTCCTTTTTCTATACATATCTTTACCGCATTGGTAAAGCCGCTCTCTTAGGGAGAGAGAGGACACCTCGTTCAGAGCAAGGTTTCCTCTCTCTCCCTAAAACCCTTTCTCTTCTTCCCGCACTGCTTAGGGCTCCGCCCTAAGAACCCGATCTTCTTTAATTAAGGTTACGGCACGGACACCGTAAAAGCCGCAAGTACACGATGTTTTAGGCTGTAAGCCTAAAACTCGAAGTCAAGGAATGTACACGGAAGTACATTCCTTGACTGGGCATATTTTCATTTATGGTGGATTGATGTTCTGTAAGAACTATAATCTTATTGTCTACAAGACAGGAAACATCGTTTATTATGTTCATATACATGACATTATCGAGCCTTATATTTTCTACAGGACAAGACATTTGCAGGTTTGTTCCGTGCAAAGCGTTATATAACGATAAAAAGTTTTCTTTCGCTTTTTCGTCTTCCGAGAAAAGATCAACGAAGACCGAGTCTTTGTATTTTCTGTTTGAAGTACTCATAGCCGCCCCCTCATTGATTGTATTATACCACAATTACCTCAATTTTGTAAGAGCTGTTTTTTTATTTAACCGCAAAGATGCTAAGGGCGCAAAGGAATTTTGATGATGTTTTGATGACATATTCTTTCATTTTCCTTCGCGTTCCTTGAGGGCTTCGCTGTTTTATTCGGTGTAATTTAACCGCATTGATTTCCGTGGTTGTTTTCCCGCCTTCTTTTCAGCCAAATGTATGAAAATGGAAAAACCGGATATGGCTTTAATTAAGAAGGTAACAGGGCTTTCCGAAATCGAAAAATTATAATTTTATAAAAAGTAGTAAATCTTTCAAATAATACATACAATATAATTGATGATAGACTATAAAAATTCGTCCAATACGGATAAACCCGATATGAGGGAAAGGCTTTTAGAGTACGGGCCTCAAAATTTAAGCGACTCCGATTTGGTGGCCATTCTTTTACGCACAGGCATTAAGGACAAGCCTGTAAAAGAATTGGCCGATGATATTATTCTGCACATCGATAGAGCAAGGCCTGAAAAAATTGAGGGCTATCTGCGTTCTATCCGAGGTATGGGAGACTCAAAGATTTCAACGGTTCTTGCTGCTCTGGAATTGGGAAGGAGGTATTACGACAACAAGAACCGCACGATTTCTCACCCGACCGATGTAGTTCCGCTTTTACAGCACTATGCAGACAGAGATAGGGAGCATTTTATCTGCGTCTCTTTAAACGGAGCAAACGAAATTATTGCAACCCGTGTTGTGAGTGTCGGCACTATCAATAGAACAATAGTGCATCCTCGTGAAGTGTATTCAGACCCTTTAAAGGACAGGGCTGCTGCAATAATTGCGGCCCATAATCATCCTTCGGGAAATTTGGAGCCCTCAAGTGAAGACATGGAATTGACAAGACGCCTTTACGAGGCCGGAAAAATCTTAGGCATCAAGCTTTTGGATCACATAATCTTGGTACCTAACGGAAATTTTTTCAGTTTTGTCCAAAGCGGAACAAGGTTCGATATTTAAAAGGATGCTTAATCAAAAAAGAGGCAGAGGCCGATCACTTCTTTGCAGCCTCCCTCTTTTAATGCCGCCGCACAAAAGTTAAGGGTGGCTCCCGTGGTCATAACATCGTCTAAGATTATTAGCTTTTCGGGTAAGGCGGTTTTTAAACCTTTCGATTTTGAAAAGGATTTTTGCCTTTTTAAAAAAATCTTTCCTTTTAGATTGCTTGCCCGTTTTTCACGGGAAAGACTTTTTTGGGAAGCCCCGTCCATTCGTTTTAAACAACGCAAGATTGGAAGATTATAAATATGTTCCAAATAAAGGGACAAATCTTCTATTTGATCCCAGCCCTTGCTTTTTATCTTTTTAGGACGGGGCGGAACCGGCACCATAGGAACGCTTTGAAGTTCGGGAAGCCCTTCGATAAAGGAAGCAATGGCAGAAGCATAAATTTCCGCAAAGCCCCTCATGTTTTGATTTTTCCATAAGCGTAAAAGCTCGCCTCCCCTGCCCTTGTAAGGATAAATGGTGTAAACCTTTTTGAGAAAATCGGATTGAATGAGAAGAGGTTTTGCACAATCTTCCCTTTCTTCTGTTCTTAGATTTTCTTTTTCTCTTAATTTAGCCCTGCAGTCCGTGCAAAACTCTTTTTCGGAAATCAAAATTTTTCCGCAAGATGAACAAAACTTTTCAGGATTTTTAAGCCGGAATAAAACAGGCTCGGTAATTTCTTTTTGTAAACATTTGCTGCACAACGGAATACCTGTTCCCGTTTCTTCCCCGCAAAAGAAACAAACTTGCGGACAAATTATTCGGGCATAAATATTCCGCAGATAAGTCAAAGCTCTTAGTTTAATTCTTTTTATCATGATAATACTCCTCATTAGTATTATCATAATTTTATAAATCTTTTAGTAATTTTTAAAAAATAATTTATAAAAAGTTTACATTATTTCCATAAACGGAATGAGTACCAAGTTCATTGCATTTTGAAGCACTATCTTTGTAGCCCTTGCCAATTCCATTCTTGTATAAGAAAGGTCGGCATCATCGCCCGAAAGAATTGGGCAATCGCGGTAGAAGCGGCTGAATGCCTTTGAAAGCTCATAAAGATAAGCCGTAAGGGCACTCGGGTCTTTACGCAAGGCAGAGCGTTCAACCTGTTCAGGGAAGTCTTCTAAGGTCTTTAACAATTCCCATTCGGATTCATTTGTCAAAAGGGAAGCATTGAGTTTTCCGTTCTTTAACTTTTCTTTGCCTTCGGCTGTTTCGGCCTTTCTCAAAATAGAAGAAATTCTAGCACCCATGTATTGAAGATAGGGGCCCGTGTTTCCGGTAAAGGAAAGGGACTCTTTAGGATTAAAAAGCATATCCTTTTTAGGGCTTACCTGCAAAAGAAAATAATGTAAAGCTCCTACGGCGATGTTCTCGGCAGCAACTGCGGCGTCGCCTACTTCCTTTTCTCTTCCGTTTTCTTCAATCTTTTTTAAGGCTTCATCTTGAAGAGAATTGATAAGGTCATCGGCATCCACAACCGTACCTTCGCGGCTTTTCATTTTTCCTTCAGGCAGGTTTACCATTCCGTAAGAAAGATGATAGAGGTCGTCGGCCCATTCGAAGCCGAGCTGTTTTAAAACATAAAAAAGCACCTTAAAGTGATATTCCTGTTCGTTTCCTACAACATAGATCATCTGATTAAAGGGCCAATCCTTGTGGCGGGAAATTGCCGTGCCTATGTCCTGAGTCATATAAAGAGAAGTTCCGTCGCTTCTAAGCAATACTTTTTTATCGAGCTTGATGGGAGCGAGGTCAACCCAAACGGAACCGTCCTCTTCCTTATAAAAAACTCCGGCCTCCAAACCTTTTAAGATCTGATCCTTTCCTTTTAAATAAGTTTCGCTTTCAAAATAAAGTTTGTCGAAAGAGATACCTGTTCTTTTGTAGGTTTCCTTAATACCTTCTATCGCCCAACCGTTCATCTTTTTCCAAAGCCCGATTAGTTCCTTGTTTTCTCCGGCTTCCCAATCCAAAAGCATCTGCTTTGCTTCGGCCTCTGCCTTTTCCGGATTTTCCTGACTGTATTTATGGAAAGCAACATACATGTCCCCGACAAAGCGGTCAGACTTTATATTTTCGCTTTCGGGAGTTTTTCCTTCGCCGAATTTTTGATAGGCTATCATGGACTTACAGATATGAACGCCCCGATCGTTTATAATGTTTACCTTAAAAACATCTGCCCCGCAAAATTTTAAAATACGCGAAATACTTTCACCCAAGGCATCGTTACGCAGATGGCCGAGGTGGAGGGGCTTATTGGTATTCGGGCTTGAAAACTCAATCATAATTCTTTTACCGGAAAGAGAAGAAGTTTTCCCGTAGTTTTCTTTTTCCTTTAGAACCTTATCCAAAACATTCGAGGCTAAATCCCCTTTGGCAAGAAAGACATTTAAATAAGGGCCTATCGCCTTAGGCATTCCGTATTTTTTTATATCCTCGTTTTCTAAAAGACGGGCACAAACATCGGAAGCAATCTTTGCAGGAGAGGATTTAAAGCTCTTTGCAAAGGTAAAAAGAGGAAAGGCCACATCCCCCATCTCGGGATTAGGAGGTGTTTCTATATTTATTTGCTCAGGTAAAATCTTATCGCATGTTTCGGGAGCTATCCCGTTTAAGGTGTCGGCAATAATTTTTTGCCACGTAGTTTTAATATCTTCCATAATAGGCGGATTATAACAGATTTTTTGAAACTTTTCAATCGGGCCTGAACAGTTAAATTAAACACTGATCAAATAAACCGCAGCGAACGCCAAGGCCGCAAAGGGATATTAAATGTCTGGCTATAAAACATCCTAAAAATTCTTTGCGTCCTTAGCGGGCTTCGCGGTTAAATTAAGCGGTAAAAAACTAGTCTTTCTGCTCTAAATTTTTTATAGTTTCCAAGCAGGTCTCTAAGGCATCTTTACCTGGAAGATTATAAATATCGGGAGCGGTGCCTACTTCGTCATGACAAGAACCGTCAGGATTTAACCCATAGGTCATATCGCTTTGTATCAGCATATTACTTTCGGGAAGCTTCAAATATAAGCGGCTTGACAATAGGTTAAGGCCTATGCCGCCGGTATTTTCTCCTACCAAGGTTGCAAAAGGTTCAGCATTTCTTTTTTTTCCTTTTGCAAAATAAGCAAACCGATCTGCTGCAGACTGAGTTTTTCCATTTATTAAAAGCCAAATCCGGCCGGTAAAATTAATTGTGAAATTAGTATCATTATCTCCCGGATGAATACCGAAACCATAATTTATTATAGAATCAAAGTGGTCTTTATCTTCTTTATTTTGTTCGGCAAATTGAAAACTTTCAAGATTTCCCGATTGTCCCATTTTGCGTTGTAGAAAATTTGATTCATATTTTTTAAAATATTCATTCTCACTGTCATAAGCTATTTTAGCATAAAGTTCACCGCTTTCTTTAATTATAGGAGAAACAAGATATTTAGACCAAATATACTTATCTCCGCCTATATTTTCACGTACATCAATAATTAAATGTTCATATCCTTCAAAAGATTTTAACATATTACAAAGACGGTTTATGTACTCGGCCTTGTTATATGGAGAAAAACCTTTTATACCGATATAGGCTATTTTTTTCTCTTTAATAATTTTAGATATGAGCATACTCTCATCAATTTTTTCTTTATCACTATCTTCAATAGGCAAATTAACATTATATTTTTTAAGCAAGGCTTCCAATTTATTTATGTGAATTCCGCTTACATCATTCAAACACATAAAGGCTTTTTCATAAAACTGCCTGACCTCGGCATCATTATCATAAAGCCGTGTATTTTGTACTTTTTTTGTAACAGGATGTACAGAACTCATATCATATATATTTAAATGTCCCACCTGTTTTTCTTTTGTAATTTTATTAAAAAGCCCAAGATAAAATAAATAATATTCAAATTCATTTTTCGGTTCATGCAAACGATTGGTATACTCTTCCTTAATGTTTTTCAAATCGGATCCGGCTCTGATACATACATTTTTAAAAGGATAACCGTTTTCAACGAAGTCCCATACATAATCAAAATCATCTTGCATCTTTTGTTTAGGCATAAAAGTATCTTTATATAAAGCATATTCTTTTTGATACGGAATATAATAAATAAAAATAATGCAAGCTGCAATTCCGGCAATAACTAAAACTGTGATGAGTGTAAATAATGTTCTTTTATTCATATAAAGTCTCGCAATATTACAAACTGTCCTATAAAATTTTATAGGACAGAATTTAAATTAATTTAAAAATAATCATTTAAACTATTGACACAACAAGATGCATAACATCCTGAACCGCAACCTGACATTTTTTTGGCTTGCATTATTCCTGATACAATCTTAATTTCCTCAGGATATTCACTTCTCTCAACAGGTTGAGCATTTCTACATTCTTTTGTTATAGTGCCATCCTCATTTTCAATAGCCTCTGTATCCCAATACCAAAAATCGAGATAATTAAGACCACCGCCCTCAACCATTACCATCTCCGTTTCAGTTACAGGCTGAAACCCTTTTCTTAATAAATTGTTCATGTAAACTCTTTGTTTAGGCTCCTACACCTAAACTCAAATTTAGTATTATGTTAAGTATAGCATACTTTGCTTATTTGTCAACTAATGTTTATAAATAATATTTTTTTATTTATTTTTTAATAAACACATAAAAAACCGCAGCGAACGCCAAGACCGCAAAGAGTGTATTAAGGAATTGTTATAAAAACATCCTAAAAAATTCTTTGCGTCCTTTGCGAGCTTGGCGGTTAAACAGATAAAAACTTTTGCTCCATCAAAAGTTTGTCCTCTCCCCTAACTTTTTGATTTCCTCCAAGCAGGTCTCTAAGGCATCTTTACCTGGAAGATTATAAATATCGGGAACTGTACCTACTTCATCTTGGCAATAACCTTCAGTATTTAGTCCGTAAACATAATCAAAAAAGAATATTAATCCGCTATTGGGTAAAACAAAGTGCATGGGGTAAAGCCCATTCATTCCTGCCCCACCTGTATTCTCTCCTACCAATACGGCAAAACCTATTCTTTTACAAACACTTGCTAATTTATCACTTGCAGAATAACATCCGTTATTTATAAGAAGCCAGAACTTTTTATCTTTACGAGGTTTATATCCCATAATCGGTCTTAAAGCAGCATATTCGGTTATTGCGTAAGCTTTATCATTTTTAATAGTTCCGCAATTTTGAATATTAGGTATACTTGATTTTTCTATAGACTCAATACTCTGATGGCGTGAACACATAAAATCCAAGTAAGGCTTTGTGTATTTGTTTTCATTATATAACACATAGCGCTTATAATAAGTATTTTCTTTTAAATGGGGTGCTATAAGAAGTAGAGCATCTTCATAAGCTCCACCGCCATTATCCCTTATATCTATTATTATATGTTTATAACCGGATGTTTCGAGAAAAAATTTATCTATGTCTTTTATATATTGTAATTTTTGTCCAATACCTTTAATTAGAAAAGAGTTTATCTTTATATAAGCTATTTTTTTATCTTCAATTATTTTTTGTGAAACATAAATTTCAGCCGGAGAATCTTTTGCAGGATACACAGAATGTCTAAGATTTAATCCGGATTGTTTTGCAAAATTAGAATAAAAATTATGAACCAAAGAACGGTAATCATCAAAAAGTTTTGATGAAAAATTGCCGTCAA
This sequence comes from Treponema denticola, assembly GCF_024400535.1. Lineage (NCBI taxonomy): Bacteria > Pseudomonadati > Spirochaetota > Spirochaetia > Treponematales > Treponemataceae > Treponema > Treponema denticola. The sequence goes on from NZ_CP038800.1 coordinate 2,249,239, forward strand.
AATATGTAGAATAAGATACATTATTAGGGTATAAATGTCCAAAATATTTATCTGATGTAATAGCTCTGCAAAGCAGGTTATAAAACTCGTAATAATCTTTTTCGGTATAAACCTTTTCTAAATTAGAAAAGGAAGTTTTTTTTAAGTATTTTAAATCAACACCCTGTCTTTCACACACTTCAGTAAAAGGATAACCTGTATAAATAAAATCCCAAAAATATTCATAATCAGTCTTCATTTTTTCAAAAGAAATAAACCGTTTCGGTTCTTCTTTTTTCTTCGATAATATTATAGCCGAAATAAAAAAAGCTGCTAAACAAGAATATAGCAAAAACTTAATAATGAATTTTTTATTAAAAGTTATTTTCATATTCACATCCTTAATGCTTGAGGTAAGAATATATACCCCCAAGCATAAAAACTTTAATTAGCAGTTACCGGCATTTCCATTATTAGTATCACGACCTCCGCCGCCTTTCTTAGGATGGTCGGGATGCCTCGGATATCCCATTATAGGATATTGCCCTGCATCGTCAGGAGCAGGACCGGGTTCAACTCCCGGAGGTGTAGGGCTTCCTCCCTCAACCATTACCATCTCCGTTTCAGACACAGACTGAAACCCATTGTTCAATAAATCTTTCACAAAAACTACTTTGTTTAGGTGCCTACACCTAAACTCAAATATTTTTAGTCTTTTAAAAAAAACTTACTTTAATTCTACCATACTTTTGCAATATGTCAAGTGTTTATTTTGGAAATTTAGGATTTTTATTTATTTTTAATAAACCGCAAGGAACGCCAAGGCCGCAAAGGGATATTAAAGATTTGGTTATAAAAACACCCTAAAAAATTCTTTGCGTTCTTAGCGTGCTCTGCGGTTAAATTAATCTCTCGATTCTAATTTTCTTATAGTTTCCAAGCAGGTCTCTAAGGCATCCTTACCGGGAAGATTATAAATATCGGGAGCGGTGCCGAATTCGGCATTTGATGTACCATCTTCGTTAAGCCCATATCCAAAATCATATCTTATTACCAAGCCGCTATTGGGCAGAACCATCCTTTGGGGGCCGATAAAAGGGCTATTCAAACCTGAACCTCCCGTGTTCTCACCTATAACAGTTGCAAATCCGCTTTGCTTACAAGTATAGGCAAAACTATCCGAAGCAGAAAAAGAACCCCTATTTACAAGAAGCCAAAATTTTTTATCTTTACACGGTTTATAATAATTTAACGGACAATATACGATTACATTTTCAAAAACAAAAGCTTTATCATTCCTCAAAGTACCGCAATTTTTTACTCCTTTAATATTTTTTTTAGATATTAATTTTATGTAAGTTGTTTTAAATATATCCTCTATATGGAGTTTTGTATATTTATTATCATTATATAAAACATATTGTTTAATTTTTAAATTCTTTCCGCCTGTATTCGGTTGAATGATAATAGTGTAGTTATCTAAATATCCTCCGCCGTTATCACGGATATCAATTATTATATGCTTATAGCCGGCTGTATTTCTAAGAAAATTCCATATATCTATAGCATATTGCTCATAGTGCTGCCGATCTAGCGTATAAAATGAATCTATTTTAAGATACACTATTTTTTCCGGTTCAACTATTTTATAAGAAATATAAGAAGGTCTTAGTTTAAAAAAATCTTTTTCATCTTGCGTTGTTCCCAATCTTTTATAAAAACTATTTATAATAAAGCGGTATTTACGCAATTTTTCAGTATTTGGCTCAAACTCTCGAATATAAGAGTCATAACTCATTACTAAAAGATGACCTATATTCTTACCAGATGTTATTTCTGTACATAAATTTTTATAAAAATCATAATACTCTCTTTCAGTACTTAAATTTGATAGTTTTTTATAGTTTTCTTCCTGTATCATTTTTAAATTTGCACCAACTCGTTCACAAACCTCTTTAAAAGGATAACCGTTATAAATAAAATCCCAAAAATACTTATAATCAGCATCTTTATTCTTTTGTGATAATAGAGTATCAAATACCATATCATTATTTTTAGACACTATAATAGTTGCTATTATAAATGAAATGATAATAATAAATTTAATGATTTTAATTAGTAATTTTTTCTTCGTCATCATATTATTTATATTTATAAAAAGGACTAACATAACTAATAAAAGTCATGCAGTCCTTTCGTTGAATCATATTACCACCTTACTGATTGGAATACGAATTACCTCAAGTCTTTTAAAAAGACCTTACTTTAATTCTACCATACTTTTGCAATATGTCAAGTGTTTATTTTGGAAATTTAGGATTTTTATTTATTTTTAATAAACCGCAAGGAACGCCAAGGCCGCAAAGGGATATTAAAGATTTGGTTATAAAAACACCCTAAAAAATTCTTTGCGCCCTTCGCGTGCTCTGCGGTTAAATTAATCTCTCGATTCTAATTTTCTTATAGTTTCCAAGCAGGTCTCTAAGGCATCCTTTCCGGGGAGATTATAAATATCGGGAGCGGTGCCGAACTCATCGGTACAATATCCGTCGTCGGTTAAACCGTACATAAAATCAAACTTTATCAATAAGCCGCTGTTGGGAAGAGCAATGTACATAGGCGATTCACCATTTGTTCCGGCACCTCCCGTATTGGTACCGATCACTGTAGCAAATCCTGTTTTTTTACACACATAAGCAAAACGATCTGCTCCTGAGTATACATCACTGCTTATAAGAAGCCAAAACTTTTTATCATCACAAGGTTTATATCCCTTAGCAGAACGAGAAAAAATTATATTTTTTAATATATAAGCCTTATCGTTTTTTATAGTACCGCAGTTTTCTATATTTGGAACTTCATTCTTTTTTAATTTTTTTACATCGTTATAGTTCAAAAACATACCTAAATAAATATCAGTATATTTATTTTCATTATAAAGACCATAAAAAACTATTGTCAGATTTTCCTTTATATTTGGAGATATTATTGCTTCATAATTTTCAATATATCCGCCTCCATTATTTTGTATATCGATAATTATATGTTTATAATTTGCCGTTTCAATAAAAAAATCTTCCAAGACTTTTATATACTCTTGCTTTTCTTTCCCTTCCGTTATAAGAAAAGAATTGATTTTTATGTATGCAATATAATCAGTATTTATTATCTTTGTATATGGTTTTGAGTACTTACGAGTCCCCATCAACGGAGGATTTATATTTTTAAAATCATCTGCATATAGCATATTGTTTTTCTCGGCAAAAGCACCTGTTTTAGGCATTGAAGCATAAAAATTATCTATCAAAGTTTTTTGTTCACGCAATGGAAACTGAGCTGTAGTCTGCTTAAATATTTTCTTATAATCAAAATAATCTGAAGGATAAAGATGGCCTATATATCTATTTCCTGTAATTTTTCTGCATAAATCCTTATAAAAAGAATAATATCCATGCTGCATCATGGGATCCGATAAATACCTATATCCTGTCCGTTTTATTTGTCCTAAATCAATTCCTTTGCGTTCACATACTTCGGTAAATGGATAGCCGTTATAAATAAAATCCCAAAAATATTCATAGTCAGCTTTCATTTTTTCGGCGGAAATAAAACCTGGTATCGTATCATGTTTTTTTGAGATAAGAAGAGACATTATAATAAATAATGATATAAGAGAAACCCAAATGGCTTTAAGTATTAGTTTTTTCCTTTTCATTTTATTATACCTATAGAAAGACTACACAGCCTAGAAGGCCGTGCAGTCCTTTCGTTGAATCATATTACCTTACTGATTGGAATACGAATTACCTCAAGTCTTTTAAAAAGACCTTACTTTAAGTATACCATAGTTTTGCAATATGTCAAGTGTTTTTTACATAAATTTATAATTTTTAAAATATTTCTAAAATCAGGTCTTTAAGTTTTTTCAATTTTAAAAATCTTTGTCGAGAAGGGGTTACAGTGTATTCCAATAAACTAAGGTTTGTTATAACTCCATCTTTATAAAGCTTTTTATATTCTTCATTTAATTCAAGACAAAGATTTAAATTTTCAGAAAGAATATGTAAATCTTCTTTTAGATTTTTTATTCGTAATGTTTTAGCCTTATTTTTAATTTCTTTTTTTTCTTTTAAAGTTTTAAGTTTATTTTTTGCATAAGATATTTTTAAATCGATTAAATCTATTTCTTTTTTTTGTGTAAAAGTATAGTCGGGAGTCCAAGAAAAAGATATAAATAATTCAGGCAGCCATTCGATTTGTTTAAGATTTTGCCATGATGCAGTGTAAGAATAGAACCTAGTTTTTAATGTATTAGGAGTATGAGAAAAACCTATATTAAAACGAGGGGCATTTTTAATATAAGCTTGTTCTTTTTCTGCATTCAGTAAAAATATTTCATATTCAGTATTTTGTATATCAAAAGTATATGAGTCTAAAAAAACATTTTCTAAAAACTCAAGAAGAGAAGACATATCTTCTTCATTCATTAAAGAATATTCGTAATTATAATTTAAAACAAACTCTTCTTTTAATCTATTTAAAGAATTCAGATTTAAGCCATATTCTTGCTTTGCCTCAATCATTTTTTGTTTTATCTGTAATAAGGCGTCTAGTTTTAATCTTTCTTTTTTAAATTCTATTTCGGCTGTAGAGTACTGTTCAGCTGCATAAAGATATTTGTTTTTTAAATATGCCGATTCGGCATTTAAAACTTCAATATTTAAAGCCGATTTTAAAAATGTTTTAATAAAATCTGCGTAGAGTGCAAATCTTTTTTCTTTAACCGATTTTTTTAAAAAACTTATTTTTTTTGCTTCATTTACAAAGCTGAAACTATATTTAGTTATGGGTTGACTAAATTGAATTGTAAAAGATGGAATTTGTTTAAATTCCTTACTTTGTAATAGATATTCATAATTAAAATTAAATGAAAATAAAATATTTCCGGCTGAGGGTAAAGCTTGATTTAGCACTAAAGAATACTTACCGTCAAAAACATCAATATATTTTGTCTTAATTAAAGAATTTGCACCACTAAGCTCTACAGGAATATTTTTCCACGCAAATAGCTTTGGAAAATCAAAAGAAAGAGAGGGAATCCATTTTGTTTTTTCTTTATATTCTAAAAGCTCTATTTTTTTAAATTCTATATCATTTAAGGAAGCAGACAAAGAATATGAAAGCCGCTCGTTAAAAAAAACATCCCAATCACGGCTCTCAGTAAAAATTAAACACGGGAAAATAAAAAAAATTAATATTAAACCAATACGTTTCATTTAACAAAATCCAGTTTTTCTAAAATAAATTTTATAATTGTTTTACGTTTTATTATAATATGGGCTTCGGTACTCATTCCGGGCTTTAACTTAACTTCCTTTTGCTCATTATTTTTTAAAGAAGAAGAAAGGATATCGGTATCAACTAAAAAAAATGAGGAAGTATTTTGATTATTAAAGCTATCATTGGAAATATTTGTAATTACCCCCTTTAAAACACCGTATTCAGAAGGCGGAAGTGCCGTAAATTTTAAATTTACTTCCATACCGATTTTTAATTCGGCTATATCCTTATCAGATATTATCAACTCGGCTTTTAATTCTTCAATATTATGTCCGTCAATTTTTATTGAGCCTGATTCAGGCGAATAAAATTTTAAAAGCAGTTTAATAAGGCTTGTTTTTCCCGAGCCTGATGCTCCGACAAAGCCTATACTTTCTCCTGCATTTATATTTAAAGATATCTTATTTAAAACAGGCTTACGTGTTCCATATCTAAAAATCAGGTCTTTGATTTCGATATTGCCTAAAATTTTTTCAGGTTTTATCCAATACCCTTCATCTGCTATTTCCTTTTTTAAATCGAAAATTTCCCCCAAACGGCTTCCTGCAAACTAGGCTGCAGCGTCAAAAACCTCTGTAAAGGGCCTGTAAAAAAGCCCAAAAGAGCATTGAATGAGATAAGCTGTCCTACAGTAAATTGATCTTTTAAAATTAAATAAGTCCCTACAAAAAAAATAATGTTGGAACTCCAACCCGTCAAAATAGAATTTAAAAAAGACTGAATATTGCTTAAAACTCCAAGCCTATAGTTTATTTTTACGGCCTTAACCTCTCTTTTTTCATATTCATCATAAACTGAATCTTCTGCATTAAGAGCTTTTAATGAGGCCGCCCCTGAAACGGCTTCAACCAAGTATGACTGTACTTCGGATAATTGTCCCATAAGCTCACGGTAGCCCTTTGCAAATTTTTTTGAAAAAAGCCATATTATAATGGAAGATAAAGGCACGGTAATAAGACCTATCCAAAAAAGAAAGGGAGATTTAAAATAAAGTACCACGCCTGCAATAATTACCATACAAGAATCAATGACAACCGAAACGGCAGTTCCTGAAAGGGCAGAACGGACCTTTTGAGCATCATTTATGCGGGAAAGAATTTCGCCCGTTTTTCTTGTATCAAAAAATTTTATAGGCAGAGAAAACACATGCTTAAAATATGAAAAGATAAGATGGTAATCCATTTTTAACGAAAAAAACAAAATAATATGAGAACGCACCGCAGAAAGTCCTGACGAAAAAAGAGTTAAAACAATTATTCCTATAGAAAGACTTGTAAGAGATGTAAAAGCTTTTGAGTAAATTACATCATCTATTATGTATCTAAAATAAAGGGAACTTATAATACCCAAAAAGGTCAATAAAAAAGATGCTATTATAACTTGAATTATTTCGTGGATATAGGGTTTTAAAAGCGGAGCAAAGCGTTCAAAAAATCCTTTGGTATTATCCTGTATTTTAAACTCGGCTGAGGGACTAAGAAAAACAGTATACCCCGTCCATGTTTTTGCAAACTCTTCAATATCAATTTTTTTCTTTTCCCCGGAAGGATCGTATATTGTAAGTTTTTTGTTTTTTAATTTTTTGACAACAACAAAATGAAAAAATTCTCTTTTTTCTTCACATTTTTTTATATGGACAATAAAGGGAAGCGGCAGGTCTTGGCTTAGAGCTTCCTTATCGCCTTTTAAAACTTGCACCGAAAAGCCCATAGCCTCACCCGCTTTTACAAGACCCGCAAGATTTGTACCGTGCGTATCGGTTCCGGCAATCTCACGGATCGATGTTACAGAGTATTTTGCTTTGTAATGGGATGCAACCATCGCAAGACAAGCCGCCCCGCAATCCGTCCCGTCAAACTGCCTGATAAGTTTCATACCTATTTTTTTTCTTTTCGATTTAGAATAACTTTTTTATTTTCCCTTATAACGGTAAGAGAATCAAAATCTAAACTTTCAATTCCCGATAAAAAAACGTCATAGCCTTTTTCATAGCCCAGTTTTTCAATACAGTCTTTAAAAGGCACTCCATTGATTTCAATAATTTTATCACTGTTTTTAATATCTGTTATATTTATAAGAGGATTTTCATTATTTTTCCATTTTAACCATAGAGCATTTAATTTACGGTACAAAACAACTTCTTCAATTTTATATTCTTTAAAATCGGAAGTAAAATTATCGGGTTTAAAAATATATACCGAATTATTGTAATAATCAAAAATCCAATTTAACTTGGATATAAATATCATACCTGCTACTATATCCTCTGCAGCAAATATAAATTTTTTAGAGAATTTATATGTCTGATACACAATATCACCAATAGTAATATTATTTAATTTTATCCCTTTTTGAGACAGGCACAATTTACCATTAATTTTCATAGGGGAAACAATAGTGTTATACTGCGTTTCAATGTTTTTTAAAACAACCGAATCGGTAAAAGTTATTTTATTATCGATATCCAAAAAAACACCTGCTGCACACGAATCTACGAGTAACTTATATTTTTTATTTTCAACTTCTACAGGCATCAAACTTTTTTTATCTATCTTTACTTTTTCATATCTTGAGTATTCCTTATCATCGAAAATCTGCCGAGGAATAAGATACCCTTTCCCTTTTGAATAATCTAATTTTAAAATACATTTTTGTAAAATATCAGTACCGATTATTCCGTGAATATTTTTTAGCATAAAATCATCAAGTTCACCAATAACAAATTGTAACTTTCCGAAATTAAAACTTCCTATTTTTAATACATCCTTTGATTTCCATCTGCCGCCAAGGCTAATACCGCTTCCTGAAAATGTCTTAATAATTGTAGGAAATAAAAACCTCTTACCGATTTTATTTGCAAATTCTTCTGAGATGACCGAAGAATCACATCCTGTATCTATCATTAAGTTACAAGACACATTACCAAGTTTTGCCGGAAGAACTATCCTAGCTTCAGAACGTACTTCAAATTCAAATATTTTTTCTTGATTATTAATATTCTTTTCAGTAAGTCCTTTACATGAAAATAGAATCAAACAAAGTAAAAAAAATAAAAATCTCCGGCAAAGCTTTAACATTTTATTCTATCCTCAACCATCACCATCTCTGTTTCAGACACAGGCTGAAACCCATTGTTCAATAAATCTTTCATAAAAACTACTTTGTTTAGGTTCCTACACCTAAACCCAAATATTTTTAGTCTTTTAAAAAAAACTTACTTTAAGTGTACCATACTTTTGCAATATGTCAAGTGTTTCTATAAAATAAACCGCAAGGAACGCCAAGGCCGCAAAGAGATATTAAAGACTTGGTTATAAAAACATCTTAAAAAATTCTTTGCGTACTTCGTGAGCTTGGCGGTTAAATTAATCTCTCGATTCTAATTTTCTTATAGTTTCCAAACATGTCTCTAAGGCATCTTTACCGGGAAGATTATAAATATCGGGGGCGGTTCCAAATTCGTCTGTACAATATCCATCTTCAGTTAAACCGTACATAAAATCAAACTTTATCAATAAACCGCTGTTAGGTAAAACTATATAAACAGGATATATTCCATTTGTGCCCGCTCCACCGGTCCTTTCGCCGACTAGTTTTGCAAACCCCGTGTTTTTACAAACATCAGCAAAACGATCTGCCGCCGAATATGAACCCCCATTTACAAGAAGCCAAAATTTTTTACCTGTACGAGGTTTATGACCGAATATAGGTTTAGAGGCCAATACATTTTTAAGTTTTATAGCCTCATCATTTTTTACTGTCCCGCAATTTTTTACATTGGGTATTTCAGATTTTTCTATCTTTTCTTTTGTTTTAGGATATTCTTTAAAAAGATCTTTTATCCAAATATTTGTATATTTGTTTTCATTATAAAGATAATAGTAAAAAAAGCTTATATTTTTTTCTAAATTAGGAGTTATTAAACATTCATAATTGCGTTCAGAGCCGCCGCCATTATTTCTTATATCAATTATTATATGTTTATAATTATAAGTTTCAATAAAGAACTCATCAACAAATTTTATATATTCATTTCTTTCAAAATTCGAATCTATATAAAATGAATGAATTTTAATATAGGCTATTTTACCTTCTTCAATTACGTTTTTATTTACTTTTAACTTATTATTAGTATTATTATTTACAAGCATAGGAAATCTATTAGTAAGAGAAGATATAAATATTTTTTTTTGAGTATTAAGTTCCGATACCTTCCTCAACTTATTGTAAAATGAATTAATGAGAGGCATATCTTTTATGAAATTCTTATATATAGGTATTGTATAAAAATTAGAGCGAAAATCATAATAATTAGCGGGATAAAGGTGTCCCATGTACCTACCATTTGTAATTTTTCTGCATAAATCCATATAGAAAGAATAATATCCATACTGCATCATAGGATCCGTTAAATACCTATATCCAGACTGCCTTATTTCTTTTAAATCCGCTCCCTTGCGTTCACAAACTTCGGTAAAGGGGTAGCCGTTATAAATAAAATCCCAAAAATATTCATAGTCGGCTTTCATTTTTTCGGCAGAAATAAAACCGGATATTGTATCATGTTTTTTTGAGATGAGAAGAGAAATTATAATATATAATGATATAAAAGAAACCCAAATGGCTTTAAGTATTAGTTTTTTCCTTTTCATTGTATTATACATATATAAAGCCCACACAGCCTATAAAAGACCGTGCAGGTTTTTCCTTGGATCATATTACCCTATTGGTTGGAGTATGAATTATTTCCTCCTCCTCCAGTTCCAGGTTCGGGATCATTGGGATATTGTCCTGCATCGTCAGGAGCAGGACCGGGTTCAACTCCCGGAGGTGTAGGGCTTCCTCCCTCAACCATTACCATCTCCGTTTCAGACACAGGCTGAAACCCTTTGTTCAATAAATCTTTTATAAAACAACTCCTTTGTTTAGGTTCCTACGCCTAAATCCAAATATTTTTAGTCTTTTAAAAAGGCCTTACTTTAAGTGTACCATACTTTTGCAATATGTCAAGTGTTTCTATAAAATAAACCGCAAGGAACGCCAAGACCGCAAAGGGATATTAAAGATTTGGTTATAAAAACACCCTAAAAAATTCTTTGCGTTCTTAGCGGGCTCTGCGGTTAAATTAATCTCTCGATTCTAACTTTCTTATCTCTTCCAAGCAGGTCTCTAAGGCATCTTTACCGGGGAGATTATAAATATCGGGGGCGGTGCCTGTTTCGTCATGACAAGAGCCGTCAGGGTTGAGACTGTACATGAAATCAAACATTATCAATAAACCGCTATTAGGTAAAACTATATGCATAGGCCAGTGAATGCCTCCGCCAGATCCGCCTGTATTTTCTCCTACTAAAGTTGCAAAACCTATCCTTTTACAAGTATCGGCTAGCTCGTCAGATGCCGAATAAGTTTTTCTACTTATAAGAATCCAGAATTTTTTATCTTTACAAGGTTTATAATTCAATATTGGTCTTACCGCAACATAGTCTTTAATATAAAAAGCCTTATCAAATTTTTCTTTCTCTCTATTACCAATATTCGGCACTTTTGATATATCAATTTTTTTAATACGATTATTTTTTTGAAATAAAATATCTATATAAGGTTTGGTAAATTTATTTTCAGTATATAAGCCGTATTTTTCAAAATAAGTATTTCTTTTTATATTTCCTTCAATTAAATAAACAGCATTTTCAGGAAAACCGCCTTTATTTTCTGAAATATCTATAATTATGTGTTCATAGTTTTCAGTTTGAATAAAAAAATCATTAACAGCCTTTATATATGCCTCTTGTTCATTATATGTTGATTGATAAAAAGAATTAATTTTAATGTAAGCAATATTATTCTCATCGATTATTTTTTTTGTGATAGTCAAATCATATTCATTTTTATTTTTTCCGTATTCTTTTACCACGTTTTCATAAAATTTTGTTATAAGCGGAATATATGATGATAAAACAATGTTGGATTCTTGTTGGTAAAAGTGTTCTTTATAAGCATGTTGTGAAACCGCAAATAAATGTCCAAAGTGTTTCTTTGAGCTAATCTTTTCACATAGAGAATAATAAAAACTACAATACTCGGCTTCAGTTTTTAATTTTTTTAAATCCTCATAAGTTTCATTCTTTATTTGTTTTAAATCGCCTCCAGCTCTTTCACACACTTCAGTAAAAGGATAACCCGTATAAATAAAGTCCCAAAAATATTCATAATCTGCCTTCATTTTTTTATAAGAGATAAAACGCAACGAACCATCTTTTTTTTTGGAAAGAACAACAGAAAATAATAAAAGACAACTAATAAAAAGTATAAAAATACTATTAATAAATAGATTTATTTTCTTCAATACTTATCCTCATATATAGTTCAAACTGACAGAGGCTTCTGCCTCTGTCAAATTCTAGTTGTTATTATTCAATGGAGGAGCAGCCGGAATCTTTACTCCGCCTTTTTTGGGTTGTTTTGGATATTGTCCTGCATCATCAGGAGCAGGACCGGGTTCAACTCCCGGAGGTGTAGGGCTTCCTCCCTCAACCATTACCATCTCCGTTTCAGTTACAGGCTGAAACCCATTGTTCAATAAATCTTTCACAAAAACTACTTTGTTTAGGCTGCTACACCTAAACTTAAATATTTTTAGTCTTTTAAAAAGATCTTACTTTAAGTGTACCATACTTTTGCAATATGTCAAGTGTTTCTATAAAATAAACCGCAAGGAACGCCAAGGCCACAAAGGGATATTAAAGATTTGGTTATAAAAACACCCTAAAAAATTCTTTGCGCCCTTCGCGTGCTTGGCGGTTAAATTAACCAATGACACTTGTTGCTCCATCAAAAGTTTGTCCTCTCCCCTAACTTTTTTATTTATCAATTCCTTTTTAGCTGACTTTCAATTAAATGTATTTCAGCTAAGCAAGTCTCTAAAGCATCTTTATCGGGGAGATTTTTTATATGCGGAGATGTTCCCGTCTCACTGTTACATGAACCGTCAGGATTAAATCCGTAGCCCATATCGCTTTGAATTAGCATATGACTCTTGGGAAGTTTTAAGTAAAGGCGATTTGGTAAAAGATTGAGCCCCTCTCCTCCAGTGTTAGCACCGACTACTGTAGCAAAATTTATATAGGCATCATTTTTATATTTTGCAAAATACGCAAACTGATCTCCAGCAGAAATAGTATCAGGCCCTATCAATATCCATACTCTGCCTTGGAAATTTATTCTTTCTTCAGAAGGCCTTATGGTAAAACCTGAATCGATAGCCGAATCAAATTCTTTTCTGTCTTCCTTATTCAAATTAGCAAAATCGCTATCATCTATATTGTCCTTTGTCCCGAAAGGTTTATCAAAAAAATTATCTTCAAGTATTTTATAAAATTTATTTTTGCTGTTATAAGCAACTAAAGCAAAATATGTGATAGGCTCTTTAATAAGAGGAGCAACTATATACTTACGCCATAGATAGGAATGACCGCCTGAATTTTCACGCAAATCTATAATAAGATGTTTATATCCTTCAAAAGATTTTAATATACCGGTTAAATTTTGAATATAAGCATCATGAGCTCCATAGGGTGAAAAACCTTTTATATTGAGATAAGCTATTGCTTTATCTTCAATTATTCGGCTTTCAAGCATTGCGGCATTTGCCTCGTCAAAGCTGCGTTTATCTACAGGTATCTCGACTCCATATTTTTTTTCTAAGCCTCCGAGCTTATCTTGTTTTAGAGATTGAACCATATTCATTACAGCTTTTTCATAAAAACGGTTTACTTCATCATCCGTATCGTAAATACGCGTGTTTTGAACTTTTCTTGTTTTAGTATCTGTTTGATTAGGGTCATAAATGCTTAGATGCCCTATCTGTCTATTACCTGTTATTCTATTAAACATACCGAGATAAAATAAACAATACTCATATTCATTTCTAGGTTCATTAAGACGATTCAAATACTCTTCCTTAATGTTTTTTAAATCGGCCCCGGCTCTGATACATACATTTTTAAAAGGATAACCGTTTTCAACGAAGTCCCAAACATAATCAAAATCATCTTGCATCTTTTGTTTAGGCATAAAAGTATCTTTATATAAAGCATATTCCTTTTGATATGGAATATAATAAATAAAGATAACGCAAGCTGCAATTCCGGCAAGAACTAAAACTGTGATAAGTGTAAATAATGTTCTTTTATTCATATAAAACCTTTTTTTTATAGACCGCTAGACCTATAAGCAAATAAATTCAATATTATTTTCTATAAAAAAGTATAGCATACTTTATTTATTCGTCAAGTGATGTTTACAAATATTTTATCTATTTTTAATAAACCGCAGCGAACGCCAAGACCGCAAAGGGATATTAAAGATTTGGTTATAAAAACACCCTAAAAAATTCTTTGTGTCCTTTGCGAGCTCCGCGGTTAAAGCGGAGAACTAAAAGCTAAATTAACGAAAAATTTTTAAAATCAAGACTCTTGCATAAAAACATCAAAAATGCTAAAATATCGCACAATTTTAAATGAGGTGAAAAATGATTAGAGGCGGAGATATAGCTAAGGGCACGGTTTTGCTCAATAAGGGAACTCCCTATTTAGTTGTTGAGAGGGAATTTGTCAACCCCGGAAAGGGTGCGGCCTTTGCCCGTGTTAAAATGAAAAATCTGAGAGACGGTTCTGTTTTGATGCAGACTATCAAAACAGCAGACACCGTTGAAGATGCGGTAGTAGATACACACAAGAGTCAGTATCAATACAAGGACGGCGACCAGTTTATGTTCATGGATACGGAGAGTTTTGAATCCATTTCCGTACCCGCCGAAACAATAGGCGACAAGGAACATTATCTAAGAGAAGGCGATGAATACGATATTCTCATCTGGGAAAACGAACCTATCGATGTAAGGATTCCCACAAAGATGATTTTTATTGTAGAGCAAAGCGAAAACTATATAAAGGGAGATACCGTTTCGGGAGCAACAAAACCCATAGTTACCGAAACAGGTCTTGTAGTTCGTGTTCCCCTATTTATTAAACAGGGCGAAAAAATACTTGTAAACACCGAAACTAACGAATATCAGGAAAGAGTTAACAGCTAACCTTTACGGAAAAGGACGGTAATTACGAGACTAAGCCATAATTACCGTCTTATTAAATGAAGCCTAAGCTACTACGGAAGCTGCTTCCGAAAGCTCGTGAATGTAGCCTGTGCGGATGCACATATCAAAAAGATCTTTTTCTATAAAATCTTCACTTACCTTTTGATAACCCTCTTTATCCATACAAATACGCAGGATGTATCCGGCATCGGTTTCTTGCAAAATAGAACAATATGAGGCATCGCCTTGAGTAGTTTTTATCGAATATAATTTCATACTTTCCCTCCGTATAGTACTATTTTCGGTATACAAAATAATACCTTTAGGATATAATGACTCCCATGTATACCGATGCCCATGTTCATATTTTAGATACGATAGAAGAATTAAATTCTCAAAATATAGAAAATCCGATTTTAAAAACCTTTGACAAGGAGATATTTTTTTGTGCTTCTGCAAATGAGTCCGTCCGTTTTGAAATTCAAGAAAAAATATGCAGAGAAAATTCCGAGCATTTTATCCTTTCTTTCGGCATACACCCTCAATGCCCGATAGAAGACGAAATACCATATTTAGAAAAACTTTTAACCGAAAAAAGAATAGCAGCCATTGGGGAATGCGGTTTTGACCTCTTTGACGAACATTATAAAAGCACATTAGAAGCTCAAAAAAAAGTAGGGAAGACCCAACTGGCTTTTGCCCAAAAATCTAATCTCCCCATAGTTGTACACTGCCGAAAAGGAATGCACCTCATATTCGATGATGTAAAAACTCTAAACAAAATAAATGCGGTTATCTTCCACGGATGGGCAGGCTCCGTAACGGAAGCAAGGTCATTTCTAAAAAAAGGAGTAAATGCCTATTTTTGTATCGGTAAGGGTTTGCTCCGAGGGCAAAAAGCCCAGCTTGAAACGGCGGCAAATTTAGAAAAGGATAGAATCTTAACCGAAACCGACGCCCCATACATGAGTCTAAAAGAAGAAAAATTTTCACTTCCCACAGATATAAAAAAAGTGTTTTCGGTTTTTGCAAAATTAAGGTCACAAACCGAGGGACTTTCAAACTATGATGAAAAAACTTATAAAAATTATCTGGAAGAATTAAAAGATTCAATCTTTGAAAATTTTAAAAAAGCATATAATATCAATTTTGACGGCAATTGATTTTTTTTTCATCTTATTTTAAAATAAACCTTATGAAACAATTTATAAGAATTTTTATGGGCGGAGATGTTTGCGGCAACTTAGGTCTTGAAACCTTACAAAAACATTTGCCCTTGATAATAAAAAAAGGAAAAATAGATTTTTGTGTGGTAAACGGAGAAAACACAGCCCACGGTGTAGGAATAAAAGACGATCAAACGGAAGCCTTTTTTAATGCAGGAGTTGATGTTATAACCGGCGGAAATCATACTCTGGAAAGGTTTGAAATCCGTATGAATTTCGGCAAGGACAAAAGGGTTTTACGGCCTCATAATTTTCCATTTGCTCAAGGTTCGGGGCTCGCCCTTATCGAAAAAAACGGAATCAAATACAGCGTAATAAATCTTCAAGGAAGGGAAAACATGAGGGCTATCGACTGTCCATTCCAGTCCATTGATTTTCTTTTCTCTTCGCAAAATGAAAATAATTTATCCGAGTCAATTAACATCATAGACTTTCATGCGGAATCCACAATGGAAAAAGAAGCTTTGGCCTTCTACGTTGATGGCAGGGTATCTGTTTTTGCAGGAACTCATACCCATACCCAAACGGCAGATGAAAGAATCTTACCGAACGGCACGGCCTATATTACCGACCTTGGAATGATAGGAGCCAAAGAGTCCGTAATAGGAGGAAGTCCTTTTATCGCCATCACAAGAACAAAGAGTCAGGTACCTCAGCGTGTAGAAGTGCTTGAAGACGGAGTTGCAATATTTTGCGGTTTAGTTGCAGAGATAGACAGCGAAACAAAAAAAGCCGTTTCGGTAAAAAGAATTCAAATCAGCTCTTAGAAGCATCATAGATCGATTAAACAAATGCTAAAACTTTTAAAAATCTACCTTTCCTGAAATTCCTGCATTTACGTTGAGCAAAAAAGAATTCGATGTTGTAGAAGCCCCTTCCAATTCTGCAAATATTTTTACTTCACCATGTTCCCCTATTTTTGTAGACTGAGAATGTTTAAATGAAAGCTTATACATAAGCCTTCCTATATCTTTGCTCTGTGAAAATTCTAATGATAATCGCTCTTCTCGTTTATCCAGTAATGGTATTTTTGAAAAGCTTTCTATAATCAGACGGGGAAGAGAGCGGCCGCCTCTATACAAAAATATAAAACTGAATTTTTCTTTCCATTCGTCTGTAATAAACTTTCCTGTACCTGTTTTTGCAGCAGTATATAAGAATTCATTTTCAAATCCAAGTTTATCATTTAAAGTAAAGAAAAAATAAAGGCTGTGGATAGAATTAAATCTAAATTTAAAATAATTCTCACCGAATGAAAAACCGAATTTATAAAGTCTGTTTAATTCATCTTGGTCATAAAATTTAAACCAATCGAAATGACCATATTTACCTGAAATATTTAAGCCGGTATACTTAAATAGAAAGTCAATACCATAAATATTTACCGGAGTATTTATTTGTGATGATTGAACTAATCTGGATAAAGACATTCCTAATTCCAAAGGGATGTATAAATCTTTAATAGAACCGCTTATTAATCGAGAAAAATTAAAGCCGTAGGAATTTAGAAAAAAATATGACAAATTTTTATTTGAAGTTTGGATTTGAGAGTTTATTTTTTGATCAAACATATCATAAAAAAAAGGCTTGGAAAAAAGCCAATACTGCGAACCCATACCTAAAAATAATGAATTCAAATCTGCAGCATAAGATACTTGTTTTTCAGCTTCAGTTCCCCGTTTTTCTTTTGTTATCTTCCTTTTAATAATTGGAGAGAAAAACATGCCGCCTGTGTTAAAAGGTATTGAAATCTCAAAACCTGTTTCGTCTATGGAATGTTTTGTTATTTTATTTTTAAAATTTGTCTTTGAAAAAGCTTCAAAGTTAAGCCCCGTTAATCTTATTCCGGTATCTTCTTTACTATTAGGGAAATAATTAAGTAAAAAACTTATACCCCCGTTTCTATCTTCAGCATTTTTTTCCCCTTTGGAATACATGTCGACTAAACTCTTTGTCCATACCGAAGGATAAGAATGTCCTGAAGGATCAAAAACAGTTTTATATTTTTGATTTATAAAAAAATTAAGATGTGTATATATAAGACCAAAGTCAGCAGCAGGAATGATAGGGGAAAGTAATACATTTATTTTTTGCGAAGTATATTCTTTATTATAGTCGATAGAAGTCAAATAATTAATATCAACATACTTTTGAAATATAAGCTTAGACTCTCTTCTTAGAATTTTATCATAACGGTTTACAAAAAAATCTTCCGCTGCCGTAAAAAAATAAACAGGTATTATAATGGAATGACCGTAACTTTCAATAATTTTCGAAGAAGTATTATAAGTCAAAAAATTATTTTTTAAAGATAATGAACCTGCAAGCTTTATTTTCCATATATCTAAAGAAGCTTTTGTCCTTATATTAATATTTGCAGTATTTGTTCCAGCCTCAAAATTTTCTTCAAAATAAAAAGAAGGGTTTGAAATTATAGGTACATCATTTTTAAAAAAAAGATTCCCCATTAGAGCATAATTAAAATAAGATTTATTTTTAAAAGAATAAGTTTGTTCTCCCGGTTTTTTATTCCTATCAGTTTCAGCTTCAAAGCCTAATACGGATCCGGTTTTTATATTTTTATTTTTATAGTCTATTCCTCCCGATAGTTTATAGACATCTATCGGATTTGTTTTCTGTTTTGTAATTTCCCAATCTCCTGAACCCGCAAAAAAGGTTTCTAAACCATTAAGAGGATACCAACGGGCGCCTGCTGCAAACCGAATTAAGCCTGAATCAGAATAAATGAGTCCCTCCTTCCATTGAATCTCTATAATATCATTTGAAAGAATGGGTTCATAAATCGTTAAAATATGACTTGACTCATTATATTCAAAATTAAATATTCTTATTTTATTCTTAAAAACACGGATGCTTCCCGGAATGGATGCATCAGGTAAAACAAAATCAGGAGAAGGCGTATAAGTTTTACATAATATTTTGAAATTTAAATTAGATTCATCCAAATTATTGGGGAGATATATTTTATAATCAGTTTTAAGGAATGGAAACATTTGTTCAGGATTACTAAAGTCATAATATTTATTTGATTGTAAAACCTGAATAAATTTCAGTTTTTGAAAATCACTCAAAAAATTATCCGTCATTTCTATGCTCGCCGTAAAATCCGGGCTCTCATTTTGATTATTTATATCAATAATTACCGAAGAAAAATCAGTCCCTGTTTGAGCTATTTTATATCGTGAGGCAATTTCAAATGGTGAAAATTTTTTCTCTTTTAAAATCAAACAATCTTTTCCAAAAATATTTTTTTTATATGACTCTATTGTCAAGTGGTTATTAATAAAATCAACTATTTCAGTCGCGGCAGGAATTGGACTTAATACAGAAAAATAATCTTTAATCTCACCCAAATATTTATTTGCAATATTATTCGAATCGGAAGGATGGGACTCTAAATCAAAATAATTTATAGCAACTCCTTCAGGATAAGATTTTTTTAAAGATAAAACTTTTAAACGAACATCTACTGAAAACTCATCTTGACTTAAAGAACGCCATTGAGCTCCTTTATAATCTTTTACAAAAACAAAAATCTGTGATCCATATAATCTTTCTACCGGAATATAAAAATGGCAAGCCTTTTGCCACGCATTGATGGAAATTTTATTTTCTACTACTTCGGTATTGCCGTAGTATATTTTAGAGTTATACTCGGAGCTTTCATATCTCAAGACCGTATCGGCTTGCCAATTTTTCCCTGCAAAAACACCCATAATACCGGGGCTTATGAACTTACCGCCGCCTGTATTTATATATCCGTAATTAAGAGGGAATTTTATATTACTGTTACCCGCGCGTATATGTTTTATAGGAGATTCGTCTTTTCCTAAATATCCAAAAGCCAATGAGCTTTTAGTATAATCATCTTTATAAAGAGTTTCAAAATAAAAGCTTTTATTCAGTAAAAGCCACAAAGATAAATTTGCTTTTTGCTTAAAAACACCTTGAAAAGAATTCACCTTTACATAAGAATTAAAGAATTCAAAAGATGAAAGGCCTAAAAATTCTACATCCCAAAAACCATCCAAAAACAGAATGGTGTTTTCCTTATCGAAATTTTTAAAGTATTGCCCAGCCTTATTTTCACCGGTCCTATTTTTTATTAAATTAATTCCATAATCTAAATTTTTAACTTCATCTGCAAAAGAAGGTATAAAACTAAAAAAAATAAACACCATCAAAATTATTTTTTTCATTTATTATTCTCCTCATCTTTTTTAAAAAGGCGGGCAGGTTTTAAAATATTTTTCCCTTCTTTTTTTGTAAGCTGATACATAGCTTCTTCTATTTTTCTTTTTTTTATATTTTTCTCGCTATAAAACAATTCGGCTTGCGCTTCAGGAGCATCAGACTCAACATTCATAATGCACAAGCCCAGCAGCCTTATTGGTGTTTTATTATCGAATTTTTTATAAAAAAGTTCTTTAGCCCGCTCAAATAAATCCTGAGTATCATTAACAACTTCTCCCGTCGATTGAACTGAAACAGTAGTAAAATCATTATAGCGTATTTTCACTGAAACGGTTTTCCCTTTTACCTTCTCATCAAATATCCTATACATAAGTTCAGATGCAAGATAAAACATAACATCATCTATATCAGCATGAGAAAATAAATCATGTTCAAAGGTTCGTTCCGTACTTATCGAATGAGACTTAACATCATCACTAAAAACATCATAAAGCTCTCCCCGTACGGCCTGAAATAAAAAGCTGCCGGATGCATTCCCTAAAATGCTCTGCAAAAGATGTTCACTCGAATTAAGAATTTTTGCAACGGTAGTTAGTCCTGCAGATATAAGCCTTTCTCTGGTCTTCCCTCCTACTCCCCATACATCCTTTAATGAAAGGCTTTTCATAAAATCGATTTCAGCACCGGCGGGCACAATAAAAAGACCGTCAGGCTTTGAGCGCCCTGAAGCAATCTTTGCAATATATTTTGTTTGAGCACATCCAATCGAAACGGTTAAACCGGTTTTCTCTTTTACAGTTTTTTTTAAAAGCAAGGCTGAATCTTTAGGCTCGCCCAATATTTTTTCCATACCGGTCATATTTAAAAAAGCTTCGTCCACGGAAATTTGTTTTATTTCGGGAGTAAAATCTTTAAAAATAGCCATCACCTCTTTTGACTTCTCATGATAACGTCCCATCCTGCCTCTTAGAAAAATACCCGAAGGACAAAGCTTCTTTGCTTGTAAAATAGGCATTGCGGAATGTACTCCGAATTGACGTGCTTCATAAGAACAAGTGGATACAACACCTCTTTCCGACTGACCTCCTACAATTACAGGTTTACCCCGGTATTCCGGATTGTCAAGCTGTTCAACTGAAGCAAAAAAAGCATCTATGTCAACATGAAAGAATACTTTTTCCTTATCCATTTTAAATCTCCGTATCGGGCAATAAATTAAATTCTTTTATTACATGAAAAATCAGCTTCTTATTTTTTAAATTTTCATTGGAAAGTGTAAAATTAGAAATTAAAGGATTGTCATAAAACCAAGCAAGAACTTTTACTTTTAAAACAGAATTTTTTTCTCCTGAAAATCTTATCGAAAAGGGTTCACTTAAATCAAGACCGGAAACAAATTCGGCACTTTTACCTTCATTAAGCTTTTTAAATTCCATATTAGCCTCATAAACAGGAAAACCGTCATCTCTGGTCATAATAACTTTTATAATGGCAGCTTTAATAAGCGGTTTTATATTTATTTCGCTTATAACTCTTTCAAGGTAATTTTTAGATACTGCTTGTATACTTAAAAAATCATCAGCTGTAATGGAGGATAGCTCAGGTAATTCTTTATCTGCATCTAAATTTTTCTGGTCTGTTTTTATACTGGAAAGAATCGAAATATACTTTTTACCGTCTTCGATGTTATATGTAACAAATTCGGTCTTATCCGATACCTTTAAAAAAGAGGGATAAATTAAAACAACTGCAATTGATAATATTAAAAAAAAGAGCGGTATGCTTGTAATTATTTTTGAAAGGTGTTTTATATTAGGATGCTCTTTCTTGAGCTGCATAAAAAATTTTACAAACATTAAACTATAAGGAAGAATAAAAATTGCTGCTAAACCATTGTTGGAATAAAACAAAACATTAATAATATTATCTTTAATAAACAAAATATCATAAAAATAATATGCAAACAATATAATATTTAAAATAAAAAATATAAGCTGGGAATATAATTTTTCAAAATGATATGAGATAAAAGATAAAACATAGATTTCCAAAAGCATAATTGCTAATGATAAATTAACTCCGGAAAAAATAAATATATTAAAAAAGCAAACGATGCTTGCTAAATATCCGTAAATAAAAGCATTATTCGGTAATTTTAAGTATCTGTTTATATATATAAACGAAGAACTTATCAATGCTGCAAATAAAAATTTGATAATAATTGCTATAATAGGCAAAAAGTTAATAGATTCTTTAAATCCGAATTTAAGATAAAATAAAAACAAGCTTACATATTCACCTAAATAAAGAGCAAACATATTGATTATAAAAAATAGAATCGGAACTTTCCAAAGCAATAAAAGATCGCTAATATTTTTTTCTCGTCTTTTTCCAGATAAAAAACTAAATAAGAAAATATAAAATAAAGTCGATAATGTAATTATCAGTATTAAAATAACCAAGTTTTTTTCACTTATAATTTTAAGGCCGAATATTTCTTTTATATTATAATGTTTATCCCATTGAGATGAAATACCATTGGAATAGATGCTTATTAAAGAAAGGAGAGATGGACGTATATCAGCATTTGAAGACAGTTTTATTGCAGGAATATCTTTTTCCAAATATTCAGCCAATATATCATCATTTATTATTCCAAGCCGATATAAAATAATATTATTATATTTTAAATTAAAAGGTATATTTTGTTTTTTTAAAGCAAAATGAATATCCTCAATCATCCATGGAGGAGATGTTTTATTTGCAGCTCCGGGAGTTAAAATAACTTTATCAGATGGCCCATCGGATAATATAAAAACAACTGAGGATTTGCTCTGAGCTATCATTGAAATAATTTTCTGAGTATTTTGATGTTTTTTTATACCGACAGTTTCCGGCAAGTCCGGCGTATCATTATCGGTAATTATAATTATAACACGCAGCTTAAGTATTTCGTGTTCAAGCTTTTTTGCAAAATCTTCCAAAAGTTTTGTAGAGGAAGTAGCTTCATTATTATGCGTACGCGAAGCGGTAAATACAATTACATCCTCAGTATTAGGCCCTATTTCATACACAATATTTTCCGCATAAGATTTTAAGAAGAGAAAAAAAACTAAAACTAAAATAAGTTTGTTTTTCAATTTATTATTCCTTATACATTTAAATCTTTTTCGGATAAAATTGCACCCGTTTTAAACCAAGCTTCTATTTTTCTATAGGAGTTGTTTATTCTTCTTATAATTGCATTTGCTTCTTTTTGTTTTTTTTGCTGAGTTTCCAAATCAGGATGGTATTTTTTGATTAAATGCTTCCATGCTTTTTTACACTCATCTAGCGGCACCCCCGGTAAAACATTTAAAACGGCAAAGTCTTCTATCAATTCTGGAGGAACAGGAATGCGCTTTACGGATTTATCTATCTTAGGAGGCGGTCTTCTTTCTATCCTGCCGCCTATTGTGCGATAACGGCCTCCTGTCCTTTGGGCGGCAGCTTCAAAAGGGTCTTCATCAGATGAAAGAGCATCCCGTAAAAATCCGCCAAGTCCATCATAATAATTTTTTTTGCTCATCTTTTAATCCTTTTTAAGAAAATGCCGTATCAAAAGTCCATCCCCGGCTTTTACCTCTTGTTGTAAAACAGCCCCGATAAAATACTCGAGCATTTCAGGCGATTCTCCTACAGATAAAATTTTTTCGGTACGCAAAACGGCTACATCTTTTTCACTTATTACCGTACCGGCATTTAGATTCTCCAAATAATGAATAGAGCGATTAGTTCTTCCATAGTTGTCTTTTTCTGCCTCGCTTAATTTTTTTTCACCTGAACCTATTACTTCATTTATCAGATTTAAACAGTAACCTAATTTTATTAAGTCATCAATAATCCGTTCTTTATCTTGATATGAGAATTCTTTTAAGAATTTGCACATTTTTTTAAACATTTCAGGTTCTAGGGCAACAGGGTCATCAAGTCCGCTTTCTTGACGTGATAGACAAATATGTTTTTCGATTATAAAACCTCCTGATGCGAGCGTTAAGGCCGGAACTAAAATCGGATCTAAAGAGTGATCGCTTACTCCGCATGCAATGCCGAAAATACTGCTCAAATTTTTTATTACCGAAATATTGTATTCTTTTTCGGGCGCGGGATAAGATGTAATACAGTGAAGGAGAGCTAGACTCAAGTCTTTATTTTCAGAGCGTAAAACATTTAAAGCTTTTTCAATATCTTTTAAAAGAGAAACACCGCTCGATAAAATCATAGGGACATTAAATCGGGAACAATATTTTAAAAGCTGTACATAATTAAGTTCAGGCGAAGCTATTTTTATAAAATCAGGTTCAAGAGAAACAAGCTCTGCTGCAGATCTAAGTCCGAAAGGACTGGCTGAAAACAAAAGTTTTTTTGATCGGCTGTATTCGGCAAGCTCTTTATAAAAGCTTATAGAAACTTCTAAGCTTTTAAAACGCTCATAGAGAGGAATCTTTCCTGTAGGCAAATCCACATATCCGGTGTTAGGATGAAGAATTTCATCTGCATAAACAATTTGAAATTTTACGGCTCTTGCTCCTGCATCTGCAGCTGCATCTATTAAATTCTTAGCTTTTTGAATAGAGCCGTTATGACTTGTTCCTATTTCTGCTATTGTAAGAGGATTTTTTATTGAAAAAACTTCCGGACCGAGCCTAAACTCTTCATATTTAGTATTCATAATATCCGCAAAATATTACATCAAATCTTAAAAAAAAACAAGATGACGCATTGCCTCAAGTTAAATCTAACCGAAAAAATCCGTTCATCACATAAATCATTTAGGTTAGATTTTTACTTGAGTAAATACTGTGTTTGATAATACTGTGCTTGGGCGTTCCACAATTTACTGTAAAGGCCGTCTTCCGCTAAAAGTTCTTCGTGGCTGCCTTCTTGAACTATGAGACCAGCGTCAAAGACCAAAATATGGGAACAAAACTTACAGGAAGAAAGGCGGTGCGAAATATACAGGGAGGTTTTGTTTTTTACAAGACCGTCGAATTTGGAATAGATTTCGGCTTCGGCAATAGGGTCGAGGGCGGCTGTAGGTTCATCCAAGATTATAAGGGGAGCATCTTTATAAAGGGCTCGGGCTATTGCAATCTTCTGCCCCTCCCCGCCTGAAATGTTTACGCCTTCATCATCGAAGTTTTTATAAAGATAAGTTTCCTCCGCATTTTTAAATTTAGAAAGATCGAGACCGGTATTTTTTAAAACTTCCAAGACCTTGAGTTTATCGTAGGCCTCTCCACCCGAAATGTTTTGGGCAAGAGGGAGGGCAAGGAGTTTAAAATCCTGAAAAACTACGGAAAAAAGATTTAGGTATTCTTTATAGTCATATTCTTTTATGTTTTTCCCGTTAAAAAGGATTTCGCCTTCAACAGGGTCATAGAGGCGGCAGAGGAGTTTTACAAATGTAGTCTTACCGCTCCCGTTTTTACCGACTACGGCAAGCCGCTCGCCCTGCCTTAAAGTAAGGTTTAAATTCTTTAAAACAGTCTTTTCGGAATCGGGATAAGCAAAGGAAACATTTTTAAATTCTATAAGAGGCTTATCAAGCGCTTGATAATTGACCGGAGCATTGTTCATACACATTCCGTTTTTTATATCCAAGAAGTCAAACACATCCTTTAAAAATTCCCTATTGTTTTTTGCCTCACCTGCAACCGTAAAGATTTCGGTGAGGGCGGAAGAAAGGGCTGTGATGCTTGCCGCATATTGCATGAGGTTTCCGGCAGGGAAAGCTCCTCCTAAAGCCTTTAGCCCCACAAAGCCGTAAATGATTATTAAAAGAGAGGTAGAAATAAAGGCCGATAAAAAGGCAAAAAAGCCCATCTCTTTTTTAGCATATTGCGAAACCCTTCCGCCCGGCATAAAAATATTACTGGAAGCTCTTATTATGTTACCCTCTTTTTGCTGGCCGTACATACGCACATCCATTGCTCGGTTTTTTTCGTTAAAGAGCCTAAAGAAAAAACTAAACACCCTGTTTCCTTCTGTGGCATCCTCCGAAACAATTGCCCAGTAGGAATCGGACATTGTTTGAAGCTTTGCAGGAATGAGGATTAAAAGTATAATACTAAAAAGAATTACAAAGATAAACAAAGGATTGTTTAAAAAGGCCAATTCAGAACTTTGAACCTTAAAACTAAAAAGGCTTATACTCAATGCAGCCGAAGTAATAATGGAGGTAAGATGAGTAGAACACTTTGGATAGATCCATAGGATTTTTTCCAAGCCCCAGCCTCCGTAATTTGTATTTTGCCATATCCTTGTATAAATTTCATTTGTTTTTGCGGATTCAACATCTTGAAAGTCCATGCTTAAAAATTTTTGAATATAGATATCTTGCAGTTTATAATCAACGCTCCGGCCTTCATAGTTTGCCCATCTTTTAAATAAGGAAGAAACGAACATGCAGACAGCCGTTAAAATTAAGGAGAGTAAAACCAAACTTTTGATTTTTAATAAATCTCCTTTCCCTGAATAAATTAAAACAAGCTCGTTTATAATCCTTGCCGAAAAGAAAATACCTATAAAGGGCAGGAGGCTTGTAAAAACTTTTTCTCCAAACACGGAAATAAAAAACAAAGGAGCCTTTTTAAAGAGAAGCAAAAAAGCCCGCCGATTCAAGCCCTTGTTATGTCGTTTTTTATTATATCCTTTTTCAGTTTTCATCAGATTTCCCCTAAACTTTCAGGCAATTCTTTATCCTGTTCTTCCTTATAATACTTGCTTTGTACTTCAAAAAGATGAGCGTACTCACCGCCCTTTTTTAAAAGAGAATCATGGGTGCCTTCTTCGATTATTTTTCCGTCCTTTATAAAAATAATCCTGTCACAAAAGCGGGTGGAAGCAAGCCTGTGCGAAATAAAGATAGAAGTTTTGTCCTTCGATAAATCGTTATACTTAGTATAAAGCTCATGCTCAGCGATAGGATCCAAGGCTGCCGTCGGTTCATCCAATATTAAAAAGGGCCTGTCATTGTAAAGAGCCCTTGCAAGTAAGAGCTTTTGAGTTTCGCCGCCTGAAAGTTCTACGGCATCAAAGAAGATGTCCTTACAAAGACGGGTTTCTTCTTTTTGGGGAAGAGTTTGAACCTTATCGTAAAGGCCCGAAAGCTTTAGAACCTTTTCAATCCTCTCCTTGTTAATGCCTTCTCGGGTCTGTGCAATGTTTACCGCAATACTGGTAGGCAGAATCGAAAACTCCTGAAAGACCGCACTAAAGCACTTATAGTATTCGCTTCGGTTAAATTCTTTTATATTTTTTTCGTTAAACAAAACCTCTCCTTGAGTAGGATCATAAAGCCCGGTAATCAATTTTACAAGGCTTGTTTTTCCTGCTCCGTTTAAGCCGACAATTGCAAGTTTTTCTTTGGGTTTCAAAGTCAAATTGAACCTATCCAAAACAGGAGTTCCGCCTTCCGAATATAAAAGGCTTACATCTTTTAGCTCGATGAGGTTTTCTTTTTGTAGAGGAACTTTTTCACCTTTTTCAAATAGATAATCTTCTTTAAATTCAAAAAATTCTCTAAGGCGGGAAATATCCAGACTTTGCTTATGCAAAATGGAAAACTGATTTAAAATACCGCTTACCCATTGAGTAAAAGTTCCCGCTGCGGCAAAATAAAGAATAAATTGGGGAACGCTTATATTTTTTTGTAAGACAAGACTTACCAGCCAATAATAAATAAGACCGTTCCGCAAAAAGGTTAAAACAAGGTCTGCAAGGTCGGCAAAAAAATAACGCTTTTCTCCTTTGAGGTGAAAATTGCTGTAAAGCCTTAAATGCTTTTCATATAATTCTTTAAGCCAAGCCTCCATTCCGAAAAGGCGGATATCCTTTGCAAGCTGCTTATTTTTTCCGGTTTGGGTTATGTAGCGTAAATGATTTACATGTTTATTTTCTTCATCACGCCTTTTATACATCCAAGAGCTTACACTGTTGGTAATAAAAAAACTCACACAGGTTGTCAAAAGTGTAATTAAAATTATATTAAGGTTTAAGGAAGCAAGGATAACAAGATAGATGATAAAACAAAGAAGGTATTGGAGAAGTCCCTGCAAGGTAGTCCAAATAGCTTCGGCCGATTCCGAGTTACCGCCGGTAACATCCATCGCCTTATTTTTCTTTGCTTCAAAATCCTTATTATCCAAGTTATTATAGGAAGTGTTCATCGCCTTACTGCCTATCATAAAAATAAGTTCACTCCTAACTCCAATCCGCCCGAATAGATGGTTCGTTCGCAGATAAGAAAGGAGACCGCGTAAAAGCATTAAAGAAAAAGCAAAGGCAAAAATAGTTATTAAAAGATTTTTAATGGAAGCATTGCTTTGAATAAGGCTCAAAACCGCAGGTGCAAAAAATATCGAAATTAAATTATCTCCAACATATAAAATGGATTCCAGCAAAATCAAAACAGGCACCGACTTATATGTCCTAAAAGATGTTTCAAGCATAAACCAAACATTGCTTAAAATGCCGTATTTTATAGGTTCTTCTTTTTTTTCCTCTTTTTCCATAAGGAAAGATGATAACATAAATAGGGAGAAGTGTCAAAGGCGGATAATTTACAGGACGTACATTTTTCATCGTCTCAATGCCGGCAAAGTACCATTCCAATCCCAAACATTTGACTTCTGCGAGGATAATTTGTTTTCCAAAACTGCTGCATTTAAAGATCTACGATAAGGCCGTTGCCGGTTCTAATCAAAAAAGCGAGGCGGTAAGTTTCTCCCGAAGGCCTATCCCGAGTGATTTTCTTGATTTATTCTTCCCTGCTTTTCTAAAATTCAAAAAAAGTATATACTCAAACAGTATAAAAACCGTAAACTACGGTAAAAATTAAAGAGGTGCGTTATGGATTTATCTTATAAGCAAAAATCTGCTTGGGAGGATTTGACTAAGGCTGAACTTTCCGAATTAGGAAAACTTTCGGATAGTTATTTGGATTTTTTAAACAATGGAAAAACCGAAAGAGAATGTACTGCAGAGATTATAAAGCAGGCTAAAAAGCACGGCTTTAAGTCCCTTGAAGAAGTCGTAAAAAGCGGCTCGGCAAAAAAAGGAACAAAGGTTTATCTAAACAATAAGGAAAAATCCGTTGTTTTGATGGTTTTGGGTGATGATATTACTCAGGGTATGAATATTATCGGAGCTCATATAGACAGCCCCCGCCTCGACTTAAAGCAAATGCCTCTATTTGAAGACTCAAATATGGCTTTTTTAAAGACTCACTATTACGGCGGTGTAAAAAAATATCAGTGGACTACGATTCCTCTGGCTATTCATGGGGTTATCTTCACAAAAGAAGGAAAAAAAGTTGACATTTGCATAGGTGAAGACGAAAAAGACCCTGTTCTTTTTATAAATGACCTTTTGATACACCTTTCAAAAAAACAGCTTCAGGAAACAATGTCTGAGGGTATAACCGGCGAGCAGCTTAATATCCTTGTAGGAAATCAAAAACCCGTCTCAAAAGAAAAAAAGGACGATAAAAAAGAAGAGTCAAAAAATCCGATCAAGGACAATATTTTAAAAATCCTTAATGAAAAATACGGTATCATTGAAGAGGATTTTAGGGTTGCAGAGCTGGAAATTGTTCCTGCCGGAAAGGCCCGAAATGTAGGTTTTGACAGCTCCCTCATTGCAGGTCACGGCCATGATGACAGGGTTTGTGCTTATACAACATTAAAGGCTATTTTGGAAATAGAAGCCCCTAAAAGAACTGCTGTAGCTCTTTTTTGCCGATAAGGAAGAAATCGGTTCTGTAGGAAATACCGGTATGCAGGCTCTCTATTTTGAAAATATGGTTGCAGAAATAGCTGCCTTAAACAAAAACTATAGGGATATTGATGTTAGAAGGGCATTTGCCAACTCATATATGCTTTCGGCCGATGTTTCTGCAGGTTTCGACCCTGCCTTCCCCTCCGTTTTTGAAAAGATGAATTCGGCTTTTATAGGAAACGGTATCTGTATCAATAAGTATACGGGTTCGGGCGGCAAGGGCGGCTCAAACGATGCCAATGCAGAATTCTTACAAAAGGTAAGAAAAATCTTTGATGATAATAAGGTTGTCTGGCAGACGGCTGAGCTTGGAAAAAATAGATGCCGGCGGCGGCGGAACAATTGCTTATATTATAGCAAAATACGGTGCTGAAGTTGTAGACTGCGGTGTTCCCGTTCTTTCAATGCATGCTCCATTTGAAATTTTGAGTAAGGCCGACCTTTATATGGCCTATAAAGCTTATAGAGCTTTTTATAAATAATAATGCACATTTAACAATAGTATGTAACTTATAGTTACCAGCTTTGTTGGATATGTGTAGTCCGATTCTGTAATCCTCCTTCGTACGGAATCGGGCTTGCCCGCGCGAGCGGGCTATTTTTTTATAAACAGCCTTTTATACGGCATAAATCTAATGCACAGTCTAAAAAATAAACTCTAGCATAAAACACAAAAAAATGATATACTTTGTTTCCTACGAGCCTTTATCTTGTTTAAATAGCAATAGGGCTCTTATAAAAACTAAAGTTTTTATAGGCTATTTATAAATTATTAGGAGTTTTCATGTCTATCCTTTTTTATGCAGAACCGGTTTTAAGTCTTTTGTTTTCGATCTTATTAATTATAAAAAATACTTCAAGCCTTGCCGTAACAGCCTTGGTCTTAGGGGCGGCTTATTCTATTTGGACTGCTTTTTGTATATTTTCTTTTTTTAAAAAGAAGACCGTTAGAGACATGTTCATAATGCGTAAAACTATGGAATATGTGCCCTATATTTTTATGGCCTGCTTTATTATATCGAGGGCTGTTCAAACCGGCCAGGATAGGTCTGTGCTTGATGCAATTTTAGCCGTCTATTGGTTTGCCTTAGTTATTTATAATAGAGTGCTTTTGTTTAGATTAAAGGATAAGAGGCTTCCTAAGTATTTCCCGGAATTGCCCGCGATACCTAAGAAAAAACGTTCTCTTATTTCGGAAATTTTAGATTGGGCTGATTCTATCTTGCAGGCTGCCTGTGTAGTTCTCCTTTTTACCGTTTTTGTTTTGCAGCTCTATGTTATTCCTTCGGAATCTATGGTTCAGCAGTTTATGATAGGGGACAGGGTTGCAGGTTTTAAAGTTGCTGCAGGGCCGACCTTTCCTCTTTCTTCATTCCGGTTTCCTCAAATTTATAATTATAAGAGAGGAGATGTAGTTATAATCCGCAATCCTCATTATGAAAATGACCCGAATAACGAGCTTAAATTTTTTACATCTCAGCTGGTGCAGTACCTGACCCTCACTACGGTAAATATCAACAAGGATGAAAATGGAAAGATCAAGGCTGACCCCTTGGTAAAAAGGATTGTGGGCCTAAGCGGAGAAAAGTTAATGCTTGTAGACGGAGTGCTCTACATAAAAAAGGCCGGAGAAAAGGATTTTAAGGCCTTTGATGAAAGTGCCTATGCCGTTTGGGATTTATCCAAGCTGCCCCAGTCAAGCTTAAAATATGTAAAAGACATAAAAATGAATACCGAAGATTTAAACCGCCTTCAATCGGTAGAGGCTTGGCGGGCAAGACTTGATTTTGATGAGGCCGAAAAGGAAGCCCTTGCCCTTATAAAAAAGATGAAAGAAATAAAGTCTAAACCCGATAAGGTGTTTTCGGCCAAGGACTTTTTAAGCAAGGGGCAGTACCTTGTTACTCAAATGGCCAGAGATAACGAAGCGATAGCCTCAAAGATTTTGACGACGGACGGCGGGCTTATGTGGTTTGAGAACTTTTTAACCTCATGGAAAAAGCCGACAGAAAATAATTCCTACAACCTATACGAGATGAGAAATGCTCAACTCAATGTTCTTATTAAACTCGGATTTGGAAAGCTCCTTGTAAGAAATGCCGAACTTTATAAAGCCAATGTCAGCGATGCGGTTTTTTCTTCGGATGCGGAACGCCAAGCTATTATAAACGAGCTTGGTGAATACCTCTACTATTTAGCCCTATCATCTCAAAGGAACATGGACGAATTCCCTAAGGGTGAAGAAGAGTACATCCCCGAAAACTGCTACTTTATGATGGGCGATAACCGTTTTAATTCCACGGATATGAGGCATGAATATCAATACCACTTGGAAGCTTTGAACAAGGATGATGCTATGTCGATGATGTTTGTAACAAATGTAGCACCGCGCTATATTCATTCTTCAAGAATGCTAGGAACGGTAAATCTAATTATATTTCCCAGAGCCCGTTTCGGTTTAGTCAGATAAAACAGGATAGCTCTTTTTTACCTCCGCTTCTATTTTTCCGTTTGATGGCTGAATTAAAATTCGGCAGCCCTCTTGTACATCAGAAAAGGAGCGGACGGTTTTACCCGTTTCAGCATTGCTGACAATAGAATAGCCTCGGCTTAAAATTGCTTGAGGATTAGCTCCCTCTAAAACCTTGTTTAAAATTAAAAGCCTTTGCCTAAAATCTTTGCATCTATCCTGCATGCCGGACAATATTTTTTCTTTTGCATTATCAAACTTTAAAAGAAGAGGTTGTTGTATATTTCTAAACCGGAGTTCTAAGGCATCGGGTTTAAAATTATTCAGCATGAACCTTATTTTTTCAATACGGCTTTCAATTCTTTGCGTCAGCTCATCTCTATTTATCGCTATAGAATACATAATATCGTTTAAAATAGGGACTGCTAATTCCGCAGCTGCGGAAGGAGTAGGAGCCCTCATATCCGCCGCGAAATCCGATAGGGCCCAGTCGATTTCATGACCGACGGCTGAGATTATGGGTGTTTTACAATCTGCTATAGCCCTTACAAGCCCTTCATCCGAAAAAGGCAGAAGGTCTTCAAGGGAACCTCCGCCTCTTCCTATTATAATCACATCCCCCAGTTTTTTTTCATCTGCAATTTTGAGCTGCCTAATCAAGACAGGAGCCGCCTCATCGCCCTGGACAACGGCGGGAAGAATAACTATTCCGGTTTTTTCGTTCCGTCTTTTTATAACATTTATAATATCCCTAACAGCTGCACCGGTTGGGCTTGTAATGACAGCAATCCGATTGGGAAAGAGAGGAAGCTTTTTTTTTCTTTCAGTATCAAAAAGGCCTTCGGCAGCCAGCCTTCTTTTTCTCTCCTCAAGCATTTTTAAAATATTGCCTTCCCCTGCAAGTCCCATATCTTCTATAATAATCTGATAAGAACCCCGCTGTTCATACACGGAAATGGCCCCTTCGGCCTTTACCGTCATTCCGTCCTTGGGAATAAAACTTAAATAACGGGAGCGCCCCTTAAACATAACGGCTTGGATTGAAGCTTTTTCATCCTTGAGTGTAAAATATAGATGACCTGCACTTGAAGGACGGAAATTTGAAATTTCCCCTTCTACGGAAACATTACCGAAACCCTTTTCCAAAATAGCTTTTATTTGAGCCGTAATTTCATAGACTGAATAAGTTTTTGTCATAGCTTTTCCCTTAAAATATCATCTTTAAAATTTAATAAACTTTAGAATTTCTTAGCTCGGATTGCGTAAAGAAATTTCATTAACCTTTTTATAAAACTCTTCAAGCCTTTGAGAAATCATCCATGTGTACATCTCTTCTTGAAGGCCGGATAAAAATTTTATACCTTCATCTATTGTCTTTATTGTCCAAATATTAAACTTACCGTCCTTCACAGCTTCTTGAACTTCCTTTGATAAAAATAAATTATTTTTATTGCTAAACGGAATCATTACTCCCTGAGTACCTGTAAAGCCTAATATCTTACATGTATTAAAAAAACCTTCGATTTTTTCGGTAATGCCGCCGACAGGCTGTACCATACCGTGCTGGTTTAAGCTTCCGGTAACGGCTATATCCTGCCTCATCTCAAATCCTCCTATCGCAGAAATCAAGGCTAAAAACTCGGCACATGAAGCCGAATCGCCGTCTATGTAGCTGTAAGACTGCTCAAAGCAAATACTTGCCGAAATCGAGAGCGGAATGTCCTTTGAAAACCGCTCCCGCAAAAGGGAGGTTATTATCAGGTGAGCCTTATCATAAATTTCGCCTGAAAGGCCGGCCTCTCTTTCTATGTTTATGATTCCTCCTGTTCCGGGAGAGGCTTGTGCCGTAACGGCAACCGGCACACCGAAAGAATGATAACCTCTTTCTTCAACAGCAAGACCGTTAATCTTTGCAAGTTTTGTTCCAGATACATCTATTAATATTTCACCCAATTGGACCATTTCGGCAAATTTTTCTTCAGGAAGAGAATAAAAATAACGCCTTTTTTCTATCGTATCGTTTAGAACGGCAGCGCAAACAGTCTTTTTGTTTTGAGCTCTTGCATTAAAGTCCGCCTCGATGATTAAATCCGAAATTTTAGTAAACTGAGCCGTAAGCAAGTGTCTTGAACCTGCAAGCTCTGAGGAATAGGATATAAGACGGCTATAGCCAGAATCATCAAAGCATAGAGTCTTTTTTTCTTTACAAAGATAGTCTGTTAAATGAATCAGGGCCGATATATTTTTATCGGTTTTAGGCATCACCGAATCGAATTCTGCGCAAACCTTAAAAAGCTTATAAAAGTCCGGATCTTCTTGGTAGAGGATATCATAAGTGTATTCTCCGCCTATTATAATTACCTTAAAATTTGCAGGCAGAGCTTCCGGTTTAAATACACTGGGCGTATGATTACCTGAGGGCGGAAGTTGTATTTCAATTTTCCCCGATTGTAGAACTCTTTTTAAATAAGTCCATGAATCTTCTTCTTCAAGTAAGTCATGGAGTCTTACAATTAAGTAGCCTCCAAAAGCCCTGTGTACCGCACCTTCCCTTATGCGCAAGTGCCCGTTAATTTCGGGGGCATCGGAATCTGAGTGAGCTTCAATAGTGCCGAACAAATTGGTAAAACTAGGAAGGTTTTCGTTTATAACATAGTTTTTATCCTTATTGTTTTCACAAACAATGTTTATAAGATAACGGCCGAAAAAGTGTTTTTTAATCCTCGAAGATTTAAATTCGGAACTGTAAAGATTCATCCTATTGACTAAGTCATCCTCGGCTTTTTTTAAAAACAAAAGAAGTTTCTTATTGTCCTCATCTTGTTTTGAGCTGCCGTCTTTTGTCTTATATGAATCAACAAGTTTTCTTAATGGGTCAAAGGCTGATTTAATTATAGGCATTACCGATTCCTTTTGATGCCTTACAAGTTTATCATCCGCAGCAACCCTCTTATCCCTCAAAACGGAAAATAGTTCCGACATTTCATCAAGACAAGCATAGTATTTTTCGCGTAAAACTGCAAGTTCTTGCTCGCTAAATTTTCCTCTAGCGGCCTTAGATTGCAATTCGCTAAAAGAAATTTCTTTACCCTTGATTATCGGAATTAGATCAAGGGATTGATTGGCCTCATCTTTTATTTGTAAAACCTTAAACCCCTTGTGCAGCATCTTAGATTCAAAATCCATTAAAAGAAGATTTTCTTCATTATCGGTTTGAGTAATAATCTTTTTTTGTTCAGCCAAAAAGACCTCAGATTTTAAAAGCGCTAAGGTTTGGGCATGAATCCATCCTACGGCTTTTTTAATCTTTTTACGAAAAAGCCTCCCCTCCCCTGCCGGAAAAAAGAGAGCTATGGGCTCAATCGGCCTTCCGAAATTGTAGGCATAGGCTATATCTTGAAGTTTTGCCGCATTTGGCTTATAATTCTTTAAAAGAGATGAGAGAACGGTCCTGCGTCCTGTTCCGGGTGCGCCCATAACAAAAATGTTATAGCCCTCACCCTCGATACCGAGACCCAGCTCAATAGCCTTAAGTGCACGGTCTTGACCTAATATGGTTGAGTCGGCTCCGTTATTTTTTAGCTCCCGAATTTGGGATTCAGGGAAAGAAAATTCCAGTTCATTGAGGTTCAATTTTTCTGCAACACCGTTTGTCATACAAGCTCCTTAAACCGTATTTGTGAGGATATTATGTCTGATTTTTTTGTCGGCGAAATACTTGTTTTGCTTTTATTGATCTTACCCTTAATTCGACCATTTTCAAAAGCTCTTAAAGCAGCCGATGCCGTACCGCTGTTACCCTTTGCAGCTCTAATCATTTTGATTTTTGCAATTATTGGACAGGGCTTAATGTTCTCATTTATTCCCACAATATTGATAGTCATAATCTGTATTATAACAGAATTTGCAAGATTTGTAATGTTTTTAAGGCAGGTTCCCAATAATTTTTATACAATTCCGTCTGTTTTATTGAGAGTTTTTGTATTATTCCTTTTGGCAGGCAGCTTTTTTGCAGCTTTTTATCTTTCTCCTGAAAGAGAATATAGTGTTTCAACTTTGATTAACGAAAAAACAAATATAAACTTTTTCTTGGAAGGAATTGAAAAAGAAGCTGCCCTTTGTTATACTCCAGAACCATGTGCCGAACCTAATCAAGTTATTATTACGGTACCCTCTTTTCCCTTATCTTCAGATGAACTCGATACTTCGGGCAGATATCTTTTAGATGAAGGCTATAAGATTTCCGAGCTGATATTGGGAAAGAAAAAAGGCTTTAAGTACGGCTTTAAACGCTCTGAAATTTTTTTTGCAGTTTGGGATTCTCTTTTTAAAAATCCTAAATCCAATAAAGAAGATGGAGAACTGATTCCCGCTATAGAAGCTGTCAGCTCTTTTTATAAGGGTAAGGAACTTTTTTTATTTGCGGAAGGCGAAAGGATCACAGAACTTTGCGATTATTATAATAAAAATCCAAATGCTTTTTCCGGAGCTTTTTTTGTCCTGTCCGAAGATGATCCGCTTCCTAAAGGACTCAAAGAAGATTTATACACTGTCTTATATGAAAAAGATCTAAAATTTTCGGAAGCTTCAGCTGAATTTCCGATTTGTTTTTTGATTAAGCCAAAGGAATGTTTAGCAGCTTTTGGCGATCTACGAGGAAACGATATCTTGGCAGGTATCCTCCTCGGTTCTTCCAGAGACCTTGGAAGAGAAAACCGGCTTGAAACTCTTAGAACTTTTGAAAAATGGCTTACTTTAAGATCGAAGATTACTATAGGTCAACCGTAAAATAAGCCGAGTTTTTAAGTATTTTCTATGAAAATTTTATTTTTTTACTTGGGCATAGATAATGCCGATAATTATTTTTGAGGTGATTTTATGAATGATTTTGTCTCTTGGGATGCGAGTTACGATTTAGGTATTGAACAGGTAGATAAACAGCATAGACATTTAGTAGAGCTTATCAACGATTTGTACTGCGCGTGTTTGGGTGAAAAAGGAGCCTTAGAAGAAAAATTTAAACAGGTTATGAAAGAGCTTGTAACATATGTGATGATACATTTTAAAGACGAAGAAAAACTGATGGAAGAAATTAATTATCCGAATATAAAGGAACATAAACAATATCATGAAGACTTTGTAAGAGAAATTTTGAAATCTGTGAATGATTATCAAAACGGAAAACAACTTGTTCCGAATTACTTTGTTAGGTTTTTAAGGGATTGGCTTTTTAACCATATCTTAATAACCGACAAAGAAATGTCAAAATTTTATTTTGCGCACAAAAAATAATTTATTTTTAATCAACACCCCCAACGCAAGCGTCGGGGTATTAACCCCTCCGCACGAATAAAAAAGGGAAACCTTCCTGTAGAGGTTTCCCTTTTTTATATTACTTCCTATTGGCTAGGGCAACGATTCTGTTCATCTCGTTATTGATAATCATGTAGCCTTCGTCAACACCCATACCGGGCTTTGCAAGCTGTTGGGCGGCTCCGGCTGCAACAGAACAGTTTACGATAACCTCAGCTGAGCGGTTGGTTTCGTTACATGTTCCTCCGCAATAGGCTCCTACTCCCTTTTCTTTGCAGTAAAGGATAGCTTCAATCGTGTTGTTGATTCCGCCAAGGTCGGGGGTCTTAATCTGAATCATGTGGCCTGCACGGTTATCGGCAAAGTACTGAATGTCTTCTAGGGTATTGCACCATTCATCGGCAACAAGCTCTACCTTTACACCGTTATCGTCAAGGCTTTTTGTGAGTGCAGCAAGAACCTGCATCTGCTTTTCCCTGTCGCCCATATCCATGGGGCCTTCGATTCTAAGTTTAAAAGGA
Organism: Treponema denticola; assembly: GCF_024400535.1. Taxonomy (NCBI): domain Bacteria; kingdom Pseudomonadati; phylum Spirochaetota; class Spirochaetia; order Treponematales; family Treponemataceae; genus Treponema; species Treponema denticola. The sequence goes on from NZ_CP038800.1 coordinate 2,287,219, forward strand.
GCGGCAGCTTCTTCCAATGTTTTAAGATAGGCAGTCATCTTGGGAACATCGTTATTTGTAAAGTCTCCGATTGTGCCGTATACGTCAATGTGGAAAATAGGATTGTAGTTCTTGCAAGTTCTCATGGTTTCTACTCTGTTTTTAAGCCATTTAACATATTCCAAGAGCTTTTCGCCGTTTTTACCGGTTTTTTCTTCAACATTGTTAAAAAGACCGTGGGGGAGAACTTCTGCCTGCTTGATAATCATCTTATCGGCATTTAAGTAGCGGTCATCGCCTGACTGGGTAAAGATCGGGATTCTCTTTATTTGGCAGCCGGTCTTATATTCTTTTACAACAACTTCGGCCATCGTTATGTGCTGGGACTTTGCAACGGCATCAAGAATAGCTTGAGATATGCCGTAGCGTAAAGCCGTGTGCATTCTTTTTCCGTTTACCTTGTGCTCTTCAAAAGTCTTAGCCATTTCCCTAAAGTTTGTAATTTCTTTTCCTACAAAGAGGGGCTTTATATCCTTTTCAATTACGGGAATAAAGTCCTTTGCCAAAAATAGGGGATCGCGTCCGCCTGCTCCGGAATACTGTACAGCAGCACAGTCTCCGTATGCAACCTGTCCGTCTTCAAGAATAAACATAACGGAAATAGCTTCGCCTGCCTGTCTGATTGAGGTAAAGCCCTCGGTTACGGGTTTCCCCGTATAAAAAAATCCGTCATGACCTGCACCCATCTTGATAGCCTTTTGGTCATCAAAATAAAAACCTGTTTTGCCTTCTGCGCAAACAACATCAATAATTTTCATATTTAATACTCCTATAATTTTATCGTTTAGCCGGTCTTCCAACGAGAACACCGGAACTTACGGCATAAACATCATCAACCGACATTTGGAAATCAACTTCCCTCTTATCGGCCTTGGCCCTCTCTTCAAGTTTTCCCCTGTTAAAGTCGAGAATGTCCTTTGTAAAGGGCAGATTTCCCGGCATTAGATAGCGGATACATCCGTCATTGTCTCTGGCAGGCATTACTTTTCCGGCATTGTACTGGGAAGGAGCAAATGGAATGTCGATTACTCCGGCTTCAAAGGCCTTGATAGTGCCTTCAACCAAGTCGCCGCCTCCTATCTCATAGACTCTGTCCATAATGCATTTTGTTTCTGCCTTGATAAGCTCAATCTCTTGAGCGAGCGCCCTTGAATCGGGATAGCGCTGTCCCTTCAAAAGGTTTAGAACCATTTTGGTAGCCTTGATACCTCCTGCATTTGCTTCTTTGGTAGGAATACCGAAAGCTTCATGCGGGGTTTTAACGATTACCTTTGTAGCTCCGGAAAGGGCGGCAGTGGTACTTCCCAAGGAGATAAGACCGTAGGCTCTGGACTCATCGGCAGGGAAGCCTCCCATCCATTGATGGAAAACCGTGGTAATGCACATATCCTTGTAGCCGAATTTTTTCATGTAGTCCTTTGTAATTTCTCTTAAAGAAATAACGGCTGCAACGTCTTGCGTCATGTTTCCGCACATACCGTAACCTACGGTAATGCTCTTTACACCCTGCTCTGCGGCCAATAGAGCTTCGATAACTCCGACTGCAATGGCAACCGAAGGAGGAACAAGGGTTCCCGTAAGGGGACCGAAGGGCTCTCTATTAAGGTGAACTCCGTTTTCTTCATAAAATCCTACGAGGCGGTCGGCATATTGCCAACACATGATGCTGTGCTCGATTGAAACGGCCTTTGCATAGGGAACATTGTAGCTTATTCCTCCGCCTTCGTTAGAGGTATAACCTCCGGCGTGAATAATCTCTGAAAGAAGACGGGCATCGGGGGTTCCGTGTCTTGCCTGTAAGGGAAGATTTACAGCTTCCAAAACCTGACGGCAGGGACCTACACCCCAGTTTACTGCAGGGAATCCGTTCATAAGAGAGCGGCCTGCCTTCTTTGAAGCTTCAATACCGGCTTCACCCTCTTCATATCGGTTTTGACGCGTATAAGCGTCAATTGTGCTGGGCAAAAAGTCGGCTCCGCCTTCATCCTGTAAAAACTGCAATAGATTAATGTGTTCATCCAAAAGGGGAACACCGGCACGAGGCTGGGCCGTAGTTATACCTTCTTTGTCCGCTTGTTCAAGTTTGATTGCAAAGTTTTTTTCAGGCGGGATCTTCTTTAAATAATCGATAGACTCTTTTAAGTCAACATCCTTTCCCGTGGGCCATGTTTGGAGAATTTCTTCTCGCATCTCCATAAACTCCCCTTCGGGTATTTTTTTAATTTTCCATCTCATACTCTTGCTCCTAAATACTGTATTTTATTGTATCACAAGGATGATATAGCTTCAAGAGGTCGGAAATTATACCTTATATTTATCCACTTCTTTTAGAAGATTATCGATACTCTCCTTATTTTTTTCGGTAAAAGATTTTACCTCATAAACGGCACTGCTTATCTGCACAAAACCTGATGCAATCTCGTCCATACGGCTTTGAACATTTTGGGTTACCTTATCAAGATTTTCGGTTTCAGCCGTTACCCTTTTACTTCCTGCAAGCATTTCATCGGAGCTTCGTTTGACCGCAACAGTAACCTCATTTATTTTTTGTATCGATGTCAAAACATCATTCCCTGCATTGGATTGTTCGCTCATAGCAGCACTTACTAAAGCCGCCGAATCTTTTACCTCACCCGCATGCAAAGAAATAGCTGTAAATTTTTCTACAGCCAATGTTGCGGCTTTTGCAAGAAGCTCGATTTCGGCTGTGATTGTTTTTAATGTTGCACTGATTGTCTTTCCTTGGCTGCTTGATTCTTCGGCTAATTTTCGTATCTCATCGGCAACAACGGCAAAACCTTTTCCCGACTCCCCAGCATGAGCCGCTTCAATAGCTGCATTCATTGCAAGAAGATTTGTTTGCGATGCTATGTTTTCGATAACATTAGAAGCTTCAATCAAGTCCCCCGACTGCTCGGCTATTTGCTGAGAAATACTGTTTGCCTCGACTAAGGAATTTTTTCCATCGATTGTAGCTTCCGAGAGGCTTGTAATGGAATTATCCGCCTTTTTAACACTTTCAGTAACGGAATGGATATTGGCTACCATCTGTTCAATAGCGGCAGAAGATTCGTTTACACTTTTAGACTGTATTTCAATTTCGGAATTTAGTTTTGTTATGGATTGAATAATTTGCTCAATTGAGGCTGAGGTTTCCGCTACACTGTTAACTTGTTCTTGGGTTTTAGAATGAAGCTCATCAATAAAATCGGCTATTTGGTTTACCGAATTTTCGGTTTTTTGCATTTCGGTAAAAAGACCGTCCCCAACAGAATTCATTTTATCCGATTCTGTCTTAATTTGACCGAAAGAATTTTGCATAGCTTCCGCAGTCGAATTTAAATATTCGCCTATTTTTCCAAGTTCATCTTTTTCGTAGTTCATTCTAACGGTAAAATCACCGCGGGAGATGTGTTTAAATATGTTCCCCATTTTAATAATTCGCTTGGACATGTTCCTTATCCCTAATATGACTCCGATTATAACCAAAATTAAAACAAAAAATGTTACAACAATTGAATCTTTTGCAATATCAAATACAGAAGGCAAAAAATCTTTAATGGGAGCTATAAAAACCATTTTATACGGAAAATTGCCTGCCGCTTTTTTTTCGGCATAAATCATTTTTCCTTTTTCCTTGTCACTCCATGTTTTTATATGAGAAAATCCTTTTACCTCGCTCATTTCCGACGATAAATAATCCGATAATTTTTTACCGAAAACATCATCTCTAGAAGAAATAACGATATTTTTATTTTCATCTACAAGACATAAAATAGAGTTGTCACTTGGAAGAACTTTTTTTAATTGGCTTATGGAAGCATTTAAGTCTAAGCCTATTCCGGCAATTCCTATAATTTTCTTATTTTTATCGAAAACTTGTGAATTTATCCACAAGCCTGTCAAACCGGTCTCTTTGTTTTTATTGATAAAAAACGTTGTTTTTTCCTGCAATTTTATTGTCTTAAAAAACCATTCATCCGAGGAGTCATTTTCATTCAGCTTTCCTACCTGTATAACCCTGTTAGCATCGGACATATAATTAGTCTTACTTCCAAGACTTGCAATAAAAACCGATATGATATCGGCTCTTTCTGCAAGATTTTTAAATTTTTGCATAACATTTGTTTTGAGCTCTCCGGTTTCTTCACCGCCATTAAGCCAATCAATGAGCTCAGAATCTTCTGACCAATTTTGGGCATACAAAAAACCTTTAATAAAATTGGATTCAATGTCGATACTTGCCGAATCCAAAATTCCACGTGTATTCTTATAAAATACATGCTCAAATTTTGCCCGAACCGATAAAACATTAAAAACACTGCAAAGTCCTACAGTCAAAATTACAGCTGCCAATGTAAAAAACGTTAGTTTAAAGCGTATCGTCATAATTCCTCCATAATCACCTATAATATCCATTATATCTATATTATCAAATTTCGTCAACACAGTAAAAAATTTATCTTCTTTAATACTTGCAAAAGTCTAAAAAGTTTTATACTATGAGCACATGAAAAAGACTATTTTAATTACCGGTGCTTCAGGCTCCATGGGCTCTGAAGTTTTAAAACAAATTGCCGAAACCGGAAAACACGATATTACCGTAATCTTACGGGAAAAAAAAGCCAATATACGTTTAGCAAAATCTTTGCAAAAAAAATATCCGAATATTTTAAAAATTATCTTCGGAGACTTATCAATCTTTGCCGACTGCGAAAGAGCCGTCGAAAATGCCGATTATATAATCCATTGTGCAGCGATAATTCCTCCCGTAATCGACCACAATCCCGATGCAGGCTATAAATCAAACTTTTTGGGCACCTTAAATTTAATAAATGCCGTAAAAAAACGGCCCCAAAAAGACAGAATAAAATTTATTCATATAGGAACGGTCGCCCAATATGGGAACAGAACCTTTAAACACCCATGGATAAGAACCGGAGACCCTTTAATAGGTTCAGCCTTTGACTTTTACGGTGCTACGAAGATTATGGCCGAGAGGGAAGTAATAGAATCGAGCTTAAAATATTGGGCTTCTTTAAGGCAGTCGGGAGTTTTATACGATGATATTATGCTTAAAAACATGGATGACGGCCTTATGTTCCACACAGGCTGGAATACTCCAATCGAATGGGCAACAGCCCGCACCTCAGGTCTCATGCTTAAAAACCTCATCGAAAAAGATACAGGCGGCACCTTACCCGAAGATTTTTGGAAGAAGGTCTACAATATAGGAAACGGAAAAGAAGCACGGGTTACCGGTTATGAAACCCTCGACCGAGGCTTTAAGCTCATGGGCAGATCGGCAAAGGAGATTTTTAAGCCCCATTGGAATGCGGCCCGCAATTTTCACTGCGGCTGGTTCTATGATTCACGTATTTTAAATGATTATCTTGACTTTCAATATGAAGGCTTTGAGGACTTTTTTAAAAAACTCGATAAAAAGTTTTGGTATTTTAAGCTGGGAAAACCATTTCCGCGTCTTATTAGAAAATTTGCCATAGAACCTCTTTTAAAAACAAGCAATGCTCCTCTCTATTGGGTTAAGCACAATTTTGAAGGCAGAATAAGGGCTTTTTTCGGCTCGAAAGAAGATTTTGAAAAAATCCCTCAAAAGTGGAAAGAATACAACCTTTTATCGGAAAACAAAAATCCGAAAACGGGAGAAATGCTGAACTATTCCGAATTAAAAGATGAAAAAAAAGCCGCTTCTTTTTTGCTGAATCACGGCTATGACGAATCCAAAAAAGAAAACGAACTCGATATAAGCGATGTACGTGAGGCTGCCCGTTTTAGGGGCGGCGAATGCTTAAGCACCGAAATGAAAAAGGGAGACCTCTACACTCCGCTTGAATGGAGCTGTTCTTACGGCCACAAATTTAAAGCGAGCCCCTTCCTCGTTCTAAAAACAGGGCACTGGTGTCCCGAATGTGCATGTCCCCCATGGAATTTTGATGAACAGGCAAAGAAGGTTCCTTTTTATGCACAAATTTGGTATGACGATCACAGCCCCGATGAAAACAATTTTTATGATAAGGACTGCTTTAGGGATATTTTAACTTCTAATTCTGCAATCTCCTGAAACGGTTTTTATAAAAAATCGCGGGCTGTCCGTTTTATAGACATCGTATATTTTCTTTTCGGCGGAAGAGCCGGTAAAATAATTTTTATAATCACCCGAAGATGAATTAAAATCGCATGAAAAGCCGGTTATATCTTTAGGTAAATATATTGAAAAGTCTCCTGAAGTACTGTTAAATGTAGAATCGTTTTTAGGTGCGGATAAAAACCTTAATTTAAAATCTCCCGATACGGAAGTTCCGGTAAACCCGCAAATAGATGCTTCACCTTTTATGTCGCCTGAACTTGTATTAAATTCAAATTGATTTTCAATCTTGGAATTTCTAAAAATCACATCACCACTGACACTTTTAAAATGTAAATTCTTTAGTGTAATGTCATAAATCCTAATATCCGAAGAAGAGCTTTCGATAAATGCACTTATTGTATTTTCAGCCATACCGTTTCCGGTATTCTTTGCAACATATAACTCGGCACTCGGTATGGAGATTTCGATTCTATTCGAATAATTCCAACCGAAAAAAAATCTTTTTTTTTCATTTTTAGAAGCCGTAATAAGGATGTCTTCATTTTCTTTTTTTATTTCGGGAGGTTTTTTATTTTCTTCGATGCCGATAATTTTTACTATAATTTTATCATCGTTACTCGGAATAAATTTTATGTCTTCACTTATAAGCGATGCTTTTATAGAACGTATTTCGTTTATATCAAATTGCATTTCTTTTAACACGGAAGTATGTGGATTAAATTTTCCGTTTATAATGCCGAACCTCATAAAATCTTTATATCCCGACCGGTTAAATCTGCGTAATTCATTTGTAAAAAAAGCAATAACTGCAAAAGCCAAACAAAACCATGCAAGTGCCAAAATAATATTTTTTTTCATTTGCTTTCCTCATCTTTATAATTAGACCAAATAATAAGCAATTTTACGCCTTGCCAAACAGCTACGGCGGCAATAAAAATAAGCCATGAAATATGCCATGCGTGTGTGTAAAAACTTACCGCCAAATAAACGAGCGGAACTAATGTCCAATAAAATTTTTCAAGCGATGTTAAAAAATAGTTTTTATTAGTCCCGTAATTATCATACGAAAATACTTTTTCTTCTTTTTTGAAATAAGATTGAACTTCACTTGGAGTACTCATATTTGCGTAAATTAAAATGGAGGTTGCAACAGCCGCCATAGAAAGCAGCAGCACAACACCAATATTGTCATAATGAAATGTTGACAGAAAAATAAGCACGGCAGGCGAAAGAATATACAGTGCTACGGCAATTGAGGTAAGAAAGCCCTTCCGTTTGCGTTCTTTATCGATTTTTTCGGTAATCTCTTTATTCGGTAAAACCGTTTTAATAAGTTCATCGACATCTCCAAGTCCTGCAATAGCAAACCCGTAAGCCTCATGTTCGGATTTGCCTTCTGCGAGCAATGCTTCAAACCTATCATTTAAGTTTGCCAAAATTTCATTCCGCAGCTCAATAGCTTTGCGGCTTTGAGGGACTCCTTCAAAAAGAAGCCCTACATAGTTTTTAATTTTTTCGTTCATTTTCTTCTCCTATCCATATAATCCCTATAATTCAAGTAAACCGGAAATAGCAGCGGAAAATTCTTCCCAATCGTTTACATTTTCACGGTACAACTTTTTCCCCGTTTTTGTGATTGAATAATACCGCCTTCGGGCACCCGTATCGCCATCACCCCAATAGGAAGTTAAAAGTCCTGCCGCTTCCAACCGTCTAAAGGCAGTGTACAATGTTGCTTCGGTAAGTTGAAATAAGGATGAACTCTTTTGATGAATTTGTTTATTTATTTCATAACCGTAACTGTCCTTAGAATACAGCCGGCCTAAAATAAGCGTATCGGTAAGTCCGCGTAATATCTCCTGCTTGTTTAACATAAGTATATTATAATATAATATACATAACCTGTCAAGGTATCTAAAGCAAATTAGGCAATAAGAATTTTTATATCAGTTTTTTCCTTTTAAACCAGCAAAGTCCTAAAACAACGATGGCAATACTCAGTATTATAACCGTAATATAGCCGTACTTCCATGAAAGTTCGGGCATGTGGGTAAAGTTCATACCGTACCAGCCCGCTACAAGAGTCAGAGGAAGAAAGATTGTAGTTACTACCGTAAAGATTTTCATAATCTTATTTAGGTGCAGGTCCAGCTGAGCTTGATAGGATTCCCGTAGCTGATTTGAATACTCCCGTAAAATACGGATATTTGCTCCATAACGCTCTACCCTTTTGGAAAGCAGGTTTATGATTGTCAATTCTTCTTCGGTAAAAATTTCGTTTTCGTTTTCGGCCAGCTCCTGGCAAAAATCTTCCAACTGATCATAATAGCTAAAGAGGGTTAAAAGCTCATTGTTGATATTTGAAAGCTCCGATTCAAAGTTACTGTCTTCTTCTATTTTTTCCCAAACCCTCATTTCCAGTTCCGATATTTTTTTTCTAAAACGGTAATAGACGCCGGCATGGGACTTGATAAGCTCTTTAAAAAAACGGTTAAGAATACGCGGAATGTTTCTTTCACGAACTATAGTTTGCTGTAAGGCAGCTTCAAAAGCTTTTTGAGCGGAGTAATCCTTGTCGATAATTTCTATGGCCAAAAAAAGATTTTTTGATATATAAAGCCCTATCGTATCGCGGTCTTTAAAAATGTTTTCCATTTCGACTATATTTATAACGCCGAAACTGTAGTCTTCCCAAACACCCAGGGTATTTTGTTGGGAAAAATCGCTGCATTGCTCGATAAAAAGAGGATCAAGGCCTAAAAGCCCTTGAAGCTCGATGAGTTCTTTAAATTTTATATAGCCCGCAACAGGTCCCGTTATTTTTTCGGTCCGAGGATCAATCGGCGTCAATTCTGCATCTAATTTTACAAACATATCTTAGCTTATCATATTTTTTATATTATATCAATAATTTAACTTAAATTGGAATTTATTGCAGCCGCAATTTTTAAAAGTTGGGCTTTGGTATTTTGTGAAGGGTCTTCAAGAACGGCTTCAAATAGCTTTTGTAAGATTATGCCGAGCTTAGGGCCTGCAGGAATTCCGATTTCCATCAGCTCTCTGCCGCCGACGGCCAGATCTTTTAAACTCAGGGCAGAATCTTCGGCTATGACTTTTTCAAGCCTTTTTTTAAAGGCCGCCAAATTGCTTAAATTGGGAGCCTGTCCCGTCATGCCGAAACCGTCGGCCCTTCTTAAATCGAAGAGATTCGGAATATTTTCTACTCCGGCTCTGACTATAAAGCGGCGGATGGCAGCATCGCTCCAATCCTCCGTATAATGAAACATGTGAAGCCCCACCAGATGAGAAACCTCTTCAATTTCCTTGTTCGGGAATTTTAAACGCTGCATTATCTTTTTGGTAAGTTTTTCCGAAACTGCCTCATGCTTATAAAATGTATAATCGCCGTATTCATTTTTTTCTCTGGTACTTACCTTTCCTATATCGTGGAAAAGAGCAGCCAATCGCACAATCAAATTATCTTGAGGAGCGGCATCGCAGCTTAAAAAGCTGTGGTCAAGCACATCGAAGGAGTGCATTCCTTTTTGCTCAACCCCGCGGCAATCCGAAAGCTCGGGCAAAAAGACTTTTAAAAGCCCCGTATCCTCCAAGATCCTTAAAGAAATTATAGGATGCTCACTTAAAAGCATTTTAACGAATTCGTCCCGAAACCTTTCTATCGAAACTTTTTTGCAAACTTCAATACTTAAAGGAATCGCTTTTAAGGTTTCTTCTTCTATCTTAAAGCCCAGCTGTGAAGCAAAGCGGATTGCTCTGATAGGCCTCAAGCTGTCTTCCCCAAAGCGGTCAAGGGGAGAGCCGACGGTTTTAATGGTTTTTGATTTTATTGATTTTACGCCCTCAAATGGGTCAATAATGGAGCCGTCCTTCAAAGAAACTGCTATTGCATTCATAGTGAAGTCTCTGCGGCTCAAATCTTCTTCTATTGAACGGACATAGTTAATGCTCTGAGGCCTCCTTCCGTCGGAATAATCGGCCTCACAGCGAAAGGTGGTACATTCTATTTTTTCGCCCTTGTAAAGAATAGTAACCGTACCGTGGGCTATCCCCGTGGGAATCGTCTTACGGAAAAGGGCTTGAACTTCCTTGGGTTCGGCATCCGTAGCTATATCGTAATCCTTGCACGGCTTTCCTAAAAACCAGTCCCGCACAGCTCCGCCCACAAGGTAGGCCGAAAAACCGGCATTGAAAAAAACGGAAGCAATTTCACTCATTTTTTTTGAAACAGGATAGCGCATAGGGGTAAAGTTTACACAAAAATTTAGAACCTGTCTATAGGCTTTTTTAAGCTACAGAGCTTCTATTTTTATCGGCTCAAGCCTATACCTTCAGCTATTTTATCAATATCAAGGCTAAGTCTTTTAAAAGACGCAGCCACTTCCACTTTTGCTTGTTGTTAATATCTTTACCTTTACGCTTGTATCTCCACCGAATAAATTCAGCCTTGCGGTTTTTAGATCGAGAAAAATAAGTATTATAAGCTTTGATTAGAAATATTTTACTTAATAGAAAAATTGAGGGAGGTGGATAAACTTAGGATAACATTTTTTACTGCATTACAAGCCCAGATAAGAGAACGAGAAAATTGTAAATCGCCAGAAAATTTCGTTATCATGGTTTAGTTATAGCATAAAATATAGAAAAACTCAAGGTATAGGAATATACATACACAGAATCGGCTCTTGGCTTTTTTTTAAAAATTTGTTAAATTTATACAATGAGTATAAATCTTGAACAAATACAAACCTTTTTTAAGGAAACTTTTACCATTACCGCCCTCATGTCGATCTTATCCTTTTTAGGAGTAATTTTAATTATATATATTTTTTTTAAAATTATAATTAAATCTGTCAGAAAATTTACGGAAAACAAGGTAAGTCCTGCGGTTCAAAACCTTATAACAAAGATTCTCCAATACACCTGTCTCGCAGTTATTCTTCTTACCATCTTCAAGAAAATAGGCATAAACATAAGTACATTTATCGGAGCAGCCGGTATTGCCGGTGTCGCAATAGGCTTTGCAGCTCAAACTTCGATATCAAACATAATTTCAGGTTTCTTTGTCCTTGCTGAAAAAGCCTTTAAGGTCGGCGACAGGATTCAGCTTGGAGACATAGCAGGCAATGTGGAATCAATCGATTTTATGGCCATTCGTGTAAAAACTATTGAAGGAAACATAGTCCGGATTCCGAACGAAGCAGTCATAAAGGGTAACCTGATCAACTATTCAAGCCTGCCTATAAGAAGAATTGAAACAAAGGTAAGTATAGCATACGGCAGCGATATGGAAAAAGTCGAATCGGTATTTATGCAAATTCCCGAAAGAGTTCCTCAAATTCTAAAAGATCCGAAACCCTTCATTATATGGTCTGCCTATGCGGATTCCGGTATCGAAATAGCTTTCTATGCTTGGGGATTAAATGAAGACTTTCTTATAATAAAAAACTCGGTATTTAAACTTATAGCAGAGCTATTTGAAGAAGCCGAAATAAATATTCCGTTTCCACAGATGGATGTTTATATCAAATCAGGAAAATCGAATCAAACTGCATCAGAAATAAAATAGTTCGGCTTTTTCATATTTAGTATAAAGAAAAGAAATTGATTCCAAAATAAGAATCTAATTTCAATTACCTCCGCTCTGTATATTGAAGATTCTTAATTACATCACATAACTCCTTACCGCTTGAACTAAGACGGCCGTTACTGTTAATCAAATTAATAGAATTATTTTCAGTCATCAATTCAGGAAAGAATTTTTTATATTGTCCCGCTTCATATAAAAATCCGGGATCAAAATCAGCCGGTTTTGCTTCGGGAGCTCCGCCATAATATCTTACTATAAAATTTTTAGAGATTTTTTTTGTTTCATTGCTAAAATAACGCAGTTCAGTTTTTCTCCATGTTCTAATATCGTATAACACAAAATCGTTTTGAGCATAAACTGTAACAAGCTGACTTTGTTCCGTTACCGTACCTGTATATACAATTCCATTTATAGTATTTGACACATCTTTGTTTACAGTATTTACAGGCCCATATGTTTCTTTAACCTTTCCATAGTTTTCGTAAGGCATAAGCACCAAATCAGCATCTCTGATATCTATAAAGTTAAAAATAGAATTTGTTCCGCCTTTGATAAAATTTACTTTAATAATTTCAGGCCCCGAATTTGAAGAAGCAAATTCGGAATTTATTGCCCGCCGTATTCTATCTACATCATTATAATTATCACCCGGCAGTACAATAGTTAGTCTGAGTATAAGTCTTTGGTCTACCTCTGCAAGTTCTTTTGAAGCTATACCTGGAATTATCTTTTCTGCTTTTTGAAAATAGGCTTTTGCATGGCGGAAGGCCGTATAATTGTTAAGCCTCAGATTATAGCTACCCTCTTCTATATAAAGATAAGCAGCTTTTTCTTTTGCAAGACGGCTTTTTTCCAAAGCTCCTTTATGCCCGGCAATCCATGAATTTGCAAGCATATAGTATTCGGATGCTTGAAGAAGATTATCGGGCTTATTTGTATAAGCAAGAGCCTCTGCAGCATTATAAGCCGTATCCGCACCCAGTAAATTTATCTCATCATCCATATGGCGGGAGTACTTTTTTGCACGCTTTAAATTTGCCAATGCTTTAGAAATATTTTTAGGATCGTTTCCCGGCATTTGTACAATACGCAAGGCTTCATTATAAAGGGCTTCCGTTGCCCTTGTATAAGAAATGTCCTTCAGCTCGCTGTAATCTCTAGCTTCAAAAACAGCGATTTCTTTCTTTCCACGTAAACCTTCGGGATACATTCTTTGAAGAGTAGTAACACGGCTATAAAGCAGCATCCAATCGGAAATATTATCTGCAATATCTGCATAATATATGTCATCTCTTTCCGCCTTACTGATCATATCCATAATAGAGCGTTCAGCCTTAGCGGACTCGGTTTTATAGACCTTTATGTAGGCATCCGATACATTGCCGGCAATAAGAAGATCTGCAGCGGATACAGCTCTTTGAACGGGAGTTGAACCGCGGACATACATACTAGCACAGCCTGTCAACAAAGCAAACAGACTCACCAAAATTAAAAATAAAGAAAATAGTTTAGTAGTTTTCATATATACATTATAGTAAAAAAATGAGGATTAGTATACTACCGTTGAAAAATATGATATAATGAATGGATAAGGGGGAGAACATGAGTTATAGCACATTAGAAAAAGAATTGAAAACGCTGCCGGAAGAATATCTTGAATCTGTGGCGGAATATATTGAACTATTAAAGTATAAGATTTCCTTTTTAAATCAAAATCACCTTTCAAAAAAAACTCCTATTATAGGACTTGCAGAGGGAAAATTTCCAATACCTGATGACATAAACGCATATGATGACGAAATAATTGATATGTTCGGAGAATCCATATGAAAGTCTTATTGGATACACATATTTTAATATGGCTGCATCGGAATGATGAAAAACTTTCTCAAAAAGCTAGAAAAATTATACTCAATCCTCAAAATGAGATTTTTTACAGCGCAATAAATATTTGGGAAGCTCAACTTAAATATTTAAAACACCCTGACTCTTTTCAGTTTTCGGGGGAACATTTGGATAAGCTAAGCCTTAAAGCGAATTTATCTTGCCTGTATATAAAACCAAGTCATGTGATTGCACTTGGAACACTTACTTATTCTAAAAATGCACCAAAATTGCACAATGATCCTTTTGATCGCATGTTAATTTGCCAAGCAGAAGTAGAAAATATGTTTCTCATGACTCATGATTCATTGATCCCATATTATAATGAAGATTTTATCATACCCGTGTAATTCATAATTTGTAAATAAAAAAAACTATATATAAATCTCAAATAAAATCTATAAAAGAATTTAGAAAATTTTAATTGTAACCATTGACATTACATCTAAAAAAGCTTATATTATAGATGTAACAATAATAGTTACATCTATAATATTAAAACATTGGAGGTTCTAATGAAAAAGATTGCAATTATTGGAGCAAATGGAAAACAAGGTCATTGTCTTACAAATGAAGCTGTAATGCGGGGCTTCGATGTAACAGCCATCATCCGTCAGCCTTGTGCTAAAAATGAAAAGGTAAAGGTTCTACAAAAAGATTTATTTGATCTAAAACCTGAAGATTTGGCAGGTTTTGATGCGGTTATCGATGCCTTTGGAGCATGGACACCTGAAACCTTTGACCGGCACATCACTTCGTTAAGGCATTTATGTGATTGCCTAAAAAATACTAAAATCCGGCTTTTAATAGTCGGAGGAGCGGGTTGCCTTTATACAGATAAGGAGCATAAAACAATCTTACTTAATGCTCCTAATTTCCCTGAAGAATTCCGTCCTCTAGCACAGGCAGAAACGAATGCATTTCTTGAATTAAAGGAAAGAAAAGATGTTTTGTGGACTTATTTATCACCGCCCTTAGATTTTAAACCAGAAGGTAAACGTACCGGAAAATATAAACTTGCAGGTAAAGATCTCCCATTCAACTCGAATGGAGAGAGCACAATAAGCTATGCCGATTACGCCATCGCTATGATTGATGAAGTAGAAAATGGAAAATTCATTCAAGATAATTTTTCGGTTGTAAGTTTATAAAATAACGATTCAATAGCCGTCCTATTGTGAGTACCTAAAAACATCAATTTTTAGAAATGACCTATTGTATCTTATATAGTTTTAGTATAAAATGAAAAGATATTCGGTTAGGACGGCTTATGCAAATAGGAACAAAATTCTCGGTTTCAATTCATATCCTACTCTGCGTTGAATTCTTTAAAGATAAGTGCAAGGTAACGAGCGATTTTCTTGCTGAAAGTGTAAAGACAAATCCTGTAGTTATACGCAAACTTATGAGTGCATTAAAAAATGCAGGCCTTATAGAAATTACTCAGGGAACAGGCGGTATTGCACTAAAAAAAAAGGCAGCTCAAATCAGCTTCCTCGATATCTTTAATGCAGTAGAATCAATAAAAGACGGAAAACTATTTAAAATACATGACACACCGCCGAATGAATGTCCTGTTGCACAAAAAATAAATCTCTTGCTTGACGGCTATTTTTTGGATGCTCAAACCACCCTCGAAAAAAAATTAAATTCATTTACACTGCAAAGTATTTTAAACAAGATTAAAGACATTCAAATATCTTAATTGGGCAAGTAACAGTTAATTTTAAGGAGCAACAAGATGCCGGACTGGACTAAATATCGAATACCTAAAAAACTTTTGGATAATAAAAATAAAAACATTAAAATCGAAGAATTTAATGAGTTTGAGCACAAAGATATTATTCCTCAAATCTATGCCGATGCCTTTTGCGATAAGGCATGGGAAAGTGATTGGTATAAAATAGATCTTTTTAATCCCGCCTCTTGTTTTATTGCAAAATATAATGAAGAGTATGCAGGTTTTATTATTTCTTTTATAAAAGAAAATTCGGCTTACATCAGTGTTATTGCGGTTCTAAAAAAATATCAAAAATGCGGAATCGGAATATCTCTTATAAATAGAGTTATAAACTATTTTAAAAATCAAGATTTGGAAATTTATCTTGATGTCGAATCAAAAAATAAAACGGCAATAAATTGGTACAACAAACGCGGATTTATTCAAATTATCGAATCAACAACCCTCTGCACGAATAAAAGACATGGAGAAAAAAATGAAAACAAAAGATATTGAAACGGAAAGGCTAATTTTACGCAGTATGACACTTGACGATGCGGATTTTGCAGCAAAGCTTTGGGGCGATCCGGAAAACGGAAAATATCTTGCAGATCAACCTTATAAAAACGGCGATGAACTTAGAAAGGTAATTTATGATATTGACGAATGGGTAGACGAATATCCTTTTATTGCTGTTTGTAAAAACACGGGAGAACCTGTTGCAACCTGCTGCTTAGGGACGGAAGGACCAAAAGATCATTGGGGCTTCGGCTATACAGTAAAAAAAGACTTGTGGGGACAAGGGCTTGCGACCGAGATGGTAAAAGCTTTGATAAATTTTGCATACTCATTAGGAGTGCGTAATTTTTATTGCACAGTTGCAAAAGAAAATAAAGCCTCGTGCCGAGTAATGGAAAAATGCGGATTAAAAATACAAGATACAAAAGCATTTAAAAAACGCAATACGGACATGGAATTTGAATCCAATATTTATACAATGGCCATGGAGTAAGCCGATACAAGTAAAAACCTTAATCTTGTTTTAAAGAATTTATAAACTCTCCTTTATATCCTGAGGGCGATTGGATATAATTCCCGTTACTCCTTTTTTGATAAGATCCAAGGCCTTTTCTTTATCGTCAACAGTCCAGCACCAAGATTCTTTATTTTTCTTTTTCGTAAAGCATTTATAAGAAGGTTTTAAAATATCAGGTCTACAAAATAGAAGCCCCCTACCCTTTTTTAAAAAAAAGAGATTATCGGGATGATTATCATAGATTAAGGCTGTAGGAATATCCGAACATATCTTTGAAAAATATCTTATAGCAAATGGATTAAAAGAAGAAACCAAAAATCTCTGAGGATTTTCGGGTAAAACTTTTAAAATATCCTTTAAAACCTGATAGGTTTTTTCTACAACTCCCTTATATTTTAAGTTATCTATTTTTATTTCTATATCGACATAGATATCGGAGCCTAAAAGTTTAAGCACATCATAAAGCAAAGGAAGTTTTTCGCCTTCATATTCTTTTGAAAACCAAATACCGAAGTCATATTTTTGTAATTCTTCCCAAGATAAATCTTCAACTTTTAGATTAGGAGCCTCGATAATTTTTCCGTTTTCATAAATTCTTCCTGTACGCTTAATTGAGGAATCATGAATAACCGCAAGTTCTCCGGTTTTGGTTAAATGCACATCCAGCTCCACTCCGGGGATTCCCATCTCTACAGCTTTCTTAAATGAGGCAATAGTATTTTCAGGAGCTAAACTTGAAACTCCTCGATGACCAAAAAAGAAGAGGCCTTTTTGCATTAGGCAAAATTTCTTTATGCATATTCCGTTTCCTCATAAATTAAATAATCTTTATTTTTACTATAGCTATTATAGCAAATATAGTTTATACTGTTAAGAGATAAAATTTATAAGGAGTTACGATAAACAGCTCGGCAGAAATTCTGCCTCACTGTTTATCTGCCGAGTTTGCCTTTTGGCAAACATCGCATTATTGTATGTGTGTGCATTCCTGCACACACTTGAAAAAACTTTTTTCGCAAATTAATATTTGCTGCAAAAAGTTTTTATGGGAGAAGCTATGAAACAAAAAGAAGGATTTAGAAAATACCTTCCGATAACTTTTTTAATCGGAGCAGGATTTTTTACGATGGGGCTCATGGATCCATTGTATGACAGTTATGTAACGATTTTTTTTTAAGCCGTTATATTCCATTTAAATGGCTTGTCGGAATATTGATGTCTCTCGATAATGTGCTGGCAATATTATTAATCCCCATCGTTTCGACATGGTCGGATAGAACCCGAACAAAAATAGGGAGACGAATGCCGTGGATTTTAATTCTGCTTCCATTGTCGGCAATTACTTTTAGCTTTATTCCATATGCAGCAAAAAATTCTTTGGCGGCATTGATAATTATTCTTGCCCTGCTGAATTTATTTAAGCAATCGGTGCGGGGGCCCGTAATAGCTTTAATGCCTGACATTGTTCCTGCCGAATTCCGCTCTCAAGGTAACGGAGTTATAAATACCATGGGAAACATTGCAGCAATAGTGGGAACCTTATTTTTGGCCCGCCTAATGGATGTCGATACTGTCCTTCCCATTATAGGGCATACAAAGGATGTCCTTTCATTTCCGGCAGCAGGTTTTTTGGTTATCCTTGCAACCCTAATGCTATTTCTTTTTGTAAAAGGAAAAAATGTTCCACTGCCTGATTCTCCTGAAAATGAAGAAGAAAAAAAAGTGCCGTTTATACAGGCAATGAAAACCGTATTGGCAGGAAGGAAAATTGAAGATGAGGAAAAGCCCGATAAAAGTACCCTATTTGTTCTTGTTTCGCTTTTCTTATGGTTCCTAGGCTATCAGGGAATGTTGCCATACATCGCCGAGTACAGTATAAAACATTTCGGTGTATCGACAGGACAGGGAGCCTTTGCCGCAGGAATGGTAGGAATAGCCTCAGCCCTATCAGCCATTCCAATGGGTTATGCTGCAAGTAAGTGGGGACGAAAAAGAATGATAAGAATCGCCTTGGTTGTTGTTGCAAGTTTGTGTTTAGCTCAATTTTTCTTAACCGAAATTGCAGGTATGCTAGGCCTTGCCGGAGGACAATTAAAATACCTTTTTTGGGGCCTAATGTTTGTGTTCGGTATTTTTTGGATCTGTATAATAGCAAACTCCTTCCCCATGCTTTGGCAGATGGCAGGCTTCGCTCACATAGGACTTTACACAGGCTTATACTATACATTTTCTCAAGGAGCTGCAATAATGGCCCCCTTCCTTGCAGGTCTTATAATCGACTTTGCAGGGCACAGAGCAGTCTTTGTATACTGTGCATGTTTTTTCCTCCTCGCATGGCTTATGATGGGAAAGGTTACCCGCGGAGAAAAGCACGATAAGGTAGAATAATTTTTTTACGAGGCTCAATCGGCAGGTTTAGTTTTGTTATACCTCAATCCGAAAGTCTGTATAACCTCTAAGCCTTATCTCTTCGGAATTAAGGCTTTCAACACGGGCATAAGGATGCTCGTGCTTGAGAGCATAAACGAATTCTCCCAAAGTATCGGTATCGGCTTCGGCAATAATTTCGACGGAGTAATCGGCAAGGTTGCGGACTCGCCCTTTTACATTGAGGCTCTTTGCAAGAGAACGGGTCCAATACCGAAAGCCCACTCCTTGAACCCTTCCTTTGACTATAATATGAAGGGCTCTCAAAGTCTCCTTATCCATTGATAATCCTGAAACCTAGGGCTTCGGCAGTATCTTGAACCTTAATCCCTATACTCTCTGCAAAGGCCATTGCATTCCTGCAGCCCAAAATAGTATGCTCAGGGAAATGAGCATCAGAATTACAGATAATTCTGGCCCCCATATCTGAAGCAATTTCCCAAAATTGCCTGACCGGATAAATAAACTCATCGCGCCCGGCGCGTTCAATTTTTCTTTTAAAGGTACCGTATCCGTTTATTTCTATCGGCATATCAAGATCAACGGACGCCTGAATCAAGGTCCTTGAACAAGCCAGATGGTCTGAATCTATGTTTGAAACATCAGCCAAAAAAAGATCGGGATGGGCTAAAAAATTATAAAGACCTGATGCCATTCCTTCAATCGTAAAATCAATATAACCGAAAAGTTCTTTTTTTGTAAGGGTTGGAGCATATTCCAAGCGGCCGCCTACATCATACCAGTGAGAACCTAAAACCAAAAAATCGGACTTCAGTTCCTCCCTCAAAAAGTCCTTGTACCAGCTCTTATAGCGGGGATGCCATTCGCACTCAAAACCGAAATATACGGGAAAAGGAGCATCAATGACAGCTTCCTCTACCATGCTCTTATAGAGGTTTACCTCATACTCTCCCATACGGCAATAATCCCATGAAGAATCGGGATAGGGACAATGGTCTGAAAAACCTAGAGCCGAACAGCCGGCCTTAATCGCTTCTTTTACATAATCGATCGGCTTCCCTTCAGCATGTTTACACAAATAAGTATGGGTGTGAAAATTGCTTATCAAATTATTCGTTTTCATCGGTCTTAATTTTATTTATTATAGAAGCCTTTGTCAATCGGAGAAACTATATACAAAAATATGGAATTTTGTGAAAAAATGCTTGAAAAAAAATGAATCCCATGCTATAGTCAAGATTTAAAGATAAGATTAATGAATGATAATAAAAAAATCAGCCAAAAGCTCTGGGCGCAAAACAAGTATTTGGTTTTAAGCAAGTCTCAAAAAATTTATAAGGATATAAGAGAGCTTTTAAAAAAAGAAGACATAACCCCTGATGAAGTGCAGCTCCTAATTGATCAAGCCATTAAACTTGAAGAAAACCCAAAAGAAGTAATCAATTCCCTTCAGCACATATGGGGCTATTTTAAAAATTGCGCAGAAAAAAACGCAAAAGAAAATTTTTTAAATATGATTGAGCTATATAAATATGGAAAAATAAATAAAAAAGAAATTTTAATCTATCTTTTAACCTTGCTAAAAAAATATCCTAATAAATATTTAGAAAATTCAAATATTTTTAAGGAAGAGGAAAATTAACATGCGACTATGGCATCAAAACCTGATAAGCAGATTACCCGCACAGCAGCTATTAGGGCAACATAGGGAATGCTATGCATTAAGAGGTCTGGACTGGAGAAAAAAGCACCCGGTAGTGGCGGGAGAAATATAGTAATATAAGGATTGCCCTTTTTTAAGATAATAACTTGCTATAAAAAATTCAACTAAGTATACTTTTATCTACCAGCTTCCCGAAGCTCCGCCGCCTCCAAAACTGCCCCCTCCTCCTGAATAACCGCCTCCGCCTCCCGACGAACCTAAAAATTTAAACGCGCTTCTTGAAGTAAATAAATTAGTTACCAATTCCTCACCGGTAAATCCCTTCAAAGTTATCAAGCGGTACAAAATCCAGAAAAAGCACGGAATAAGTCTGCAAAAAATAAACCATATTATAAATAAAGCCGTAAGTCCGACGATGATAGCAAAGCCGTCACTATCATCATCAGAGGAATTGATTTTGGATAGCATACTTTCATCCTGTAAGGCACATCCTGCAATAGCTTTTACCCCTAGGAATATTCCGCTACCGAAATTCCCTGTTTTAAATTCGGGAGCTATTACATTCCGTATAATACGGCCTGAAGCGGCATCGGTAAGATTTGCCTCAAGGCCGTACCCTACTTCAATACGCATTTTTTTATCGTTTACGGCAACAAGGAGCAAAACACCGGAATCTTTTTCTTTAGAGCCAAGCTGCCATGTTTCTGCAACACGCAATGAATATTCTTCACAATTTTCTCCTTCGAGAGAAGGGATAGTTAATACGGCTATTTGCACATCCGATTTTTTTTCAATTTCAAAAAGAAAATTCTCTATTTCAGTCTTTTTATCATCCGATAGAATACCGGCTAAGTCGTTTACAGGCCCTTTAAGCTTAGGCACATTAAGCGAAAAAATATTAACGGCCGCAATAAAAAACAAGACAGAAAAAAGCTTGATTTTTTTTGTCATCTATCGCTCCAATACCACAAGCCCGTCGGGATATTCATTCGGGTTTCCTGCCGTTTTAGGAAAATGTTCTGCAAGAATTTTTCCGCATTCTTCTACAGCCTTGCATAAACTCTTTGCCGTATTCTTTGACTTTAAGCCGTCAGTTATTATGCCGCAAATACCGTTCCATGTGTTTTGCTCAACTTTTTCGGCAATACCGGAATCTGCAATAATAAAAACTTTTCTTTCAAGAATAGAAACAAAGATCAAAATACCGGTTCTTTCGGCAGTCTTATAAATTCCGCATTCTACAAAATGTTTTAAAGCTCTTGCATATACCCTTGCTTCCTTTATTTTTTTTGGAATTATTAATCTATCGAGAGCGGGAATATTTATCAGCAAAAAGAAAAGGAGCATTATAATCAAAACACCGGCCCCGATCACGGCTGTGAGAGTCTTAGGAGAAGGATACCAAAGTTTTGTTTCGAGTAATTGCCAAATACCGTTGCCAAAATAAAGCATTACAAAAAAAGAAATAAAGGCTAGGCAGACGGCAGCAAACAATTCTACAAACGAATAAGAATCACTTTGAGGAATAACCGCCAAAGCAATTTCACCATTTGTAGTTTTTTCCGCCTCTGCAACAGCATTTTTAATCAAATCCAAATCTTTATTAGTAATATGTATTTTGTTTAATATCCGTTTATTTTCCATAAGTTACCTCTAAGGCTTATTCTATCATTTTTTAATAAAAATCACAAGCCTTGTAATTCTTGTTTAAAAAGTGAGTTAATCGCTTACTTGCGAAATTATCGGCGATATGCTAAAATGCCTTCTGTTTATGATAAATTTAAGGAAGGTTTATTTTCAGCCGCTGAAATAGCGCGGCTGAAAAACACGTCGAGTTTGCTTACGCAAACATCGCAGATTGTATGTACGCTATCGCGTACTAATTGAACAGCTTCCAAAATTGATATTTTGTTCAGCTGTTCAATTTTAAGGAAGAATAAATGCTTTTAACAATAAGTGCTGAAGGAAATAACTCGAATATTTTAAGTTTTTTGCTGCATAAACATCCCGATAAATTACAGACAGCAGAATTATCTGTAGGAAAGGCTCATGTTTTTTATCCCGAATACTCCCAAGAAAAAACAACGGCTGCTCTGCTTTTGGAAATCGATCCTGTCGGCATGGTGCGCAATGCAAAAAATTTTACGGGAAAGGAATTTTTACTGGGCCAATATGTAAACGACCGTCCCTATGTTGCTTCCTCATTTATGAGTTCTGCAATTTCAAAGGTCTTTTCAAGTGCCTTAAACGGAAACTGCAAAGAGCATCCGGAATATGTTGAAGAAGCTCTTTCCTTAACTGTAAAAATTTCGGTTCTTCCCGCTCCCCGCGGCGGCGAGCTTTTAATTAAAAATCTCTTTGAACCTTTAGGCTACAGTATCGAAGCCGAGCGTCATATTCTCGATACAAAATTTACCGACTGGGGTTACGGAAAATATTTTACTCTCATATTAAAAAATAAATTACCTATTAAAGATTTGCTTTCTCATCTTTATGTTTTAATTCCCGTATTGGATAACGAAAAGCATTATTTTATTACTCAGGATGAAGTCGATAAATTATTGCAAAAAGGAAAAGGCTGGCTTGAAAATCATCCTTCAAAGGATTTAATAGTTTCGCGCTATTTGATAAACATAAAATCGCTTGTCCGTTCGGCTTTTAATATTTTGGCTGAAGAAGAAAATGCGGCTCAATCCGGAACTGAAGAAGAATCGGATTCACCTCTTCAAAAAGGAAAAAAGGAAAGACTGCATGACCAAAGACTAAATGCCGTTACCGAAAAATTAAAAATGAGCGGAGCAAAAAGCGTTATCGACTTGGGATGCGGAGACGGCAAACTGATACGGCTTCTTTTAAAAGAAAAACAATTTGAAAAAATTGCAGGCATGGATGTTTCATATTCCGAATTAACAAAATGCAAGGAAAGACTGCACTGGGAGGATATGCCGCCAAAACAAAAAGAAAAACTTAGTTTATTTCAAAGTTCACTTATGTACAGAGATAAAAGATTTTCAGGCTTTGAAGCTGCCGCCGTTGTTGAAGTAATAGAACACATGGATGAAAACAGGTTACCCGCCTTCGAAAAAGCCGTTTTTAAATTTGCAAGACCAAGTACCGTAGTTCTTACCACGCCGAACAGCGAGTACAATGTGCAATATGAAAATTTAGCAAGCGGAAAAATGCGGCATACCGATCACCGTTTTGAATGGACACGCAAGGAATTTGAAACATGGGCAAAAAGAGTTGCCGATGAAAATAATTATTCCGTAGAATTTTTTACGGTAGGCGAAGAAGAAAAAAATATAGGAGCTCCGTCACAGATGGCGGTATTTAAATATGCAGATTAATATACCCAAGACCTCACTGGTTTTACTTGTCGGAGTTTCGGGCTCCGGTAAAAGCAGCTTTGCACAAAAACATTTTGAAAAATATGAAATTGTTTCTTCCGATATTTGCCGAGGTATAGTTTCAAATGATGAAAATAATCAATCAGCTACAAACGATGCTTTTGAAGTTTTTAATTTTATTCTTTCAAAGCGGCTTCAAAACGGATTACTCACGGTTGCAGATGCGACAAATATTCAGCAGGAAGCAAGAAAAAAACTTCTCAACATAGCCCATTCTTTTCATGTTCTTCCTATTGCAATTGTTTTTGATTTACCTCAAGAGCTTTGTGAAAAACGAAACGAAGAGAGGACAGACAGAAAAATTTCTTCCGGAGTTTTAAGACATCAGATGCAGAACTTAAAACATTCGTTAAAGAATTTAAAGAAAGAAGGCTTTAAAAAACTTTATATTCTAAGATCGGAAGAAGAAGTAAATTCCGTTACGGAAATTATCCGTGAAAAACTTTATAACGATAAAACCGATATGCACGGCCCATTCGATATTATCGGTGATGTGCACGGATGCTATGATGAGCTTGTAGAACTTTTACAAAAACTAAATTACAAAATAGATTCGGTAAACGATGACGAAAAAAATTACGGCTTCAATGTAAGCCATCCCGAAAACCGTACAGCCGTTTTTTTAGGCGATTTGGTAGACAGGGGGCCGGCTTCTCCTCAAGTTTTAAAACTTGTTATGAGCATGGTGCGGAACGGTTCGGCACTCTGTGTTCCCGGCAATCACGATATGAAGCTTCATAAAAAACTTAACGGAAAGGCAGTACAGGAAAAACACGGACTTGCAGAAACCCTTCAGCAGCTAGAAAACGAATCTGAAGAATTTAAAAACGATGTAAAAGAATTTTTATACGGTCTTGTCAGTCACTATGTTTTGGATTCGGGAAAACTGGTTGTCGCCCATGCAGGCTTAAAAGAAGAAATGCAGGGACGCGGTTCAGGGGCAGTGCGTTCTTTTTGTTTATACGGAGAAACTACCGGCGAAACGGATGAGTTCGGTTTACCGGTGAGATATAATTGGGCATCCGAATACCGC
The DNA here is from genome assembly GCF_024400535.1 of Treponema denticola. NCBI lineage: Bacteria > Pseudomonadati > Spirochaetota > Spirochaetia > Treponematales > Treponemataceae > Treponema > Treponema denticola. Next base: position 2,312,106 of record NZ_CP038800.1, read on the forward strand.
GGCAGGGCAAAGGTTGTTTACGGCCATACTCCCGTTCCGAATCCGCAATGGTTGAATAATACGATTGACATAGACACAGGCTGCGTTTTCGGCGGAGCTCTTACAGCCCTCCGTTATCCCGAAGAGGAGTTTGTATCGGTTAAGGCAAAAAAAGTTTATTCGGAACCTGTACGGCCTATCGAACCCAAAGTTTCATTTTCATTGCAGCATGAAAACGATGACCTCCTCGATATTGAAGATGTAACAGGCAGAAGGATTATTCAAACCCGATTAAAAAACAATATACTAATCCGAGAAGAACAGTCCATTGCAGCCCTTGAAGCGGTCAGCCGCTTTGCAGTAAACCCTAAATGGCTTATATATCTTCCGCCCACCATGTCTCCTTCGGAAACAAGCAGCCTTGAAAATTTTTTAGAGCATCCAATTGAAGCTATCGATTATTACAAAAGCCGCGGAGTTAAAAAAATTATTTTGGAAGAAAAGCACATGGGCTCCAGAGCTGTGCTTATTGTTTGCAAAAATACACAGACTGCGGAAAAAAAATTCGGCATTGAAGATGAAGGTTTCGGTATTTGTTATACACGCACGGGAAGAAACTTTTTTAATGATTCAATAATCGAAAAAGAATTTTTAACAAAGGTTCAAAAGGCCTTAACACTTTCAAACTTTTGGGAAAAGCAAAGTACCGATTGGGTTTGTCTTGATGCGGAACTTATGCCTTGGTCTGTAAAAGCCCAAAGTCTTATACATGACCAATATGCGGCAACAGGTTCCTCTGCAATAAACGCTCTTTCAGAAGCGGAAAAAATTTTAAACCTCACAAAATTAAGAGGAATTGAAGGGGCAGAAAACTTATCAAATATTTTTACTCAAAAAAAAGTTTCGGTTGAAAAATTTATTGAATCTTACCGTAATTATTGTTGGGAAGTAAAAAGCATAGATGATTATAAACTCGCTCCTTTCCATATTTTGGCAACGGAAGGTGCTGTGCATACCGATAAAAATCACGAATGGCATATGGAAAACATAAAAGAAATATGTCTTGCCGATAAAACTCTTTTTAAAATTACACCCTATAAAATAGTTGATGTAGAAAACGCGAATGAAATAAAAGACGCAGTAGATTGGTGGTTATCTCTTACACAAAAAGGAGGGGAAGGCATGGTAATAAAACCATTCGATTTTGTCTTCCATGCAGAAAAGCACGGCCTCGTTCAGCCGGCAGTCAAATGCCGAGGTAAAGAATACTTGCGTATTATTTACGGCCCCGAATATTGCGAAAAAGAAAATTTAGACCGTTTAAAGAAAAGGGGCTTAGCAAAAAAAAGAGCCCTAGCCTTGCAGGAATTTGCCTTAGGCGTAGAGGCTCTTGAACGCTTTGTAAAAAAAGAACCTTTAAGGCGAGTTCATGAAAGTGCCTTTGCAGTTCTTGCCCTCGAAAGCGAAGCTGTAGATCCGCGATTGTAGACATTGCAGCAATGCGGATAATCAGTCTCAAAGTGCAGTAATAAAGGCAACCAAACCGAAAATTATGCCGGGTGAATTTGCAAAGGCAATCGGCCAGTCCCGTTTAGGTTTTTTCATAAGCCCGTATGTTACCCAAAGAGTACAGTTTATTGCAGCAACCAAGGGCTGAAGCCAATTTCCTTTCATTCCGTTTAAATTATTACTTATTTGCGGAATGTACGAAACATACATGGCCATAGCGGTTGCGGTTGCAACCCATCCTAAAATCGTAAAAAATTTAGAGTTCATAATCACTTCCTAATATACAAAATTCAATAAACCCGATTAAAAGCACTTTAAATAAAATGTTTAATCGGGTTAATAATTTTAACTAAAACTTAAAAACTTCTACCTCCGCCCCCATGTGTTTGTCCTGAGGAAGATGTGTGCGTAGTACTGCTGCCGCTGCTTCCCTTACTGCTGCTTGTTTGAATAATATGTGATACCGTATTTGTAGAAATAAAGGAGTCATCGGTTGTTGCAAACGAAACTAGGCTGTTTTTACTGACATCATAGAACGGGGCAGGAGCAAAGTTTCCCTTAGACTTATATTTTCTTATTGTTCCGGAGAACTTAAAGAAAAAGGCTAATAGGGCAAGACCTAAACTCATTCCAACTTCCAAAAGAGAAAGACTGTTATAAAATCTTCCGCTTAAAGTGTTAAGGTAAGACTCTATGCCTTTAGAATAATTATTCGCTTTTAAACCGCCGTCGATAAGCGAATCCAAGAGTTTTTCTATAACACTGTCGGTAATAGTTTTTATTGTTTTGTCCCCATGGGTTGAAATATGAGCATACCTGCTTCCCGGAGTTCCGTCCCCCGTTATAATGAGTAAAAGACTTCCTTCTTTTTCGGAACCTTGACCATAGTCATTGTAATCAAAATAATCATCAGCATAGTCTTGAGGACTTTTTCCTCCCGCATCGGAAACAATCACAACAACTGCATCAGACCCGCTCTTTTGGGAAACGGTTTTAAGATGTTTTTCTATCTTAGCAAAAACTTCCGGCTGTAAAACACCGGCTTCATCTACCAAAAGGTTTTTTTCAGTCTCTGCATAAGAGCTTATGCAGATAAAAAATATCAATGCATAAATAATCTTTTTTGCTACCATATAAACCTCCCGCCTAAGAGTAAAAGAGCTGCAAGAACTCCCGATATAATACCTGACACAAGAGCAAGCTTAGACTTATTTACCGGGAGCTCGCCTGTAGCTTTTCCTGTTTGACCATTTACGGCAAAGACATAGGTTTTTCCCTTATAAAGATAGGTGAGTATCCATGAGGGAAGCAAAACATAGTTATAATTTTGCACAGTGTAGGAAGTATTATCCTCTTCATCTTCAATACTTCCTCCGTAATCGGTAGAGTTTTGAATAAGGTCCTTAGTATAATCTTCCGCCCTGTTTTTTATTACGGATTCTACATCTTCTTTTTTAATATCATATTGCTCCGAAGAAAAGCCTGCAAGATAACCTTGAGAAAAATCTTTTTGTTCTTCCAAATCATAAGGACTTATTGCATTGATAAGAGGTTTATCTATCTTTGTAAAAGCCAACTCTTGACATTTATCCAACTCAATTTTTCCCGTGCGCTCAATCTTATACTTATCCGTTTTTGTATACTCCGTATTCCCGCTTCGCCACGATGAAATCTTTAAGCCTACGGCGTGATAGTCAACATTAGCTACAACATCAGCTTGCCAATGCGGAAGATAAATACCCGTTATCTTTTCTTTTGTGCTATTGCTTGTAAAATCGCTAGGCACATACTTTTTACCTTGCACCCAAGAAGCAAAATGCTTTAAGGCTTCCTTTTTATCAATCTTAAAAGGAATAATCTTATCAGGCTTAAAATCTCCTTTGAGCCTATCGGATAATACTACGGGACTGTGGCAATAATAACAAAAGGCCGTACTTGAAGTGTCCCCTACTACAACTTCCGCTCCGCAGTTGTTGCAGTGATATTGTTTTACCTTTCCGTCCCCTGCACCTTCGCCTTCGGAAGAGCTTTCATTTGCTCCACCCTTCTTTGCTTGCAGATCTTCCATGTATTTTGTAAGTTCTTCTTCTGTATAACTTGAAAAACAATAATCACACTTAAAGCCCCCGGTTTTCGGATCAAAACTTATAGGAGCTCCGCAGCCCGGACATTTATAATTTTCAATACTCATATCTTTCTCCAATATGTTGGTTATAATTTTGTTCCGCATTCGGGACAGAATTTTGCTCCCGGCTTTACTTCCGCACCGCATGAAGGGCAGCCGCTGCCTGCAGGTTTAGGAGTTCCGCATTCGGCACAAAACTTTCCGGTATTCTTGTGGCCGCACTCGGTGCAAAACCATTCTCCTGCTGCCTTAGCGCTGCCTTGTTGTTGACCGGCTCCTTGAGCAGCTTGATTCATTTGCATCTGCTGCATATTGGTTTGACTTGCCTGTCCCATAAAACCGCCTGCCGCATTCATGCCCATGCCCATACCCATAAAGGCCATTCCTGCTCCTGCCTGATTCGAACCTGCCGCTTCCATACCGCGGGCAATAGAGCCTTGCACATAGCCTTCCCGTACGGTAGGATCGCCGAGCATAGCTCCCTTATTGCGCATGTTGATGAGTTCTTTAGATTCATCATCATAGGAAATACTTGCAATACCGACTGAAAGCACCTCCATTCCGCGTAATTCCTTCCATGAATCATCCAGAATCTCGGACATGTGTTTGCTTAAAACCGTTCCCTTTGAAGGAATAAAGGAAATGCGTTCGCCTTCCATAGACATTTGACTGATGGCAGCCTGTAAGGCTTCTAAGAATTCGCTCAAGTATTGTTCGTTTATTTCATCAATGTGAACATTTTCGGCATCACGAGGACAAGCTTCTTTAAAAAACTTGATTGGGTCGGTTATTTTAATCGAATAGTTTCCGAAGGTGCGCAAAAACAACTCCGCATTATAGAAGTTGTCAAAGTATTGCAATGGATTGGGAGTACCGAACCTAATACCCTTGATCTCCTGTAAATTAACATAAAATACTTCCTGTTTCATCGGGGTGGTTCCGCCGAATTTAAAACGGCTGAAGGTTTCTTTTAGGGCATCTCCGAATTGACCGCCGAATAGGGAGGGCGATGCCGAATTTTCAACCTTAAAATATCCCGGCTCCGCCGTATAATCGACTATCTTTCCCCCGTCCACCAACATCATAAACTGGTTTTGATTTACATGTATAATAGAACCGTTTGAAACGACATCGCTTGAACCTTTTTTGTTTGTGTTACGTTTATCTGTGCGGACAGCAACTCCTTTTGCAAGGACAACGCCCTCACCCATATCTCCTGCTTCAATAACTTCGAGCCATTGATCGGCCAAACCGCCGCCCACTGCTCCAACTGCTGCTGATATAAGACCCATAATTTACTCCTTTAAATTTAAACTTACATAATTATGATATAACAAAAAAGTCAAAATATCAAGGTTTAAATTATTTGCCGCTTAAAATTTATTAAAAAACATAATTTCATAGCTTATAAGAACAGATTTGGAGGAAAAAGATAGGTCTCATAGAAATTTTACCGGATCATTTACAGTTTATCTGTCCTTCATTTATATAGATAAGTCTGTCACAAAATTGTTCCGCTAAAATTTTATCATGACTGATAAAAAGATAGCTTGATTGATGTGTATTTTGATATTCTTTTAATAAATGGATAATCTGAGCTTGGCTTACGCTGTCCAACATTCCTGTCGGCTCATCTAAGACAATCAACTGAGGTGTAATGGAAAGAATCCTTGCCAAAGCCAAACGCTGTAATTCTCCGCCGCTCAATTCCCTTGGGTAGCGGTAAAGATGTTCTTCCCTTAAGCCCAATTCTTTTATATCCCGAATAATTTTCTCCATTCCTTTTTCTTTTAAATAAATACGGTACGGTTCTTTTAAGCTATCTATGATGTGCAGTTTGGGATTAAAAGATATTTCCGGATGCTGAAAAAGAATTTGAATTTTGCGTCTTGTTTCACGATTAACTGGATATTTAAGCGGAAGGTTTTCAAAAAACATTTCTCCATTTGACGGCATTATTAAACCGGTTATAATTTGTCCGATAGTCGTTTTGCCGCTTCCGCTGTCCCCGATCAAGCCTAGTGTTTCTTTTTTATTTATGCAAAAGCTGATATTTTTAATTACTTCAAAATCTTTTTTGCGGGCATTTTTATATGTTTTAGAAATGTTTTTAAGTTCAAGCATATTTCCAGCACCTTACTTTCCTGTTTTTTTCTATGTCTATCATGGGAGGGGTTTGTTTACATTTTTCAAAAGCATATTCACAGTTTGAAGCATATCTGCATCCTGTTTCATAAACGGGACGCTGCATACTCTTTGCCTTATACTGTAGACCGTTTTCGGGCATCGCCCTTATTATATCTTCGGTATACGGGTGATAGGGTTTTGCAAATACTTCTTCGGTCAATCCAATTTCTACGCTATATGAAGAATGCATAACACATAATCTTTTGCTTATGTTTTTTGCAAAATTAAGGTCATGGGTAACGCAAACATAGGTCTCTTCTTTTAAGAGTTTAAATGCTTGTTCAACCATTTTAAGACGTCTTGAGTCTAAGCCCTTTGTAGGCTCATCAGCAAATATTAAATGGGCTCCTGCGGAAATACCCATTGCAATCATAGCCCTTTGCTTCATTCCGCCGCTGTAAGTGTGAGGATATTGAACGGCCCGTTCTTCTTCACTACCTAAATTGAATTTGCGTAAAAGGTTTACGGCTTCTTTCTCCGCATTTTTTTTGGAATACCCGTAATGAATTATAAGAGGCTCTCCGACTTGATAACCCACTTTAAGAAGCGGATTTAAAGAGTTTCCGCTGCCTTGAGGAATGTAGGATATTTCTTTTCCTCTAATGGAGTTTAAAGTTTTACGGTCAAGGCTTAAAAGATTCCGATTATTAAAAAAAGCGGTCCCCTGCACTTCTGCATTTTTAGGTAAAAGTTTTAACACAGCTAAAAGCATAACGCTTTTTCCGCTGCCAGTCTCACCTATAATTGCAATTTTGTCTCTTTCAAAAATATCTAAATTAAAATCTTGAAGAACTTGAGGAGCATTCTTTGCTCCGAATGAAACACTTAAGTTTTCTATTTTGAGAAGAGGAAGTTCAGCTAAGTTTATTTCAGTATTATTCATTTTTTGTGCCGTAATATCCTATAAGCATAAAACCTAAAACGGTAACCGAGATACAGATAATCGGAGGCAGATACCACCATATTTGTCCGCGCAAAATGCTGTGCCTAAAAAAAGCGTACCGCAAAATTGCACCCCACGATTTTTCGCCGTAGGTTCCTAGCCCTAAAAAACTTAAACCCGATTCCGTTACCATCGCTGCCGAAACGGAAAGTACGCCGCGTATAAGTATTATATCTTTAAGGTTCGGCAAGATGTGTTTAAACATAATGACAAAATCGGAGACACCCAAAGCTTTTTCTATTTTTATAAAAGGCTGTTCCGCAATTTCTTTTGTCTTTGCTCGCAGGATCCGTGCAGTTCCAGTCCAAGAAGTAATACTCATAGCTATAATCAAGTTCCATTTTCCGGGTTTCATAAACGCCACCAACAAGACCGTCAAAGGCAGTCCCGGAACAGACATTGCAATATTGGTAAACACTGTTATAAGTCTATCGGTAATACCTCCGTAATATCCTGAAAGCAGAGCAAAAACAACACCGATACAGGTAATAGTAATAGCCGCAAAAAAACCGACAAAAAGAGAAACCCGAGCACCGTAGATCAGCTCGCTTAAAATATCCTGTCCGACATCATTAGTTCCTAAAAGGTGCGCAAGACAAGGCTTTTCATAAATATGACCCATTTCATACGGATCATACGGAGCGATAACCGGTGCAAAAATTGCAATAATAGCTGCCGTCAAAACAATCATAAGCCCCGCCTTAAAGGAAGACGGCATTTTTTTTATATTTGAAAATTGTATCATCTCTCATCCCTTACGCGCGGATCTATTATGATATTGACAATGTCGCTTATCCAGTTTGCAGCGACAACACTCACCGCTGAAATTAAAAAACACAATTGTGCCGTCGGAAAATCGCGTCTGCTTACCGCATCGAACATAAGGGAACCCATTCCTTTCCAGCCGAAAATAACTTCAACTATCATCGATCCCGATAAAAGCCATCCCAACTGAATTGAAAGAGACGTTGAATACGGAAGCAGTGCATTGCATAAAACGTGACGGAATAAAACTTTTTTATCTTCCAAGCCTTTTGATTCCGCAGTTATTAAATAATCTTCGTTACAGATTTGAGAAACGGAGCTTTTCATAAGCATGAAATTTCCTGCCGTACGCGAAAGAACTAAAATGATAAGCGGTAATGCCATATGACTTAATAAACTCCAAATCCGCTCCATCCCCGAAAGCCCCGGTCCTACCATTCCGTTTATAGGAAATATTTTAAGCTTGTACGAAAATATGATGAGAAAAATCAAGCCTATACAGTTCGATGGAATTGTGTTTACAAACAAAAAAAACGGAGTCGTAATGCGGTCGAAAATTCCTTTTGTCCGCCACCCTGCAAGAGTTCCCAAAACAGCCCCTAAAATTCCGCCCAAAATCCACGTGGGAATAGAAAGCAGTAAAGTGCTTTTTGCCGCTCGCAAAACATTTTCTGAAACGGGCTGATGATTCGAATGAGCACGTCCGAAATCGAGCGTCGCAATACATTTTAAATATTTTTTATATTGCACCCATAACGAATCATCAAGTCCGAATTTCAATTTTAATGCTTCAAGTTCGGCAGGGTATTGATCCAAAAGATAATAGTATTCTTCTTGCCCGACCAAATACATAATGGGTTTCCCCGGCATAATATGAATGAGCAAAAAGCTAAGAGATATTATCATATAAACCGTACACAGAGCGTACAGAAATTTTTTACCCGTTGATCTCATTTTGTCTTTGAAGCTTTATTTTTTTATTGTTCTAAGCTCAAACCATGTTGTCGGATGGATGACACCCCAAGAAGGATAGTTATCCCAGCCCTCATACTTATCCGTTCTATATGGGAAAAAACATTTTTCCCAACAAAGCGCCTGAGCAAAAGCAACATCATTTGCCATAGCTTGAAGTTTTCTTACATTTTTGATGTAGGTCTCATCATCGGAAGCCCGCTGCATGGCAAAAAAGGTGTCTTTAAATTCATCATTATGAAAGGTTCCCCAAATCCATGTATTTTCACCTTCAAATCTGGGATCGGCTAAAAAATACCTAAAAGCACTTGTATATTGAGCCATTCCCGAAGTGGTATAGCCGATTGAAATATCATAATTTCCATCAATTATATTTTGCTCCCAAACTTCGTCGTTCCTTAAGCTTTCTTCATCGACATAAGTCTTAACGCCTATGTTTTTTAACGAGGCCATAATTACATCGGACATGCGGTTAAACAGTTCCTTATTTCTAGTTGAAAATTGCTGTGTTACCATAACTTTTAATTCGGAACCGTCCGGGTATTCTCTAAATCCGTCCCCGTTAATATCTTTATAGCCTGCTTCATCCAAAAGACGTGCAGCTTCTTTTATGTCGGTTTTAAGGATGGGTAAAGACGGGTCAAAACCTTTACATGAAGGAGGTATAATGCCTGCACCCGGAGCCGTACCGTACGATCCATTAATAACGGCGGCAAGTTTACCGTAATCGAATGCAAGCCTGCAAGCCTTTCGGAAAGCAATATCTGTACACGGCTTTCTTTCCATTCCATATGTAACCTGATAGTTTCCGGCATAATCGCTTTCACCGAAATCTATTCCGTCGGTTCCTTTAAAAGAATCGATTACGGTAACATCAACGGAATTTGCATAATTGAACATAGCATCTATTTCTCCGTTTGCCATTGCGAACATAAGCGTATCTTCACCCGAATAAGTCTGTACGGTAATTTTGTCAACGGTAAGCTCTCCCAAAAAGGCATTTTGAGGAACAGCTTCATAAACGGACGTTTGAGAATCTTTATCGAGAGAAACAAGACGATAAGGGCCGCAGCCTAATGCGGCATCCTTTCCATTATATTGGCGATAATCTTCAACACCTTCCCAGACATGTTTAGGAAAAACCAAAGCGCTTAAAACCGCATTATTAATCCAATAATAAGCATCAGGCTCCGAAAAGGTAAGAGTACATTCGTTTTCTCCGGTAATTTCCCATTTTTCTAAGTTTTTTAAAGAACCAGTTTTTCTTACGTTTTTCATAAAATCAAATGTAAAAAGAATATCGTCTTTTGTAACCGGCTTTCCGTCATGCCAAACAGCCGTAGAAGGAAAAGTAAAAACCAATTGTTTTGCATCTTTGGAAATGCTAAAGGATTTAAAAAAATACGGGTGTATTTTTCCGTTCTTATCGGTGTATACAAAATGTGCTTGCGTTAAAGCGTTGTACTGTAAGGCGTCTGGTCTCTGCCTTTGCGAGCTGAAATCGTTTTGCTGAGCTAAATTAGTACCGATAACAAGATTTTCAACGTGCCCGCCTTTTTGAGCTTGCTGAGGCAAATCGGTTTTAGAACAAGCAGCGGACAGAACAAGAGCTGCAAATGCAGCCGACAAGATTTTAAAAAATGAGTTTTTCATAACCCCTCCAAAATATTACCGATATCCGCTTTAATGCAACAAATCCTCTCACAGGAAAAACCTGCAAGAGGATTTGTAAATACAAGGAAGCACCATACAATGCCGATAAGTATCTGCAATCCTCCCCGTCTCTCGCAAGGAGCAAAAGCTAAAATCATTAGGGCAAGTCTTCCGGCTTAAAAGTCATCATTCTTTTCGCCTTCCCAAAAAACTCAGTGGCATATTGAAAAGAACTCTTTAATTACGGCAGCGGGACTGCATAGGATTTTCACCTATTTCCTTTTTAATCGGCAATTACGCCGAACCTTAATGCGATTTCGGTTGTTTAATTTTAAGGAAAATATTTTCCAATTGAGAATGAGTATATCTTTTTTTTATATTTAATACAAGTACACATATCAAAATTAATATATTTATTACAAAGGAATAGATACCGGCTCTTTACTAAAAATAACAGGAAAATAAAATATTATATACCTTTTTTTGTAAACAAGAATATAAGGCAGCCCCTGTTATACATTACCTCACTTAAACTATAATCTCAGTCTTCCAATCTTTGATAGTCCGATTAGCTTCGTCAAAACTTGAACCGATTGCTATAATTTTTTTACCGCGGCCTGAATACTTGTCGGCATAGTTTTTTTCTTTGATTTGTTTTACGGCATTTTCCGCCGTTTCATTTGAGGTAAGCTTAAATTCAAAGATATAAACCTTATCTTTAAATTCGACAACGCAATCAGCCCTGCCTGTTGAACAATGAACTTCCGTATGCACAAACTGATTCATCAATGCAAATACAAGATAAACGGCAGTCTGATAATTTTGTTCACGCAAGGCTAAATCTTTTTCAGTTAAGTTATCGTAGGGTATTCCTGAAATTATTCCCTTCATCTTTTGCATAAAGCCGTCTACATCTCCGGCTTCTATCTGCTCGTAGAATTCCCAAATCGAAACTCCCGTTTTATCGGTTCTTATCGAGGTATAGGCAGGCAACAAGTTATCCAAAAAACCGTAACGCACTTCATCATTCGGAAAGCCCAAGCGGTACAGTCTTGAAAAATCGTTATAGTCCTTAATTGTCAAATATCCCGATTGGAAAAGAATGGGTAAGGGATTTATTGCATCTGCTCGGTAGGCTTCCAATCCGGATTCGTTCATCTTTACGTTTCCGTCAAGGTCGGGGATATTGTAATAAGCTTTCTTTAAGTATTCTACTAAAAATGTCGGCGTACCTGTTGCAAACCAATAGTCACGCATCCTTCCATCGGCAAAAACATTTAACAAGCTAAATGGATTGTACATATTTTTTCCGTCTTCGGAAAATTTATAGCCGTCATATCTTTGCTTTAACTTTGCAAGAGCTTCCTCATAAGTCAAGCTATTATTTTCTGCGAGGGCTGCAATCTCAGGTTTAAAATCGGCTTCAAGCTCTTCTTGAGAAATGCCGCAGACAGCAGAGTAATCCGACAATAGGCTTAAATCCCGTAAGTTGTTTAAATCGCTGAATATGCTGACCTTACTGAATTTTGTAACTCCGGTTAAAAATGCGAAGCGGAGGTATTGGTCTGCACTTTTTATAACGCCGAAAAAACCTTTAAGGATTGTGCGGTAGGTTTCGTTTAAGGCTTCATCCTTCCACATCGTTTGAAGAAGAGGCTTATCATATTCATCGATAAGAATAACAGCCTGCCTGCCGGTTTTTTCATAGGAGGCCTTTATTAAATTTTGAAAACGGTCGGGCAGGTCAAGGCCTGTACTTCCATATATTTTTTCATATTCGCACAAAAAAGAAATCAGTCTATTTAAAAGACCTTCCTTAGTATCATAAATACCCGTATTAAAATCCAAATAGAGTACAGGATACTCCTGCCAGATTTCACGTTTTTCTTTTTCGGCTTCTTCAAATTTCTCAATCGCTAAACCCTTGAAGAGCTCTTTTTGACCGAGGAAGTAGGCTTTTAGAGTGGAAAGCAAAAGGCTTTTCCCAAAGCGGCGCGGACGGCTTAAAAAGTGGACTCGGCTTTCGTTTACTAATCTCCAAATAAGCTCCGTTTTATCTACATAGACAAAACTTTCTTTTCGTAGAACCTCAAAACTTTGAACGCCTATGGGCATTTTTCTAATCATACTCATAAGAACAAGTATAACAGAAAAAAAAGAAATTGGCAACATAAATTATTGAGATAAAACATTAAAACCCTTGACCGATTTTTAATCATATGTTAGAATTGTCTTACATATTTAGATATTAACTTTAGAGAGGAAATTATGGAAAAAAGCGATACAAAATTAAACCTTTTTAACAATATCTTCTATTATTTAGGAGTTTGGTTAAAAACCTTTCCGGCAGGTATTTTCTTTATGCTTATTTCGGTGCCTATCCGCATTTTTATGATTTATCAAACCATTCTTATCCCGAAAACCATTATATTGGGTATTGAAACCGGAGCAGAGGCTAAGGCGATTTTACTTTCCATATTGACGGCAGGGCTTTTGATAACAGCCTGTAAAATTATCATACAGATACTTGAAACAAAACTGATGGCTCTCGGCTCCCGCCCTCTATTCCATATTTATTCGGTACCTGTAAATAAAAAAATGTTTGAGCTTAACTATCAAACCCTTATTTCTCCCGAAGTGCAAACAAAAATAACCAAGGTAAAAAACATAGTCATGACGGGAAGCTCGGGCGGTCCCTTTCATTTTTTCGGACTTAATTTATCCTTTCTTTTAACCGCAATTGCAGGAGCTTTTTTCTTCAGTTCAGGTATTATAAGCATCGACTTAATTCTTCTATTTATTGTCTTGGCTTCAGGAACCGTAAATTTACTGTACGGAATCTATACGGGAAAATACACACAAAAAAACATGGAAGACCGCGGTGATGACGAAAAAAAAGAGAGCTACATTCTTACAACGTCGGAAGACAGACGCTTTGCAAAAGACATCCGCCTTTATAAAATGAAAGATTGGCTGATCAAAAACTTTGAACACTATCACGGGCGAGTAAAAAAATTTTTGAGGGCAGAATCAAATGTACAGGCAGGAGGAAAAATTCTAAATGCCTTAATGATTTTTATAAGAGATGTTTTTGCCTATATTTACTTAATTTATCAATTAAACGCCGGAACCATTGCCGTTTCTCAATTTGTTTTTCTTATCGGCTTGGTCATGGAATTCTCAAAATGGATGGACGCTATTGTTCTTCAAATAAGTAACCTCATTATATTTAACAGCGAATTAAGTCAAATAAGAATTTTCTTGAACACTCCCGATGAAAAAACAGGCGGAGAGCTTACCGTAAATGATACGAACGAAAAACCTTCAATCGAATTTAAAAATCTTTCTTTTAGATATTCGGAAAACGCAGCATGGATTTTTAAAGACTTTAATTTAAAAATTGACGCAGGAGAAAAGTTAGCTCTTGTCGGTATCAACGGAGCGGGAAAAACAACGCTTATGCACCTTTTAATGGGGCTTTTAGAACCCACCGAAGGCTCCGTATTAATTGACGGAAAAAACAGCACGGACTTTAAAAAGACGGAATACTATAATTTGTTTTCTCCGGTATTTCAAGATATAAATATTTTTCCGGAAACTTTTGCAGCCAATATTGCCGGAACGGAAAATATAAATGAAGAAAAATTAAAAGATGCAATTAATTCGAGCGGTTTAAATGAAATGGTTTCAAGTCTCCCGAATGGCAGCCAAACTATTTTAGTAAAAGAAAGCAATGATGAAGCAATCGATTTATCCGGCGGACAAAATCAAAGGATGCTGCTCGCCAGAGCTCTTTATAAAAATGCAAAAATAAATATTCTGGATGAACCGACAGCAGCCCTTGACCCGATTGCGGAAAGTAAAATATATGAAGAGTATGATGCAATGAGTAAAGAAAAAACTTCTATTTTTATTTCGCACAGACTCGCATCTACAAAATTTTGTGACAGGATTATTTTACTGGAACACGGAAAAATAATAGAAGAAGGCACTCATAATGAACTTATGAATCAAAATAAAACATACAGAAACATGTATGATGTTCAAAGTAAGGATTATAGGCAAGTCTAAAAACTTTGTTAGATTTTTAGACTTGCCTGACGAGTTTTTAATAGTCTTTAACTTATTAAAAACATCGTAAATATATTTAAGGAAGCCCTCTAAAAACTGAAGTTTTTAGAGACCATAACAAGGAGATGAAAATGAAGAGGCTTAAAAGATTTTTTAGAATGTTTTTTTATGTTGAAAAAATAGAAAGGGGGCTAATGTGGAACAGCATCTTTTTTAATATAATAGAGGCCATACGGCCTTTTTGCCTCCTTTATTTATCCAAGATAATCATTGAAACGGTAACATCACAAAGATTACCTAGTGAAGTTTTAAGATCGACTCTTATTCTTTTAGCGGCATTTATGGTTTTATCGATAATTTCAGGAATATTGGAAAAACGCTTTATGTACCATTATAAGTGTTTTTCTAAAAAACATACTATGGAAAAAGCTCTTAAAGTTTTAAGATTAAATTTTGAACTTACCGAGCAAAACGAATTTCAAAACGATTTAAATTCAATCAAGCAATTTGAACGCTTTATAGTTTTTTCTCATGGTGATTTTATAAAAAACACAGGTACCTGTATAGCCGGATTTATAGGAGCAGGCATCGCCCTATATTTTTTTATAGGCCTTTTTAATCCCCAAGGCTTTATGGGCCTTTCAGGAGCATTTATAAATTCAGCCTTTTTAATTCTTTTGATAGCCTTTAATATAATTTCTTTTTATTTATCAAAATATATTTATAAAAAATTCGGAGAACATATTTCGGGAGAAGTCAAAAAAAGTGCCCGTTATATAAAATCTTATATGAATTTAATTTATGATTATAGGACGGGAAAGGATATTAGATTATATGATAAGGCCTTAGCCGAAAAGTATACAGGCACCTATCTTGCAATGCAAAAAAGCACTCATGATTTTATGGCGAAGTTTTTTTCCCGTACTGTCGGAGCAGCCAAACTCCTCGAAGGCTCTCTTTTAGTTTTAGTTTTCTTATTTGTAGGTTTAAAAGCCGTTTACGGTTCCATCGCCTTGAGCGAAGTGTTTTTTTTCATAGGAGCTATAAATGTTTTTTCTACTCAAATAAATTTAACATTGGACGGATTAACAATCCTAGTTCCTTCGGATAAGTCCCGAGAAAAATTATTAAACTTCCTCGATATAGACGAAAAAAAATACTCAGGAAAACTTTCCATAAAAAAAGACGAACCCATTGTGTTTGAATTAAAAAATATAAGTTTTAAATATCCCGACCGGGATAAATATGCCCTTAAAAATATAAACCTAAAAATAGATTCAAGTCAAAAACTTGCAATGGTCGGTAAAAACGGATCGGGAAAAACCACTCTTATCAAATTGCTTGTAAGGCTCTACGAACCGACTGAAGGAGAAATACTTTTAAACGGAGTAAACATAAAAGAATATGATTATGATGAGTACATAGATACATTCTCGGTTGTCTTTCAAGACTTTAAATTATTATCGCTTAAATTAGGCGAAAATGTTTCCGCATCAAGTTCGTATGATGAAAAAAAAGTTGCCGATGCTCTTTCAAAAACTGGAATGGAAGCTTTTTATAAAAAACATGGAGGCGAAGCCTATCTATATCAAAACTTTGACATAGGCGGAATTGAAGCCTCCGGCGGAGAAGCTCAAAAAATTGCAATGGCACGCGCAATTTATCACGGAGGCAAAATCTTTATTTTGGATGAACCTACGGCAGCCCTCGACCCTATTTCGGAAGCAGAGATTTATTCTCATTTTGATAATATAACTTCAAAAAATACTGCAATCTATATTTCGCACCGGCTTTCATCTTGTAAATTCTGCGATAAAATTGCCGTCATGGATGAAGGCAGTCTTGTTCAATACGGAAATCATAACGAGCTCGTTTCCGATATAAACGGCAAGTACTATGAACTTTGGAATGCACAAGCAAAATACTATCAAGAGGACGAAACTCAGGACAAAAGTTTTTAAATTTCCAATTGACTATTTACATATCCTCATGAATTTTACTAAAGCTTTGGCATTTTCTTAATTGATAAAATTTTCATTTGTCAGATGTATTTTTAAAAAATATTCTATCTCAATTCTTACACGGGATAAAAAATGTTTATCCAAGAGGGTTTCGGATAAGGAATTATAATCCGGGAAATGAAGATATAGATAAGGCATAGACAAAAGAAGAGTTTTAATTTCTGCATCAGAAGAATTTATTTTTCCGGTAAAAATATCTTTAAGCCTAAGAAGTTTTTCTTTTTCGGAAATTAAAAAATCTTTTATCGTTTTTTCTTTATCTGCATAATCATAGCTTATAAAATTTTTTTTATCATTATTTTTATTTATAGAACAAGATGCTTCATAGCTCAAATCAACAACCCCTCCGCACGAATAAAAATCGTCTATGATTTTTTTTGCCGTATTAAAGCTTATTTTTTTTGAATTTAGCTCCAAACCTGATTGCCCTATATCAAAAAAGTTTTCTTTAGAAGCAAAAAGGTTTTTATAAAGCTCTCCGTAATTTTTTAAATTAGGAGAAGTAAAAACAAGACTGCCGTTTTTACCTTTTTCAAAACTAAGCTTATTCGGAAACAAAGATTCTCCCGTGTAAAGACTTTTTATTTTGGAAATATCCGAAAATATATTTTTAACTTGATAGCTTAATTTTGAATGACTGAATCCCTGTCCCCACGAAAAATCCAAGCCTGTATGAAAAATAGGAAGGCCGTCAAAAGCCAATCTTTCAGCAAGGGCTAAGGCAGCAAGCCCCACCGAGCCCATGGCTTCAAGTTTTAAAGGTAAAATATTTTTTTCTTTTAAGACTGAAAAAAAAGAACTTGCCAAGGAATCTTGAGCGGAATAATCGGTAAAGAAAAAAGCCTTATTTCCATTTAGCTTTACAAGCAAAGAAGGGTTCGATGTCAAATCCGCGATAATGGGAATATCTAAATCCGTAATACCGATAAAGGCTTTTTGAATCCAATATTGCGACTCAAGCAAAACAACAGCGTCAGGTCTTATTTCGGGATAAAGCCCTGCAAAAACAGCATCGACTGCAAGAACAAAAAGCCTATTCCTATTTTCTTTTATAAATTCAATGGAAGAATCAAGAGACGGGCCTGCTCCTATTACAACAATAGGTCTATTAACCGATTTTTCAATTAAAGAACCGAAATAAGAATTCATATTTAAAGCCGAACTTTTATCAGGGCTCTTTACAATAGAGCGTAAAATCGAATAATAGTTTTTAAAAAAATTACGGGCATAATTTCTGCCGAATTGAATTAGCGTTAATCGGTTAATCCATATTTGCGAAATATATTGAGAGATAAAATCAAAGGCTTGAGAATAAAAGGATTGATTTAAAGCCGCTCCTCCCGAAAAATCTATTCTTATAACGCGTCTAATTTTTTTTCCTTTAATAAAATTATCAAGCCGGCTTAATAAGATATTTACCGAATCCGTCCCCGTATATA
Organism: Treponema denticola; assembly: GCF_024400535.1. NCBI lineage: Bacteria > Pseudomonadati > Spirochaetota > Spirochaetia > Treponematales > Treponemataceae > Treponema > Treponema denticola. The sequence continues at coordinate 2,329,770 of NZ_CP038800.1, forward strand.
GAAATTTAGAATCTTCTAAAATATTTTTATCGATTTTATTTTTTGAAAGCTTCAACAGTTTTTCATCAGCTTCCAAAGCGAGGGCAAAAGAATCCGTCGGGAGCTTTTCTAAAAGCTCTTTTAATCCGTATCCTAAAACCGGAGATACACAAAGAACCAATGTTTCATTTTGAATTACAATAGAAGAAATTAATTGTAGGATATTTTTTTGTGGTGAGCGTTTTGAATATAAGTGCTTGCCCTTGTATAAAACCGAAAAACCTGAGTCAATCGGAATGAGCTCAGGTTTTTCATTATTTGCAGTCATTATTATTTAAATAGATTCCCAAAATTATCTTGGAATTTGGAATTTGTAAAAATATAGTCCATAAATGTTTTATGAGCAATCGGAAGAGGATAATTCATTCCTTGCATACTCATAATAGCCGCTATGTGATAATAGGGAAACCAAGCACCTGCTTGATTTTGATAATCCTTTTTAGTGCGGTCAAGAGTGTACTCATCAACTTCTTTTTCTTCTTCAAGAGTTAATACTGCAACTTCGGAACCGGCAAGGATGGGCTCGGAAATTTCTCCGCTCTTTAATGCAAAAGCTTTTTTAAAGAAAGATTCATTCTTTGAAACAGCATTAAAAAAGCCTTGGGCCGGAAGAGTGGGCAAGGAGCTTGCATTTCCATAATTGATACCGAAAAGATTCGATGTTTCAACGGATAAAGAAGATCCCTCAAAATCTGCAGCAGCCTTTTCAAAACCGGATACTTTTGCAGACTCTACAAATTTACCTGCCATATTAACAATATAGTTTTCAAGGAGGCCCTTTTCATTTCTGTTCATATAATTTCGAATATTTGAAATAAGGGCTTCGCTTTCAAAATCCGGAAGAGCAGGTTCAGCATTACATCGAACAATCGCAAACATTCCGTTATCCAAAGAAACGACAGAACTTAACTCAGATGGTTTTAGGGCTAAAACCGTTTTAAGATGTTCATTATCCGGAAAATATCTATTTATATCTGTCCTGTAATTTGCGGTAATTTTTCCGTTATCATCCGTCAAAGTCTTTGTGGCGTTTAAGATAACAGCGTCTTCAAAACTTACCTCACCGTTTTTAATGGAAACAAGCATCTTCTTAGCTTCTTCTTCAGTAAGATAACTTAATAATGAGAAATCATACATTGTAAAAAGGTTACTGTGCTCTTTCCCATATTTTACGATTTCGGAAACAGGATATAGGCTCAAATTAAAAACAACATATTTAAAGCTTCTTTCTTTCTTTGCCATATCGACGATAAAATCCGTTTCCTTGGAGGAGGTTTTAAGGCCGTATCCGCTTCCGTTTCCAAATAAATCTTCTATATAACGGTTGTCCTTAATATATTTTTCGATTTCCTTTCTATATGTTACCCTCGTGGCTTCGGGAGTGTTCTGATATTTACTTTCGGAATAAACGCCGTTTTCATCCAAATAATAGTTTATTAAATCCTTATTAACTCGGAACTGAGGAACGCGGTATCCTGCATTTACAACCTCATCTTCCATAGCTACCTGCACAACAGCAGCCCTAAAAGCCAAGTATGAAATCTGCTGCCAGAAAAATTCTCTCATTTGGGCATCTTCCGGCTCGATTTTTTGCCGCTCAACATAATTAGCCAAAAATTGATATTGACCAATAAAAGGAGATGAAGAACTATTATCTATACGAACATTTCCCCATTTACCGACAACTTTAAAACCTTGAGATGATCTTTCCGTAACCATAGGAGCTACAACGAAGGCAATTACCCCCAAAACGAAAACAATAATGCCTCCTATGGAAGCAGCAATCTTTTTTGAACTAGCCATATAAACCTCTAAAAATGTAAATTTAGACTTAAAGCAGAATATTACCACTTATACAGCCCATTTGTCAATACATCGGCATTTGGGCAAAAAAAAACGGAACCGATATAAACCGGCTCCGTTTTGAGCTATTCAGGATTCGAACCTGAGACCCACGCCTTAAAAGGGCGTTGCTCTACCTCCTGAGCTAATAGCCCATTTTGCTATTGCAACGGGGGATATACTACCATAGGTTAAAATAAATGTCAATACTAAATAGCTAAAAAAGCATATTTTTTTATATTTTTTATGCTAAACAGACTTTTTATAATTAAAATCAAAAATAGATTCACCTCTCTCCCATCCGCTTGCCAAAACTAAAAGAAAAGATTAAAATAGAAGAATGAATAATAGCAATAAAACAATCCCTGTTCTTTTAAAAGAATTAAAAGATTTTGAGTCTAAACTCGCTGAAACCTATAAGCAGCTTGGAAGTAAACTTCTCAAAGATACTGCCGATCCGGTTTCGGTAAATAATGGAGTTTCACAAGAAAATTTTCTTAAATGGCAAAAACTATATGATGAAAGAAAGGTTTGTACTGAAAGTATCTTGGACATAAAAAATAACAATGCCCGTCTTTCCGAATTGGACAATTTTAAAAAACAAATAAAGGATAGGCTTTTAGATACCAAAAAAGAGGCCGAAAAACTAAAGGGAGATTTTTTGCTCAAACTTTACAAGGACTTTTTACCTCAGTGTACAGCTCTTTTTGACCCCTTATCCGCCGAAATACGCGCAGAAGAAGCAAAAATACACGAAATTCAAGAAAAAATAGAAGCCTTAAAAACCGAAAAAAAAGAAGCAAACTTTTTTGTCAAGCTCGGCATTTCCGGCAAGATTTCTTCTCAGGAATTAAAGATAAAAAATTCCGAAAAAAAGATTAAAAATATCTTAACAAAATCGGATATAGATATAAACACTTCTCAAGAAGTAAAAGTGCTTTATGATGAAGATAAACTTTCATCCGAACTTAAAAAAACTTACGAAGAAATGTTAAAATTAGGCACGGATTTGACTGACTCAGAAAACCGCCTTAAAATGATAGAAGAAGAAACAGGTTTTGTTACCAAAAAATTAGCCGATACCGGAGCAGACAAAAATTCAAAAAAACGCATCGATAATTTTACAAGCAGAATAAAAGAAATCGATGAAAACATAGATTCTATTTTGGAATCTACCGGCTTAAAGTATGCGGAAAATTTTTACTCACCGGAAGGAGATTCGGCTCTTGGAGAAAACCCCTCGGATGAAGAGCTGGGCAAATATGCCGGCTATCTAAAAAAAGCAGGAAACTATCTAAAAGAAATAACAAAAACTAAATATAATATTGAATTATGCGAGCTAATGCAAAAGATAAAGGCCGAAGAAAATAGGATTCAAAATTTCAACCGGACTATAAAAAATTCGGAAAATGCAATCAAGGAAGCTGAAAAGAAAATCAGCGATTCAGAAACAGGCATCAAAACAGCGCAAGCTAAAATTGCCGATTTGGAAGATTATGCCAAAAAAATTGAAGAAAAATTGATGGATAAAAGCTCTGAAAAGCTTCCGGAGGAAGAATAATGGCTGAAAAAAAAGCTGTTTATGATGAGTCCAAAATAAAAACCTTGAGCTCCCTTGAACATATCCGGTTAAGGACCGGTATGTACATAGGCCGTCTAGGCGACGGCTCAAATCCAGATGACGGAATCTATATCCTCGTAAAGGAAGTTATCGACAACTCGATAGACGAGTTTATAATGGGAAACGGTTCCCGCATAGATATTCAACAAGAAGAAAATAAGATAACGGTCCGCGACTTCGGACGGGGTATTCCTTTAGGAAAATTGGTAGAATGTGTTTCGGTTATAAACACCGGTGCAAAATATAACGATGATGTCTTTCAGTTTTCGGTCGGCTTAAACGGAGTCGGAACAAAGGCTGTAAATGCCCTTTCGGAACATTTTAGGGTTGTAGCCGTGCGGGACGGCAAATATGCTGAAGCTATCTTTGAAAGAGGAAAGCTCGTAAGCGAAAAAAGCGGAAACACAAAGCCCGGGATCAAAAACGGAACCCTTGTCGAATTCATTCCCGATACAAAAATTTTCGGGGACTATAAATTCAATTTGGACTTTATTGAAAAACGGATTTGGAACTATGCCTATTTAAACTCAGGCCTTACCTTGAGCTTTAACGGAAAACTTTTTAAATCCGAAAACGGCCTTTTGGACTTGCTTGAATCCAATGTAGGAACTTCAACAATTTATGAAGTCTGCCGATTCAAAGAAAAACAGCTTGAGTTTGCTTTTTCGCATACAAACAATTACGGCGAAACCTACTACTCCTTTGTAAACGGACAATACACTTCCGACGGCGGAACTCACCTTTCAGCCTTTAAGGAAGGCTTATTAAAAGGCATTAACGAGTATTTTAGAAAGAACTATAAGAGCGAAGATGTAAGAGAGGGAACCTGTGCTGCCGTTTCCGTAAAGATTCAAGCTCCCGTCTTCGAAAGCCAGACAAAGAATAAGCTCGGCAACACCGAGGTGCGCTCTTGGATAGTCAACGATACAAAGTCGGCAGTTGTAGAATGGCTGCAAAAAAATGCGGACTCTGCCGCAAAACTTGAAAGCAAGATAATTGCCAACGAAAAACTCCGAACCGAGCTTAACACGGTAAAAAAAGAAGCAAAGGCAGCAGCAAAAAAAATTGCCATAAAGATTCCTAAATTAAAGGACTGCAAATTCCATTTAGGAGACGGAAAATTCGGTGAAGACACCATGATCTTTATTACCGAAGGAGACTCGGCTACAGGGGCAATGGTTTCAAGCAGGGATGTTTTAACGCAGGCAATTTTTTCTCTACGAGGAAAACCTGAAAACATGTACGGCAAAAAACGGGCTCAGATATACAAAAACGCCGAGCTTTATAATATGATGATGGCCCTAGGCATCGAAAACGATATTGAGGGCTTGCGCTACTCTAAAATCGTAATCGCAACAGATGCGGATAACGACGGCTTTCATATCCGTAACCTGCTTTTAACCTTCTTTTTAAGCTATTTTGAAGAGCTGGTTACCTCAGGACGGGTTCATATCTTGGAAACGCCCCTATTCAGGGTACGCACCAAAAAAGAGACAAACTATTGCTATTCCGAAAAAGAAAGAGATGAGGCCGTAAGCCGCCTTGGGGCTTCTTCCGAAATTACCCGCTTTAAGGGCTTGGGAGAAATAAGCCCAAAGGAATTCGGGCAATTTATCGGGCAGGATATAAAACTCCTCCCCGTAACGGTTCAAACCCTAAAAAAAGTTCCTTCAATTTTGGAATTCTACATGGGCAAGAACACCCCCGAACGCCGCAAATTTATCATGAAAAATCTTTTGGCCGAGATAGACGCTTAATTACCTCTCCAGCAGGTATAAAAAGCGATTAAAAAAAAGCTTGACTCTTTATTGTGATTACAATATAATTACATAAAGGAGACAAGGAGGCCTTTTATGATTGTATCGCTTGTACCTGTAGGAAATTCACGCGGAATAAGATTACCGAAACTCGTGCTTGATAAGGTTTCAAGTGCAGATAAGTTTGAAGTGGAGGTTTCGGAAAAAGGAATTTTATTAAAACCTATAAAATACGAACCTCGAAAAGGATGGGAAGAAGCCTTTCGTAAGATGCACCAAAATAATGAAGACTTAGCGGAAGATATCCCTGAGCCAAAGGATTTTCAATGGGAATGGTAATTAAGCAATACGAGGTCTATCTTATAAACTTAGCTCCAACAATAGGCCATGAAATACAAAAAACAAGGCCTTGCTTGGTAATATCTCCCGATGTTATGAATAACAATATTTCCACCGTTATTATTGCCCCTATGACTACAAAGTCTCATGCTTACCCGACAAGAGTCAGTATAAAATTTGAAGGCAAAAAGGGGTGGATAGTATTGGATCAAATCAGAACCGTAGACAGGGTAAGATTGGTAAAACATTTGGGAAAGATAAAACCGGCAGAAGTCCTTGCCGTAAAAAAAATCATTAAAGAAATGCTTGTCGATTAAAATACGAATCAGGCTTACAATGTTTCTTTAAAAGAAGCCGTCTGATACAGGCTTTTAACAACCTCCCCGGCGATTAAAAGGCCGGCGATTGAGGGTACCCATGCAGCCGAGGCCGGAGGTTTTTGTTTTACGGTACATTCGGTTTTAGAATAAAGTACCTTCAAGTGCTTAACATTCCTTTTTTTAAGCTCGGTACGCATTACCTTACAAAGAGGGCAGACACTTGTTTTGTAAATATCTGCAAATTCAAAATCGGCATTTAGGCGGTTTCCGCAGCCCATCGCCGAGATAAGGGAGACATCATTTTTTTCGGCCTCGGCTGCAAGAAAAAGTTTTAGGGCTATTGTATCGACGGCATCAACTATAAAATCTACCCCTTTAAAAAAATCTTCGCCTAAAATTTTATAAAAATTACCGGGCAGGATAAAGGAATTTACAGCTTTTATTTTACATGCCGGATTTATATCGGCAATACGCTCCCTTGCAATTTCGGTCTTAGCTTTTCCGATGGTAGAATAAAGAGCATAAAGCTGGCGGTTGATATTGCTTTCTTCTATCGTATCGCCGTCAATCAAAATAAGCTGCCCTGTCCCGTTTTGGGCAACCCCGCTTCGAGCAAGAGCCTCGGCAGTATAGCTTCCCACACCTCCCAAACCGAAAACAGCAATCCGTGCGTCTTCAATTTTCTTTAAATTTTCAGAACCTAAAAGAGGCTCAAACCTCGATAAAAAACTCATCGTCCTAAAAATTATAAGCCTACCTAATCTTAAATAGAATTCCTAAAATCACAATCGTAATTAAAATTTGGACAATCACAAATCGGATTAAAACCTGAGTCGGCGACCACTGCAAATTCCTTTTCATGTGGTCATGAAGAGGAAACCTGATGTTTTTAAAAATACGGATTTTAAAAAAGCGGAGCATAACCACTTTTAAAATCCCCGTTCCTCCGTTTATGAGGATAACCCCGCTCGTCATCAAAAGTATAAAGGGGTTCCGTGAAATAATTACCAGCACACCGATAAAAAAGCCCAATGCTCTGGAACCTGCATCTCCCATAAGTACCTTACTCGGATAGGCATTATGCCAAAGATAGCCGGTAAGAACTCCGCAGAGGGTAAAAATCATAACAGCCCATTTTGCACCTGTGCTGATATTCGGAACCAAAAGATAGGCCGCAACCTTGACATGTCCCAAAACAAAGTAAAAGACTATACCGAGGGAAACAAGGGCTAATAGAATAAGGGTTCCCGAAAGGCCGTCAACTCCGTCAGTACAGTTTGTTGTATTAATCGAAATCCACAAAATCATTATTGAAACCGCAAAGAAAACAATAGGGTGTACTTCAACAAGGTTTGATGTAAAGGGAAGCCAAAAGGAAACCTTTCCTTCAAAATAGATATAAAAAATAACAAGGGCCGTTACTGCCGATAAAATAAAATCTAAGCTGCCCTTTAAATATTCTCCCCACGACTTTTCGGACCTGTCATCTAAAAATCCCGTCAGCATAACGGCAAAGGTTATAACCAAAACAAGGCCTTGTGTAAGTGTCGGTATAATCAATAAAAAAACGCAGAGCACGAAGATGGAAATAAATACCGCGCCGCCCCCCGTAGGTTTTCCTACGGCAGCTTCGGGATTTACGGTAAACTCCCGACCTCTGTCTTTCGGCAATTTGGAATAAAATTTAGGCAAGAGTAAAACCGTCATTAAAAAACCCAAAAACAGGCCTAAAGAAATTAAAACGGCGTAGGATTGTAAAAGTCTCATCGGCCCGAAATAAGGACCAAGCAGTTCTGCAATATGGTATAACATTTTTGTATTATACCAAATTTTTATAGATTGTGTCTATTGTATTGTTTATATCCTAAAATTTATGTATAATAGGCCAATGTTAAATTATATAAAGAAGATAATCGCAGGCATTGCCATAGGTATAGCAAATGTCATCCCCGGAGTTTCAGGCGGAACTATAGCCGTCGTTTTTGGGGTTTATTCCGACCTTATAGGCGCTGCAAGCCTTGACATCAAAACTATCAAAGCCAATTTTAAAATTTATCTTTGCCTTTTCGGAGGTATCGGCTTAGGAGTTCTACTCTTTGCACGCCTTTTTAAAATTGTTTATGAAAGATTTCCCATACAGACCAATTTCTTTTTTATAGGCCTTATAGTCGGAAGTATCTTTATAATCTTTGAGTTTGTACGCGAAAAAGAGCAAAAATCATCTTTTAAAACAGCCTCCAAAATTCTTTGGTTCTTTATAGGTTTAAGCATAATGCTTGCCCTGTACTTTTTTAAGGGTGCGGCGGCCTCATCAACTGCGGCCGTAGAAACATTGAGCCTCGGAAGCTTTATCTTTTTATTTCTTGCAGGTTTTGTAGGAGCTGCGGCAATGGTAATCCCGGGTATCTCAGGCTCCTTCCTCCTTTTGATAATTGGAGCTTATTATACGGTAATCAAAGCCATTACAGAGCTTAACATTCCGGTACTGATTCCTGTAGGCTTAGGTATTCTAGCCGGCATTATTCTTTCTGCCCGTTTAATCGGTTTTTTAATGGAGAAATTTCCCAAGATAACCTACGCCTTTATTTTAGGGCTGGTTGCAGGTTCAATCCGTCACATGCTACCCGACGGCTGACTGCTGCCTTCAATGAGGCTGGCTGCAGTCCTCTGTATGCTTGCAGGCTGGAGCCTGATAACGCTGTTTGAAAAGATAAAAAAAGATTAAATTGAAGTAAGGAAATTAACATGTTACATAAAAGAATTTATCAAGTTGACGAAAAAGTTCCGGCGGGGCTTTTCTTGCCTTTAAGTATTCAACATACATTTGCAATGTTCGGTGCCTCGGTTTTGGTTCCGATTATATTCGGAATTGATGCAGGCATCGTTCTATTTATGAACGGTGTGGGAACCCTTTTATTTATAGCCATAACAAAGGGAAAAGCACCCGCCTACTTAGGTTCAAGCTTTGCCTTTTTAGGACCTGCCGGCCTGATTATTTCTTCCATGGGATTTCAGTATGCCCAAGGGGCCTTTATAGTAACAGGACTTTTAGGATGCCTCATAGCCTTTATAATTTATAAGTTCGGAACCTCATGGATCAATGTCATTCTTCCGCCTGCAGCCATGGGTGCCGTCGTTTCCCTGATCGGTTTTGAGCTTACGGGACTCACTGTTCGAGGCGGAACTATCGGGGCAAACATCATGACGGAATCGGCCTCACGGGGCGACATAATAGTTTTTTTTATTACGATAGGAGCGGCCGTTTTGGGTTCGGTTCTTTTTAAGGGCTTTTTATCTACCATTTCTATTTTAATTGCAAGCATTGCAGGCTACATAGCCGCAATCTTTTTCGGTATGGTAGATTTTTCGATAATAAGAGAAGCAGGACTTTTTACCCTTCCCCATTTTCAGCTTCCCAAATTCGACCTCATGGCAATTATCACAATGCTTCCCGTTCTTTTAGTTATTACAAGCGAACACATAAGCCATCAGGTAGTAACTTCCAACATCATCGGAAAAGACCTGTTAAAAAATCCCGGCCTTCACAGGAGTATCTTTGCCGATAATTTTTCGACAGCTCTTTCAGGCCTTGTCGGAGGAGTGCCCACTACAACCTACGGCGAAAACATAGGCGTTATGGCTGTTACCGGTATTTACAGCGTTTATGTAATTGCAGGAGCCGCAATCATTTCAATCTGTATGGCCTTTATAAGCCCGCTAGCTGCCCTAATCCGTACCGTACCCGGAAACGTCATAGGCGGTATAACATTCTTGCTCTATGGAATGATAGGAGCTTCGGGAATACGCCTTTTAGTAGATTCAAAGGTCGATTATTCAAAATCAAAAAACTTAATCCTAACCTCGATAGTATTTACCACAGGATTGAGCGGCCTCAGCATAAAATTCGGAGAAATCGAATTTAAGGGAATGGTTTTAGCCTCTCTCGTTGCCGTAGCTTTAAGCCTTATCTTTTTTATTTTTGGAAAACTTGGAGTGCTGGAAGAATAGGGAGCTTGTATTAATATGAAAGTATCAAAATGGGACGCAGCAGATTATCTTAAAACAAGAAAAGATATTGCAATATACTTAGATGAAATACTAAAAATTGCAAGGGAAGATAATATGCCGGAACTGTTTATAGAAGCCCTTGGAGATGTAACCAGAGCTCAAGGAATGACGGATCTAGCAAAAACAATAGATGTCAGTAAAGAAAGTCTTTATAAATCGCTATCAAAAAAAGGGAATCCCTCTTTTTCAACAATCTTTAAGGTTCTTGAATTTCTTAATTTAGAAATGAGCATCGCTGCTCCAAAAACTTTAAAACAAGCAAGCATATAAAATTGACAGCATTCTCAAAAAAATATTGGATAAGTATTTGACAATGGTAATTAGAATATATACCGATTGCGACATTAAAAACTATTGAAAAACAATCGGGGATAAGATTTAAATAAGAGGTAAATGTGAAGAAACAAGAACGTTTTTTTTATCCTGCAATATTCACCTATAACGGTAAAAAAGAAATTGCAGTTGTTTTCCCCGATTTGGGTTGTGCTACCTCGGGAGAAGATGAGGCTGATGCTCTATTATCTGCACGAGAACTTCTTGGTTGTGTTCTGTGCGGGCTCGAAGATGATGGAGAACCTATTCCTAAGGCTTCTCACTTAAGTAATATAAAAACAGGTAAAAATGAAAAATCCGTTTTAATTGACGTATATCTTCCTACTTACCGCATGATGCAAAAAACACGTTCAGTTAACCGAACCGTAACCTTACCTGCATGGCTAAATGCTCTTGCCTCGGAGCATAATATAAATTGTTCACAGCTTTTACAAGAGAGTCTAAAAAAACAATTTCAAACCGTTTTACAAACAAGATAAATTTTCGGCAAAATAGTTAAATTCCTACCGATTGACAAAAGCCCCCTTAATGCTTATCTTTTATGCCTATGGCAAAAAAGAGCACCAAAACAGGAAAAACAACTAAACCGGCAAAAAAAACCGGAAGAAAGAGAAGAAAAAAGTCAAAAATTAACTATACCGGAGCTATAGCCGGTTTTTTAGCGGTATCTGTAATAATGCTCGCCGTATTTTTGTTTATAATTCCTTCGGTAAAAAATAAAGATGAAACAGCGAATAAAACGCAAATTGCCAAGGAACAAGAAAAAATAAAAGAAGAAAAGCCTAAAATTGCCGAAAAGCCTCCTATCGAAAGCAAGGCTAAAGATAAGCATACCGAAAAAAGCAAAGAAGCTGAAACGCAGACCGCAAAAAATCTGCCTAAAGAAGCTGCAAAAAAGGCCGTACCCGATAAACTTAAAGAAACTGAAACACAGACAGCAAAAAATCAGACTAAAGAAAGCGAAAAGCCGAGCAAAGAAACCAAGGCAAAAAAGCCTGAAAGTCCTATAATTACGGACAAGCCTAAACCTCAAGAACAAGAGCCCGACTCTTCGGCCTACCCTATTCAGGACTTGCCTGAGCTTCCTTCAAAGGGAAAGCTTATTTTTGTGTTTGACGATGCAGGACACAACTTAGAACAGTTGCAGTATTTTTTGGACTTACCCTTTCCCTGTACCATAGCCGTTTTGCCTAAGCTGCCTAACTCAAGGGAAACGGCAAGAAGAATAAGGGCGGCCGGTAAGGAACTCATCCTTCATCAGCCGATGCAGGCCTTAGACCCGAATATAGATCCGGGAAAAGGAGCCGTTAAACCCGGCATGAGCCGTGAAGAGATAAAAAAAATCGTAGCTTCAAATGTAGAAGAAATCGGGCCCATAGCCGGAATGAATAACCACGAGGGTTCTCTTATCACATCCGACGAAGAAGCTATGGAGGCGGTGCTTGAATTGTGCAGGGAAAAAAACATATACTTTTTAGATTCCCGCACCAGCTCAAAAAGCGTTGTCCCTCAAGCTGCAAAAAAACTGAATATGAGCATTTGGGAAAGAGCTGTCTTTCTTGATAATAAAAAAGATAAGGCCTATATGAAAAAACAAATTATAGACGGCTTGGAAATTGCCTCACAAAGAGGTGAAGCGATTATGATAGGCCATGTGTTTACCGTAGATCTTGCAATTCTTCTAAAAGAAATGTACTCCGATTTAACTCAAGAAGGATATACATTTTCTACAATTTCAAAATCAAAAGGGAAATAAAATGAAGATATTAGGAATAGAAAGTTCTTGCGATGAAACTGCAGCGGCAGTCGTCGAGGACGGAAATAAAATTTTAAGCAATATCGTTGCAACACAAATTCCGTTTCACAAAATGTATAACGGCGTCGTTCCCGAAATAGCAAGCCGGAAACATACCGAATGGATTTTGCCCGTTGTTAAACAAGCCTTAGCAGAAGCCGGTCTGAGCCTTGAAGAAATAGACGGCATCGCCGCCACCGGAAGGCCTGGGCTCATGGGTTCCCTTTTAGTGGGGCTTACCTTTGCAAAAACCCTTGCATGGGCTTCAAATAAGCCCTTTATTGCCGTAAATCACATGCTGGGACATCTATATGCAAGCCATCTGGAAAATGATATCCCCTACCCATATCTGGGGCTTTTAGTTTCAGGCGGGCACTCGATTATCTGCAAGGTAAATAACTTTGACGATATTGAAGTCCTAGGTACCACAATCGACGATGCTCCGGGGGAAGCCTTTGACAAGGTTGCCAAGTTTTATAATCTGGGATATCCGGGAGGAGCCGTAATCGACAAACTCGCCAAAAACGGAAATCCCAAGGCGGCCAACTTCCCCATGCCTATAATCCACAAGGAAGGGCATAAGTACGATGTTTCCTATTCGGGACTAAAAACCGCCGTCATAAATCAGATAGACCAATTTTGGAATAAGGACTTTGAAAAAACACCCGAGAACATTGCAGCCGCATTCCAAACAAGGGCGGTAAAAATTTTGCTCAGGCCCCTTTTAGATGCTTCGATAGATACGGGCTTAAAAACGATAGTAGCAGGCGGAGGAGTTGCGGCCAATTCTTTGTTGAGGGAAAAACTTGCCGAGCACAAGGAATTAAAGTGCATATTCCCCTCGCTTAAATTCTGTACGGATAATGCAGCGATGATTGCAGGCCTCGGCTATCATTACCTAAAACGCGGAGACAGAACGCCCTTTACAGTCGAAGCCTCCGCCCGAGTTGAAGGCTTCAGCAAAAAAGGCAAGCAATAGGTAATTGATAAAAATCCTATTAGATTTTTATCAATTACCGACGAGTTTTTCATAAGTATTTCAATACTTATGAAAAACATCGCAAAGTTAATAGTAAAGGAAGATATTATGGATACGATGGAAAAATTTTATTCGGATGCAAGCCGGCTTGTAGAAAAGTCGCATGCGAACCAACTTGCAGAAAAGCTAAATAAGGACGGAGACACAGCAGCTTTTGACGCCCGCCTGACGGAAATCTTTTGCAAAGCGGTTTCGCTTTACGATAAGCAGGCCCAAGTTTTGGCAAACGATTTTGCCGACTATTGGCTTTCGGCCTATTCGGAGGGCAGACAAAAAAAAGAAGATGCAGTCGAATGGTTCTATCAAATATTTTCTCTTATTGCAGGCAATTTTGAAAAAGACATGGACTTTCCGCAAGAAGACTGGGAGCAGATAAATTTAATTATTTCTTCCGAGGCTGAAAGTTTGGACATGGACCTTTTAAATTCGATAATGACGGTGATTGTCGAGCGCAAAAAAATATAAGAAAATCCGTAAAAAAACAGCCCAATGGACGCCTAATAAATGCTTTCTTTTGAAGATTTCAGTTTTAAAGAATATGACTCATGCACTCTCTGCCCTAAAAATTGCAAGGTAAACCGCAATAAGGGCGAAAAAGGCTTTTGCCGCGAAACAAGAGATTTACGCCTTGCATGGGCAGGCCTCCACTTCGGGGAAGAGCCTCCAATCACGGGAGCCGGAGGTTCAGGCACAATCTTTGTTACGGGCTGCAACCTTCGCTGTTCCTTTTGCCAAAACTATCAGATATCCCAAGAAGGCATGGGAAGGGCTGTAAGCCTTGAAGAATTCGTAAACTTGTGTTTTATACTCGAAAAAGAAGGGGCCGAAAACATAAACATCGTTACAGGCAGCCATGCAATCCCAGCAATAGCCCTCGGCCTAAAAGAAGCAAAAGACCGAGGCTTAAAAATTCCTGTTGTCTGGAATTCTTCTGCCTATGAAGCCGAAGAAGCTATAAGCCTCCTTTCGGACTGCGTTGACGGCTGGCTTCCCGACTTAAAAACCTTAAACCCGCAAATTTCTTCTCAAGTTTTTTATGCGCCCGATTATCCCGAAACGGCAACAAGGGCAATCCTAAAAATGGCCTGCCTTTCTCCCTTAAAAATCTGTATGGAGAATAAAGAAAAATACCCTTTAGGAAAACTTTACTCAGGCGTCATAGTCCGCCACCTTGCCCTCCCCTCCCGCATTGCGGACTCAAGGGCCGTCCTAAGATGGTTTGCAAAAAATTTAAGAGGCAGGGCTCTTATTTCGGTGATGACCCAATACACTCCGGTTAAAAGAACAGCCGGCATAAAAAACTATTCTCTCTTTGAAAACCGTATGCTAAACCTAAAGGAAGACGAAACCTTAAAAGACCTCCTTTCAAGCTTAAAAATAGATGAGGGCTTTTACCAAGAGCTTGTCGCCTCCGATGACTGGCTCCCCGATTTTAACCGCGTACAAACCTTTTCATCGGAACTTTCAAAACCTTTGTGGCATTGGAAGCAAATTTCTTAAATTCTTGTAACCTTGTTATTATTATTTGTCTGTTTATGTGAATTTATATTATGCTAATTTGTAATTCGAATTTGTAATTCGAAGGTTGACAACTTACAATTTTATAAGTAAAATAAAAGGACTATAATTAATTAAGGAGTTGTTTATGAAAACAAGGATGAGATTTATCAGCTGTCTTTTAGCACTGGTAATAATTACAACAGGGGCCGCATGGGCACAAGACTCAAACACGACCCCTACTTCCCCTACAAATGATGCTACGGTAGGCTTGACTTCAACCGAAATAGATCAATTTGTAAACGTAATTGACTGGGGTAAAGTAAAATTCGACAAGGCTTTTGTCTTTACGGGCTTTGCACAGGGTAACAAAAACATGGTTGACCTAGGTGCCGCATTTAAGGCAGGCCCCTTATTTATCGGTTCTTGGTATAAGGGAAACCTAGGTGTTTTTGACGGTGAGAATAAGAAGAAGGTGCAAACCGAGATTACCCAAGGCGCCACTCCCGGTACTATTGGAAACAAAAAGCTTACAACCTCAGACTATGACAAGGAATTAAAAAAATATGATGCCGACCACATGGCAGTTATGCTTTTCGGTTTTGCTAATATGGGTATCAAAACCGGTTATTCTAGACAAGGACAAAATTATTCAGGTACGTTTTTTGGTATCGCTGATGGTGCTACCAAACCAGAAGGATTTATAAAAAATGATAACACTGCTACAGAAAGCAATAAACCTGAATATCTTAGTTCAATAGTTTATAGCCCAAATGGTTATATAAATGGAGCAATCCACAGACCCTTTGTGGACTTCGGTATGAATATTCCTCTGGGAGCTATGACTCTTTCGCCCACAGCTTCTCTTGAAGTTAAAATTTATGAAGGAAGCATAATTAATAAGCCTGGTCCTACTCCGTATTCTTATGAAACATTCTACGGTTTAGAGACGAAGACAGAGCAGGATTCAAAAGAAAAATACAAGATAACAAAGACTCAAAACGCCAGAAGCCATGCCCATGTAGGTATTACGGGAAAACTCGGTACGGGTCTTGCATTGGGAGACAGCCTTAATTCCGTTTTTAATTTCGGCTATGACTTTACCGTAAATGCTTACGGCAAAAACTATACGGCCGCAGACGGTACAAAACACAAGGTAATCGGTAATTATAGTATCACTACTGACACTGTAGTAGAAGATTACAATAAAGCTGTTGCAGGAGAACACAAGATAACTTCGACTTTTAAGGCCGACTTTATCAAAAAAAGCTACTTCAGCAATACTTTAAAAGCAGGCTATAAAGTAAAAAAGGACTTTACAGACCGCCTTTCATTATTGGCTGCTGCCGAGCTCCCCATTACCCTAAGCTTTGATAACAGCATTACCGAGAAGATCGACACAACAATTACTGACATGAGGTATCTTAATCCCTCAAATGCCCATAACAACAATGTAGAAACTAAAACGGTAACCAGCCCCGTCAAAACGGTTAACGAGGTAAAACTTAATATTGCACCGTCAATAAAGGCTGCCGTAAGCTATGCAGCTAAGCCCGGCCGCTTATTCCTCAACCTAGGTGCCGATATCAAATTTTTACAAGGTGAATTTACAAGTAAAAAGACCTCGTATGATTCGTTTGTAGAGAATACCAAAACAGTTACAAAGTATAATGACGGACACACCACAACCGTAACAACAGCAGTTTCTGCCCCACAGAGCGAATCTTTGGATAAGACAAGCTCCCATAAACAAATTGAAGCAAAGCTTGTAGGCGGTATACGCTGGAACATAGTTGAAAACTTTGCCTTCGACCTTGTTTATAGCGCATCGCTTTTGGACAACAGCTTTCTTTGGGTCAACTTTAAAGATCTAAAAATTGCATGTACAATAAAATTCTAACAGAATTAAAGGAGAAACGACATGAAAACATTAAAATTAGGAATGCTTGTTGCAGCATTAATGCTTATTACGGCAGGCTTCTTTGCCGGCTGTAAGGCTAACATAGCAACACCTGTCAGCCCCGACTCTTTTGCTCTCAACGCTGACGAGTATCAGACGGGGACAAACCAGTTCAACGTTCTGAACATTACTACGGAAAAATACGCAGACAAGGATGAGTACCGTGTTAAAGTTACATTTAACTATGCCGTAAATGAAGAAGGCGTAAAAAATGGAGTAAAATTCTATAAATTAACAGATGCAGCAGGTCAAAAGAGCTGGAAAATGCCCGTTATGACCGAAATTGAGTCTAAAAATTTAAATGTTGACAATGAAAAAGCTTATTTTACTATTCCTGCTAAAGATATAAAACTTTATGTATACGTAAAGGCTTCCGAAACAAAGGCTATTAACGGCATGAAGTTAAATCAGGATCTAGACGAAATTTGGGGCGAAGAAGGCGATGATGATTATGCATATGTTGATGATCTGGGTACAGCACCGGTTCTTACAGGTAACGTTCACCATAATAAGAAGGTAGGAGGTCTTAATGACACTTTAACTTCAACGCTTATTAATCCTGCTTTTAAAACAGGCACCGGTGCTGAAACGTATTTGGTAAAAAAAGTGGAAATAAATGCTACGAGCTTCCTTACTAATTATATTGACGGACCCGGTAATGGCGACCTTGATGCGGCATCTAAAACCGCAAAAATAGGAGAGTTTACGGACATTCTTAACAAGCATTTAAAATTAAAGCAATTTAATTGGAAAGAAAATAAGTGGGAAAACATTACTCTTGACTTCACATATGATGGCACCAACAAAAAATGGGTTTCGAACGTTACTGTAGAAAAGGATCGTTGCCTTGCATTTCAGTGGGAAAATATAAACGATATTAAGATGACCTTTGTAAAATATGCTTATCCTCTTAGACTTACCCTTAACAATAATACTCCTATACTTTCTGACAATTTTGCTGACGCCAAATCAGGTACCCTCTCTCTTGAAGAAGGCGATATCTGGCCTGATTTGGATAAGTTGACGGTTAACAGGTCAGTTAATGGACAAGTTACGATTACTTTAAGTGCTGCCGGTGTCAACTTTCCTTTTTATATAGAAAACGGGTGGCATGATGTTAAAGAAGACAATAAAGATTCTGCCAAAAAGCCTCTTTTTGCAGGTTTTAAGCCTGAGACTGTAGTAAAAGAAAACTTTAAGTGCACACGTACAGTTGACGGCAAAGAAGTGTTAATGTCCATAAGTCAGATTAGTCTCGTACAAAGTGATGTAATGAACTACCCGGAGGCTTTTGATACGATCATTATAAAATTTGCAGAAAACGTTCAGGCCGAGAATGTTTATATCAGTCCCAACGTAAGGTCTGCTGCATTTGAAGGTTCTTATAATGACGGCGGTCTTAAAGGAAAAAAGATACCTGAACTTTGCTTTACAAACATCAAGGCTTCTGAAAATCCTTATGAATGGAAGGGCTGGTTAAAAAGACAATAGGTTTTAACCGCTTGTAAAAATGCAGCTTAAAAATGGGATGCCCCCTTAAGACGGGCGGGCATCCCGGCCCCTAAACGGGTAAGCAGCCTTACAAAAAACGCCCAAGTCTAGACTTTGTTCCAGGCTTGGGCTTTTTTTGTTTACCGGCATTTTTTTTAATTTAACAGCAAAGATTGTTTGTAATAGATAGTAAAATTTGAAAAAAGAATTCGGAGTTTCTTCTGTTTTAATCTTGACCAAAAAATAAACTAAAAACTTTGTAATAATGCCGGATTCCAAAGGGCGGCAAGCCCTTTGGCAGCGCGAGAAAGAGAGGGGGTTATAGGGGGAGAGAAAACCCTGCTCTGAACGGGGTTTTCTCTCCCCCTAATTATAGAGCTTCCACTTCTTTTATAGTTAATCCTGTTCCTTCAGCTATTTTAGCAATATCAAAGCCAAACTGCTTAAAAGCCTTAGCCGTTTCGATAGCTTTTCGGTAAGAGCCTTGCGATATACCTTGTTCTATCCCCCGTTCTATGCCTTGTTCTATACCTTGCGATATACCTTGTTCTATGCCTTGTTCAATTCCTTGTTCAATCCCTTGCTCAATTCCTCGTTCAATCCCTTGTTCAATCCCTTCAGCAAAGGCTATTTCACGCTCTTCTGCACGCTGTACGGCTATATCCGTTTCATAATCATATTCTGCTACTAACATATTTAATACCTCCTTAGTCTTGCGTTTTAGATATTCACGCAAAATATTGTTTGATATGCATTCTTCAACGGCTTTTTCAAAGCCGTTTTGAGTATCTATTTCTTTCCATTTCCTTACCGTTTCCACAAATATACTGTATTCTTGCATTGTTTTATAGTTTTCCAATACAGGATGTCGGTTTTGCCGGTTTATGTTTATGACCTTAACGGTCAACTCAAGATTAGTTTCCCTTGTCTTTTCTGTAAAAGCATCCGATAGTTTTAATGTTTTATCGGAAGGATATGGCTCTTCTCCATTATAAAAAACATAAAATTCGGGAGTCGGAATGTTTAAGAGTTTACGGCTGTATTTTCTTTTGATTCAAAGAGGCTTTCATAAAGACGGCTGATGTATTCAAGACAACGTAAAGGCATATTGGGATTTATGGTAGATTGATGTTCAGCAAGTACTATTATTTTGTTATCTACAAGATAGGATACATCATTATAAAATGTCATGTACAAAACTTGATCAAGGCGGATGTTTTTCAATTTCTCTATATCCGTAAGTTCGGTATTATGCAGAGCATTATATAGCGATAAAAAATTCTCTTTTGCCTTTTCATCTTCACTGAAAAGATCGACAAACACCGAATCTTTGTATTTTCTATTTGAAGTACTCATAGCAAGCCCCCTCTCCTGTTGTATTATACCATAGATTAAAGGGTTTTAAAAGGGTATATTTATAAGAAATTCTTTTATACTTACTCCTGTTCCTTTAGCACGTTGTACGGTTATATCTGTTTTATAATCATATTCGGCTACTAACATATTTAATAAAAGACTGTCTATAAGACTTCAATTTCTTCTTTGGAAAGACCTGTCATTTGCATAATAAAGTCAAGTTCACAATTTGCTTGTTTCATCAGTCTAGCCGTTTCGATAGCTTTTCGGTAAGAGCCTTGCGATATACCTTGTTCTATCCCCCGTTCTATGCCTTGTTCTATACCTTGCGATATACCTTGTTCTATGCCTTGTTCAATTCCTTGTTCAATCCCTTGCTCAATTCCTCGTTCAATCCCTTGTTCAATCCCTTGTTCAATCCCTTCAGCAAAGGCTATTTCACGCTCTTCTGCACGCTGTACGGCTATATCCGTTTCATAATCATATTCTGCTACTAACATATTTAATACCTCCTTAGTCTTGCGTTTTAGATATTCACGCAAAATATTGTTTGATATGCATTCTTCAACGGCTTTTTCAAAGCCGTTTTGAGTATCTATTTCTTTCCATTTCCTTACCGTTTCCACAAATATACTGTATTCTTGCATTGTTTTACAGTTTTCCAATACAGGATGTCGGTTTTGCCGGTTTATGTTTATGACCTTAACGGTCAACTCAAGATTAGTTTCCCTTGTCTTTTCTGTAAAAGCATCCGATAGTTTTAATGTTTTATCGGAAGGATATGGCTCTTCTCCATTATAAAAAACATAAAATTCGGGAGTCGGAATGTTTAAGAGTTTACGGCTGTATTTTTCTTTTGATTCAAAGAGGCTTTCATAAAGACGGCTGATGTATTCAAGACAACGTAAAGGCATATTGGGATTTATGGTAGATTGATGTTCAGCAAGTACTATTATTTTGTTATCTACAAGATAGGATACATCATTATAAAATGTCATGTACAAAACTTGATCAAGGCGGATGTTTTTCAATTTCTCTATATCCGTAAGTTCGGTATTATGCAGAGCATTATATAGCGATAAAAAATTCTCTTTTGCCTTTTCATCTTCACTGAAAAGATCGACAAACACCGAATCTTTGTATTTTCTATTTGAAGTACTCATAGCAAGCCCCCTCTCCTGTTGTATTATACCATAGATTAAAGGGTTTTAAAAGGGTATATTTATAAGAATTTTTTTTATACTTACTCCTGTTCCTTCAGCTCGTTGTACGGTTATATCTGTTTTATAATCATATTCGGCCTTTACAGCCGAGGCATCCGCCCGAGTTAAAGGCTGAAAATTTGGACATGGATCTTTTAAATTCGATAATGACGGTAATTATAGAGCGCAAAAAAATCTAAGAAAATCCGTAAAAAAACAACCCAATGTACGTCTAATAAATGCTTTCTTTCGGACTGTGTTGACGGCCGGCTTTCCGGCCTAAAAACCTTAAACCCGCTAATTTCTTCTCAAGTTTTTTACGCACCCGATTATCCCGAAACGGCAACAAGGGCCATCCTAAAAATGGCCGACCTTTCTCACTTTTCTTCGGAACTTTCAAAATCATTGTGGCATTGGAAGTTAAACTAAACTTACAAAAAAGACTAGACAAACTGAATAGAAAATATTAAACTCATTTTAATGAAAGAAAAAACAAAAGACGATACCATTATAATAAAGTTATCGGTATCGTTAGTTAATACTAACTTTATAAAACGAAAGTGGAGATAAACAATTATGATGCTTAACAGAAGAGTTATCGAATTGACAAAAGGTATTAAATGCAGCATTTTGCTTAAAGCCCTATTGGGTGTTGCCGTATCGGGAACTTATGTAGCTCAGGCCGTCTTGCTGGGTAAAATAGTGGGACAGCTTTATTCCAAAGAAGAATTATCCGTGGTAATACAAACTATCTTATACGTATCGGCAGTTATAGCATCCCGCCTTATTTTAATATATTACAATTCGGTTTACGGCAAAAAAATTATCGGCAAAGTAAAAAACATTTTAAGGCGCCGCATTTACGATAAACTGTTAAAACTGGGACCTGCATTTTTAGATGATGAAAGAACAGGTAAATTAGGCTCAACAATGGTAAGCGGAGTAGATTATTTAGAGGGCTATTTAACGCTATACATTCCGCAAATACTTGTGTGTGTAATTGCATGCGGTGCAATGCTCATTTATGTTTTTTCGCTGCATTATGTTTTAGGCATAATATCGACTGCAGCCTTAATCGCCGTATTGATTTCTCCCGTTGCTTTCGGGAAGATACTATCGGAATCTTCCAATGCACATTGGACGGCTTATAGAAATTTAACTGCAGAAATTTTAGACGGCATTCAAGGAATTACAACGGCAAAGACGTATAATGCACAAGAAAGGCTCGGAAAATTATTAAAAGAAAAAATGAGAACACTTTTTTCTGAAACTATGCGCAACTTAAAAGTAAACCTAGCCGAAATAGGTATTTCCAATTTTGCTTCCGGTATCGGTACAAGTTTTACCCTTGCCGTAGCAGCACTATTAACTTCTGTGCATATAATTCCCGCATCCTCATTACTTATTCTACTTTTTATGACCAACGAAGTCTTTAGACCAGCAAACGAATTGGCGGCATACTTTCATCAAGGTTTTATGGGCATAACCTCTATGAGCGGAATTTTTGCCTTACTTGATGAAGAAGAAAAAATAAAAGATGGGGGGACTAAAACCATTGACATAAAATCGGCCGATGGTTTTGAAATAAAATATAAAAATATTGAATTCGCTTACAAGCAAAAAAAGAATACGGTTTTTAAGAATTTAAATTTCACTGTTGCAAAAAATGAAAAACTTGCAGTTGCAGGAGAATCGGGAAGCGGAAAAACTACCATTGTAAATTTATTATTAAGGTTTTATGAGCCTACAAGCGGAAGCATTTATATCAACGGTACCGATATAAAAGACTTGACATTAAAATCTTTGCGCAGTTTAATTACGGTAGTTTCGCAAGAAACTTATTTGTTTAACGGAACAATAAAAGAAAATCTTTTACATGCAAATGAAGATGCAGATGAGGAGAAGCTTATAGATGCGTGTAAGGCAGCAAACATTCATTCCTTTATTCAAAGTTTACCGGAAGGTTACAATACAAAAGTTGGAGAAAGAGGGCTTAACTTTTCGGGAGGGCAAAGACAAAGAATTGCAATTGCAAGAGCCGTTTTAAAAAACTCACCGATTGTAGTTCTTGATGAAGCTACGTCCAGCGTGGATACCGAAAATGAAAATGAAATTAAACAAAGTCTTAATCACTTGTTAAGAAACAGAACAAGCATTACGATTGCGCATCGCTTAAATACAATTGAAAACAGTGATAGAATTCTGGTTTTGCTCAGAGGAGAAATCGTAGAAGAAGGTTCTTACAAGGAACTTATTTTAAAAGACGGATACTACAAAAAGCTTGTAGAAGCGCAACAAGGAGAAAATTAATATGTTTAAAGAAAAATATAAACCGCTTATTAAAATGACCAAATACATAAGCTTTTATAAAAAAGAATTTATTATTTCGATTATTTACGGAATATTTAACAGTGTTTTTGCTTTGCTCACCGTTTTAACGGGCGCATATATAGCTTCAGCGGCTCTGTTTAAAATGAGCACAGGAAAAATACTTTATCTTTTTATACCGCTGATTATTTTTATTATCGGCAAAGGACTTTTTGCTTTTTTGGAAATGTACGAATGTCATTTGGTTTCATACGGTGTAATCGAAAAAATAAGAAACCTTTTATATGATTCGATTTCCAAAACAGCACCGCAATCCACAGGCAAAAAAAGAAGCGGAAGTATTACCTCCGTGTTTGTCGAAGATGTTGAAGCCACCGAAGTTTTTTATGCTCACACCGCAGGCTCTTACATAATTGCATTTGTCTGCACTGTTCTTTATCTTACTGCATTAAGTTTTCTTTCATTTAAAATAAGCGCAGCCGTTTTTGCCGCCTGTATTCTTGTTGCAGCCGTTCCGTATTTTTTTAATCCTATTACAAAAAAAATCGGAGAAGAGATACGCGACGGTTTGGCTGAGGTAAATGCCGAAGCTGTAGATACGGTTCAAGGTTTACGTGAGATTTTAATTTTCGGCAAAGAAAAAAAATACATTGAAAAGGTTGCCGCCGACACCTTACGCTTAAATAAAAAAGAAATACGGGACGGGAGATTTAAGGGCTTACACAGTTTGGTAATAAACTTAATTACCTCCGCCGTTTTAATTTCAACAATATTACTTGCTCATTCGGAAGTAATTGCAGGCTCGTTAAAACCTGAAATGGTTTCGGTTGTTATAATATTTTCTCTTTTTGCCTTTGTGCCTATAATGAGTGTTTCGGTTACGGCAGGAGCTATGAATATTTCAAATGGAGCGGCAAAAAGAATTTTGGATATATTAGAAGAAGAACCGGCCGTTAAAGACAGAGTGCCATATATTCCGCAAAACAAATATTCGGTTAAGGGAAACATAGAATTTAAAGATGTAAAATTTTTTTACGAAAAAGGTATCGAAGTTTTGCACGGAGTTAATTTTACGGTTAAGGTCGGTGAAAGCATTGCCCTTACGGGTGAATCTGGAGCGGGAAAATCTA
Source organism: Treponema denticola (assembly GCF_024400535.1). NCBI lineage: Bacteria > Pseudomonadati > Spirochaetota > Spirochaetia > Treponematales > Treponemataceae > Treponema > Treponema denticola. The sequence goes on from NZ_CP038800.1 coordinate 2,353,887, forward strand.
CAATAGCGAATTTGCTTATGCGCTTTTACGAACCTGACAGCGGAGCAATTTATATTGACGGAAAAAACATAAAAGACATACACCAAAATTCCCTGAGGGATATAATCGCCTATGTACCGCAGGATGTTTATCTTTTTAATAAAACCATAAAAGAAAACATTTCCCTTGCCTGTCCCGATGCAAGCGATGAAGAAATTAAACAAGCTGCTAAGGTTGCGATGGCTGACGGCTTTATTAAAAGGCTGGAACAAGGCTACGATACCAATGTCGGTGAGCGGGGTGTTCAGCTCTCAGGCGGAGAAAAGCAAAGAATTGCTATAGCGCGTGCCGTCTTAAAAAATTCTCCCATATTACTGATGGACGAAGCCGTTTCCAATTTGGATAGTGAAAGCGAAGCACTCTTCCGGCAAGCCCTAAATAATATCCGCAAAAATAAAACCATAATAACGATTGCACATCGTCCTTCTACAATAAAAGAGGCTGACAGGGTTATAAAAATCGAAAACGGAAAAATAGTTTAAAATTTCAGCCTTGAATTTTATTCGGTTTATATGTATAATACTTCGGCAAAACATTGCCGGAGCACATAATGAATCAGGATATAGAAACAATCGTAAAAAATTGCAGGATTTTTTTTGGAACAAATAAAACAAAAAGCTATGAGTTTAGGATTTCTCAATTATTAAAATTACAGGAAGTCTTAAACCAAAACAAAAAAGAACTTTTAAATGCCCTTTATTCCGACTTACACAAAACCGAAATGGAAGGCTTCTTTTCGGAATTTGCTATCGTACGCGGAGAACTTAAATTTGCAATCAAGCACTTAAAAAAATGGATTAAGCCTAAAAGAGTTCCGACCTCGATTGCCCATTTTAAAAGCTCAAGTAAAATAATGTATGAGCCCTTCGGCACCGTACTCATCATGTCGCCGTGGAACTATCCTTTAAATTTAACCCTTGCTCCCTTGGTAGGCGCCATTGCTGCAGGAAACTGCGCCGTTGTAAAACCCTCAAATTATTCGCCTGCGACATCGGAGGTTATAAAAAAAGTAATCTCCGAAAACTTTCCGCCGGAATATATATCGGTAATTACCGGAGGGCGGGAAGAAAACTCAAAACTTTTGGAACAGCGTTTTGACTACATCTTTTTTACGGGCGGAACAACTGTCGGCAAACTCGTAATGGAAGCGGCGGCTAAATATGTAACCCCCGTAACCTTGGAGCTCGGCGGAAAATCTCCCTGCGTAGTCGAAAAATCGGCAAACTTAAAAGTTGCAGCCCGCCGAATAGCTTTCGGAAAATACCTTAACGCCGGACAAACCTGCGTAGCCCCCGATTATCTTTTAATTCAAGATGAGGTAAAAGAAAAATTTATCGAAGAATTAAAAGAGGCTTTAAAAGAATTTTTCCCCACGGAAACCTATTTGGACATGCACCTTCCCCACATCGTAAACGAAAAACATTTTGACCGCCTCATGGGTTTAATTGAAGGAGAAAAAATAATCACGGGCGGCAATGGAGAAAAAAGCAGAAAATTTATTGAGCCCACGGTTTTGGATAATATCACCTTTGATTCCAAAATAATGCAGGAAGAAATTTTCGGGCCAATCCTTCCCGTAATAAGTTTTAAGACAATAGAGGAAGCAATTAAACTGATTAAATCCCGCGAAAAGCCCCTAGCCTCTTATCTTTTTACAACCGACTCAAATATAGAAAAGAAATTCTTAAATGAGGTTTCTTTCGGGGGCGGCTGTATCAACGATACGATAGTCCACTTGGCAAGCGATCACCTTCCCTTCGGAGGAGTCGGCTTTAGCGGCATAGGAAAATACCACGGAGACGAAAGCTTTAAAGTTTTCAGCAATGCAAAAAGCATCCTAAAAAAATCAAACCTCATCGACATCAAGCTCCGCTATCATCCTTATTCCGAAAAAAAATTAAACATAATAAACAAGATGATGTAGGAAACGGGCTTTAAGAAATGGACACCGATAAACTTTTATCAAAGGGCCTTTTATCAGATGGTATTCTACTAAAGGGCTTAAAAGAATTAGGCATAAACGAAAAGACTCATAATAAACTCACAGAACTTTTAAACATTTATATGCGGGAACTTAAAATGTTTAACGCCTCATTTAACTTGGTAAAGGTTAAGGACGATGAAGAATTAATCATCTCCCATGTTTTAGATTCCCTTTCGGCATGGCATTTTTTTTATAACGAAATCAAAAATACTAATGAAGCTCTTCTTACAAGTGAGCCTTTTTATATTGCCGATGCCGGAACCGGAGCGGGCTTTCCCGGGATTCCCCTTGCAGCTCTCTTTATTTCTTTAGGCAATTTAGATGTAAAACTTTCTTTAATCGAAAGAATGCAAAAGCGATGCACCTTTTTAGAAAACATCAAGGCTGTTCTCCAATTAAGTAACACCGAGATTATCGAAAGCGAAGCCGAAAAAGCCTCCCAAAATAAATTTGATATTGTAACTTGCAGAGCTTTCCGCACCTTGGATAAGCACATCTTAAACACCCTTTTAAATCTTGCAAGACCTAAGGGTAAATTATTTTTATACAAGGCCATGGAAGAAAAAATAAATGAAGAGACGGAGCTTATCAAAAAAGAAGGTCTAAACTATAAAATAGAAAAACTTGATGTTCCTTTTTTAAAAAAAGAAAGACACCTTCTTATAATCGAAAAGCCTTAATCCAAGGTTTTTAATTCTACCGAAACTTCAAAGCCCTTTTCGTTTTTTGTAATCTCGGCAAGAGCATAGCGGCCTTCCATCAGGGCACCGGGGTTTACCAAAACGGTTTCGCCGATTTTATCGACCGCAAAGGACTCGTGAATATGACCCGACACAACCAAAAGAGGCTTATGCTTTTCGATAAAAGCAGTGATGCCCTTTGAGCCCACATGCACCATGGGAGCCACCTTATCGACCTTAGCCCCATGCGGAGGATTATGACAAACCAAAACCAAGTTACCGGCTTCGGTAATATTTGCTTTTTCAAAGGCATCGGTTAAATCTTTTACAAGCTCTTCATCGGTTCTTTCGTAAGGTGTAGTGCCTGTAAATTTGCTTCCGCCCCCGGAACCCGCAAAGATAAGCCCTTCAAAATTTTTTACCTCGCCCGTAATCGAAACACCGGCATCTTTTAATTTTTTTTCAAACTCAGGTTCATCGCAATTCCCCAACACGGCAAAAATATTTTTATGAATCTTTAAAAGCTCGTTTAAAAAAGGAGCCCCCGTTTCAATCTTTTTAAAAGCAGCAAAGTCCCCTCCGAAAATAAGGGCATCAACCCCATCGGCAACAGGTTTTATCCTTTTTAGTTTTTCAAGATCCCCATGCCCGTCCGAAATAATCAATAACTTCATAAGTATAAGCCCTCCTAAAGCGGTCTAGCCTAAAAATCGAATTAGATTTTTAGGCTAGACCAATTATACATTATTTTTGGGAAATGGTATATGGGAAGGAAAAGACTGTTGTTGTTCCGTTTGCCTACAGTGCAGTTGTTCGCGTTGTTGTTCCAGCTGCCGCCGCGTTTAACACGGTTAGAGCCTGACGCGGCACCTTATAAGGTCCATACCGTTTTTTAGCCAAAAAATTTTCGAGCCGCTAAAGCGGCTGACATAGTGCAGGTTAATCATTATTTTCAAAAATTTACTGCACCCAACAACACATTTTGCCTGTTCGGTTTCACCGCTTTACCGCCATGGACGGCGGTGGTTCCATTCTTGCGATGTTTTGCCGTGAGGCAAAACTCGAAACTCAAAATCGGACACGGATGTCCGATTTTGAGTACCTCTCCGGCAAAATGTGTGAACTTAGGGCCGACAAGCCAACCGGAAGCCAAGATTGCTGTCCCTGCTGCCAGGACTGCCGTCGATCCGTAAGCCTACAGCGCAGTCGCCCGCGTTGTCGCCCCAGCTGCCGCCGCGTCCAACACGGCCAGAGCCTGACGCGGCACCTTGAGGATCGGTAACAATACCGCCTTGCTCATAAGCAACATCGTTTGATGCAGGGTTACTACTATATCTATCAAAACACCATTCCCAGACATTCCCGCTCATATCGTGTAAGCCAAGTGCATTCGCTCTCCTTTTTCCTACTTGATGTGTTGTTCCTCCCGCATTACCGCTATACCATGCAACGGCTTTTGTCTCATCCGCATTTTTCCAGTCAGCTTTGGCTCCGCTTGCACTGTTTAATTTGGTAAGGTATACATCGCCGTATTGTGCCGCATTTGTGTTGTTGCTTCCCTGCCAACGGGCAGCATATTCCCACTCAGCTTCAGTCGGAAGTCTAAAGCCTTTTTTATCCATATCGGCATAAGCTTTATCGCAAATAAATACTCCCCCTTCTTCAGCTGTTGCGTCTTTTAATACCGTAGTATCGGTTTTGCTTTTGCGGTAGACACAGTACTCTATTCCTTTTTCTTTTTCCGTATACGCATTACACCACACAATGCAGTCCCGCCAGCTTATAGTCGTTACAGGCTCTTTTTTTCCTGCTTCTGTGGGAGCGGCTCCTTCGGTTCCGCCGCTGCCTTCTTTTCCCTGATTAGCAAAGGTGTAGCCTTTACCTTCTGCCCATGTCCGTACCTCGTGCCATAACTCGTACGTTACCTCTGTTTTGCCCAGCTTGTAGGGACTTAATTTTACCTTTCGGCCTGCACGGAATACGCCTTTCCAATGATTGTCAGTTCCGGGTAAGGTGTAGTCAGGGTCAACGCCTACAATGCCGTTTGCAGGATGGATTATTTTTACAAAGCCGTCGCCTGTGTCTTCAAAAGAGCCTACATCGGGCGGTGCAGGCGGCGTGGGCGGGGTGCCGCCTCCCCCGCCATTTCCGCCTCCGCCTGAGTTTCCTCCTCCGCCGGAATTGCCGGAGTTACCTGAATTGCCTCCTCCGGAGTTACCTCCCGAACTGCTGCCTGACGGTTGGTTACAGCCGGTAAAAAGCAGCGCGGCTGCCAATATTGCGGCTATGATGAGCGCCGCCGCTCTTTTCAGTGCACAGAGCCTGCCGCTTGAAGCGGCTGAGCTCTTGTTCAAATTTAATTTTATCATATATTTTCTCCTAAAAAATGATATGCTGTTTATAAAGGAAAAATCCATTAATTCTGAATAAGGTCTTCACCGTACAGTAAACCGGTCATTCCCCGCTCGAGGAAAGGGGGCTTCCCTGTACGGGGAATGAACCCTTCCCTTAGCGGGGAAAATGCCTTTCCTAAAACTTCTATGCCTTTGCCTTGCAAGGATAGCCGTATACTATTTCGCGTATTTGCAAAAGGGTTTTATTGCCGGTGCTGAATTTAGTCCGCACTATTACTTCTACTTTTCCTTCGGGTATTTCTTTGGGTACGCGGGCGATGATTTGGCTCGGCAGGTTGACCGATAGGCGGCGGTTGGTTTTGTATTCGGTGCCATTTTCTGCTTTAAAAAATACACCTTGAGCCGGATCGGTTTCGTCTACCTTGATTTTGCTTCCCTCGATTATAATATCATCGCCTATTGTAAGTGTGCCGTCTTTTAAGCCCGTTGCGGTATCGGTTATTTCGGTAATGCGGGCAGTTTCTTCTTTTGCTCCGAGTACTTTTACGCCGATTGCATCAAGAGCGGTACGCAAGTCGGTTGTCGGCACAAGGTCTACGGTACGCTTGTGTACTTTTTCATCGTAAGGAGAATTTTCCGTCTCCCATACACCCGATACACGCGGACTAATTTGTACAAGACCGTCCATAAAACTCAAACCTTCTTGGATAAGGTCTTTTACAGCCTTATCCCTCATCTTGAGAATGTTGATAATTGTTTCCTTGCGGAATTCCGAGCGTTCTTTGGTAATTATTTCCGCAATGTCCTCATTTCTCTGCGTAGCAGCATGTGCATGAACATCAGCTATACAGTCTCTGTCGTTGTTCTTGGTCAAGGTGTTGGGACGCAAGTGCACTTCCCAAACATACTTTTTCTTTGCCATAAAAGCCTCCTGTCTTTTTAATTGGTAATTGGTAATGTGTAATTTGTAATTAAATTATCAATTACCCATTACACATTATCCATTGGATTGACTGGTCTCAATCCGTAGGACATTCCGATTATTCCTTTGAGAACTTGAGCAAAGCTCAACTCCTTGCGTTCCTTGCGGTTTTATTAAACGGTGTAATATAAAAAAAGCCCAAGGACAGAAAGCCGGTATTTTACTGACAGGCTGTCTTTGGGCATGATTTGAGTAATTAGTCTTTATTGTGAAAATTTCATTTAGGCATGATAAGGCCTTAGCTGCGAGGCTGCGAGGCTGCGAGGCTGCGAGGCTGCGAGGCTGCGAGGCTGCGAGGCTGCGAGGCTGCGAATTTTGCCCGATACGCTGTTTTATGTCAAGAGCTTTTGCAAAACTTTTTACACTTTTTTTGTGAGAATGATTGTAACTGCGGTCGGAGCGTTTATCTATCATTACTGTACATTATAGCATGTTTCCACACAAATATCAACCTTTTTGGGATTTTTTTTAAATATATGGGTATCTACTGCGCCTATTTGCAAAAAGGCTGACTCTTATAGAGCTTTTATTTCTTCAACGGAAAGCCCTGATATTGTACAAATATCATTGATTGGATAATTCATACCTTTCATCAGCTTTGCCGTTTCAAGAGCTTTTTGGTATGAGCCGTCGGAAAAGCCTTGTTGTATGCCAATTCTTAGGCTTTCTTCTCTCTGTACTGCAATATCCGTATCATAATCGTATTCGGCTACTAACATGTTTATTACCTCCCGTGATTTTCTCTGTAAGTATTCTTTTAAGATGCCTTTTTCTATGCATATCTTTACCGCATTGGTAAAGCCGTTTTCCGGATCGAGTTGGGTTTGCTTTCTTACCTCTTCTACAAAAAGGCTATATTCTTCAAGCGGTTTGCAGGCTGCTAAAACTTTGTTTGCTTTATCCGTGTTAATATTAAGCACTTGCACCTTCAATTCCAACGGCACTTGTTCAGGTTTTGTGATGAATGCATCGGATAGCTTTAATGTTGTAGTTTCCGGGTAGTCGTCCTTGCCGTTATAAAAAACATAGAATTCAGGTGTAGGGATTTTTGACAGTTTTCTTAAATACCGATCAGTCGGTGCTTGCAGTTTTTCATATAGCCTTGCTATATATTCTAAAAAACGCAAAGGCATATTTTCGTTTATTGTTGATTGATGTTCTGCCAACACTATGATTTTACCGTCTACAAGGCAGGAAACATCATTGATTATGTTCATGTACATAACGTTTTCAAGTCTTATATTTTCAACCGGAGACGAAAGCGGAAGGTGTGTACCGTGTAAGGCGTTATAAAGAGATAAAAAATTTTCTTTTGCTTTTTCGTCTTCGCTGAATAAATCGACAAAAACCGAATCTTTGTATTTTCTGTTTGAAGTACTCATAGCGGTTTCCTCACTTATTGTATTATAGCACACTTACAGCAATTTTGTAAGAGCTGTTTTTTTTATTTAACCGCACGCCAAACATTGAGCTTCGGCACAAGTTCGCAAAGGTGTTTTAAGCGAGGTTTTGTAAGACATTCTTTTATAATCCTTTGCGTTCTCTGCGCCCGTTGCGGTTTTATTAACAGGTGTAATATAAAAAAAGGCCAAAGACAGAAAGTCGGTATTTTACTGACAGGCTGTCTTTGGGCATGATTTGAGTAATTAGTCTTTACTGCGAGGCTGCGAATTTTGCCCGATGCGGTACTTTATGTCAAGTGCTTCTGCAAAACTTTTTGCACTTTTTTCGTGAGAATGATTGTAACTGCCGGCGGAGCGTTTGTCTATCATTACTGTGCAGTATAGCATGTTTCCACACAAATATCAACCGTTTGAATGGTTCAGAACCAATTTAAAATAACCGATAACACAAGGGCCGAATGAACTGTCGGCTGTCCCCAAATGGGACAGCCTTTTAATTCGGTAAATAAATTCATCTATAGATATTTTTTTGTATTTATATATAACCTCATTTCGATTAATCCTCGTAATGTCCACGGCAGGATAGAATTTCTAGAGTATTTTTGCTTACACGGTACACAAGCCTGTTCACTTCATCAATACGACGGCTCCAAAACCCGCTCAACTCGCCTTTTAGGGGTTCCGGTTTTCCTATACCGTCAAAGTTTCTTCGTTCAATATCTTTAACCAGCATGTTGATACGCTTTATTGTTTTCTTATCTTGTGTTTGCCAATACACATAATCTTCCCAAGCTTCATCAAACCATATTTTTTTTATTCGCCCGCCTCGATAAGCTCATGTTCTACCCATTTTCCAGCGTTCAGAGCTTCAATTCCGCGGCGTAAGTGAGCCATGTTACTTTCACTGTAGAATGGATCTGTTGATATTTCAAACGGTATTTTTTGTTTCCTAACCGCCGCTTTTGCAAACACGCAAAATGCTGTTGTCATTGTCATTCCAATATCGGAACAAAAAGCTTCAAACTGGTTTTTTAAGTCCTCATCTATACGGATATTTATGTTTGTCTGTGCCATAGTAGTAACTCCTTTTTGTATATTATAAATAAATATATTGGCAATGTCAACTTTTTCGATTCGACATGTCATTGCATTTCCTCTGTCAATGTAAAATTTTATATTGACATCAAATATACAAGCATATATAATGTAATTATGGGACAATGGGATAAACTTATTAGAAAAATAACATCTCTAAACAAAGATATGCGGTTTTTAGAATTAAAAAAAGTGTTAGAAAGTTATGGTTATGTGATGAGTTCTCCTAAAAGTGGAAGTAGTCATCATACTTTTAGAAAGCCCGGATGCAACCCAATTACAATACCAAATCATGAACCAATAAAAATAGTCTATGTTAAGATGGTAAAAGAGATAATCGAATCAGAGCAGCTAAATAAAACACAGGAGAAAAAAGAATGAAAACTTTAGAAGAATACATGAAATTACCTTACAAACTGGAAATCATTCCTGATATTGATGAAAAAGGGTTTGCCGCTTCTTATCCTGAACTTCCCGGATGTGTAACCTGTGGATCAAGTATTGCAGAAACAGTATTAAATTCCGAAGATGCCAAAAGAGCATGGATTTCTGCGGCTATTGAAGAAGGAATAAAAATTAACGAACCTGAAGATATGGATACATCATCCACTCAACTGGAATTGAGAATGTCTAAAACTTTACATAAAACTCTTTGTGAAAACTCAAAAAAAGAGGGGATGAGTATAAATCAATATTGTGTTGATTTACTTTCAACAAAATCTAAAGAAACAAGATTAAGATAAATTTTGCTCATGCATAAATTTACCCAAACACCTTCTTTATTGCCGAGCTTAAATCTTCTGCTTTAAAAAGCTGTGAGATGTTTATGTCTCCCGCTTCGGAATCGGAAGGAGGGGGCGACACGACTTTTGTAAAGCCCATGCTTTGGGCGGTTTTGATTCTTTGTTTTAATTTTTTGACGCTTCGGATTTCTCCTGCGAGGCTTAACTCGCCAATGTAGGCTCCTTCTTTTTGAGCAGGTATATTTGCACGAGCGGAATAAAGAGCAAGTGCTATGGCGAGGTCGGCGGCGGGTTCTTTAAGCCTTATGCCTCCTGCAACGTTTACATAAATATCTTGATCCGAAAATTGTAAGCCTATTCTTTTTTCCAAAACGGCGGCGATGCGGCTGACGCGGGCGGAATCTATCTTGTCCGAAAAAACTCTTGTAACCGCACCCTTGGCAGGAACCGTAAGGGCCTGTATTTCTACCATAAAAACACGGCTCCCCTCGCAGACAGGAACGGCAGCGGAACCCGCAGGCAGAGGCCCTGTCCGATTGGTAATAAATAATGAAGAGGGGTCATCTATGGCTTTTAAACCGCTTTCATCCATCGAGAAAATTCCAAGCTCGTCAACCGAGCCGAACCGGTTTTTTAGAGCTCGCAAAAAACGCACATCGTCTTCTGTCCTCTCAAAAGAAATGACCGTGTCCACGAGGTGTTCGAGAACCTTAGGCCCCGCTATGTTTCCGTCTTTTGTTACATGGGCAGTTAAAAACAAAACGCTGTCCCTTTCTTTAACCCAAGATACAAGCTCGTGAGCACATAGCTTTAATTGATTTATAGTTCCCGGAACGGCTCCGGCATCTGCGGAATACATAGTTTGAATTGAATCGATTATAACAAAAACGGGATTTACCTTGTTTAAAACTCTCTCTACATCTTCCAACCTGCAAGTGCATAAAAGTTCAATATTTTTTAAAGGAAGATTCAGCCTATCGGCACGGGAACGGATTTGCCCGCCCGATTCTTCTCCCGAAACATACAGAACCTTTTTTACGGAACCCAAAGAAGAGGCCGAAGCAGCTTGTAAGAGCAGTGTCGATTTTCCTATACCCGGCTCTCCTCCGATTAAAATTGCCGAACGCTTTACGGCACCTCCGCCCAGCACCCTGTCAAATTCCGCAATCCCCGTAGAAAGGCGGACGGCATCATTTGCTTCAATAGCATCAAGAGGAACGGAATGAGCTTCTTTTACAAATTTTTCTGCAATGCTCCTTTCGGCTGCGGAATAATCTTGATTGATTGTAACCTCTTCAAAAGTATTCCATTCGCCGCATTCGGGGCATCGGCCGAGCCATCGGGCTTGAGTGTAACCGCATTTGCTGCAGCGGTGTGCAAGGTCTCCAGTTTTCTTTTTTGCCATGTGCTTTCCTTAAAATAAACATTCCTATTTAATTAAAGTTTTGCAATACATTCAACAATAGGATTGAACCATGGTGCATCAATGTTTTCTATTTTGCCTTTATCGCAAGCCTTCGCAATTTCAGGATCAATAGGAAGTTTTGCAAGAACCGGAATACCGTACTCTAAAGCTATTTCATCAATGCCGCTTTCTCCGAAAATATGATAATCTTTTCCGTTATCGGGACAAGTAAAATACGAAAAGTTTTCAACCAAACCGATTATAGGTATGTTCATTTTTTTTGCCATATTGACAGCCTTGGCAACTATCATTGAAACAAGTTCCTGAGGAGAAGTCGCCACAATAATACCGTCTACAGGTATGGATTGGAAAACGGTGAGAGGCACATCGCCGGTTCCGGGAGGCATATCGATAAACATAAAATCAATATCTTTCCAAATAACATCCGTCCAAAATTGTTTTACAGTGCCGGCAATTACAGGACCCCTCCATATAACAGGATCGGTTTCATTTTCAAGAAGCAGATTAACCGACATAATATCAATTCCGGTTTTAGTCTTTGCAGGAAAAATACCAGAATCGTTTCCTACAACAGTTCCGGATATTCCGAAAGCTTTAGGAATAGACGGCCCTGTAATATCGGCATCAAGGATAGCACATTGATAACCTTTTTTTTGGGATTGTACCGCAGATAAGGAAGTAATAAGAGATTTTCCTACTCCGCCCTTACCGCTTATAATTGCGATAACTTTTTTAATGCTGCTGAGTTTATTCGGGCTCTCAATAAAACTGTTCGGCGCAGCAGTTCTTTCATCACAGGTTAAATTACAACCTTCACATTCATGATTACAAGTTTGACTCATACTCTCTCTCAAAATAAAAATTTATTGGGAAACATACTCAATATATTAATAATTACTATACATTCAATTTAAAAAGACTTCAAGTAGGCGTAAGACAATCTAAATAAAGTTTAAAAATTTATTTAAATAAAATTATTTACATTCATTTTTATAAATTAACAAATTTTCTTCTTCCAAAACCTTGCGCATCTTTTCTTTGTTGCGGAAATCATCTTTGTGTTCTTCACTATAAAAACAAAACGGATATAGGGTATTTAAAATTTCGTTTAAGTTTTTAGAATCGAATTCTTTTTTATCACGTAAGCGCATGATTTTTTCGTAATCCGTTTTTTCAAGATACTCGGTTGATGACCAAAGAGGCTCTTCCAAACGCTCGCCTTCTCTGGGGCCGATTATTTCTATCTTAATATCTTTTTCCGGTTCAAAACCCATGTAACTTATCAACTGCTTCGCCGTCTCATAAATATTTACAGGTTCCCCCATATCGAGAAGATAGGACTCACCCGATTTGCCGACACCTCCTGTCTGCAAAACCAGAGAGCATGCTTCCGGAATCGTCATAAAAAAGCGGATCATATTTTTATCGGTTACGGTTACGGGCCCTCCGTTTTGTATCTGCTCTACAAAAAGCGGAAAGATAGAACCACGCGAGCCCAAAACATTTCCGAAGCGGACAAACATGTAGGCCGAATCTTTTTTTTCTTTTACGGTTTCGGCAGCCTGCAATACCAGTTTTTCGCTTAATAGTTTTGAAACGCCGTAAACCGAAACAGGCTCAACGGCCTTATCGGTAGATATTAAAACAAAGCGCTTTACTCCGAATTCGATACAGGCATCCAAAAGATTTTTTGTTCCGAAGACATTGTTTTCGATAACCGCAACAGGATTTTCTTCCATCAAAGGAACGTGTTTATAAGCCGCCGTATGAAAAACCGCATCGCATTTTAATTGCTTAATAATATAGCGCATGTACTCGCGGTCTTTTAACTCTCCTATAACCGGAACAATTGTAGCCTTGTCGCCGACGCCGCCGGCCTGCAATATTTTAAGCTCCTTATAAATTTGATAAATGGAATTTTCTCCGTGTCCGAAAAGATAGAGGCGTTCGGCACCGCCCGATAAAAGCTGCCGGCAAAGCTCGCTTCCGATAGAACCTCCGGCACCCGTAATTAAAACACGCTTTCCTCGAAGATAAGCCAAACTCTTTTTTAAAGAAATTGTAACAGGAGTGCGGGTAAGCAAATCCTGCGGATCTATTTCGCGGGCTTGCACCAAATGGGCTGAACCGTCAATGATTTGCGAAATTGCGGGCAGAAGTTTTATCTTTGAAAAACCTGCCGATTTTAAAAGCTCATATATTTCACGCAAGCGTTCGGAGCGTATACTGGGAATTGCAATCAATGCCTCATCCCCTGCATCTATTCTGATTAAATGAACCGTTTCACTTATAGGCCCGAATACCGGAATCCCGTCAATCTTAGTTCCGATCTTTTTAGGGTCATCATCTAAGAATGCAGCGACCTTACCGAATATTTTTTTTGCCGAAATCTCATGTGCAATCATAGTTCCGGCAAGACCTGCACCTACTATATATATAGAAGCTTTTTGTTTAATAGGACGATTCATTTTTTCTCTTCCTTATTTAGTATTTCAAATCCTAAGTCGATAGAAAAAGCCGTTTGACACATATCCAGACAAACGGTAGCTCTTCCCTTCCTCTTGTTTACTCTTACAATATAGCCTTCAAGACCGCTTAAAGGGCCTCCGATAACTTTTATTCTATCATTTTCATCAAATACGACTTGCGAAATTTTTGCAAGACCGCCGAAGGAAATAAATTGATTAAGAATTTCCAAATCCCTTCCTTCTAAAAATCTCGGTTCTTGATTATTGGGTAAAAATCTATAAAAGCCCTTACATCTTTTAAGATGTTGATACAGCTCTTTAGAAATTTTATCGGTACCTATAAACAAATATCCGGCAAAAACAGGCAGCTGTTTTTCCGTTACCTTACCTGCCTTTCTTATCTTTAAAATCCTTTGAGGAAAAACTATAGAATAAGAAAGCTCATCAAATTTATTTTTAAATTCCGCATCTTCAATAAAATTCTTTTCTTTGCCTGTACTTACCTGAACTACATAATAATCCATATTTAAACGATTATATCATAAAACCTTCATTGAATCAACTTACCCAGACGCAAGCGTCGGGGTACAGTGCTCAATGTTTCGCACTGTATGTTCTCATAAGGTGGTTGCAATCGGCTTTAATACCCTTTGTTACGACGCAGAGCGTACGTTGCGCAGCAACAGGGTATTAAACCCTCCACACGAATAAAGTACTCACCTTTAATTTATTTTGCCCTAATATAAAACTATGAACAGGATTACTTGTTTTTTTAAATCTCCTGTGTTATATTATTTTTGGAATTTAAAATCATTCTTAAATGAGGAAATTAATGGAAGAAGAAAAGAACGAAGCAGTAATTTTTAGAATAGCCCTGACGGCAGGAGAGCTTCTAATAAAAAACGGAGCAGAGATGCATAGAACGGAAGAAACTATTTTAAGAATATGCTCTTCACACGGTATTACCGGTCTTGCCGTTTTTATAACACCGTCAGTAATATTAATAGGAAATGATAAAAAAGAAGGCTCCACTTATATTAAAAACATAAAAGTCAGAGGCAGCAATATACACAAAATTTCATTGGTCAACGAATTTTCAAGAAACTTTACTCAAGGTAAAATTTCTGAAAATGAAGCTCTTGAAATTTTAAAAAATATTGATGCAGAAAAAGGTTATCCGTATTGGCTTGTACTAACCACCTCCGGAATAGCCTGCGGACTTTTTTCTGTTTTGCTCGGCGGAACATTAAATGATTTTATAGTTACCTTTCTTGCCACCTTCGTAGCAGTTTTCTCAAATGATAAAATTGCACAGTTTTCAAAAACAGTATTTTTAGGAAATTTTATAGCAGGCTTTTTTGTCGGTATAACAACCATTCTTTTTTATCATATAGGCTTTGTAAAAAATCTTGATATGATAATAGTCGGAGCCGTTCTATCCCTTGTGCCGGGAGTTGCCTTTACTTCAGGTATACGGGATTTTATTTTAGGAGACTTAGTTTCGGGAATTGCCCGAACCTGTGAAGCCGTACTCATAGCCGTTGCAATAGCCTTTGGTATAGGCTCTGTTCTTTTCGGCTATTCACTTTTGGGAGGAATATAATGCCGCTATATGTACATACAATTGCATCATTTATCGCAAGTTTTTGTTTTTGGTTTTTGTTTTCGGTTCCGAGAAAAAATATTTATTTAAGCGGTCTATGCGGAAGTGTCTCTTGGACAATCCTTATATTTTTTCAGAACATCGGTATAAATTATATATTTGCAACCTTAGCAGGAGCATTGGCCGTAGGCCTCCTGGCTGATTTATTCGCAGTGCTTCAAAAAACACCGGTTACATGTTTTATCGTTATAGGCACGATCCCTTTAGTTCCCGGATTTAAAGTTTATAAGACCATGCTTTTTTTTGTTACCGACAAATTGGAAAAAGGAGTTAGCGAGGGCGTTCAAGCCGCTTTTATCGCAATAGCGATATCCGTAGGTTTAATTATTTCTGCATCGATAACCCGTCTTATCAGAGCCGTCAAGAAAAAAGCGGCAGAGAAAAAAAATAAATAAATTTTATCAAATCCCTTGTTTTTTATAAAAAAAAGAAGTACTTTTTTTTCGAGAGGAATTAGATATGAAAAATAAAAACATTTTAGTACACTTGAGTTTTTTACTGATGATAGTTTTATTTCTATCATGTACAAAGGCTCAGGCAGAACAAAAATTACCCATTGGAGGGAAAGGAATGATTAAAGAAATATATTTTGCAGGCGGCTGCTTTTGGGGCGTTGAAGGATATTTTCGCCAAATTCCCGGTGTAAAAGCAACGGACACGGGTTATGCAAACGGAAAAAGCGATTCTGCAAACTACAAAGGATTACATCAGAGCGATCACGCTGAGACTGTGAAGATAGTTTATGATTCTTCGGTAGTAAGTTTACAAGAATTATTGGCTCATTATTTTAGAATAATCGATCCTACATCTTTAAACAAACAAGGAAACGATGCAGGCCGCCAATACAGAACAGGTATTTATTATGTAGATGATTCTATGATTAAAGAAATAAATAGTTTTGTAAAGTTTATGCAAAAAAAATATTCGCAGCCCATTGTTGTTGAAGTAGAAAAACTTAGGCATTTTATTCTTGCAGAAGACTATCATCAAGATTATCTTCAAAAAAATCCGGGAGGATATTGTCACATAGACCTAACCCTTGCTTTAACACCTCTTTATGATGAAAGAAAATTTAAAGCACCGTCAAAAGAAGAATTAAAGAAATCATTAAAGCCGATACAATTTTCGGTAACTCAAGAAAAAGCAACGGAGAAACCTTTTACAAGCGAGTATGATAAATTCGATGCTGAAGGAATTTATGTTGACATCACCACAGGGAAACCTCTTTTTTCTTCATTAAATAAATATGATGCAGGCTGCGGATGGCCATCATTTACAAAGGCCATTACAACACAGGCCCTTCAATATTTGGAAGACAAAAGCCTCGGCATGAACAGAACTGAAGTCGTTTCAAAAACAGGCGGAGCCCATCTAGGCCACGTCTTTGATGACGGCCCTGCCGATGCAGGCGGCTTACGCTATTGCATTAACGGTGCAGCCTTACGCTTTATCCCCTATGATCAAATGGAGAAAGAAGGTTACGGCGATTATCTTCCTTATGTAAAACCTACAGGGAATTTTTAAAACCGCCTATAAAACTTAATTTATAAACTCCACAATCTCGGTACGGGTTTTAGGTTCGGGGTGTTCTGCAGGATAACCGATAGCCGATATTCCGCAGACTACGTGATTTTTAGGAATATTAAAAGAATCTAAAACCCGTCTTATCTCGGGCGAATTGCATTTTTCCCTCAACTGATTTATCCAAACGGACTCCAATCCCAGAGCATGAGCCGCAAGATAGATGTTCTCAATTGCAACTGAAGAATCACAATAACCGAAGCGGTCATCTTCTTCAAAGCTGATGAGTATCAAAGCATCGCAATCATAGATTCTATAATTCGGAATATCGAGTACGGAAGAAACAGCCCTTGCAAGTTCCTGTATCTTTTCCCGATTATGCACAACAGTAAATTTCCTCATCTGCCTGTTTTTTCCTGTCGGAGAAGCCTTAGCACATTCTACAATTGTTTTAAGTTTTTCGTCTTCAACCCTCTCTGCCGTAAACTTACGCACACTCACACGCGTGAGCATGTTCTTAATAACCTCATTCATATCCTACCTCCATAAGAATTTATCTCATAAAAATATCTTTTAAATTGCAGCCAACTTAGGCTCCTTAAAAATCGACACAGCCCAATAGCATAAGAAAAATCTAAAGGACTTGTTTGTAACCATATCGACATCCATTATAACACTTAAAAGCAAAGCTGAGTTTACTCCTAAAAATTTTTCAGCCAAATCTAAAAACCATTTTATAAATTCCGTATCATTTGAAGCCTCGTTTATAAATGTTAAAATTATCTTTTTAAATTCAAGATCCGATTTTTTTCCTTTTGCAAAAGCTTCATCAAGCATATCGGTAAAAATAGCCCCCGTATCTCTCGCCTCATTTTTAAATCTATCATAAGCAAAATAAAAACCGCCTTGAACATTCATCATTGAAGCTAAACTTAAATAAGCCTCATCTTCTACCAAGGAAGGAAGCCCTTCCCTGCGGAGTAAGTCTATTATAAACGGAATGGAATTTACCGATCTATAAGTTTCCATGGCCTTAATTCCCGAAAGCAATATTTTAGGATTTTTAGTTTCGGATAAGATTTGCGAAATTTTAAATTGCGAAGCCTCATCTTTAAGATGAGCAAGAGCTACCATCGCCTCTCCAGCCAAAAGATAATCTTCACTTTCAATGGCCTTCCTCAAAGGCTCAACAGCTTGGTACACATTAAAATGGGCAAGAGTTTTTGCGGCAATCGCTGCTGTTGTAAATTCGCCCTTATTCAATTCTTCTAAAAGAGTTTCTTTATTTTTTGCAGAAAGTTTTTCTAAAGAATTTAAAGACTCCATTGCAGAGCATCTGATAGAAAAACGCGGAGACCTCATATACTGATTTAATTTATCTGCCGATTCTTGAGAAGCCGTCGCCGTAAGCTCATGCAAAATTTTTTCTTCGGTCTGAAGGCTCTCACTTGAATCAAGTTTATATAAAAGGTTTAAGGCCTTCATATCACGAGGCGAAAAAATAACTGCAAGAGCATCTTTTACAAGCCTGCCTCCAAGGTTCAAAAGCCTAATCTGAAAAATCATTCCAAACAGGATACAGATTACAACTCCCGAAAAAAACAAGCGGTACATGCTCAAATTAGAAAAGCCTGAATTTTGGAGCATATCCAAAATACCGCCTCCCAATATTGAACCTAGAGCACCGGTAAGCCCCATCACAAAAAAGTTAAGCATACTTAAATCCATCAAGGACTTTGCCGGAACTATTCCGAAGAAGTAAGCTTGAGATGCATCCATTTGAGCGGAGAATCCCATATTTGTTATCATCGAAAATACAATCAAAAATATAAAGGCAATCAAGTACATTTCTCTGGCAGGAGCTATAATTGCAGGAATAAGAGCTACAGCACTGAGGGCAGTAAAAATAACATACATCGGCTTTGCTCCCATCCGGTCTATCAAAAGGCGCATTAAAAGTCCGACCAAAAGAGAGCCCATAGTTGAAGCAAGAGAAAAGATAATCACTAAATTATCGGGAATAGAATAAACAGCCTTACCGTAAACAATTATAAAGGGGCGGGCTAAACTTATTCCGAATTGAATTATAAAAAACGAAAAAATATAAAGCTTAAAATTTTTATCGCCAAAGGCTTCTTTTGAAGCCGAAAAAAAAGAACCCTTTTGAATGTTTTGATTCCCGCTTTTTAGTTTTCTTATTTCCTTCCGGCTTTTCCCTTCTGCTCTAGCCTCTTTCACTGCTTCCATTCTTCTTTCAAAATCGGGATCCGGAAGTTTAAGCAAAAGAGCCGAGGCTGCAAAACCGGTAATAATTCCTATAATTGCAGTTATATTATATGTAGAAACTATATCGATTCCAAATCTTGGAGAAAACCATAAAAAGACGGTCAAAAATATTATGGCTGCGAGGGCGGCCGTATTGTTTGTCAATGATATTTTAACTATATAAGAATTCCGATCCTTGCCGGGAGCCAAAAGACTTATAACCGGATTATTTGCAACAATACCGGCTCCTCTAAAAAAATTAAAAAGAGCTACCGCAATTAAAAGCATAAAGATAGCAGCTTCATTTTCTCCTCTAAAATAAAAGAATGGAATAAACAAGATAGGTAAAAGCGAGGCGTTGCGCAAAAACCAAGTGTAGGCAAAGGTCTTTACGATAGTAAACCGCCGAGCCATAAGCTTTCCTAAAGGAATTGTAAAATAGCACATGTACATAAAGGCTGTAAGCAAGCCTATGACGGTGCTGTTGGCTTTTAAAGCAAGAGCATAAAGAGTTATTGTGTTTCCGGTAACAAGGGCAAACGAAAATGAATTGATTCCATTGTATGCATTAAAAACGCTGCGGCCCTGTTTGATTCTAAAGTTCGATAATTGTTCTTCCATTAACATTATTTTAATCTATTTTTTTAAAACAAACAAGTATTCAGAAACATGAATATTCCTCTTGTTAAGATTTCGGCTTCCCCGAAAAGTATTATATTTTATTTCGACGGTTTTTAATTCTCCGTATTTTTTTAACATATTTTTCATCTCTTCAAAAGAAATAAAGCCTTCCGAGTTGTAGGAGATGACGGCATAGCTTGCATCAAGAGAAGAGATAATTTCTTCCATTGATTTTAGAGCAAGATAGGGTTTATTAAAAGCTGAACGCTTCCATCCTTGGGTAATTCCGCTGACGGGGCTTATAGGAACATCCAGTTTATTTTTAAGAATCAAATTAAGCATAAAATAATTTGAACCGTAGGGGTGCTGATTATAAGGAGGGTCGATATAAACCATATCAACATTCTTTATTTCTTTTGAAAGAAGCACTGCATCTTTTGTAAAAATTTCAAGCTCTGAATTAAAATTACTAAAGACAGGCTCTTTTAATTCTACCTCGCCTAATATTCTTGTTAAGGCATTTTTTCCGCCGGCACCGAAACAACCTATCCCCGTATTCTTATCCTTATAAAAGCCTTTAAATACACCGCTCGTATTTACGTGAATTGAAGCTTCGATAATTAATGGAGCTAAAAAAAATCTTTTTAAATTTTCTTCCGATATAATTTTATCTATAAGATTTCTATATGTGTCGATTAAAAGAGCATTCGTATGTGTATAAAAAACCCTTTCTCCTCTTTGAATTTTATTGTCATCCTTAGGAGCATAGTTTTCGGTAATTATGCCGGGGATTTTTTTATTTAAAGAAGAAGATATAATTTCATCTCTTAATTCATTACAAAGTTTTTTAGGATATTCTTCCTTATTTGTAAGATAGCAGGAGTTTATCACATATGAATAATTTTCCAAATCATTAACGATTATTTTTGAAGCATACTTTTTTAACATGCGGGCAACTATACCGGAGCCCGAAAAAAGATCCGCACAGATAAGTTTTTCCTTATTTAAGTTTTTTTGAACCGATTTTACCTCATCTTCTATTTTATCTATCAAAGACCTTTTATTGCCGAGGTATGTAATTATCTGTGTGGTAAGAAAGTCCTTATTTTCTTCTTGATCTTCTTTCATAGGCTAAATTCTTTTTTATTAAAGAAAGTTTATACTACTATAAAGATAAGAAAATTACAAGAAGATAGAAAGAGGAGATATTTTTAATAAAATTAAAAGATTTAAGACCCTTGCCTATTTATCAACATTGTTGTATAGTAATGATATGAAAAACTCAACTACACCTAAACGTTCCGAGATCGCCAAAAGCGACAAATGGAATATCGAATTACTTTTTAAGAATGAAGAAGAATGGGAAGCAGCCCTTGCTTCTATTCCGGAAGGCGGAAAAGAAATCTTAAAATATAAAGAAGCTTTTTCCAAGCCTGAAACAATCGATGCGGCAACCCTGCTTGCCTGCCTAAAGGCTTCAACGGGGGTTGATAGAATTGCGGAAAAGGTTGGAAACTATGCCTTTTTACAAAAATCTTCAAACGAGGGCGACCCCGGAAACATCAAACGGATAAGTAAATACATGATGACCGTTACAGAGCTTTCGGCTGCCACCAGCTGGCTCATGCCCGCCATCATGGAAATCCCTGAAGAAAAAATCCGCTCATGGATTGACCCTTCAAGCCCCACAGGAAAGGACTTTGCCGATTTTAAGGTTTCCTTAGAAAAAACCCTGCACCTAAAACCCCACACCCTTTCCGACAAGGAAGAAAAGATTTTAAGCCTTTTAAGCGAGCCCCACGGCACACCTAGCCAAGCCTTTTCGGTTCTAACCAACGTAGACTTTGATTTCGGTACAATCACCACAAAAGAAGGAGACATAAAACTGACTCAATCTTCTTATTCAAAGTTTATGCAAAATCCCGACAGAGCTTTGCGCGAAAAGGCCTATAAGCAGCTTTACGGCGTATACGGCGCACATAAAAACACAATTGCAAGCCTGTACACGGGACAGGTTCAGCAAAATGTCGCCCTTGCAAAAATACGGGGCTATGCTTCTGCCAGAGAAAAATCCCTCTATGTAGACAAGGTGCCTACAGCCGTGTATGACAACCTCGTAGATACCATTCACAAGAATTTAAAGCCCTTACATAAATTCTACAGCATGTTAAAAAAACATTTAGGCCTAAAAGAACTCCGCCACTATGATGTTTACATGCCCTTAGTCAGCGAGGTAAAAAAAGTTACCCCCTATAACGAAGCAGTCGACATCATCACCGAGGCCCTCAAACCTCTTGGAGAAGAATATGTTAAAACAATCCGAAACGGTCTTTTGAACGGCTGGGTAGATAAGTACGAAAATGAGGGCAAACGCTCAGGAGCCTTTTCGGCAGGCGGATATGACAGCGATCCCTATATCCTGATGAACTACAAAGAAGATGTTATCCGTGATGTATTCACCCTTGTACACGAGGGCGGACACTCCATGCACTCATGGTATTCGGTAAGAAACAACCCCTACCCCTGCTACCACTACACCATCTTTGAAGCCGAAGTTGCCTCTACCTTTAACGAAGAGCTTTTATTCAGGCACATGATTAAAACAAGTACCGACCCGAAAATGAGAGCCTATCTTTTGAGCGTTAGAGCTTCCGATATTCTTGCAACCCTTTACAGACAAACCATGTTTGCAGAGTACGAAAAAATTACTCACGCCCTCGTCGAAAGCGGCACGCCTCTTACGGTCGAAAATTTAAGAAGCGAATACAGAAAACTTTTGGAGCTCTACTTCGGTCCCGAAATGGTATTTGAAGATGTAAGCGATTTGGAAGGAATGAGGATTCCGCACTTTTACAGAGCCTTCTATGTTTACAAATATTCAACAGGTATTTCAGCCTCGATGGCTCTTGCCGAAAGAGTTTGCTCAGGCGGCGACAAAGAAAGAGAAGACTACTTTAAGTTCTTAAAATCGGGAGGCTCACGCTATCCGATTGAATCCTTAAAACTTGCAGGTGTCGATATGGCAAGCCCGGCTCCGGTACAGGCAGCATGCGATAACTTTGCAAAGATTGTAGACGAACTCGAAAAAGCTCTTGAAGAATTAAAAAAATAAAACCCAAGGGGCTTTAACAAAGATGATTAAGGAAAATGAAGATAAACTGCTTAATTCCGATTTGTTTAAAGCCTTTTTAAAAAAAGACCTTAACCGCTGTGACTTTATATCGCAGTGGTTAAGTGCTCACAATGTTCCGCACAGCATAGTAAACCTTGCACAAAAAAAACACATCATTATAAAATATCCTGCACAATTTTACGATAAGAACTTTAAAATGAAAACACTTACAGCCCACTATGACAGGGCTCCCGATACCCAAGGAGCTAACGACAATTCAGCCTCTTGTTTTATCCTCATGAACTTTGCAAAAAAACTATGCTCTTACACAAGACCCCACAACATAAAAATCATCTTTACGGACGGGGAAGAAGCAGGAGCCGCAGGCCTTAAAGAACAAGGAGCATACACTCTCGGAACAGGATTAAAAAAGCTTAAAATGGATGGGGACGATATCTTTGTATTCGATATGTGCGGAAGGGGCGATACCCTAATCCTTTCACGTTCGGGAATTTTCGGACGGGATAAAGCAAAGACAAAGAGGCTCGACGAGCTGCATAAGAGGGCCGGTCTTCTAGCTCAAAGAGCTTGTCCCAATAAATGGCTTTCAATGCTTACGGCTTACAGCGACAATGCAGGCTTTATAGCCGCAGGCCTTTTTGCACAGGTTATAACCGTTCTTCCAAGAAAAGAAGCCGAGACTCTTTTACACTGCCTCCCGAAAGAAAAACTCACCGGCCAAAACAAGACTGCCATGGGCGAGCTCACGGACATGGTAATAAAAAATCAAAAACCGCCTCAAGGCTCCCCCTTCGAAAAAATAATTCCATTTACATGGCAGCTGATGCATACTGCTGATGACAAGATTGAAACTCTTAATAGCGAAGCCTTTACCCTCACCGAAAAATATCTTACAGCCTTGACAGAGAATTACCGCTAAAATTTAAAACCGCTTAAGTGAACATACATTATAACTTCAAAGCATCTAATTAGATAAAAAAAACGCCCGCATCCGAGGCGGGCGTTGTGCAAAAAGGCTTAATAATTTATTCGGCCGATGCTTCAGCCGGTTTTTCTGCAGATGTTTCAGCAGCCTTTTTATTTTTAATGTTTGCTCTGCATATTTTGCAGATCTTTGTTTTTGCACCGTTAATCTCTTGTTCGTACAAAACTTTGATTCCGGTTTTGTTGCATACGGGGCATACCCCGCGTCCGCGGTTTTGCTCTGCGCGGATTCCCTTACCTCTATGAGCCTTTGACACGGTTGTACCTCCGATTTGATGAACTATCTACTACCTGATCGGTATTCTTTTTGTGTTCGGATTCACCCTTTGACGATTTAAATCCTGCTTCTTTTTTGGAAGTCTTTTTGTCATCGGATTTTTTTGAATCATCTTTTTTCTTTGTATCCTTTTCCTTTTTTTCAAAGTCATAGTCTACAAGTTCCAAGATAGCAACATCAGCAGCATCGCCTTCACGAAAGCCGATTTTTAAGATACGGGTATAACCGCCGTTTCTATCTTTCATTCTAGGACCGATATCGCTGAATAATTTCTTTACAATATCATCATCCCAGATATACTTTGCAGCATGACGCCTGTTGTTGAATGTATCAACCTTTGAGCGGGTAATCAATTTTTCCGCAGTTCGGCGTACTTCCATCGCTTTTTGTTTTGTTGTCGTAATCCGCTCGTACTTAAATAGCGATGTAACCATATTCCGGTGCAAAGCACGGCGATGTGCAGTTGTACGCGAGAGCGGATTAAAGCCGTTCTTATGCTTCATCTGTTTCTTCCTTCTGTCTTGATACTTTTATCGTATTTTTTAAATGACTGTAATCAGTCATACCCAAGCGCAAATTATATTCCGCCAATTTAGCATGAATTTCATTTAAGGTCATTCTGCCTACATTGCGCATACTTTCGATCTCATCTTCCGGCTTTTGAGCCAATTCGCCGAGAGTCTTAATACCGGCAGAGTCCAAGCAGTTTTTAGCCCGAACTGAAAAGTCGAGAGTATTTATTGAAGTAGCCAAAAGCTGTTTTATTGCTGCTTCTTCATCAATATCTTCATCTTCACCAAGATAATCACCTTCATTAAAATTAATAAAGATGGAAAAATGATCTTTTGCAATTTTTGCAGCTTCACCCAAAACGTCTTCAGGCCGAACCGTGCTGTCAGTCCATATTTCAAGAATGAGCTTGTCGTAATCGTTTCTTTGCCCTACCCTGCAAGGCTCAATAGAATAGCTTACCTTTAAAACAGGACCGTAGATTGCGTCCATCGGAATAGTTCCGACAATTTCAATGTATTTTTCATTAACTTCTGCCGGTACATAACCTCGGCCGAAATCTACCTGAACATCAAACGAAATATTAGCACCCTTCATAAGTTCCATAACATGGAAAGGTTCGCCTAAAATTTCAAGCTGTCCTTCAACGGCAAAATCTTTGCTGGTTATCGACGCAGGCCCCTTAAATTCAAAATGAAAGTCACCTTGTTCCGACTCATCCGATAAACGGAGGCGGATCTGCTTTAGTTTATTTAAAATTTCCAGCGTATCCTCTGAAACATTAGGAATATTTTCAAATTCACTCGAAATCGTGTGAGGTACGCCATCGGCATCATATGAAGTAATAAGCACAGCCGATATAGCATACCCTTGAATTGAGGACAATAAAATTCTCCTCAAACAGTTTCCGATTGTCGTTCCAAAACCTGTTTCAAAAGGGGATGCCGTAAACTTACCATAGCTTTCGGTTGATTCTTGCTGATCAAATTCCAAGCCTTTGGGCTTTTTAAATCCTTTTAAAAGATTTTTACGGGCCATTCGCGTCTCCTTATATTCGGCGCGTCTTTTTAGGACGGCAGCCGTTGTGCGGAATGGGAGTTACATCGCTGATTGAGCGAACCTTTAATCCCATTGTTCCAAGCGTTCTGATAGCCGATTCACGGCCGACTCCGGGACCTTTTACAAAAACATGTACTTCATGTAAGCCGTAGGGCTGACATTTTTGTACAGCTGTTTCAGCAACGGTCTGAGCGGCAAAGGGTGTTGACTTCTTCGCTCCGGCAAAACCTAAGCCGCCTGAAGATGCCCATGAAAGGACATTTCCCTTTAAGTCGGTTATCGTAATAATTGTGTTATTAAAGGTTGCTTGAATATAAACATTGCCTTCATAAATGCTTTTCTTTTCTTTTCTTTTCTTTACAGTAGCCATGTTTTAGTTACCTCCAATCACGATTATTTCTTCTTGCCGGCAACGGTCTTTTTCTTACCCTTGCGTGTTCTGGCATTTGTCCTAGTTCTCTGACCGCGTACGGGAAGGCCCTTTCTATGTCTTTGCCCGCGATAGCAGCCGATGTCCTGAAGACGTTTAATATTTAAAGCCACTTCGGTTCGAAGACGGCCTTCGACCTTATAGTCTCTGTCAATCACTTCACGAATTGCAGATAACTCGGCTTCATCCAAATCATTCATTTTTTTCATCGGATCAACCTTTGTAACTTCACAAATTTTGTTTGCCGATGAAGTAGAAATTCCATAAATGTAAGTTAATGAAACATTAACATGTTTATTAGGGAGGTCAACTCCCGCAATACGAGCCATTATTCAGTGTCCTCCGTTAACCTTGTCGCTGTTTGTGTTTCGGATTTGTACAGATTATCCTTACAATTCCGTTTCGCTTAATTACCTTGCATTTATCACAAATAGGCTTTACACTTGTTCTAACCTTCATATCCACTCCTTCAAAGAATGTATTTTACATCATTCTTAAAAAAAATTCTATAGGTTCCTTGATCTTATCTTGCCTTTTTTAAGCAAGCCGTCATGATGGTGCATTTTAAGCAAAGCTTCAACCTGGCTCATTGTATCCAAGTCAACACCAACCAAAATAAGCAATGAAGTTCCACCCATTAACATCGAAATATTTCTGGGGAAACTAAATGCCCATTGAATTACAGTAGGAAGTACTGCAATCGCAGCCAAATAAAGCGAACCGGGCAATATCAACCTGTTTAAAATCTTCTGTAAATATTCTTCAGTCTTATCGGTTCTAATTCCCGGAATCGATCCGCCGTTTTCCCTTATTTGTTTTGCTATTTCCGTCGGGTTAAGTGCAACCTGTGTATAAAAGTAAGCAAAGAAAACAATCAAAACAACATAAAGAATGTTATACCCCCAGCCGTCCGAGCGCAAAAATCTTGCAACCGCAGCCAGCCAAGAAACATTCGATCCCCACATCTGTGAAAGCATAAGGGGAAAGGTTAAGAACGATGAAGCAAAAATGATGGGAATAACGCCCGAGGGGTTAATCTTAAACGGAATATAGGTATTCTGTCCGCCATACATTTTTCGGCCGATAACGCGTTTTGCATAATGAACCGGTATTTTGCGCTGTCCCTGCTGTTCATAAACAACCAAGGCTATAATTCCTACAAACATTGCAAAAGCAATAATTACAAACACAAGGTTTAATTCGTTATTGCTTACAAGCTTGATCAATTCCCAAACAGCCTGAGGAAGACGGGCAACGATACCTGCAAAAATCAACATTGAAATACCGTTTCCGATACCTCTTGCAGTAATCTGCTCACCCATCCAAACGGTAATCATAGTACCTGTCGTTACCGTAACCATTGTAATAAACAATTGTAAAAAAGGACTTGAAATTACAACAGCACCGGGTATCGCTCTGGCCCATGTACCTACAGCGGAAGATTGAAGCAAGGCAACAAAAACAGTAATAATTCTTGTCCAAACTTGAATCTTTTTGCGTCCTCCGTCCTCTTCCGCTATTTTTTTAAGGCGCGGGAAAATAATCATGGCAAGCTGCATCAATATCTGAGTCGAAATATAGGGCATTACACCGAGCATAAATACCGAAAAGTTCGAAAACGCTCCTCCGACAAAGAAGTCCATGTGATCTGCAAAAGCATTTCCCTGACCTTGCCGGAAATACATTGTAAGAGCCCGAGGATCGATACCGGGGATGGTGAGTACCGAACCTAAGCGGAAAACTGCTAAAACTATGATCGTAAAAAGAATACGGCTTCGTAAATCCTTTATCTTGAACATATTTGCAACTACATTATTAGCCATTCTTACCGCCTTTTATGCTTCAGACTGAACTATCGTTCCGCCTGCCTTTTCTATTTTTTCTTTAGCCGATGCAGAAATTCTATCGACATCAACCGTCAATTTTTTTGTTATATCTCCTGTTCCCAAAACTTTAACATAAAGAGAACCTTTTCGGAGAAGACCTTTTTGCATTAAGGACTCTTTGTTTACGGTCTCGCCATCGCTGTACTTTGTTTCGAGCATGGCAAGGTTTACAACATAGAATTCCTTTTTAAAAGGATAGTTTGAAAATCCTTTTTTTGCAACACGTCGGTATAAGGGCATCTGTCCGCCTTCAAAGCCGGCATAAACCTTGCCGCCTGAACGGGCTTGCTGACCCTTATGACCTTTTCCGGAAGTTTTTCCCCAGCCGGAAGAAGATCCGCGTCCTACAATCTTCTTTTTATGAGTTGCTCCTTCAGGAACAGTTAAATTAAATTCGGACATTAGTTTAACTCCTTAACTTCAACTACATGAGCAACGGATTTTACCATACCTAAGATAGCAGGATTTTCCTCATGCTCAACCACAGAGTTGATCTTTTTTAATCCCAAAGAGCGTACCGTTGCGCAGACATGGTGTCTCTGCCCGATTGTGCTTTTTACCAATTTAATACTAATTCTCTTTGCCATTTATCTTACCCCCATACATCCAAAAGGGTCTTCCCGCGGTTTTTAGCAACTTTTTTACCGTCCATCAAAAGACCTGCGGCATCAAATGTTGCTTTAACTACATTTACAGCGGAGCTTGATCCCAAAGACTTTGAAAGCAAGTCGGTTGCACCGGCAGCTTCCATGATAGCACGGATTGTACCGCCTGCGATAATTCCAGTACCGGAACAAGCAGGGCGCAAAAGAACTGACGAACCTTTGAACTTGCCTTGAACTTCATGAGGAATCGTACCGTTTTTAAGCGGAAATGTTACCATATTGGCCTTTGCTTTTTCGATACTCTTTCTGATTGCATCGCTTACATCATTTGCCTTACCGAAACCGTATCCGACTCGGCCTTTTTGATCTCCTACAACAGTTAAAGCAGAAAAGGAGAACCTGCGTCCGCCCTTTACAACCTTAGCCGTTCGGTTTAACTTAACAAGCTTTTCAACGTATTCCTTTTCGGTATGCTGGTTATCCCGTTTTGATTCTTTTTGGTGACTCATAAGCTCTCCTAAAACTTAATTCCTGTTTTTCTTGCACCGTCGGCAACGGCCTTTACAACACCGTGGTAAAGATATCCGTTCCTGTCAAAAACAACAGTGTCAATATTTTTTTCCTTGAGGCGCTTGCCGATTTCTTCACCGACCTTTGCCCCAGATTCAACATTAACCTTAAGCGATCGAAGAGCTTCTTCCATTGTAGAAACGGCAGCCAATGTCTTGCCCTCTACATCGTCAATAACCTGAACCGAAATGCGTTTATTGCTTCGGAATACGGTCATGCGAGGGCGTTCTGCAGTACCGAAAATAGACTTTCGAATGTGCATCTTTCGCTTAAATCTTTTTCTATCTTTATCATTACGTTTTTTGTCCATAATACTACCCTTATTTTACACCGGACTTACCGACTTTTCGTTTGATGATTTCGTCTTCGTAACGAATTCCCTTGCCCTTATAAGGTTCAGGGCCTCTCAATTTTCTTACCTGAGAAGCAAACTGCCCGACCGCTTCTTTTGAAGCTCCTGAAATAATAACCTTCAGCTGGTCAACCTTTACTTCGATTCCTTCAGGAATAAGAACGGAAAAGTCATTTGAATAACCTAGTGCCATTACAAGGAGCTTGCCTTGAACTTCAGCTCTGTAACCTACGCCATTGATTACCAAGGTTTTAGAAAAACCGGTACTTACACCTTTTACCATATTGTTAAGAAGGCTTCGGTATAAACCGTGATAAGCCCTTGTTTGAAGTTCATCATCTTTTCTTGTTACAAGAACATGATCGCCTTCAACCTTAAAATCAACAGCTTCAGTATGATAGCTTTGTGAAAGTTTTCCCTTAGGGCCCTCAACGGTAAATGTACCGTTTGCAACATTCACTTTTACACCTGCAGGAATAGCAACAGGCATTTTTCCAACTCTTGACATATTGCCCTCCTACCAAACCTTGCAAATAAGCTCACCGCCTACTTGGCTTTCGCCGGCAGCTTTCCCGGTAATGATACCCTTTGAAGTCGATACTATAAGAGTACCGTAGCCGTTAAAAACTCTCGGTAAGCTCTTATAACCTAAATATACTCGGCGGCCGGGTGTAGAAACTTTTTCGATTCCGTGAATAACCGAAGATTCTTTATCATCGTATTTTAAGAATACGCGGATATTGTTGGCCCCGTCTTGGGTCATTTTTTTAAAGTTTTTAATATATCCTTCCGATTTAAGAATACTGATGATTTCCCACTTCATCTTTGAAGAAGGAACATCTACCGATTCGTGACCGGCTGAAGCAGCATTTCTAATTTTAGTAAGCATATCTGCTATTGGATCTGAAACACTCATTATCGTTCCTCCTACCAACTCGACTTTGTAACGCCGGGGATTTGCCCTTCGCTTGCCAATTTTCTAAAACAAACACGGCACATTTTGAACTTTCGCAGATAACCTCTGGGGCGTCCGCAAACCTTGCATCTATTATACTGCCGTGTCGGATACTTCGCTTTTCTGTTAGCTTGATTAATTTTTGCAACTGTAGCCATGAAATCCTCTCTTACTTCCTAAAGGGCATACCAAACTTTGCAAGAAGCGATCTTGCCTCTTGATCAGTCTCGGCAGAAGTTACTACGCTCACATTCAATCCAGAAATACGTTCAATCTTATCGAAGTCGATTTCGGGGAAGATGATCTGCTCGGTAATACCCACTGAATAGTTTCCGCGACCGTCAAAACCGTTCGGGTTAACTCCGCGGAAATCCTTAACACGCGGCAAAGCAACATTGATAAAGCGGTCTAAGAATTCATACATTCTAGCACCGCGCAGTGTTACCATTGCCCCAATCTCATTTCCCTCACGAAGTTTAAAGTTTGCTATACTCTTTCTTGCCTTTGTTTTCACAGCTTTTTGACCGGTGATTGTTTCAAGGTCAGTTACTGCAGCATCAAGTAGTTTCCTATTCGTGAGAGCTACACCAACACCCATGCTTACTACGACTTTTTTAAGCCGAGGAATTTGCATAACGGAACTGTAGTTAAATTCCTTTTTAAGCTCGGGCATGATCTGTTCCGTATAGACTTTCTTAAGCCGAGGTACGTAATTACTCATTATAACGCTTCTCCACACTTACGGCAGACTCTTATTTTTTTGCCGTCCTTTATTTCGTATGCAATTCGGGTTTTGCCGCACTTCTTGCATATAATCATAACATTGGATGCAGATATCGGAGCTTCAATTTCTACAATTCCGCCCTGATCCTGCTGGCTTCGTTTGCGCATGGCTTTTTTTGTCATATTAAGCCCGCCGACGATAACCTTATTATCTTCCTGCAAGACCTTTACGACTTCGCCCCGCTTGCCCCTTTCCTTACCTGCAATAATTTCAACACTATCATTGCGGTGAATCTTCATCTTTCCTGCCATAAACTCTCCTTAAAGAACTTCCGGAGCAAGAGAAACTATCTTCATGAAATCATGATCACGAAGCTCTCTGGCTACAGGGCCGAAAATACGTTTTCCCTTAGGGTTTTTATTATCGTCGACGATTACGCAAGCGTTATCATCAAAGCGAATATAAGTTCCGTCGGGACGGCGGTATTCTTTTGAAACACGCACAATAACGGCTTTTTCTACCGTGCCCTTTTTAATAACCGATGTGGGCAAGGCTTCTTTAACTGCCACAACGATTATATCCCCAATACCTGCATATCTGCGTTTTGATCCGCCGATAACCTTAATACATTCGACGAGTTTAGCGCCTGAGTTATCGGCAACGTTTAATCTTGTTTCAACCTGTATCATTTACCTTAACTCCTTGCCTTACTTAGCCCGCTCAATAACTTCAGTAAGCATCCAAGCCTTCTCTTTACTGATAGGCTTATGCTCTACAATTCGTACTGTATCTCCGATGTGAGCTGTGTTCTCTTCATCGTGAGCCTTGTATTTTTTACTGCTCGATACGTATTTTTTGTAAAGCTTATGAAGCTTTTTAGTTCGGACTTCAACGACGATGGTTTTATTCATCTTGTCGCTTGTTACGATTCCGACAAACTCGCGCTTCCCGATTTTTTTTGTATTTTCTGTTGTTTCCACGGGTTAAGCTCCTAATTTGCACCTTCTCCGGCCAATTCTTTTTGGCGGATAAAGGTATTTAACATCGCTATTTCACGACGCATACTTCTCTTTTCAAGCGGGTTGTCCAAATGGCCTACCACAGCTTGAAATCTCAAATCCATGTATTTTTGCTTTAGTTCATTGCGTTTTGAAACAAGTTCCTTATACGACATTTCTCTGTACTTTGACTTCTTTTTCATTTTAAACGCTCCTTAGTCGGCCTGAATCTGCTCTGCAAACCTTGTCTTAAACGGAAGCTTGCTTCCTGCCAAGGTCATAGCTTGTTCGGCCAAATTCTTATCAACGCCGGCTAATTCAAAAATAATAGTTCCGGGTTTTACAACCGCTACCCAGTATTCGGGAGCGCCTTTTCCGCCGCCCATTCGAACCTCAGCGGGTTTCTTTGAATAGGGTTTATCCGGAAAAACTCGAATCCACAATTTTCCGCCTCGCTTAATCTTACGATTTAAAGCAACACGGGCAGCTTCAATTTGTCTGTTTGTAAGCAAAAAAGGCTCAAGAGAAACTAAGGCATAATCGCCGAAATCGATGCTGTTGCATCGAGTAGCTTCGCCCTTGATTCTACCGCGCTGAACCTTTCTATGTTTTACTCTTTTGGGACTAAACATAATTATTGCCTCCCTGCTTGAGCGGGCTTTTCAGAGCGGGGTCTTCTTTGCTTTTTGAGCAAGGCGCCTGCATCTTCTTTTTGTTCTCCGCCAAACATCATTCCGCTGTAAAGCCATACCTTAACGCCTATCTTTCCATAGGTTGTATCGGCTTCAGCAAAACCGTAGTCTATATCTGCCCGAAGTGTGTGAAGAGGAACTCGTCCTTCCTTCATTTCTTCGGTTCTCGACATTTCAGCACCGCCTAAGCGTCCTGAAATTCTGATCTTTATACCTTGAGCACCGGATCTCATCGTATTAAAACAAGCCTGTTTTAATACCTTTCGGAAAGAAGCTCTTCCGGCAAGCTGGCGTGCAACGTTTTGAGCAACTAAAGCAGCCCTTAATTCGGCTCTCTTTACTTCCTTAATTTTTATCTGCACTTTTTTGCCGAGCTTTTTCTGTATTATAGCTCCGATATTTTCGATATTGGCACCTTTTACACCGATTATAACGCCGGGACGAGCCGTGTGAATCATAATCGTAATCCTCTGGGGATGACGGATGATTTCCACTTCTGCAATATCAGCATTTTGACATTCAGGGATTTCCTGAATCATAGCTCGAATCTTTAAATCTTCAAGCAGTAAATCGGCATAGTTTCTGGGGCCTGCATACCAGCGAGACGACCAAGTTTTGTTTATACCAAGTCTTAATCCTGTAGGGTTTACTTTCTGTCCCATATCTACTCTCCTGCTCTCTCGTCAACGACAACTGTGATATGACACATGCGCTTTAAGAGAATGTCCGCACGGCCCTTGCCGCGACACCAAATTCTTTTTAGCCTGGGCCCTTCATCAATCATAATTTCCTTAACAAAGAGCATATCTTCGTCAAGCTGCTTGTTTTTATAAAGAGCGTTTGAGGCAGCCGATTTCATAGTCTGAGAAATTAAGACGGCTCCTTTTTGCGGCATATTTTCCAAAATAGCCATTGCTTCCGGATAAGGCTTGTTTTTTACGACGTTTGCCACCGGTCTTACCTTGGTAGGTGATGCAATAAGAAATTTCGTTGTTGCTCGATATCCTGTTCTTTCAGTCATCTTCATTCACCTATTTTCCAACCTTCTTGTCAGAGTTTGCATGTTTGCGGAATGTGCGCGTAGGAGCAAACTCTCCAAGTTTATGTCCAACAAGATTCTCGGTTATATAAACCGGAATCCACGTCTTGCCGTTATGTACCGAAATAGTGTTACCGACCATTTCAGGTATAATTGTAGAACAGCGGGAATAAGTCTTAATCGGTTTCTTCTTACCCGATCTGTTCATCTCGTTTACATTCTTAAAAAGACTCTTTGCAATAAAAGGTCCTTTTTTAACTGATCTTGACACTTGTGCAGCCCCCTAATTCTTCTTCTTTCGTCTTGAGACAATGAAGCTATCCGAAGGATTGCGCTTCTTGCGGGTCTTATAACCCTTACAAGGCTGACCCCAAGGAGTAACGGGATGTCTTCCCTTTCCTCGTCCTTCACCACCGCCGAGGGGGTGATCAATCGGGTTCATAGCCATACCGCGAACGGTGGGTCTGATTCCAAGCCATCTTGATCGACCGGCTTTGCCAAGACTTGTATTCATGTGATCTTCATTGCCGACTTCGCCTATTGTCGCATAACATTTTTTGTTTACTAAGCGAGTTTCTCCGGAAGGCAATCTTATGGTAACATATTCGCCTTCTTTTGCAGCAACCAATGCGCCGGCACCTGCCGAACGCGCCATTTGTCCGCCTCTTCCGATTGTAAGCTCAATATTATGCACGGTAAAGCCGACGGGAATAGCTTCCAAAGGAAGAGCATTTGCAACATCCAATGAAGCCATTTCGCCGCTCATAATCTTTTGACCGATTCTTAAACCCTTGGGAGCGATGATATATCGTTTTTCTCCGTCGGCGTAAAAAATCAATGCAATATTTGCACTGCGGTTAGGATCATACTCGATTGTCCTTACAGTG
Source organism: Treponema denticola (assembly GCF_024400535.1). Taxonomy (NCBI): domain Bacteria; kingdom Pseudomonadati; phylum Spirochaetota; class Spirochaetia; order Treponematales; family Treponemataceae; genus Treponema; species Treponema denticola. The sequence goes on from NZ_CP038800.1 coordinate 2,388,232, forward strand.
CCCGGAATACCATATTTATTTCGCTTAAAATCGATTTGTCGGTATTTCTGTTTATGTCCGCCGCCTTGGCCTCGAACTGAAATGCGTCCTCTTGAATCGCGTCCCGCTCTGTTCTTTTTACCTGTAGTCAAAGACTTTTCAGGCTTTTGAGCTGTAATTTCATCTTTTCGCAAATCAATTCGTCCGCGCAATCCGGGCGTCATCGGCTTATATTCTTTTAGAGCCATTTTGCTATCCCCTTAGCATAAGCACATTAAGGCTTACGCACCTTCAAAAATCTTAATTGTCTCGCCCTTAGCAAGTTTTACGGTTGCCTTTTTCCAAGATGAAGTTTTACCTTCCTTGTAGCGGAGACGCTTAGTCTTTCCTCGAACATTAACAACAGTACAATCGGTAACTTTTACATTGAACAATCTTCGTACTGCTTCCTTTATCTGAATCTTGGTAGCCTTAGGTGCTACTTTGAAAACATATTTGCCCTGCTCGCGAAGTTCTGTGCTTTTTTCGGTAAGAACAGGCGCGATAAGTATATCATTGTATTCCATTATTATTCGGCCTCCTTACATCCGTAAAATTCAGAAAGATTTTTTGCGGCAGATTCAAGCATAATAACTTTTCGGCCGTAGAATAAATCGTGGGCTCGAAGGCGGTTATATGCCAAGAATGAAAGATGCGGAATATTGCGGCCTGCTCTTTTTACCAAAGAATCATCGTCCTTTAGAATAATAACAGCACGCTCACCCTTTGCAAAGTTATTTAAAATCTTTACAAGGTCGCGGGTTTTTCCGCTTTCTACCGTAAAGTCTTCTACAACCACTAACCTGTCGTTTTGAGCTTTAAGGCTCAAAATTGACTTCATAGCCAATCTTTTTGCTTTTTTAGGCATAGAATAGCTGAAATCTCTAGGTTTAGGTCCAAAAATAGTTCCTCCTCCCACTAAAAGAGGGGAATTTTTATCACCGCGTCTTGCACGTCCTGTACCTTTTTGGCTGTAAGGCTTGGCATTTGAACCGTGAACCTCAGCTCTGCCCTTTGTACAAGCCGTTCCGACTCGTTTATTGGCTAGTTCATTATTGATGGCGTAGTAAATAACATCATCATTTACGGGAAGACCGAACACCTTGTCATCAAGATTAATTGTCCTCAATTCTTTACCATCGACTGAATAGACTTTCTTTTCCATGTCTTCTACCGTCCTTATTTAGCCCGCTTTACTGCGGATTTTAAGAATACAGTTGCATCCTTTTTACCCGGAACAGAACCGCGAACCATTATAACACCCAATTCAGGATCAATCTTTACGATTTGCAAATTTTGAACGGTAACCTTGTCAAAACCCATTCTTCCGGGCATTGTCGTATTTTTAAAAGAACGACCCGGAGTTGTACAGTGTCCCGTCGAACCTGCTTCACGGTGGAACTTAGAACCATGGCTTGCTCTACCGCCCCCATAGCCCCATCGCTTCATAACACCCTGAAAACCTTTACCTTTTGAAATTGCCGTAATGTCTAAATACGAAACTTTTTCAAAAGCCTCTACACCGAGCTTATCACCTACTGCGACTTCTTTGTCAAAATCACGGAATTCCTTTAAAAGTTTTAAAGGCTTGATGTCTCCGCTGAACTGTCCTGCATAGGGTTTGCTGGTGTGCTTTTCTTTGAGCTCACCCAAACCGAGCACTACTGAAGAGTATCCGAACTTTTCCTTGTCCTTTAGTGCAACAACGGTATTGGGTTCTACCTGAATAACCGTAACCGGCATAAGATGACCGACTTCATTGAAGATTTGGGTCATGCCGATTTTTTTTCCAATCAGTCCAATCATTTAAATTCTCCTAAGGTACGCACCCCTGATTAAAGGCCGTCTACCATTGATTTGATTAAATCTTATTGTTTAATTTCTACATCAACATCGGCTGAAAGCTCCAATGCCAATAAAGCATTCATAACTTCTGCCGAAGGTTCGATAATATCGATTAACCTTTTGTGTGTCCGCATTTCAAACTGCTCACGCGACTTTTTATTTACGTGAGGCGAGCGAAGCACCGTAAACTTGTTAATCCGAGTGGGAAGCGGAATAGGACCGCAAACCTTTGCACCTGCTTTTTGAACAGCCTGTACAATAGCCCTTGAACTCTGATCAACCAACTCTACATCGAATCCGCGAAGCTTTACGCGAATCTTTTCCTTTGTCATCATTTCCTCCGAAGAGATGCAAACGGCACTTGCAAAAAGCGCAAGCGCCGTTTTTTGCATCATTTATTCGATAATGTTAGTTACCTGACCCGAAGCAATAGTTCGTCCGCCTTCGCGAATAGCGAGTTTAAGACCTTGATCCATAGCTATGGGGTGAATAAGTTCACCGATAATCTTTGTATTATCGCCGGGCTTAACCATGTCTGTTCCTTCAGGAAGGTTTACAGTTCCGGTAATATCGGTTGTTCTAAAATAGAACTGAGGTCTGTAACCTGAGAAGAAGGGACTGTGTCGTCCGCCTTCTTCTTTTGAAAGAACATAAATCTGAGCTTCAAATTTGGTATGAGGATGAATTGAACCGGGCTTGGCAAGAACCTGTCCGCGTTCAACTTCTTTCTTTTCAATACCTCTCAAGAGAAGACCTACGTTGTCTCCTGCTTCACCCTGATCAAGAAGCTTGTTGAACATTTCGATACCGGTAACAACGGTTTTCTTTGTGGGCTTAATACCTACAATTTCAACTTCTTCGTTCATCTTGATAATACCGCGCTCGATTCTTCCTGTAACAACGGTACCGCGGCCCTGAATTGTAAAGATATCTTCAATGGGGAGAAGGAAGGGTTTATCCGAATCGCGGACAGGATCCTTGAAGTAACTGTCCATTGTCTGGAGCAATTCTTCGATGCAAGCCGTATCCTCTGCGGAAGCACCGTCCTGTAAAGCCTTAAATGCAGAACCCTTAATAATAGGAGTATCCTCAGGGAAGCCGTAAGATGCCAAAGTTTCACGAACTTCTTCTTCTACCAAATCTACAAGTTCGGGATCATCAACAAGGTCAACCTTATTAAGGAAGACGATGATTGAAGGTACACCTACCTGACGGGCGAGAAGCAAGTGTTCTTTTGTCTGAGGCATAACCGAGTCCGGAGCAGAAACTACAAGAATAGCACCGTCCATCTGAGCAGCACCGGTGATCATGTTTTTAACATAGTCAGCGTGGCCGGGGCAGTCGATGTGTGCATAGTGTCTCTTATCGGACTGATATTCCAAGTGTCGGGTATTGATAGTAATACCGCGCTCTTTTTCTTCCGGAGCATTGTCGATCTCGTCATATTTTAGAAGCTTATCACCGTACTTCTTTGCACAATACGTAGTGATCGCTGCCGAAAGAGTGGTCTTACCATGGTCAACGTGACCGATGGTACCAACATTCATGTGAACTTTCGTTCTGTTAAATTTTTCCTTTGCCATGAGATCCTCCTAAAAGACGTAGGCAAGTCTAATATTTCCCGCATTAAAAATGACGAGATTAAAAAGTTAACCGGTCTTTCGTAACCGAAAAACAAGCTTAACAAAGAAACAAACCGGAGAAACATAAGACAGTGATTAAAATCAGATAAGATTTAAGCATTTTCTTTATTTAAAGAAAAAAGCTTTTTATCCACCGCCCATAGGTTTTCGGACAGCATTCGGACCCACCTGATCACCTGTAAACCGTAACTCCGATGACTGGTTTGGCATCCTGCGAAGTTTTAAAGATTTCTTTCCTCATTTGCTTAAACAAGGACGGCATCCGCCTGCCTAAAAGGCTTTACGGCAATGCAAAACTTCTAAAGAATACCGATTTAAAGCCCTTTTTAGGCCCTAAATCATAATTTCAATATCAGCGTTCCTTATACCATAAAGAATAAAAAATGTCAATAGGAAAATCATTCATTTTATAAAAAACTCCTTGACATTAATTTACAAAAGTTTTAGAATTACTTTACAATTTTCAAACCATACAGGTGCCGAAATTCGGTTAAAAGGGAAGCACGGTGTAATTCCGTCACGGTCCCGCCGCTGTAAGAGACTAGTCTTTTTAAAATATGTCACTCGGGAAATCGGGGAAGGCTTAAAAAGATGCTGAAACTCGAAGTCAGAATACCTGCCTGTAAAGGACTAAGCCTTGTGCTTTACGAGCGATAAAGTACGGGACACTAAAGGAACTTATAGTATCTTTGTTTTCTCTATAGCTTAATAAGATCCCAAAAGTATCTTTGTACCCGCTGCATAAACTTATACCTTTTAGTTTGAAGCCGTAAAATAAACACACTATTTTTGGGGGAAGTATGAAAAAGATTTTTTTTCGCTCAATGCTGCTATTATTGGCAGTTTCGTTTTTTTTAGGATGCAGTCCTAAGGAAGATCAATCACAAAATTCGGGCAAATCAATGCCTAAAATGGAAGGAGCCCATTATCCTGTAACAATTACCACATATAATTATGCGGGAGAACCTGTAGACCTTACATTTGAAAAAGCCCCGGAAAAGGTTGCCGCCTTTTACCAAAGCCCTATCGAAACAATGCTCGCCCTCGGTCTTTCCGATAAGCTTATTCTTGCAGTCGGGCTTGATGATCCGGTTAAAGACGAATTTAAAGAAGCTTTCAGCAAAGTGGATTACCGCGACAAGCGTCCTGAAAAAGAAGAAATTATCGACATGGAACCGGATTTTATTTTTGCATGGACATCATTATTCGGTGAAAAGCGTTATGGAGATGTAAAATTCTGGCATGACAGAGGTACAAAAACCTACATTTGGCAAAACTCAGGCTTAAAAAAAGAAGATGCTCTCGAAAACGAATATCAGGACATTCTCAATATAGGTAAAATTTTCAATGTAGAAGACAAAGCTCAAGAAATTGTCGATAAGATGAAAACTGAAATTGCCGCAGCAAAAAAACACGTCGAAGGCAAAACAAAGGTAAAGGCCATAATAATTGAAGTAGAAAAAGAAGGCCAGTACCGTGTTTATGGGGAAAGAACTATCGGCGGGCAAATTGCAATGCAGGTCGGTGCCGATCTTGTAGGTAAGGATAAAAAAGGAATAGGCAAGGAAGAACTAATCGAGCTTAATCCCGATGTTATCTTTACGGTTTACTTCGGCGACTATATTGAAAAAGACCAATCTATAGAAATGCTCACAAAAGATAATGCTTTACAAAGCATAGCAGCACTTCAAAACAAAAAAGTTTTTCCGATTAATTTAAGTGAAGTTTATGCCAGCGGCATAAGAACCTATGACGGAATAAAGACAATTATCTCAGGTTTATATCCTGACCTATAATATGCAAAACAATAAAAACAAAGTGCTGAAAATAGTTTTTCTATCTTCAGCACTTCTTTTTCCTTTGGCGGGACTTTTAATTTCCATAGTTCTATCGGTAGGATTCGGAGCTGTACGCATAGCTCCCGCCGAAATCTTAAAAATCGCTCAATTTAAAATCTTAGGTGCCGGAAGCCTTGAAGGAATTAAAAAGTCGGCTATCGACATAGTTTGGATTGTCCGTATGCCTAGGATACTTTTAGCCTGTCTTACCGGAATGGGCTTAGCCGTAACCGGAGTTGTCATGCAGGCAATAGTACAAAACTCATTGGCAGACCCTTATATATTGGGCATTTCATCGGGAGCTTCTCTTGGGGCAACTCTTGCAATCGCTTTGGGCGTGGGTGCAAAACTGGGGCCTAATTATGTAGGCTTGTGTGCCTGCTTTTCCGCCTTTGGAACAGCCTTAATCGTAATAAATGCCGCCAACATAAAAGGCAGAGCCAATTCCGCAAAATTACTGATGGCCGGTATTGCCATAAGCACGATTTTTTCAGCCTTTTCTTCGTTTATAGTCTTTACTACAAAAAACAGGGAAGCTATAAGAAGCATTACCTTTTGGCTTATGGGAGGCTTCGGCGGAGCAAAATGGGAAAACCTCGGACTCCTTGCCGGAGTTATATTTTTAGGAATCTTCTTTTTTATGACACAATACCGCACCCTTAACCTGATGCTCCTCGGCGACAGCGTATCAATTACATTAGGAAAGGATTTGCATATTTACCGCCAAGTTTATCTTTTGATATGTTCCGCCATTGTAGGTTTTTTAGTATACAATGCAGGCATAATCGGCTTTATAGGCTTAATAATCCCGCACATTTCAAGAATATTTTGGGGAACAAATCATAAAAATATAATTCCGTCATCCGTACTGATAGGAGCCATAATTCTTATATGGGCAGACGTACTTGCACGCTCTGTTTCCAGCTTAGGTGAAATACCCGTAGGGGTTGTAATCTCTCTTATAGGTTCGCCGGTATTTTTATATTTATTGATAAATAAAGAATACGGGTTTGGAGGTAAAGCATAATGATTCTCGACATCAGCTCTCTTTCATTTAACTTCGGAAGCAAAAATATTTTAGCCGATATTGATCTTTCAATTAAAAACAACGGAATTGTAGGCATAATCGATCCCAACGGTTCAGGAAAAAGCACCCTACTCAAATGTATATACCGAGTTCTTAAACCCAAAACCGGCACCATATTTATCGACGGTAAGAACATAAATGACTATCAGTTTAAAGAAACGGCAAAAAAGATGGCTGTAGTTGCCCAGCATAATGACACCCATTTTGACTTTAACGTGCTTGAGATGGTTTTAATCGGCCGCTCGCCCCATAAAAAATTTATGGAGAGGGATTCAGCCGAGGATATTGAACTGGCGTACAAGTCTCTTGAACAAGTGAATATGAAAGATTTTGCCGACCGCAATTTTTCAAGCCTGTCGGGTGGAGAAAAGCAAAGAATTATTTTAGCCCGTGCCTTAGTGCAAAACACGGATTGTTTAATCCTCGACGAGCCTACAAACCATCTGGACATAAAACATCAGCTGCACTTTATGAGCCTTGCAAAAGATTTAAAAATAACCGTTATATCGGCAATCCATGATCTTAACATAGCTGCAATGTATTGCGATAAAATATATGCTTTAAAAGAAGGACAAATTATCGCCTCAGGCAGTGTAAATGAGGTTATCACAGAAGAAGTAATTAAGACCTTATATGATGTAGAAGCCAAAATCATTTATGATGAAGAAAAAAAGCCCCATGTAATATTTAAAAGTATTTAACCGGCTTTTATCTTTTATCCAAACCTATACACTTTTTTTTATGAATATGATACACTGCATCCTTATTTCACATAAAAGGAGACTTTATGCGCGCTTTTTTTAAGCTCTCTCCGGTCTTATTACTTGCAGGTTTGATGATGATTTCAAACATAGAATCTTTTTCAAATGCCTTGGGATTTAAGCTGGACATTTTAATCATAGCCCCTATAGCGGTAATCTATGCTTCCATAGTCGCTATGATAACCGAAAAATTCAAATTCAACGATATTTTAAACTCCGCCGTAGACAATGTTAAGGAAATGCAGCTGGTATTTTTTATCCTTATGTTTGCCTATGCGATGGCCGATGCCTTTATGTCTACAGGAGTCGGAGCCTCGATTATAACTTTAAGCCTAAACATAGGCATTTCCGCCAGAACAGTAGCCCTTGTTGCCTTTTTGGTTTCATCGGTATTGTCGGTTGCCACGGGAACCTCATGGGGAACCTTTGCAGCCTGTGCTCCTATCTTCTTGTGGATGACCCATATTTTAAATGGGAACTTGGTTTTAAGCATTGCAGCTATTGCAGGCGGCTCATGCTTCGGCGATAACCTAGGCCTTATCTCGGACACAACGGTCGTAAGCTCAGGCATTCACAGGGTTGAAGTTACTCACCGTATGAAAAATCAGGGGCTTTGGTCTCTGGTGTGCTTGATTATAGCCGGAGGCTTATTTTTAATTGCAGGCTTAAGCCTCCCGGGAGATGCCGTAAGTCCGCAAAAAGCCATCAAAGCCATTCCCCAAGAAGTTTGGACAAAATTGGCTGAAGAAAAGCCGGTCGCAGTTGACCTTCTCAATCAGGTACAGCACGGAGTCCCCGTTTACATGGTAATTCCGCTCATTCTGGTTATAGGGATTGCCTTAAAAGGCTACTCTACCCTCCTTTGCCTTGGAGCAGGTATAGTTTCATGCTTTATCTTAGGCCGCTTTGCAGGAACGGTTTCAGGCCTTCTTGCCTTTTTTGACATAGTGTATAACGGCTTTGTAGGGGCCGGCTCGTGGGTTATCATAATGATGATGTGGGTCGCAGCCTTCGGCGGAATTATGTCGAAGATGGATGCCTTTAGGCCTCTATCAAACCTTGCCGTAAAACTTTCCCGAAATGTAAGACAGCTGATGTTCTGGAACGGTATTATCTCTTTATTAGGAAACGCAGCCCTTGCCGATGAAATGGCTCAAATAGTTACCGTCGGCCCGATTATCCGAGACATCACGGAAGAAAACGTAGAAGGCGATGAAAAGGACCTTTATTCCTTAAAATTGAGAAACGCAACCTTCTCCTCAGCCCTCGGCATCTTCGGCTCCCAGCTGATTCCTTGGCATGTTTATTTAAGCTTTTTTATCGGCATCGCAGGCACGGTATATCCGCTTTACCAATTCAGTCAGACCCAGATAATAAAGTACAACTTTATGGCACATATCTCGGTCATAACCATTCTATTATTTACCCTGTTCGGTATCGACAGAATCTTCCCCAAATTCGGCATCGCAAGCGAACCGAAAGTAAGGTTAAAGAAAAAATAAAAGCAAAAAAAGCTGCACTGAGGGTAAAACACAGTGCAGCTTTTTAAATGTAGTTATGCTTTATAAAATCTATAATTGACTTACAGGACAGCCATTTTGCCTTGCCCAACGCAGAACCTCGTTCATGCGTTTTTGATAACCTTTTACACCGGAGCTTTGAAGCCAGGCTAAATTATCCAAATCTATTCTAAACGATACGGCTTTTTTTAAAGGTTTCCAATTTTTTAGATGACCTTCCAAAAAATCTTTTTCGGTAAGTTCAGGAATTTCTGTAAAATCTATGTTTTTACGTAATTCTTCAATTCTATTAGTTGTAAAATTGTTTGCACCATTTTTCATAAAGTTTTTCCTCCTCTTTTGTAGAGATACGGGCAGATATAATTCTTATACGTTCCCGCTCCGTATAACTTGAAACACCTAAGTCTACATTCTTTTATTTTCATAAAGAGTATGCTGATTATACTTATTGTAATACCTTTTCACAATTATTAAAAACTATTAAATTTTTAAGCAAACAAAAAAAGCGGTGCAGCTGCAAAAATGCTCCATTTTAAAGAATGGGGTCATTCTTGCATTACCGCACCGCCGACTAACACGAAAGAAGCTTAGGGTTTAAAACCCATAAGCTCCGAAAGGCATTACAGGAATTTGCAGCCTTTATTTCGGTATTCCGAAATTTCCGCGATAATAGCATCGACGTCCATAACCATTTCCATCATGCTTACCTGCTCTTCATAGACCGCAGGGTCTATTTGGCTCTTAATTTCCGGTTCTGCCACGTGATAGCACAAGAGTCCCAACGAGACTCCAGCCAACGGACCTGCAAAAGTCGGGTCGCCTACTGTAACAGTTTCGCAGGCTAAACCTGAAGATTCAGCTTCAGCACCGCCCAAAAGAACAATTACGTTCTCAGGACCGTATTTTTCAGCTAATTCTTTGACTCGCTTTTGGTTTTCCAAGTCCATTGCTCCTGCGCTTGTTCAGACAAAGCATTCGGTTGCAGCATATACAACCTCAGCACCTGCCGATTCTGCACAGAGCTTAATAGCCTCCCCGGGAACGCCGTCTCTGTCACCAATGATGATGACTTTTTTGGTTTTCAAATCAACCATAGCATCCTCCTAGGATAAATTTTTTTAAGGCAGGATAACCTGCCTTACGGTTTATTAAACCGTATCTTTAAAAAGCCGTAAAAAAACTAATCGTCCTTTTTCCGGCTTAAAAGATTAAAACCAAAGTTAGATATATTTTTTTACCATCTCTTCGATTTGACCAATGGTCAAATCACTTCCGGTAACGCTGTCTTTTCGCTCTCCGTCAACATAGATGAGCATTGTAGGAAGACCTAAAACCTGCTCTTTCATGGCAACGCGTCTTGCACCGTCAATATTGAATGAGCAAAACTTTGCCTTTCCGGCATGGCGTTCTGCCATTGCGTGAACATCCGGCATTAATTGTTTACAGGGAACGCATCCGTCCGACCAAAAATCTACAAAGGTTACGCCCTTTGACTGATGAACTTCTTGTTCAAAATTTTCTTTTGTCAATTCAATCATTTTTTTCTCCTATAATAATGCGATGTTTTGTACCTTTGGTACAAAACTCGATAGATAAACAGTGAGGCTGAATTCCTGCCGAACTGTTTATCGTATCTCCTTATTTTTTCATAGCCATCTTGGCTTTGATATCGTCGATATAGTGGCCTGCCCAGATACCGGCAAGAGCACCGTCGGCAGCAGCTGTAACAACCTGACGTGATTCTTTTTGAATAACATCGCCTACGCCGTAAATACCGGGTACGTTTGTTTCCATTTTTCCGTTTGTGAGGATGTAGCCGTTTTCATCAAGGTCTACCAAGCCCTGAATAAAGGCTGTCTGAGGATTGTGTCCGATAAATACGAATACTCCTTCTGTATCGAATTTGGAAGTTTCGCCTGTCTTTGTATCCTTTAAGATAACACTGTCTACAAGGCCGTCTCCGCAAACTTCTTCAACAACGGCATTCCATTTAAAGGCCATTTTGGGGTTGGCAAAAGCCTTTTCCTGAATGGATTTTGCAGCTCTAAGCTCATCCCTTCGGTGAACGATAGTTACCTTGTCGGCAAATTTTGTAAGATACATAGCTTCTTCAACAGCAGAGTCTCCGCCGCCGATAACTACGATTTCGCACTCTTCAAAGAAAGCACCGTCACATGTTGCGCAGTATGAAACACCCTTGCCCCAGTGCTCTTTTTCGCCCTTACAGCCGAGCTCTCTGGCACTTGCACCTGTTGCAACAACAACAGCCAAGCATTCATACTTTACGCCGTCACTTCCGTGAACAATGCGCGTAGGTGAATTGGGAACAAGTTCGATTTTTTCGGCCCTTGCTCTTTTGAATTCAACACCGAATTTTTCGGCATGTTTTTTAAAGGCTTCGGTCAGAGCAGGACCTGAAGATTCGGGGAAACCGGGGTAGTTTTCGATTTCTTCAGTGATATAGCACTGTCCGCCTTGATTGGGCTTTTCTTCAAGAATAACCGTCTTTAATTTTGAACGGGCTGCATAAATTCCTGCGGCCATACCGCCGGGACCGCCTCCAATTATAACCAAATCATATTTTTCTGACATAAAGTCCTCCTAAATATCTCTGGTTAAATATACCAGTTTTTTCTATTTTAATCAAGATATGTATCTAAATTATGGAAGAACTTAGAATGACTGAAATTCCTTTCACTTGAAAAGAGTCGGTAAATCGTATATATTAGCAATAAGATACTAATAATAAGAAAAGGAGAAAGGAAAAATCCACTGACAAAAATGAATAAAAAACTCTTTTTTGTCATTTTAATCATATTTTTTTTCTCAAGTCCTTTTTACGCTCAAAAGGTCAGCAAAAAAAAAGATATTGCCGTATTTGCAACCTCCTATTACGGCAGGCATATCCCAAATAAGTTAATTGATATAATTGATAAAGCGGTCATGAATGTTTTTTTTAACCTTGAGCGTTTTAATATAATAGGCTTAGAATATAGACTGGACTCAAAAGATGTAGACACATTTAACAAAATTATAAAACAATCGAGGGAAACTAATACCGCCCTCCCTGAGGCTGTTTTGATGGGACTGGAAGCCTTTACAAAAGAAGACTGGGAAAAAGCTATCAATTCTTACTATATAATAACACCGGTAATTAAAGATTATTCAATTAAAAAAGGAACATTTTATGATATCTTTTTGGGAGAAATAGACGGATATAATATAAAAGTCAGTTTAGAATTCTATATATATTCTTCAAAAGAAGACCTAAGAGAAAAAATCGATATACAAATAAGCTCTATAGGAAGCTCTTATGAAAAAGCTTGCAATACCGTATATGAATTATTGCCGGATAAACTTGATCCTGAACTTCGCAAAATAGAAGCCTTTACCATAAAAACAGGCATAATCAAAGCCGAAGCCGGCACCGTTCACTTTGAACTCGGGAAAAAAATGGGAGTGAAACTTGGAGACGAATATGTTGTTTTGAGTGAGGACGGAAGAAGAGAAACAGGCTTAATTGTAGTTACTAAAACTGAAAGTGATTTCTCTAAAGGATTAATACTTTATTCAAAAAAGCCCTTAAATTTAGGGGATGCTATTAAGGAGGTACCTCACGGCCCCTTTGAATACAGGGTTTATGCCCTAGGTGAGTTCGGTTTTTCCTTTGCCGAAAGAGGTTTATATGACGGAGGCGGAACCTTCGGCATTAATGTCGCGGGCACAAGAGGCTTTTACCGCTTTAGGCCATGCTTTGGAGCCGAGATGACATTTGACTCTCAAAGCGCTAAAATTCTTTCTACAGGAGCACCGATAACCATATTCGGCGGGGCCGAAATAGGAAATACATATTTTAGGCGTTTACAAATCTTGCCTACAGCGCAATTTTATTATACAATGATTGTAATCGGTTCTAAAGAAAGTTTCCCGATTCCTTTAGGAGCCGGACTTAAGATCTTTGTACACACAAGTTTTCTTGTAACAAAGAATTTTAAAATAGGAGGCGACGTCGGCATAAAAATAGGATCAACCTTTTATAATGGGATAGGAGGAATCCTAAGGTTCACAGCCGGAGCCGGCTTTACAATTAAATTATAACTTTAGGAGAATATAATGAAAAAGATTTTACTTTTTTTGGTTTTAACTGCACCTATTTTCTTTTTTTCATGTGCAAGTCTTGAAGATGCCCCTTATGACGAAAAAAAAGAATATATTGCTATGGGAGAAGATTCTTCTTTTTTACAGGCTATAAATAAGGCAAAAGTGGCAGCGATAAGGCAAGGGGTCATCGATCTCATCGGTTCAGAAGCTGAAAAAAACAATTATGAACAAATTAAAGAAGTGCTTTACAATACGGAATATCCGAATAAGTATGTAGTAAACGAAAAAATGGACGTACTGCAAAAATCGAAAAACGGAGAAATATATATAATTAGAATTAAAATCCCTGTAAAAATGAATGAGGTTTCGGCAACTCTTTTTACAGCAGGTATTTTTTCTCAAAGACCTTCAAGCAATAAAACAATGGATGATATAGTTTTCGGAAACGGACAATCACAAGGAAGTCCTCAAGTTTCACAAAAGCCTAAGGATTCCGGCCTTATTTTAAAAGAAGCCCAAGCTTCTGCCGAAGGCAAAAAAAATCTTCAATTTTTAAATAATTATATCGAAAATATGACCTACATGGTTTTTGATGCTGAAGAATCAAGGGCCGAAAGATTTTTACTTAAAGCCGCAGTAGAAACCGGTAATGCCTTTCTTTTAAAGCAGGGCTATAGAGCTGTAGACTCAAAAGAGGTCGAGAAGCTAAAAAAAGATAATGCCCTCATTTACCAAGAAAGCACCGATGAAGGAATCTCGGCCATTCAGCTGATAGCTCAAAAGCTAAATGCGGATGTATATATTGAAATTGATGCCGTTACAGAGGGCGGCTATGAAACAAGCGGTTATTACGGTTCGGCAAAGATAACCTTAAAAATATTCAATCCGTCTACAGGAGAATTACTGGGAACAGTTCCGTACACAAGCCAAAAAACTTTTAGCCGAGTAAGCAGCTATGATGCCCAGTCGAACGCAATTCAATCCGCAGTAAACAAGGCCCTGCCGATGGCGGTAGACCAAGCGAAGATTCTTTTAGCCAAGGCCTATTCCCGCGGAATACGCTATGAAATTATCATAAACGAAACATCTGACAGCAAGAGCATGGCTCGTTTTAGAAAAGCTTTAAGCGGAAATGTAAACGATATAAAAACCTTATATCAATCCTCAGCACAAACAAAATATGCCGTTTCATTTTTTGGAACCCTTGATGACCTTGAAGCTGTCATCTATGATACGGCAGATTCAGTTGCGGGTTTTGAAAATATAAAATTGGTAATGCTAAGGGGTAAAACCTTAACATTTAAATCGGGCTTTTAAATTGGACGCAGCTTACGCCTAATTTTAAAAATATATTTGCATTATTTTAGGAGGCAAGATATGAAAAAAGCAATTAAGATTATGTTCCTTGCAGCAGTTGCAGTTATAGCCTTAGCAGGCTGTGCAAACAAATTAAAACCGCTTGGAACCGTATCGAGCAAGGTTAAAAAACCGGAAATGCTCGACCACAAAAACCTTAAATGGGATAAACCTGTCCCCGGCTGGGTCGCAGAAGAACCCAATACCATCGAAAAAACAGATGACTATAAGGGCAAGGATGTTTATCTTTTTAAGTTTGAGTCGCCCAGATCAAAGAGCTTGGAGGGAGCCGAGCTATGGACAAGAGATTTTTCGGTCCCTTCCGAAATGGCCAGAATGGTTAAGGTAAGAGTAGAAAGCAAGGCAGCAGCAGCCGCTGCAGGAGACAAGGACAAGGTTGAAGGCTATCTTGAAGATATAGTCAAAACGATTACCTCTACAAAACTTTCCGGCTTTAAAAAAGAAACCGATTATTGGGTTCAGATGAGATACTTCGATGCCGATGGAAATCCTACAGGCGATGACTATACATACATAGTCTTATACAGCATCTCCAAAAAAACCTTGGATAAACTCGTCCAAAACGCCATCAGCGGAGCAGATGAATATAAGCCCAAGACCGAAGAAGAGAAAACGGTACGTCAAAGAGTAAAGGAAGCTCTTTCAGAAGGCCTATAAATCTTTTTAACCTACGGAAGAAAGAACTTTATTAAAAGCGATAAAATTTTCTTTCTTCCGTTTACCGCTTAAAAATCATCTATAATAAAAAACAAAGACTATGCAGAAAAAAAAACAACTATTAAAAAAATTAGTTTTACTGATTTTAACTTTAACATTATTCTCATGTACAAGCTATAAAAATAAACCTGAGGAAGAGCTGCCTGCTTGGATAGAAAATGTGCCCGCCGGCGATGCAGATTACGAATACTTTACAGCCTCAGGAACAAATAAAAATTTTACCCTCGCAGAGGCGGATGCAAAAAATAATCTTATAAACGAAATCATACGGTATTTAGGCGTATCAATAAAAACCGAAACGACAACAACCGCTTTAGGCTCCGCCGAAAACATTGAAAAAATATTAAAATCTGAAATCTCGCAGTCTTCGGCTGCTAATATAAAAAAATTAAAAATCAAAAACCGCTATAGCCAAAAAAACCAAAACGGCCTTACAGTCTATCTTTTGGCCGAATACGATAAAAATGAGCTCCGCAAAGAAAGAAACCGCTTATTAAAAATTGCAGAAGAAAAAATTTTATCGGTAAGTGAACCCCAAAAAAAGGCAGACGATTTTTTTGAAAGTAAAAAATATTATTCTGCTGCCCTTTATTACACTAAGGCGGCCTCTGCTGCATTGAGCTCCGGAATAGAAAACGGGGATATAAAATTTAGACAAAATATTTCAAACGCAAAAGAAAGTTTAAAAAAAATTAACATTAATCTGCAAAAAGACAGGCTTAAAGATTCTTTAAACGAAATTTTAATGCCCATAAACATTGGAATATCTGAAGAAAATGTCCCCTTACTAATAAGCTACAAAACAAAAATAAAGAATAATACCTCCATAATAATTGAAGGCATTGAAACGGATCAAAACGGAACTGCAAATTTTATTTTACATGATGAAAAAATTGAACCCAAAGCCCTCATAAGAATAGAGCTGGATATTTCCGAAATAAACCAAATGCTCGGCTCTAAAGATTTTGATGAATATCAAAAAGCCGTTAAGGAGCTTCAGCAAATTGTTTTTAAACAGGTGATACATTTTGAATTTAAAAAAAATGAAAATAAAATAAAAAACGAAAAGAAACAAAAAGGAAGTGTTTCACTTTTTATAGAACAAGATAATCTTAAAAGCTTAAATATTGAAGAAAAAATTTCGGATATTTTAAAAGATATGAATTTTAAAACCATATCCGCAAAAAATGAAAACCCGTCCGCAGATTTTTTTATTTATGTAAGGATAGAAACCGATGAAGTCTCAGAAACTGCCGATGGACTTTTGGTGAAGCTTAATGCAAATATAGAAATAAAAAATTCAAACACACAAGAAATTCTTTATAAAAAAAATATAAGCAAAAGGGGCGCCGGTTTTACCGAAAAAGAAGCTCATAGATCGGCTTCAATTGCTATGGCAAAAGCAATAGCTTCAGCCTTTAGAGAAATCGCCGGCGAATAATATAGTAGCTGACAAAGTTCCATATTTATTGTATACTTATATTCATAAACATGTTTTTTAAGGAGAAATAATTGGCAAATCCTGTTTGGCTTTTTATGGGGCCTGAAATCGGTGAAAGAAATGCAGCTGTTGATACGGTAGTAAAAACTCTTTCAAAACAATACGGAGATATTGAAACGCATACTGTCTATGCAGGAGATACGGGCATGGGAGATATAATTTCTCTCTTACAAAATGCATCTCTTTTTTCTTCTGCAAAACTCCTTATATTAAAATCGGCAGAGCTTATCAAAAAGAAAGAAGACATCGATTTGATTACAGATTGGATTCAATCCGTTTCAAAAAAAGATAAGGCAAGCGATTCTTTTTTAATTTTAATTTCCGATGAAACATCAGTTGCAAAAAAAATAAGCGATACTGTTTCTAAAACTCAGCAAAAAATATTTTGGGAACTTTTTGAAAACAAAAAACAAGAATGGGTGCGTTCATTTCTTTTTAGAGAAGGCATTGAAATTGAGGATGAAGCAGTTGATGAGCTTTTGGAATTAGTAGAAAACAATACCGATGCTTTAAAAACAGCCTGTTCTCATTTAGTGCTCTATTTTCAAAAAGGCTCACATATCGCTCAAGAGAATATCGAAAAACTTTTTGCCCATAATAAAGAAGAAACACCTTTTTCACTATTTAATGCTTTAACTTTGGGCGAACTGGAAACAGCCCTATCTATAAATCAAAAAATAATCCTTTCTAAAAACTCATCTCCTGTTCAGACAATTGCAGGTTTAACTTATTGCTTTAGGCGATTACAAGACTGGCATAAAATACATAGAGAAAACGAATACTTGGATGACTTTAGCTTAAAGCGTTTCGGTTTTTCGGGAAAAACCGCATTAGCACAATACAAAAGAGCTGCAAAGATGTGGAATGAGATTCAGTGTGTAAAAATAATAGCTCTATTGTCTGAAACGGATTTGGAGCTACGATCCTTAGGCACAAGTCTTCAAAACATAGTTATGGATATGTGCTTATACGAAATAGTTTGCAAATCCGGAAATAAAATCGAAAAATATAATATAGAATAATTTAAGACATAATTTATGTCAATTTATACAAATTATCCTCAAGTAAATTATAAAAACAGGCACTATGAAACTCTGAAGAAAATTCCTCAGTCTTAAAAATCTGTCTAGCCTTTTGCATTATTAAAGGAACTTCTGCCTGCGAAAGAGGTAAATTTCTTCCTAAAAGCAGATTATCAAACTCTTTGTTTCGTATCAATTTATCCGAAGCAAAAAAAAGCCTCATATCGGATAATACATTTTTTTGAACAAGAAGCAAAAAGAGAAAAGAAGCCGAATCTCTTCCAATAGATCCCACGGAACCTAATCTCATATAAAAACCTTTTGTCCATGTTTCATTTGGAATTCTGATGCGTGTGATAACAAACTGACGCTCTCTTTTTTCTGCATATATTTTATCTATATATTTTGCAAAAGGAACCCATTCGATATCATCTGCTGTTCTGATTTCAAGTTTTGCATCAAGAGCCAGCATCGGCAAAAAAGTTCCGGAAAGAGGATCTGCACTTGCAATATTCCCCCCTATTGTTGCAAGAGAGCGTATAGCATTGTTAGCTATCTTTTCTATAGAAAGGTATAAAGAAGGAGGAATGTTTTTCTTGCCCAAATCCAATATTTCATTTAATGTAACGGCTCCTCCGAATTCGAAATAGCGCTCCGTTTTTGAAATAACTTTTAACTCCGGTAAGCAAGTCAAATCCAAAACATGTTCCGGTAAATCCACTATTTCATCGGTTTGCTTATTTAGAAAAGCCGTAGCTCCTGCAATCGGTTTTATATTGGAAATATTTTTTAAAATAGCCTGCATATCCTGAATATTCCGGGCCTTATAAACAATCGTGTTTTTTGTTAATTCATTCATAAGTTTTATTTTCTCCTCTGATTTTTTCCTATTTTTTCAATAGCCGAAAATAAATCTTCAAAACTTGTACATCGGCACATAGTGCTGGAATAAAATTTTCTTATTCTCTCTTCGGCATCGGCTTCTTCAATATCTATATTGGAATTTAAAATTGCGTATGTAAAAAACACTTTCCCCGCATCGCAAAAACCGCACATTTCGACACCGGCTTGATCAAAGCCCGCAGCAATATCTTTATAATCATCAGTCGTTTTAAAATATTCTAAAGTAATTATATTTTTGCCTTCTGCTTTAAAAACAGGAATAAAGCATGCCGGCACAGGTTTATCATTCATTAAAACGGTACATGCCCCGCATTGACCGCTTAAGCACGAGCTTTTTAGGCTTAAAAGATTAAATTCCCGTCTTAAAACCGACAAAAGTCTTTCGTTTGCAGGAGCTTCAATTTGAACCGATGTTTTATTTAAATTAAAATTAATCTTCATTTACATCCTCGCTTTCTGTAACGGCATTAAAAATATCTTCAGTAAAAACAGGTAAAAAATCTATCCGCTTATGATTGAGCATAATTTGATTTAAGGCAGAAATATAAGCTGCAGGAACAAGACTTTCAGCAAGCTCTCCCAACCCGCGGGTTTTTAATTCACTTTCCAAGATAAAAACTCTTATCGGAGGAATTTCTCCGGTCGTAATTATTTTATAATTGGAAGGAAGTAACGAATTTTCTTTTATTTTTTCAATAGAAATATTTGAAACGGCAGTTGCAATAGTTTTATGGATATTTCTATGTACCATTTTTTTTGAATATATTTTTCCCGGATCACATGAAAACCAAATACCTCTAACATTAACTTGATAGGTACTCGGATCAAGCTCGAGCTCAACCACACAGGCTCCCGGAGTTGCCGAAATAAAAGGAGTACCGGTTAAGGTTTCGTTATTCCAGTCCTTAGAACCTGAAAGTTTATAAGTTCTGTTTACGGTAATAGGAAGAGGCTTTCTAAAGCGCTGATTTTTTATACCGGTACAGCACTTTGCAATCAAGGCAGGTAATATAGAAATACCGCAAGAGGCAGTCGCCGCCCCTGTAGGGCTCATTTCATCCGTTGTTGTTCCGGAGAAAATAATTTGAGACTCTTCAACTTCCAATTCTTTTGCAATTTGTTTTTTTAAAATACGCTTCAATCCCTCGGATGTGGGTTCGGCTTTTACAATTACTTTACCGTCTTTAGTTAAAGTGATTTCAGCCGTATAATTCATTCCCGATTTTACAAGAATATGAGAACCGTTATACTGACAGCCTAAGGCAATACCGATTCCGCGCCAATTTCCGTCATAGCGGTTTGTACGCCCCTTATTCATAAGCCGATAAGCATAAAATTTTCTATAAAAATCACTTGTATTGCAAACGGCTTTTAATATATTTTCAAAAACAAAATCTTCTTCTTTTTTTATTCCTGTAATAGTTTTTTGACCAAGCTTTAAATTATTTTGAAGTCTAAACTGAATCGGACATAGATCAAGCTGTTCTACAATTTCATTTATATGTTTTTCCAAGGCAGAGCTTACATAAGAATCACCCCAGCCTGAAAATAAACCGGTTAAACCTCTTTCCGTTTTTGTTGCTACGGCACTAATCATATAAACCGGCAGATTATATATACCGGCAGCAGTGATAACCATCTGCTTAAGCATTTGATTTATAAAGGGATTAAAAGAACCGGAATCGACAATTATAGAAATATCCATCGCTGCAATTTTCCCTGAATCGGAGACAGCCGTTTTATGCTGTATCAAAACAATGGGAGACTTTACCGTATATAAAAAATCTTCTTGACGCGAAAATTCCATAACTATATTCTTTTTTGTTAAAAATGCGGCTATGGAAACTTGAGCAGCAAGTAAAGAAGGAAACCAAATTCTTCCATCAAGAGATTCGGCTTCTGCATGTGAAACTACATTTATCTTTTCTTTCGGCACATTTAAAACATTACAAACGGAAGTTAAAACCTGATAGGGCCACTGAGTCGCAAGATGAACTTCAAGTCTGTCACCAAGCCAGTTTGTTTTAACGCAGGCTGTTTCGGCATGGTAGTGATACCGTTGCTTAAAAGAAAAAGTAGAATAAACAACTCTTAAATTCTTTTCAAAAACTTCTTCCGTATTCCCTGAACTTAAACTTTCTCTAGAGACTATAGGATAGTCAAAATAATTTTTTTCTTCCTCCTCAAAAGTAAATTGAGCCTTAGGACGGGAATATCCTTGAGTTTTTATTTTAAAAAGAGACGAAAGCTCTAAGAGCTTTTTTTTATCGGGTCCCGTTAAAATACCTACAGCTTGGCCTGCATATTCTATTTTTTCATCGGCAAAAACAGGTATTTCGGTTTTTAAAAAATCTATAGAATTTTTACCGCGAATATCTTTTGCAGAAAAAAAAGGAAAACCGTCGGGAAGTTCGGGAACTTCTATTTCGATTATTTTTGCATTAGTATCCGGCGAGCGGATAAGACGAGCCCATTCTTGATTTTCAAATTCCAGATCGGAAACAAAAGTTTTATCCATAATCATCAACGCCTATTTAATTTAGCAAGATTAATTACCGTTTCTACTACATAATCAATATCTTCATCAACCATAGAAGGATAGAAAGGCAAACTTAAACTTTGCAAATATTTTTTATTCGATTCCGGAAAATCGGAACTATTTAAACCGTATTTTTCTTTTATATAAGACATTTCAAAATGAGGTATAAAATGCATCGAAATACCCAAGCCTTTATCCTGCAAAGCAGAAACAAACTCATCTCTGCCTATTTTTAACGCTTCAAGGTTCAGCCTTAAAATATAAAGATGCCAAGCATTTCCTTCTCCATCGGGAGGAAGGATAAAAGAATCCTTGCCTGCAAATGCAGCATTATATTTTTCGGCAATTTTTTTCCTCTGCTCAAAAAAAGTTTTAGCCTTTTTAAGCTGCACCCTTCCTATTGCAGAAAGAATATCAGGAAGATTACACTTCCAACCCTCAGCCGTAACATCGTACTTCCATGAGGCCTTTGTGTCGGTGTACCTGTCCCAGATTGTGCGGTTTATCCCGTGAGAACGCATAAGTTTTATACGCTCTGCAATTTTTTCATCATCTGTACATACCATTCCGCCCTCGCCTGTCGTAATCGTCTTTGTCGCGTAAAAAGGAAAAACGCCGCAGGTGCCGAGAGTTCCGGCATAACCTTCTTCCGTTTTTGAAGGAAAGGCATGAGCGGCATCTTCTATAACGGCAACGGAATATTTTTTTGCAAGGTCATTTATCGCCTTCATATTACAAACATTGCCCGCAATATGAATCGGAACAATAGCCTTTATGTTTTTATCTTTTTTTAATATAGTTTCGATTTTTTCTGGGTCTATACTGTAGGAATCTTTTTCAATATCGGCATAAACTACATCACCGCCTAAGTGCATAGCAGAGGTTGCCGTAGAAATAAAGGTGTAGGGACTTGTCAAGATTTTGGTTCCGCTCTTTATACCGCATGCATCCATTGCAAGCATAAGCCCGCTTGAAGCCGAATTAACGGCAAGAGCATATTTACTGCCGGTTAACTCTGCAAATTCCTTTTCAAACTCAAGGGTTTCTTTTCCCGTAGTAAGCCAACCGGAATGTAAAATTCTTACCAAGGCTTTTTCTTCCTCTTCAGAAAAGGAAGGAGTAAAAAAAGGAATTATTTTTTGAGTGTTTTGCATTATATTCCAGTCCTTCTGCTTTTTAAATATAAACGGTTTAGTATACTAAAATTTTAAGAATTATGCAATCATTATCAAATTCTAAAAATTTAAACTTCGGCAGGCAGGTAAAATTTAATCCTTGTACAAAAACCTAAACTCTGATATAATCCGCCTATGATAGATAAACCTATAACAGATCCCGTCTTAATCGAAAAATTTAAAACCATGCACGAAGACGGAATGACGGTCTTTATGCTCGGCGAAGGCCAAATACGCGGAGCTTTTTTTCACGGAACCCGTTTTGTAAATAAGATGAGGGTGCAGCACAATTTAGGTATTTTAGAAAGCCTAGCCCTCGGCCACGCCTCCCTTTGCGGGGCACTCTTAATTCCGACAATGAAGGGAAGAGACAGAATCATATTTAGATGCGATACCCAAGGCCCCCTTGTAGGTTTTAGTGTCGAAGCCTTCAGCGAAGGCTTTGTAAGGGGCTATCTTTTGGAAGACCCCATAAGGCCGGACAGGCCCTTAGAAACATGGGACCTAAAACCTCTTTTCGGAGAAGGGAAAATCTCGGTTATCCGCTTCCCTGAAGGTGCCAGAGAACCCTTAACCGGAATCGTCGAAATAAAACACAAAAACATAGCCCTTGACCTATCCGAATATTTTTTACAATCCGAGCAGACGGTAACGGGCTTTAATACAGGCATCCAATTTGACAAGGAAGGAAGAATTATCGGGGCGGGCGGAATGTATATTCAACTAATGCCGGGAGCCGAAGAAGCCTTGATAGAAAAGGCTGAAAGAGCCTTTGCAGCCTGCCCCTCGATAGGCCAATGGTTTGCAGAAGGCGGAGACAGGGAGGATGTTATCTTCGGACTTTTCCGTGACTGTAACCCTCAAGTTTTAATCGAAAGAAAGATAGACTTTTATTGTCCCTGCTCGAAAGAAAATTTCCGCAATAAACTTTTTACCCTGCCCGAAAAAGAAATCGCAGACATGTACGAAAACGGCCCTGAGGAAATAGAGCTTTATTGCCATAACTGCGGTTCAATCTATAAATATCCCAAAAGCATCTTAAAGGAAAAAATCAATGTACATTAAAAAACCTATGGAAATAGAAAACAAGAGCATGGATATAATTGAAGAGAGCATGAAGGATGTTGCTTTTACGGAAGAAGAAAAAATTATAGCCAAGAGGATGATTCACACTACGGGTGATGTCGAGTACCGAAAGATAATCGTCTTTCAAAATAACTTTATAGAATCGGCTAAAAGGGCTCTTCAAAAAAGGCATAACTATTTTTACAGATACCAAGATGGTGCTGACAGGCATCAACAAACCCGCCCTTTCAAAAACCGAAAATAAACTTTTATGCCTCATCGATGACGAGAGGGTTTTTAAGATGTCCAAGGAAGGCGGAATTACGCGATCTTCGGCAGCCGTAGACCTTGCAGTCCAAGAAGGAGCCAAAGCCTTTGTCATAGGCAATGCCCCGACGGCTCTTTTTAGGCTCTTGGAGCTTTGCGAAGAAAAAAAAGTTTCCCCCGAATTTATTATCGGAGTTCCCGTCGGCTTTGTAGGAGCCGCCGAATCAAAAGAAGCCCTGCGTTCAAGCCACTTTCCCCAAATCTCTACCGTAGACACCAAGGGCGGAAGCAATGTTGCTGCCTCCATTATAAACGCCCTGCTTTATATGATGGTAGAAAGAGAGTAAAAAAAAATTAAAAAGGGCTTGACAGTATAGTATAGTATAGTATAGTATATATCCATAAGCACTTCGCAGAGTTTTTTAAGACAGGCGGAGTTTATCTTAAAGGCTTTAAAGAATAATATTTCAGTGCTTATAAGGAGATATTAATGAAAAATAAAAAATTTTTTGTAGCAGTACTGCTTTTGGCAGCAACAGCTTTATTGTTTTCCTCTTGTGCTTTTAAAATGAATACCGAACAACAAACGTATTATGAAAATTTTATAACAAGTCTTAAAGTTTCTACTACGCTTATGGATATGCCTGCAGGTGGTGTAAAGACATTTCTTACTGCTACCAATGTAGGAGCTGAGAAATTAGGTTTTAAAATTGAGGATAAAGAGTCCGATAAACCTATTACAAAGGGAACCAGCGAAGAAGCCTTAAAAAAACGCTTTGTAGCCAAGAAAAAGTAATAAGTCTAGCCGCAAAGCCGGGCTTTTTTAGTTGTCCCCATCGGAATACTCCGCCCCTCCGATGGGGATTTTTATTTTTTTCTACATTACCCTTCCCTTTTCAATGTAAACAATTTTATCGGCGGCGTTCACGGTGGATTTGCGGTGGCTTACGATTAAAACGCCTTTGTCTTTTTTTTCTTGGTATATCGAATTTAAAATGAGGGCCTCGTTTAAACTGTCCAAGTTTCCGGTCGGTTCGTCGAGTAACAAAAGCGGAGCCTTGTGCAAAAAGGCTCGGGCAAGACCGAGACGCTGTTTTTCACCGCTCGAAAGATTTCCTCCAAGCTCTGTCATCTTCGTATCATAGCCTTCGGGAAGACTCATAATAAAATCGTGGATTGCGGCTTTTTTTGCGGCTTCGATAACATCCTCTTTTGAAGCATTTCTGTTTGCAAGGAGAATATTTTCATAAATAGATTTTTTAAAAATATAGGTCTGCTGGGTAATATAAGAAACAGCCTCCCGTAAACTTGCCGTGTTTATCTTTTTAATATCAATACCGTTCATCTTTACCTCACCCGACAGAGGATCGAAAAAGCGCATGATTAGGCGGAGCAATGTACTCTTACCGCTTCCGCTTTTGCCGCAAAGACCTACTATCTCATCTTTTTTAACGGAGATACTTACATCCTTTAAAACTTCCATATCGTCATATCTAAAGTTGATGTTATCGGCTTCGGCTTTTTCAAAGCTTAGGTTTTCGCCGTCTGTAACTTCATCGAGTTCCGGTTTTTCTTCAAGCAGGGAAAAAACTCTTTCTGCTGAAGCAAATGTTTGCTGCAAGTTTACTGCCAAACCTGAAACCGCTATTATCGGGCCGTAGCCTGAAAGAAGCATCAGGTTGGAAATTAAAAAAGAGGCAAAGTCGATTTTTCCGTTTACCAAGAGGAAGGCAGAAATGCCCAGCATTAAAAAATTGCAAAGAGTAAGAGCCGCTTCCGTAATTGCAAATGTTTTACCCTCAAAGTTTTTTAAGAGCTTAAAGGTTCCGCTTATGGCCTCGCCTCTTTTTTCAATATTATCTTTTCTTTCTTTTATCTTATCGAAAAAGATAATCTCCTTTATTCCGAGGAGGGAATCCAAAAAGAAAGAATTAAGGGAGCTCATTTTTTTTCGATATTCTACACCGGCCCCGTCATCCATCTTAGCAAAAAGGAGGGGAAGGAAGAAGCCGATAACTATATAGATAAGGGCAACCGTAAGGCTCAAAACAATGTGTATTTTAGCAAAGATAATTAAGGCAAAAATAAAGTAGAGAACGGCAGAAGCTGCGGGGGCTATTGTGTGGGCATAAAAAACTTCGAGCAATTCTATGTCGGCGGTTATAATAGACAAAAGACTGCCTGAATCCTTTTTTTGTAATTTTACAAAGGCCAGTCTTCTCATAGCCGTAAAAATTTTATCCCGTATCAAGGCCAAAAGGGTGAAGGCTATGTAATGCCCCGAAAGCTGTTCGCCGTATCTAAAGATACCTCGGCTTACGGCACAGATGATAAGGCCTATGATTACAAAATCCAAGGAAACAGAAACATTAAAAATCTTTAGGCCTAAAAGAGAAACAATGCCGACTCCGCCCAAAACAGGGATGGCCGCCGCAATGATAAAACCCAAAACCCGTAAGATGACAGTTATAGTCATAACGCCGCTAAGAGGTTTTACAAATACTATCAATTTTTTTATAAGTTCGCTTTTTTTCATTTTACATCCATCCGTATTTTCTCAAGATCTTTTTGCTGTAAATACATCCTTGCATAGATGCCGTTTTTTTCAATGAGGCTTGAATGAGTTCCTTCTTCTTTTATTTCGCCCTTTTCAAATACATAGATATGGTCTGCGTTTTCAATATTCGCAAGCCTGTGTGAAATAAAGATAATTATTTTGGTTTTGCTTAATTCATAAAGAGTGCTTAAAATAAGCTCTTCACTTTCGACATCGATATTGCTTACAGCCTCATCAAAAATATAAATGTCTGTATCATGGAGGAGAGCCCGCGCAAGAGCAAACCGCTGAACCTGTCCGCCCGACAAATTCTTTCCGCCCGATTCAATATAAAAATCCAAACCCGAATTACCGTCTCCCGAAGAGTTTCTGTTTAAAATAAACTCGTCTAAGAGAACCTTTTTTAATACGCTCATCAATTCTTCATCGCTTGCAGCAGGCTTTGCTATTAAAAGGTTTTCTCTAACCGAAGCGCCGAACAAAAAGCTTTCGGTAGAAACAAGGTTCATATACTTAGCTCTAAATTCGTCGGGGAGTTTTTTTGCTTCTATGCCCGATAAGAGAATTTCGCCGGAATAGTTTTTTTGTAAGCCCATAAGTAAGGCAGCCGCAGTGGATTTGCCCGAACCGCTTTCTCCTGCGATGCCGTAAAAGCCCGGTTTTAAAAATTCAAGAGAGATATTTTTTAGAGCCTGCTTTGATTCGTTATAATTAAAGTTTAAATTTTTTACTTCGAGCGAAGGCAAATTGCCCTGTAGAGAATCAGGCTGACTGCCGGGCTGAGACCCTTTAATTTTTTTTGCTGTTTCTTCAAGTTCGGCTTCGCTTAAAATTGAAGCCGAATCGCTTTTTACATCCATCAATTCAAAGAGGCGGTTAGCTGCGGTTATGCCGTTCATCGCTATATGAAAGAACGAGCCCAGTGCACGCAGAGGTAAAAAGAATTCGGCACAGAGCAAAATAAAAAGAAGAGCGCCTTCTATCGAAAGATTTCCGGCTCTTAACTGATAAAGACTGACGATTGTTCCGAGGGCAGTCCCGCCGTAGGCAACGGTATCCATCACAAAGATAGAATTAAGCTGCATGGTTAAAACCCTCATCGTTACCCGTCTAAAATTTTCCGCCTCGGCATTTAGTTCCCTATGCTGAGCCTCATCGTCGGCATAGGCCTTCAATGTGATAAGGCCGCGGAGGTTATCCAAAAAGGAATCTCCGAGCCCGGTATAAACATCAAGGTATCTTTTTAAAATACGCTTTGCAACCGTTTGAATAGCTGCAATCGAAAGAGGTATTAAGGGCACGCAGACAAAAAGCACAAGGGCGGCAAAAAAGTTTATCGGTGCAAGAATTATAAAAAGAGTTACCGGAGCCGCCATACTGAAAAAAAACTGAGGCAGATAGGCCCCAAAATAAGAATCGAGCTGCTCGATTCCGTCAGTGCCTATTTGAGTAACCTCAGCCATGCTTATATATTGAGAATAATTAAGCTTTAGCGAAATAAATTTATCGTAGAGCATCGAGCGCAAAGTTCTTTTAACCTCGGTTCCTGCCCTATACGAAAAGTAAGAGCGTTTACGGACGGCAACAACTCTTATTATCAAGGCAGCCGAAGCTGCGGATAACAACAAAAAAACCGTTTTTTTATCAAGTAAAGAATTATATAGGCCGAAAATAAAGCGCACAGTTACAAAGGTAATAGCCGTATTGCACAATAGAGAAATCCATGAAGAAAGAGCCGAAAGCAATATCCATTTTTTACTTTTCGGCACCGACCTTGTCAGGCGTTTATGAATCATAACTAACCTCTAAGAAAATATACCCGTATTTTATAGGAAAGAAATAAAAATAGCAATAGGCTAACTTTTAGAGTAAATTAATCAATCATAAAAAATCCTCTCACTGAAATTTCTCATATCAGAGTAATTACATATTAACAATTACCTTAAAGCTGATTTTATAAAGTCTCTATTTCTTGAACACTTAAACCGGTAGCTTTTGCAATACTCTCAATAGGAAAATTCATTGTAAGCAAGTTTTTTGCTATTTCAAGCTTTGTTTGGTATGAGCCGTCAGAAAAGCCTTGCTGTATACCAATCCTTAGACTTTCTTCTCTCTGCACTGCGATGTCTGTATCATAATCATATTCGGCTACTAACATATTGATTACCTCCCGTGATTTTCGTTGTAAGTATTCTTTTAAGATTCCTTTTTCTATACACATTTTTACCGCATTGGTAAATCCGTTTTCAGGGTTGAGTTGTATTTGGTTTCTAACCTCTTCAACAAATAGACTGTATTCTTCAAGTGGTTTGCAGACTGTTAGAATTTTGTTTGCCTTATCTGTATTGATGTTTAAAACCTGCACACTCAGTTCCAGCGGGGCGTGTTCAGGCTTTGTTATAAATGCATCAGATAATTTTAGAGCTGTAGTTTCAGGGTAGTCTTCCTTGCCGTTATAAAAAACATAAAATTCAGGTGTAGGTATTTTAGACAGCTTTTTTAAATACCTGTCTGTAGGTGCTTGCAGTTTTTCATAGAGCCTTGCTATGTATTCTAAAAAGCGTAGAGGCATATTCTCGTTTATTGTAGACTGGTGTTCAGCCAACACGATTATTTTACCATCTACAAGGCAGGAAACATCGTTGATTATGTTCATGTACATGACATTATCGAGCCTTATATTTTCTACAGGACAAGACATCGGTAGATTTGTACCGTGCAGAGCATTATATAAAGATAAAAAATTCTCTTTTGCCTTTTCGTCTTCACTAAAAAGGTCGACAAAAACGGAGTCCTTGTATTTTCTATTTGAAGTACTCATAACTGTTTCCTCACTTGATTGTATTATAGCACAGGTTAGTCGTTTTTAAAAGCAGTATATACCGAATTTAGCCGTAAAGCATTGAGCTTGCACTCAATTCAGTTAAAAGTGCAAAAATTTTTCAATCTTGCACCTAAAATAAGTGCTTGTAATCTTTAAAAAAAAGAAGTAAAATGCAATTCTTATGGTAAAAATAAATTCTCTCAAGTTTAAATACCCGAATTCAAAAAAAGAAGTCTTAAAAAATATAAATTTGGAAGTAAAACAAGGCGATTATATTTCGATTGTGGGAGAAAACGGCTGCGGAAAAAGCACCCTCCTAAAGCTGATCTTAAAATTGCTAAAAATACAAAAAGGTGAAATTATTATCGATGCAAAAAGAATAGGCTATCTTCCGCAAAAAAAAGAAAACCTAAACGATTTCCCGATTACGCTTTTTGAACTTTTAAATTCCTATAGAAAAATATTAAAGATACGGGAAAGCGATTGTGCTCTAAAAGCCCTGGAAAGAGTGAATTTAACCGAATACAAAAACAGCCTTGTAGGAGAGCTTTCGGGAGGTCAGCTTCAAAAACTTTACATAGCCCGTGCCCTTATCGGAGATCCCGACCTTTTAATCTTAGATGAACCTTCTACCGGAATAGATGTTCAGGGACAAAAAGAAATCTATTCTTTTGTAAAAGATTTAAACGTTAAAAAGGGGCTGACCGTCATTTCGGTTGACCATAATTTAGATGCCGCTATTTTTAATTCTACCAAAATATTTCACATAAAAAACGGAGAAGGCCATTTGTGTAATCCCAAACAATATACTTCGGAATTTTTTAATCCGAGCTTTGTTCAATTTAAACCAAAGGGGGAAAAATAAAATGCTTCAATATGGATTTATGCAAAATGCCTTTATCGTTTCTTTTTTTATAGGAATCCTTTGTCCTTCAATCGGCTTATTTTTAGTGCTCAGAAGATACTCCCTCATAGGAGACACCCTTTCCCACAGCTCCCTTGCAGGCGTTACCCTTGCCCTCGCTTCAGGAATAAACCCCATCCTTGGAGCCTTTATTTTTACGACAGCAGCAGGAGCCCTGATAGAAGCCCTACGGAATACTTTTAAAGAATACCAAGATTTAATCCTTTCAATAGTTTTGTCCTTGAGTGTCGGAATCGCTATTACCCTCATAAGCTCGGGAACCGTTAGAGCAAATGCCGAAACCTATTTATTCGGAAGCGTCTTAACCGTTTCTTCTTCGGATTTAATTACCGTGATTGCCTTAAGTATTTTATCCTTGGTTACTCTCGGCCTCATGTATCACAAGATGGTCTACATAGCCCTCGATGAAGATATTGCAAAAATAATAGGAGTTAAGGTTAGGCTTATCAATTACTTGTTTTCAGGCCTAACAGCAGCAACGATAGCCGTTTCATTAAAAATAGTAGGAATGTTGGTTTTAAGCTCGATGATAGCCCTCCCCGTCGCAACAGCCCTTCAATTAAAAATGAGCTTTAAAAAGACATTGATTTTTTCTATTTTGATAAGCGTTGCAGACATAATGCTCGGCTTGGTCTTATCCTATCACCTAAATGTCGCCCCCGGCGGCTTTACAGCCCTCGTGTCGGTCATCGTATTAATAATAACGATAGGGATAAATTCCTTTTTAAAACAGAATAAACTATCTGCATAATAAAAGTAGAAAATAAATAACAGGCAAGCAACAAGTTGCGGAAAAAAGCAATTTAGTATATAATTTATAGTTATGGAGGTAGATTATGTCTGATGCTCTTATACAAGTTGAAAATCAAGTTCTTTCTTTTTCTTTAGCAGAACAGATTCGACTTCTTACCTTTATTGCAAATAATGTTAATAAACAAACTTCTATCTTGGCAGAAGGAGAAGCCTTAAAAAAAATTAGAGAATCAAGTCTGGAAACCGTTTGGGAGAGTATAAAGAATGACTCGTGGTGATGTTTATATGCTTGATTTCGGCATTCCGGCCGGGAGTGAACCAGGGATGAGGCGACCGGTAATAATAATACAGTCCGATAAAAAGAATTTGAATAGTTTAAATACAAAAATAGTTGTCCCTCTTACATCTAATACTGTCAATGCCGAATTAAAAGGTAATGTTTTCATTCCCAAAAATGAATCACAACTTCCAAAAAATTCTGTTGCACTTGTTCATCAAATTATAGTGGTAGATAAATCCCGACTTGAAGAAAAAGTTGGAAAAGTATCCAAGCACATACTTTTACAGATTGAACAAGAAATCGATTATGTGCTAAAAGAATAAATCTATAAAAACAGCTTACTAACCTTATTTAAAATTTTCTATACGGGGAACGCACAGGCTTAGAGGCATCTCGGATAGTCCAGTCCTCAAGAGCTTCGCCGGAAAGACGCGGCATAAAGCGTTTTTCCTTTACGGTCTTCATCGAAGACCCGGCACCTACAGATTCATTCCACCAATCGTATAAGTGAACATTTGTCTTTACGCCCAAAAAGTTGTGAGTTTTTTCGAGAGAAACAAAGCCGATTGGGTCATATTCATAAAACTTTAATTTCGAATCAGCCGTATTCGGATGTATTTCATAGGGAAGCCATTTTTGCGGAATATAATTGTTTCCAATTATTTTTTTATACTCACTCGGCATTCCGTAGGTGTAAAGAAGCTTAGTATGGGTATCAAGTGCACACATTAAGTTATTGAGAGCATTTTCAAAAAGGCCGCCTTTAGCCGCATAAGCGGTAAATTTAAAGAAAATAAAACGTTCAAGGATTTTAGCTTCTGAAGGCTCATCATAAATAGGCAAATCAAAGGGGTGAACTCCTTCTACCTTGAAATAAACTACATCGCTTATCTTATTTGTTATGCCTAAAAACACGGAAGACCCCGGCACCTCGGTTTCTCGATATTGATAAGTTTTCCCTTCTTTCCCCCAGCCTTCATGAGGAGAACAAGACTCCCATTTAAAATCGGAGGTAAAAATGATTTCAACTGCCGGAGCCGACCCCTTTGAGGGCGAAGTAATTTTTGCCATGTGGATGAGGCAATCACCCAGCCTTGCTTTTTCGTAAATGCAGTCGGGATTTTCAGGATTAGCTTTTATACTATGGTCCTCTAAGTCCCCGGCTATTAGAGGATTCATAAAACAAAAGAGAAACAAAAATAAATTGAAAAACTTTAAAACGAATTTTTTCATAAGAGTATCTTAACTAAAAAAGCCGGAGACTCACGAGGAGGCTTCGGCTTAAGTTTAACTATCTATTCCCACTTCAAGGTATAGGTTACTTCGGCAGTACCGACAGCACTGGAAATATACGAAATCGTAAAATCTTTTGTTTCTCCACGCCTTAATATAAAATTTACAGGAGGAATTGATACGTCAACATCAGGAATCGAATATTGATTTACTCTATATTTCCATGCATCCTGCGACTTATCATACACAAATTCTATTATACTTTGATTATAGTCAGAAAGATATACCTTATCTCTGAGAGACCAACCAGCACCACGATTATATTTTGCTAACTTAGTATCCAGTTGAAAGTAAGGTATATTATTTAGCGATGTAAGATTTTTTTCTATAAATTGCAATGATGATACTGAATTTGCACCAGAAGTTCCCTTCTTATAGAGCTCAACTGAACTCTTATAAGTCTCTGCAACTGCCCAAATTGAAGAAAAATTAGAAGCGGCATCTCCAGAATCTTCACATATCCTAGCTCTAAAATCGTATGTAAAAAGGGCCCAATCCTTTTCAGCCCCCCAAGCAGCCCAGAGATAATCTTTAGAACCGATATCAATATTTTCCAATTTTTTAGCAATTATAGTTAATTTACCTCCATCAGGTATCTTCCTAAACACCACTTTTACAGTTTCCTGTTGTCCAACAACACGTGTGGCAATCGTTTTGTTTTCCAAAACCTCGGAAACACCTGTCCAACTTAAAACCTCATATCCTTCGTCCGATCGAGCAAAGAAAGTTACTTTTTCTCCTTTTTTGACATAGTCGCCGGTTTTAATAAGTTTTTGCTTATATTTATCATTTTCCTTATATTCATAAATAGCAGTAATGGCGCCTTTACCTTCCTTATCAAAAATGATTTTATAAGCTTCTTCTACTTCAACTTTTGCAACAGCAGATGCCCTGTCAGCAGTTTTCTCACCGTCAACCTTATCGTTTGTATTTGTAGCAACACAATAATAGTATTCGGTTTTTACCGAAGAAGTATCTACATTTAAATTGAGAACCCCAGATGTCTCTCCGTCTAGTTTTGTTCCATTTTCATTACTATTAGAAGTGTTTCTATACCATTGATAAGAAACCTGCCCCATATCCATTGAAAGAGCTTCCACTTTAAGACTTATATTGCCTGAGGTGTTTATGGGAAGAGTCTTGCCTTCAGGCTCCTTAATAATTTTAGGCTGAGCTGCATCCGTATAGAGCGGGCCTGAACTTATCAAGAGTTTTACAGCATCGGTTTTTACCGTATCGGTAAGACCGTTAGAAGAATTTCTATTGGTTACTTCACAATATATGTAGCAGTTTGTTGCGACGGTTTTATTAGGCCGGTAAGTATACAATACTTCTCCAGGTATTAATGTTCCACCCTCGTTCGATTGATAGTCATTTTTATACCACTTATATGAAAGAGTTTCTCCATCAGGAGCAGGGGCAGTCTTAACCTCCATAACAGCATCTTCAGTTGAGTTTAAAGGTATCCGCAAGGCCTTAGGTTGAGCTAATATAAGGGGGCGTGCAACAGTGTATTCAGGATTTTTCGTTGTAATAACCTCCGTTCTCTTTTTGACAATATTATTACGGTATGGGGAAAACCCAGCACCGTTTGCTTTTTTTTCGGCAGGTTTGGTAAATGCAGAATTTTTTTGTGCATTATAGTTATTATTAGTAATATTTTGCTTTATCCAGCTATACAATACAACACTGCCGTCCTCTTTAACATAACCGACAGGATCGCTTAAATAAAAAGGTTCATTGAATTGTTTATGGCTTCCCTTCGACGGGGCTGCGTAATCGGTCCACCCGCTGGGCACCCCTAAACTGCTTATAGAAGCGGGATCGCTATAGTAAAAGAGAAATTTAGAATGGGTATCAACACAGAACATTGAGTTATCAAGCGATACCCCGCCTGATGCCGTAAAACGGTAAAAATAAAAGCGTTTTTCTTTTTCCGAATCAAAAAGAGGCGGCGTATTACCATCCCATCTATCCGTCCTTGACTTATAGCGGTAAAATTTCACATTACCCATATGTTTTAGGCCGGAACCGAAATCAGGGCCTGCGTATTGCTCAGGCGAACCTGACCATGAATCAGCTTTAAAACGATAAGAAGCAATATTAGTGCTGTTATTAAAGTCATTGATATAAACTACCCATTCATCAAATTTCGATGCAAGAAAGCCGTAATCTTTATCATAATAGGTAAAGGGATCTATTTCTTCGGTTATAGTATTTACCTTTATTACATATTTTTTATTTCCGTTTTTGTCTACAGGATTATATACGGCATCAGCATTTCTTTTGACGGTAAGCTTCATATTCCAACCTAAGTATTTACCCTCTTTTCCTTCAACCGAAATTTCTGCAGTGGCACTATCATTGCCTTCAAATTTTATAGGATTAGGATTAAGTTTTACAGGCAGATTATCAAAGGTCTTAAATATGACAACTATATCATCCTCGGTTATTTGCGTTACATTTGAAGGAACACTAACGTCTTTTCCGATTTCACTTTTAATCCCCTGCACATAAATCTCCAGAGGTTCCAAAGCAACATCTTCATTTTCAGCTCTCTTTGCTCTGGTGACGGATACAAAATGTTCAAAGTCCTTGTATTGACCTTTTAGCGCCTTTACAGAAATTTTTACATCAATGCTTTCATCTTCTTTTAGCTCAATGCTGTTTTTTTCTAAAACAACAGGAATAACGGTTTTTTCCGTACCGTAACTGAATTCCGCCCTAATATCGGCTGCCGAAATCATAGTTTTTTTGTAAGGAAGAGTTACGCTTCCGCTCATAGCATTTTCTCCGGCAATTGTAAGGCTCTCCAATTTTAAGTCGAAGGGTTCATTTTGAGTAATCTTGATAACCTTTGTAAGTTCACCGTATTTAGCTTGGGTATCCTTTATTTTTATAGTTACAGGAACTGCTTTTCCTGAAACCAAGGGCACCCCATCTCCGTTAATTTCAATACTTACATCAACGTTTTCCATAGTTGATAAAGCTCCCACAGCCTTTACCTTTATATTCTCTGAAAGTATCTCTTCAACAGAAGGGGCAACATTTACAAAATACTCTCTAGCTTCAGCAAATTTTTTTAACTTATCGGCTTCATCAATGGGTACTTCAGAAAGGACAGGGACAACGGGATTGTCTGCAACAAATATTTCGGTTATATACATTGTCATCCCTATATCATCATTTACACGGGAATACCAAGAAGATCCCAAAGCAGGTTTACACGCGCTTAACAATGTTAAAACAAGGCCTGCAAATATAAGACCGGCAAACCTTTTTATTAATTTAGTTTTTACCGCAACTATGTTTTTCATATTTCACCTCACACCTTAAATAAAAGCCCCAAACTTATACCGAAGTCCAGGTTATTCATAAAAAACGAATTTATAGGTTTTTTTTCAAAATTTACATCAATACCATTTTTTTTGCCATTAATAATTGCTGCCTGTTCTACCTTTTTAGGAAGAGCTACATACCCAGGCTTATAAACGGAATAGGACAAATATCCGCCCATAGTCAAATCCATTGTAGAAACT
Organism: Treponema denticola; assembly: GCF_024400535.1. Taxonomy (NCBI): domain Bacteria; kingdom Pseudomonadati; phylum Spirochaetota; class Spirochaetia; order Treponematales; family Treponemataceae; genus Treponema; species Treponema denticola. The sequence goes on from NZ_CP038800.1 coordinate 2,423,782, forward strand.
ACAGGCTGGTTATAAGCTATAGATAGTTTTAAAAGAAGACTCAGCGGGTTCATTTTTTTCATCATAGCTTCAGAAATGTAAAGAGTTCCTGTCTCAGAGGTAAAATCAATCTTTTCAGCCTTTAAAGCAGCAAGTTCTTCATTATTCAAATTAGTATAAAGCTCATAAGTGGGCTGAGGATCGGCCAGCATCTTTCCTCCTATGCCGAAACCTAAAACCAGCCTGTTTTTTAAAAGCATTGTTTTAAGACTTGTTCCAAAAGTTACAACCGGTGTCATATAAACACGGCAATAAACTTCAATATCTTTTTTATAGCTGCCTCCGCCGGGCGCAGAAAAATTCATATTCTTTGTTCCTGAAATCTGGCCTGAAAACCCCTGCCCTACGCCGAGGTTAAAGGCAAGTCCAAGTCCTCCGAAGATATTATTATTTGTATAATTAAAATATCTGACAGAATCAAAAATATAGGTAAGTTCGGCTTCTCCGTTCATAATAAAACCGGCCATACCGCGCATAAAATCGGCGCCCAAATATTGTTTATCAGCTTCATTTATATGGGGGTCGGTATAGGAGCCGGAAAAATTAGCTCTAAGGCCCAGAGTAAAGCCTTCTTCAAAAGCAAAGGCTGAAAAGCTTACAAACACAAACATAACCAAAAAAATAAATTTCCTAATTGGTCTCATAAACACCTCAATCCTTAAATGATACAATTTTTTTACCGAATGGTCAATATGGGAATTGTTATATCTCAATAAATTCCCCCTGATGGACTTTTTTATATTTTTAAGATAAAATATAAGAATATGGAAGAACTTTTCTATCTTGCAAAAATAGGCGAAATTAACCTAAAAAAAGGGAATTTAAAAGACTTTGAAATGCGGCTTTCGCAGAATTTACGCAGCTATTTACCGGAGGCTAAATCCAATATACGCGTAAGAGCCGGAAGAATGTATGTAAGCGTCAAGCCCGAATTTAAAGAAAAAACCGAAGAAGCCCTAAATAAACTCATAGGCATTACAGGCTGGGCAGAAGCCATTCCTGCCGAAAAAACTATTGAAGCCATTACCGAAACAGCCAAAGCCGAAGCCATAAGGGCCCGGGATGCAGGGGCTAAGACCTTTAAAATAGAATCCCGCAGAGGAGAAAAAAACTTCCCCCTGACCTCCTACGAAATTTCACGGGAAGTGGGAGGGGTAATCCATACCGAAGGAATTTTAAAAGTAGACGTCCATAATCCCGACATTGTAATTTCCATCGAAGTAAGAGAAAAAGCCTTTATCTACGGCCTTGAGCACAAGGGACGGCGGGGGCTCCCCTGCGGCTGTTCGGGAAGAGGCCTTTTGCTCCTATCGGGAGGAATAGACTCCCCCGTTGCGGGCTTTAAGATGCTCACCCGCGGAATGAAGCTGGACTATATCTATTTTCACTCCCATCCTTATACCTCGCCCGAAGCCCAAGCTAAGGTTGAAAAACTGGCTGAAATCTTAGCCGCTTACGGCCTCGGCGGATACCTCAATATAATTCCTTTTACAAAGGTGCAGCAGCAAATCAGAGAAAAAAGCCCCGAGGCCTACCTAACTTTAATGATGAGAATCTGCATGATGAAAATAGCAAATATGACGGCAAGGGGTATCAATTCCAAATGCCTTATCACGGGAGAAAGCCTTGCTCAGGTTGCAAGTCAAACAGTAGAAAACCTGACCGTAACAAACTCTTATGCGGAATTTCCTGTTTTTAGGCCCCTCATCGGCCTTGATAAGGAAGAAATTACGATAGAAGCCAAGAAAATAGGCACCTACGAAACTTCAATCTTGCCGTATGAAGATTGCTGTGTAATGTTTTCACCCAAACACCCTATTTTACACTCAAACCTCAAAGACGCTGCCGAAATTTTCGAAAGAATGGAAATAGACGGCCTTTTAGAAGAGGCATACTCACAAAGAGAAGTAAAAAAGATGAGTTTTTAAAGATGATAAAAAACCTTGTTGACCTCCGAATCGAGAGGATTCATTGCATAAGTTCTCCTGCCGAAATGGTAGAAAAAATACCCGCCTCGGATTCTCTTTATTCTTTTATAGCCGAAGCCCGAAAAACTATTAGCGATATAATAAACGGGAAGGATGAGCGTTTTTTACTTATAGTCGGCCCCTGCTCAATTCATGACACTGAGGCAGCCGAGGATTATGCTATGCGCCTATTAGAGCTAAAAAATAAATGCTCCGATTCTTTCTATATTATAATGCGTACCTACTTTGAAAAACCCAGAACCGTTTTAGGTTGGAGAGGTCTTATCGTAGAGCCTGAACTTGACGGCTTTATCAATATTGAAGGCGGCATTCAAAAGACAAGAAAATTTCTGATTAAGCTTGCCGAAATAGGCATTCCTGCCGCCTCCGAAATGGTAGACCCTATGATTCCCCAATACATTGCCGACCTTGTAAGCTGGGCTTCGATAGGAGCACGCTCGGCCGAAAGTCAAATCCACAGAGAAATAGCCTCAGGGCTTTCAATGCCGGTCGGCTTTAAAAATACCACCTACGGAGACGTAACAGCCGCTATAAACGGAGTAATTGCTTCCCGTCTGCCACATGCCTTTGTAGGCATTGCCCGAAACGGACTTTCGGCAATAATCCACACAACCGGAAATCCGGACACTCATTTGGTTTTAAGGGGCGGAATTTCAAAGCCCAATTACAATAGAAAAGAAGTTGAAAAAGCGGCCTCTCTTATGAAAGAAAAAATGCTGAAACCGAGTATAGTAATAGACTGCTCCCATGGAAATTCGGGAAAGGACCCGAAAAAACAGATAAAAATCTTTGAAGAAAGCTTAAAGCTCCGCTTCGATAAAAATGAACCTCTTGACTATATAAGGGGCTGTATGATTGAAAGCTTTATCCAAGAGGGAAGCACCTCAATCGAAAAAGCAAAGAATGCCGGCGAATACGGTAAATCCATAACCGACCCCTGCCTAGGCTGGGAAGAAACTCAAAAAGAAATACTCCGCATCTATGAAAAATACAAAGTAAGGAAGCAAAAATGAATATTGAAATATACACGGATGGAGCCTGCTCTAAAAATCCCGGCCCCGGAGGCTGGGCTTATATAATGGTAAACAAGGATTCAAAAGAAGAAATATGCAGAGAAAACGGAGGCGAAAAATCTACCACCAATAACCGCATGGAACTCATGGCTGTTATAAGGGCCTTAAAAAAGATAAAAGAGGAGCCTGCATTTTTAGCCGGCAAGTCCGGCGGAACCTTAAACTATAAAAGCATTTCGGTACACACCGATTCTCAATATGTACAGCAGGGTATAAGCTCGTGGATCTTTAACTGGAAAAAAAATAATTGGAAGACGGCCTCCAAACAGCCCGTAAAAAACCAAGACCTTTGGCAAGAGCTGGACTCCCTTTCTGCCTCGATTAAGCCTGAATGGATTTGGGTAAAAGGCCACGCAGGCAATCCCTTAAACGAAGCCTGCGATCGCCTTGCGGTTGAAGCCTGTCAAAAAATGATGTAATTTGAGCTCGCGGCTAGATTCCGGCCTCGTCCAAAAGCTTCTTTAAAACTATAAGCTCATCCTTTGTAAGGGTAATTCCCTTTCCCATTTTTTGGTGATCGGGAGACCAAGGCCTTATATCGAATTTAGGATCTCGGCCATTCCATGATACCTCGTTGAGTTCGGTGTTCCAACCGCCCTTTCCCGCGGAGATAGTTCCGTAGCTTTTTGTAATTTCAAATTTGAATTCGTCCTGATTATTCATCAGCAGTTCTCCTTGTATTTAAATATGAAGTAATATAATCGGTAAATGAAGCTAGCGACAAAATAACCGCCGCAAAATAAAGAAGCCAGTTAAAATAAAGAATGTATTGAGTAAGGGCCGGCGGTAAAAATGTGTAAATTTTTTCAAGTTTTAAAAACATTGAAACACTTGCCGCAACAATATAAAGCACGGTCTTTGTTTTTCCGCCCATCTTAGCCCCTATAGTTATGCCTTCGCCGCGGGCCTTCATCCTCAAAAACATGATACCGAATTCGCGGTAAACTATAATCAAAAAGAAAGGAGCAAACAAAAATCCGTCCATCAAAAAACAAAATAAAACCGTTACATTTGCAACCACATCTGCAAAGGGATCAAATATTTTTCCGAAATCATCCACCTGATTATGCAGCCTTGCATAATAGCCGTCCAAAAAATCGGTAAATTCCATAAAGATAAAAATCGGAATTATAATAAGAATTGTAATTTTAGGACTTACAAAAGGAACCCAATCCGGCAAAAAATACAAAACATAGATTATGGGCGCAAGCACCAGCCGCGATGATGTAAAAATATTAGATAGCTTCATACCTTATATGATGTAGCTTTAATCCGTTTTTGTCAATAGGCAAAAAAGCAGGGAATATCAGATAGCCTCTGGATTATATTATAAATTATTCTGCAATTTAATTTTTTAATTCAAACTGAAGAAGCTGGCAGTTTTTGATTTCTATCTTTTCCAATTCTTCTTGTGAATAAGATTTAAAATATGTGCAAATCATAGTGCTTATCATTCCGTGACAAACAAAAAGTACATTTTCATTTTTGTGTTTTGCTTTGACCTCTTCAATTATACCATAGGCACGGTGTGCTGTTTGCACCAAGGATTCTCCTTGCGGAAATCTAAAAAAAGGATTGCCGGTTATTTTTAAAAATTCAGGCTTCCTCCAATCCTCACCTTCAAAAGTTCCGAAATTTATTTCTTTTAAGCGTTCATCTATTTTTGCTTTTATACCCAAAGCTTTTTCGATATAGGCTGCCGTTGCTACGGCTCTTTTAAGCGGGGACACATAGATAAAGCTAATCTTATTTTTATCTTGTTCGGAAGCGAGGCGTTCGGCAAGATTTGCTGCCTGCTCCATTCCTTTTTCGGTGAGAGAGGCTTCGGAAACACCGCAAGCCAACATCTTAGAATTCCAGTCGGTTTCACCGTGGCGTACAACAAAAAGTTTCATACAAAAATTATATGGTTTTTAAGCTTAAAGAGCAAGGGGAGCTGTTCAATTTGTTTCACATCTATCCCCCCCCTTATCCCACTGAAGAAAAATGACAAAAACGGCATTTTTCTTCAGTGATATATGGCACATCTTCCGGTTTTAGCACTTATTTTGCAATTATATATGTAAACAAATATACAAAGGGTGCCGTCAACAGGATCGAAAGGATAACCCTTTCAACCCAGATGATAAGATAGTCCTTCATCTTCAATGGAATCTCCGTACTCATCATACAGGGGATTGAGGCCGAGAAAAATAAGATTTCTGAAACGCAGGTTACAGCCACTACAAGCCTTGTACCTGCCGAAGCGCTTGCAACTAATGGAGCAGGCAAAAACATTTCCGCAATGCTTGTGGCAAGAGCTTTTGCCGCAAGCACAGGTTCCGGCAGTTGTATCAGCCACGTAAATGGCACAAAGATATATCCGATTATGTCAAAGACAGGCGTATATTTTGCAATGATAAGCCCCAAACTTCCGATTGCCATTAAAGACGGAGCCAAACCTATTGCAAGTTTTATACCGTCAAGCAAATTTATTTTTACATTTTGGGGAAGAGAAGGAGCAGAAGAACAAACCTTTACGGCTTCTCCCAAGGCAATTTTAAATTTATTCCCCTTTACATCGGTTTCGATATCGCCCTTTTGATTTTCATAATAGGAGTCGGCTTTTTTGGATAGAGGATATATTCTTGCAGTAATTGCCGTTACGATAAAGGTAACTATAACCGTTGTCCAAAAATAGAAGTTCCAGTGTTCCATAAACCCTAGGGTTTTTGCAACTATTATCATAAAGGTTGCAGACACGGTCGAAAAACCCGTAGCGATAATTGCAGCTTCTTTATTTGTGTATCTTCCTTCTTTGTAAACACGGTTTGTAATGAGCAAGGCTATAGAATAGCTTCCTACAAAAGAAGCTACGGCATCAATAGCACTGCGGCCGGGAGTTTTCCAAACAGGCTTCATTACAGGACGCATAAATACGCCTACAAATTCCATGAGGCCGTAACCTACGATAAAAGCTAAAAATACCGAGCCTATAGGAACGATGGTTGTGACCGGAACTACAATTTTACCGTAAATAAAAGGCAACATTCCTTTGGCTAAAAGAGCTTCAGGCCCTACATTGAACACCGTCATAATTGCAAAGGGGATTGCAAGAATGTTGATAATTGAAAACACCATTTTTACCTTGGTCTTTTTCCATGAACCTGTTATAAATGGAAAAACTACGCCCACGCAGCAAAGCAAAAGCCCCCAGTACTTTGCATAATAGGGAATCTTTTGAATCAACCCCACAATATGATCCAATGGAATCGTCTTTTTTCCGCCGATTGCAATCGGAATAAAAAACATAAAAATACCGATCAAACTATAAACCACAAACCGGATTATAGTTTTCGGTTCCATCTTTCCTTCGGGAACAGCTGTTCCGTTTCTTTTTTCGTCACTCATAAAGATTCTCCCATAAAAAGTCAACAAACAAAATCGACTTTCTTAAAAAAAATTAAAATAGATGGCAGATAAAAATTAAACTGCAAGATTCATACGGTTGTATGTTCCTTTCATCTTTTCACAGTCAAAATCTTCTTTATTGCTGAGCATTGCCCATACAATCTCTGCCAACTTCCTCGCAGCGGCTATGATTGACTTTCCGCTGCCCTTATGTGTTTTCATATATTCATAACGCTGCATTAAACGCCAACAGGCAGTATCTTTGCAACGTCTTATACCCATTACCAATTGTACAAAGCTCACTCTTAATTCCTGCGGGCCTCGCTTCGTAATTTTTCCATGCCTAATACTTTCATTAGAATCAGACACCCATGGAACAAGTCCGCAAAAGGCTGCATATTTTTGCACTTGCAAACCTTCCCATATCCTCAGTATAGGCTCTTATAGTCCATGCCGTTATCTTTCCACAACCTCGTATACTCAAAAGACGATTTACCATTTGATCATCCTTTGTCAATTCTGTAAGTTGTTTTTCTATTATCTTGACACTTTCTTCCATTTGCCTTATAATTTCAAACATCAGTTGTACTGATTGTGCCTCGAGCACGTTGTCGTTATTCGACTCAAGGACGTCCAGAACTCTCTGGCGTCCTTTTTTACTTTGTAGGCTCCTGCTTTCATCTTTTAGCCCCATACTTACCAAAGAGCATGAACTTCATTCTTTTGACCTACTATCGAGCGAACCAGCCTTTCCCTAGACTTTAAAAGCCGCCTCATATTTTCAGTTTCTTTACTGCAAAGATAGCTTTCAGGTAGCATGTCTTTGAAAGAAACTCTGAAATTGTACAAGCATCATGCTTATCAGTTTTTTTAGCAGATTCAGTTATAACCTTGAACTTCAAAGTATTTATGACTGTAACTTCTGCTCCGGCTTTTTCTACCTCGTGTTTGAAAAAACGGGTGTTCCCTGTTGATTCAACTCCAATTTTTACAACAGCTCCGATTTCTTTGTAAGCTTTTATTCTTGTCATAAAGTCGGCATAACCTTTGTCATCAGTTTTATATTGTCTTATCTGATTTAGGGTTTCAGACCTTTCTTCCGTTCTTACATGAACTGTAAACTGTGTTTTGTGCAAATCCACGCCAATAAAAAATGTCATTTCGACCTCCCTCCCTTTGTGTTTCAGCGGAAAGTCTTTTCGGTAATATATTCCAATCTCCCATTCAGTCTTTAACGACTACTGTATGATGCGGCAAAAGCTCTTCATTCTCCCATTCGGAGGTCATTGCCTCCACTAAACATGACGAACTATTGCCTGGTTTCCACTGAACTTCTTTTTAGTTCAGTTTATCACATTACCGTTTGTTTGTTTACTATTTTATCATACCTCCCATAAAAACCTTTTGCAAGGATTATCAAATCCTGAAAAAAGGTTTTTCACGCAGTTTGTTTACAAACTGCATACAATAATGCGACGTTTGCCGAAAGGCAAACTCGGCAGATAAACAGTGAGGCTGAATTCCTGCCGAACTGTTTATCATATCTCCTTATCATAATCATATTATGCCGGCAACATATTGATTACCTCACATTTTAAAGCTTTTCGATTTCTTCACGGCTTAAGCCTGTTCCTTCGGCTATTTTAACAATATCAACCCCAAGCCGTTTAAATGCTGCAGCCGTTTCAAGAGCTTTTTTGTATGAGCCTTGCTGTATTCCAATCATTAGGCTTTCCTCACGCTGCACCGCTATATCAGTATCATAGTCATATTCTGCCAGTAACATATTTATCACCTCCCGTGATTTTCTTTGTAGATATTCTTTTAAAATGCCGTTTTGGATGCATTCTTTTATAGCACTTTCAAAGCCTTTTTCTTTATCAAGCGCGGTATGGCGGCGTACGGCTTCTACAAACAGGCTGTATTCTTCCAATGGTTTACAGGTCATTAAAATCTTATTCGCTTTGTCTGTGTTAATATTAAGCACTTGAACCGTTAGTTCCAGCGGAACTTGTTCCGATTTTGCGATGTAGGCCTCTGAAAGTTTGAGCGTTTTCTGAGCCGGATATTTTGCCTTGCCGTTATAGAAGACGTAAAATTCAGGTATGGGAATTTTTTGCAAGGTTCTGTAATATTTTGCTTTCGGGTCTTGAATTTGTTCGTACAGACGTGCTACATATTGTAAGCAGCGCAAAGGCATATTTTCATTTATAGTCGATTGGTGTTCTGCCAGCACAATGATTTTATTATCAATCAGACACGATACATCATTGGACAATTTTGTATACATCGCCTGTTCAAGTTTAAGCGGCTTCAATTCCGCCGAAGAATCAAGGTGTGTGCCGTGCAGTGCATTGTAGAGCGATAAAAAGTTGGCTTTGGCGGTTTTATCTTCGCTGAATAAATCTACGAATACCGAGTCTTTGTACCGGCGATTGTGTTTTGCCATAAAGTATCCCCCTTATCTATTAGTATATCACAGTCTTTACACTTTTGTAAGGCATATTCCTTATATCTATTTTGTCAATATTAAAAACAAGCTTGATTTATCTATCTCTTTTATCTCATACCGAAAACCCGATTGAATGCCGAGTTTTTTAAGTTCTTCTTCGGTAAAGGTTACCGCCTTAAAACCGTCTTTGCAGATAATGATACCGTCCTTTGTTTTTTCTTCATCGATTTCGCCTAAAAGCTTTTTATCCGCCTGTTCCCGAAACCATTCAAGCCGATCTTTCCAGAATTTTCCGCTATAGGTGCTGAAAAAGGCTTTTCCGCCTTTCTTGAGACTTTGGACACATACGGTAATAAGGCGTTCTGCAGAACCTTTAATTGCGGAAAGTCCGTTTTGCAAACAGAGTACCATGTCAAATTCACCATTAAACGCAAGGTTATAAGCATCCGCTGCCTGCACTGTTGCGTTGGAACTATCTTTTAAAAATTCTTTTGCAAAAGCGACAGAATCTTCGGAAATGTCGATACCGATAAGACGCTTTGCATACGGAGATAATTCTTTTAATATTCTCCCATACCCGCAGCCGACTTCCAAAACCGATTCGGTTCCGGTTAAATTCCGTTTGATAAAATTTATTTCTTCATTGAGGTATTGCCGCACACGGGGAAGTGCCGTGTCGTATACTCGGAATAATTTTTGTGCATTTAAATTCTGTGCGTAATAATTGTCTTCATTTTTCATACCAGCCTCCTAATTTTTATTATTTGTTATTAATTCTATAATATTATTCTATCCCCTTCCCGTTTTGTCAAGATTTTATTTAAAAAAAATTAAAATTTTTTTGATGAGCTAAGGCCGGTACGGAAGGTTATGGTCTTCTATCCGGTACAATTCCGCTAAAATGTTTTCCTCAGCGATATAATAACATGCTGCAGGAGATAATGCAAGGATAGTAACCGTTCAATTTTAAAGGAATCTCCAAGCACAGGCTGCGGCCGATACGAGCCTTGTCCCTGTTTACAAGCCCCCTGGCTCATGCTAAAATAACAACTATGAAGAGGTACTATAAAAGAATCATATTTATACTTTGTTTTACTGTAATGTATTTTGGCTGTTCCGATACTGATGCAGCTCTTGAAGGCTTAAAACCGGACCAAAATAAAAAACATATTATAAGTTTAGCCGAATTATATTCATATATTAAAGAGTATTCTCCTTTTTTAAATAATGCTATTTTAAATAATCTTAATGAAAAATATTTTGAACTTGCAAATAAAATTATGTATGAAAGCGATAAATATAAAATTTATACTTATTTTGAAGAGTTGTTAGCAGTAATAAATGACGGACATGCAGCCGTGTTCTATGAACAAGGCCCAAACACTCCTTTTTAATTTTTACCTATCGGATTGGACTATGCTGACGGCAAATACTATCTTTTATATAAAGAGAACAATATAAAAATACCATTAGGTTCAGAGCTTATAAAAATTGATGATGAAGATGTAAAAAAATATTTATTAAATAATATTGCAAAATATATTCCTGTAAAAACACCTCATGCCTTTGAAAATTCAATGATAAAACGTATTTTATATTCTTCACAAAATAAAAAAATAAAATTTACATTTAAGGTCGATAAAAATGAAGTTAATTTAGAATTGAAATATTCAATTCCGCAAAATAAAATCGGTAGTATAAAATTTAATAAAATCCCTGATTATTATGATAAACTGAATAAGATATATTCAAGCTATAATTTTTCGATTTATAATATTAAAGAAAAATATGCTTTGATACAAATACATAATTTTTGGGATTATCACATGATAGATGAATTTATTGAAAAAATTATTCCTTTGTTAGAAAATTCTGCTCATCTTATTTTAGATATTCGAAAAAATAGCGGCGGCAATTCAAATATAGGATTTGTAATTTTAAAAATACTTACAGGAAAAACAGATCCTGAAATATCTTCCGTCAATATTAAAGATTTTCAACGCCGATTAAGTCCCGTTCTGATTACTTTAACTGCAATAAAAGATAAAAATTTAAAGGTGATAAACCATGATACGCTTACAAAACTAAATTCTTTTATTAACGACGGTAAATTAATGAAAGCTCATCAATTGTTAATGCCGTCAGAAGAAGATAAAATATTACAACAAATAGACAACTTTCTTATGCAAAGTAATGAAATGGAAGAATTAGAAAAAAAACTTATCTCTGCTGCAAATAAGTGTAAAATCGAGAATAAAGATATAACCGTTTTTACATCTTACAAAAGCGGTTCCGCTTGCGATAATTTTGCATGTTTTTGTAAAGAATTAAACATAAGGCTAATCGGAACAAATACTAAAGGAGCTACAGGAAACATCGGAATATTTAAGCTTACAAATAATTTTTCATTTTTCATATCATTGCAAAAAACTATGTACAATAATATGGAAATTAACAATAAGGGTTTATCGCCTGACGTTTTTATTATGGATACGATTGAAGATATTAAAAATCAAAACGATCCCTGCTTAAATTTCGTTTTGGAAACAGAATAGCGCATAGGGATCACTCATACATCGAAGGAACTAAAAGGTTAAATTCCATGATCGTCTTAGCACCGGGTATTGTGATGCTATATATACCCCTTTTCAACCTTTTGGTAAAATTTACTTTTGAAAGATTGATGTTTTTTATGCAAAAGACATCCTCTACATAGATTTTTTTTCCTCCGTATTCAGGAAGAATTTGAATAAACTTTTTTTGGAAAACATCCTTATCGATTTTTTTGACCTGAAAAACCGGAATAGAAAGGATTAGATCTTCTTTTTGAAACATCAATATGTTTAGGTCCAAACCGGCAGAAGAATATCGGCGTATTTCAGAAGCTTCATTTAAAAGGCTCCTAGACTTATGCTTTAAGCACATCTCCAAAAGACCTCCTTTTTTGTTTTCCAAAAGAAGGGCTTTATGTTCAATCAGAAGAGATATTAAAAGACGGTTTGATTCGGAATTTCCTTCTATAGGCGAAAAAAATGGAATGGGCTTTTTTACCAGTTCTTCTACAGAAGCCGATCCCAAATAAGCTTCGGCTTGAGTTTTATAAAATTCTTCAATAACAGCATTCGGCAGAATTCTTTTTACAGCTTCCGAAAAAATTTGAGGAGAAAGAATCGATGAGCATAAAACAAAAAGGTATGATAGGTTCCCGTCGGTTTGAATATAGGCATCGATTACCACTGCTCCGGCTTCTATGCAGGCTAAAGAGATTCTCATACGCAAGACAGCTCCCTGTTCACTCATAAAATTCTCTTGTACGGCGAAAAATTTTAGACCGTAAAGAAATTCCCTACGCAAAAGAGAATTGCTTAAAACAGAGGAATTTGAATTTTCATATTGTCTATATACGGAAACCATCGATAATCTTATCGGCAGTTTTTACAAAAAGCATTATTGGGAAGATATAAAAAAACTGCGCCCTGCCCGAAGGCAAGACGCAGGTAAGCTAGTGTACAGATGTAAAATTAAATCTTATGCAGTTTTAATTTCTATTTGTTTAGGCTGAGTATCCGGTTTTCTCGGAATATTTACAACCAAAACACCGTTTTCAAATTTTGCAGAAACTTCATCGGAGTTTATATCCTCAGGCAAGGTAAAACGCCTCATAAAATGCCTTGAACTTCGCTCCTTTATGATGTACTCTGCCCCCTTATCTTCCTTTTCTTCTTTTTTGGAAGATGAGATTGTCATAAGCCTATCTTTTAAGCTGATCTCAACATCTTTTTCGCTGTACCCTGGAAGATCTACTTCCATAACATAGGCTTTCTCGGTTTCGCGGATATCCACACTCGGCATTCCGCAGCTTGCATTCTTGATCGGAGCAAAAACTCCAAAATTGGGACCCAAGCTCCTATCAAGGGCATCAAATACGCTGTCCGTAAAAGACGGACTAAAAAGACTTAAACTATTCATAAAGCACCTCCTGCTTATAAGTTACTATTTCAAACTCAACGAGCGGCTCGTTGAGCCGCTTTGTAAGCTGGCTCTTTGAGCTGGCTCTGTAAGTTCAGTTTTTAAGCCTGCTTTTCAAGCTGTCACTTATATACAAGCAATTTTTATGCCAAATCAAAAAAAAGGAAGGAAAATTTGTTAAAATGCCATAAGTCTATATTCAATATAGACTTATACAATTATGAATAAACGGGAAATTTATGTTTATAAAAAAATGATAGAGCTTAAAAGGGACAAAAAATACTATTGTGCCAAATTTTCATGCTAAATAGAGCTATTTTGACACAGTATCCTCAGTATAGAGATTTTCATAGGCCACTTTTGCAACAGCCTGCTCCGCTTCTTTTTTTGTTTTACCTGAAAGGGGACCGTAAACCTTACCGTTTACTGAAACCGAGAACCAAAAAGTGCGGTCATGATCAGGACCGCTCGCCTTTTTAAGCTCATATTTCGGAACTGCTTTAAATTTCTTTTGAACCAATTCCTGAAGAAGGGATTTATAGTCGCTTATAAACCTTTTTTCTAAGACCGAAGCGATAGCCTTTTCCAAAAGATTTAACACAAATTTTTGAGCTGTTTTAAAACCGGAATCAAGGTAGTAGGCTCCTATAACAGCTTCAAGGGCATCGGCAAGGATGGCCTTTTTTTCTCTGCCTCCGGACATTTCTTCTCCCTTCCCTAAAACCAAATATTTACTTATGTTTAGGTTATGGGCAGCCTTCGATAAAGCTTCTTCCGAAACAGCGGAAGCTTTTATTTTAGCCAACTCCCCCTCATGTTTATCCTCAAAAGATTTATAAAGATAGGAAGCTGCGACAAGCCCCAAAACCGAATCGCCTAAAAATTCCAAGCGTTCATTATTGATGTGAAAATTATTATGTTCATTGGAAAATGACCTGTGATGGAAGGCTAGATCAAGCAAGCGTAGATCTTTAAATTTCAATCCCGCTTGCTTTTGGAACTCAAGGAGTTCCCGCTTCCTACCGGCCTCAATGCCTAATTTTATCGGAAACAAAGAACTCCCCTAAAAACAAAACTTATTTTTTCTGAGTCTTGATAAATTCATAAGCATCGCGGACAGTTTCAAACTCATTTGCCTTTTCGTCCGGGATCTTAATACCCATATCCTCTTCGAGAGCATAAACGAGTTCATAGGTGTCAAGACTATCGGCACCTAAATCTTGTCGGAATGAAGAATCCAATGTAACCTTGTCCTCATCAATTTCCAACTTTGCTGCGATTAACTGCTGAATTTTTTTGAATAAATCATCCATAAAACTATCTCCTTTAGTCTAATTTATCGGGGTTAATAACCTGCTTGCCTTTATAAAACCCGCATTTGGGGCATACATGATGAGGCATAATCAAGTTACCGCATCCGGAACACTCAACAAGATTTGGCGCTTGTAAACGCATATTTATACCGCGTCGGCGTCTTGTTCTAGCCTTTGACGTATTCGCTCTTGGTACAGCCATACTCAATCCTCCACTACAAAATATCTAAAATTAAAAAAGCGTATCTGCCGCACTTGTTTGCGGCCGTTCACATAATTAAGTGTCTATTCTACACTAAAACCCGTAAAAAGTCAATACAAAATTCAAAATTCAAAAGATAACAAAATATCCGTTTATACCAGATGTTTTTTCATTATCCTTATAGCCATATCCGGATCTTCGGTAGCCAAAAGTCCCATAGCCGATAGTATATACTCCTTATCAAGAAGAAATTGAGGATTTTTAGGCTTTAAGCTAAAAGGATCGTCTTCACGGAATTTGCAAGCCTCCATAATTTCTTTGTAATGGGAATTATAAACCAAAATTCCTCCTGTTCCTATTATATAACGCAGCTGGGTTAAATCCTTTCCTTCTTGTTGAAAGCTGGCACCGCAGCCGGTATAAACAGGAGTTAAAACCCCGACATGGCGGCTCATCGAAACATCGGCACATACCTTGGCAACGGCACAATCAAAGGCCAAATCTTTTTCGGTTTCAGAAATAAAATCGGTGTGCTCATTCCGTTTTTTTACTTCTTCTTCAATGTTAAACCTATATTCTTTTGGAAGATAGTGTCTAAGCCCGTGAGGCCCTTGCACCGAGGCTACGGTCGGAAGAGAGTACCGCATACCAAGGTCGCCTTCCACTGTCCGTTTTAAAAATGCTTCAGGCAATCCATATAAAAAGACAGAGCCTTGGGTCGGCTCGCCGTCGGCAGCGGAATGAACATCGGTTGTAGCCCCGCCTATGTCTAAGACGATAAGATCTCCTAAACCCTCTTCATTTTCAGTACCTTCAGACAGAGTTTGAGCAGCCTTTAGGACAGCTGCAGGAGTCGGCATCAGGATATTATCTATATTATTTTCGACATGGGTCATGCCCTTTGCATGCACAATATTATTCATAAAGATGCCGCGGATTGTTTCGCGGGCGCTTTCAACATTGAGCTTGTTTATTTTGGGCATTACATTTTCTGCTAGATGAAAATCTACCTTATCCTTAAAGATTTCAATGATTTCATCTTCAGCACTCTTGTTACCGGCAACAACAACAGGAACCTTGACGCCGTAATCGGCAAGCATCTTTGCATTATGGATTATACAGCGTGAATCACCGCCGTTTGTGCCTCCTGCTAAGAGTATTATATCCGCATTTGAGCTTACTATCTCCTCAGCTTCACTTTTATTGAGATTATGACTGTAAGTGTGGATTACCTTAGCTCCGGCGCCGAGGGCTGCCCGTTTTGCAGCCTCGCTCGTAAGTTCCGGCACAAGGCCTATGGCTATAATCTTTAAGCCCCCTGCAGCCGAGGAGCAGGCAAGGCTTTTTACTACAGTATAATCCGTTCCCGTTTTTTTGTGTAATAGGTCAAGGGCATTATTATAACCTATCATAACATCGGTTTCTACAGTCGTATAAGCCTTTGCCGTACCGATTATGTCTTCTTTTTCGACATCCACAAGGGTTATTTTTGTATTGGTACTTCCAAAGTCAACAAATAAATAACAGTTCATTTTGAGTAAATTTTAAATTAAGCTTAAGTCCTATACATGATCAGGAAAATCTGCGTATAAATCTTTAATAGTCGTTTCAACCGGAGTTCCGGGAGGATAAACATGATCAAAGCCCATATCAGTAAAACGTTTATGTACATCATCAAAATCCTGCTTACCTACAACTATGTTTCCGCCGACAAAAAGTTTAATACCCTTTAAACCTGCTTCATCGCATTTTTCGCGCAAGCCCTTGCAATCCAGCTCTCCTTGACCGTAAAGAGAAGATACTAAAATTGCATCCGCATTCGTTTCAAGGGCAGCATTTATAAAGTCCTCTTGGGGGCTTAAAACGCCTATATTGGTTACCTCAAAACCGGCCTCGGTCAAAGAATAATCCAAAATTTTATTACCGACAGCATGACAATCAGAGCCTATTACGCCCAATACAAGTTTAATCTTTCTTGCCATATTCCGCCTCCTCAAATTTATCGTATTAAAATCCAGTTTATTATTAAAAGAAAGATATGTCAAGTACGCCAAAAACTTCAACATAACTATACAGCTTGTAAAAAGTATAAAAATCGAGTATACTATTAAAATATGCCGGAAACTACAGACTGGGAAACAAAAAAATTTAATGAGCTCTTTGATGATGAAATAAGAGTTTTAACTAGACGAAGAGAGAATTCCAAAGATTGCTCCATAAGCGACCTTCAAGGTACATTAGAAGCTCTATATATATTGGAAGGAAACAATATTGCCGGAAGAAGCAGGGTTCATGAAATAGCTCTTTCAGCTTCAATCGCTGCCTATGAAAAATTTATCGAGGACTGGAAAAATGAAAAAACAACACAAAAATAATGACTTTATAATATTCAAGATAGGATTATTATTTCTTTTAATTCTTTTTAGTTTTTCTTCATGTTCAATAAAAAAGATGGCCTATAATTCGGTAGCAAATGCCATGGCTCCTCTTCCTGAAAAAAAAATACCTACAAAAGCCGATCCCAATGCTCCGAATCCCATCACGGCTTTAACCGGAGAAGATGATGTAGAGCTCGTCGGAGAGGTCTTTCCCGTTATTTTAAAAGTCTATGAGGGAATGCACATAGCAAACCCATCCCATAGGGGGCTTGCTATAATGACGGGAGAGCTTTATATAATGTATGCAAATATATTTGTAGAAAGTCCCGCAGCCTATCTTTCGGATGATGAATACGATAAAAAAGACAAGGCTTTTAATAGAGCAAAAAAGTTTTATAAAAGAGGATATAACAAGATCCTTTCAGCCTTAGATACGGCATACCCGGGATTTACTCAAGCTATAAACTCCGATAATGAGGAAAAAATAGAGGCAATGCTAAAAAAATGCAAGCTCTACGACACTGAAGCTCTGCATTGGGCAGGAGCCGGTATTTTGGCAGCTTTTGCCCTTGATCCACTGGATATTCAAAGCTTACAAACAGTTCAAGGGGCGAGGTTAATGCTTGAAAAAGTTTGCAGCCTTGATCCTGATTATTCTGACGGGGCAACATGGGAAATTTTGACTAAATTTTATGCCTCCGCTCCGGACAGCCTGGGCGGCAATATTGAAAAAGCCGAAAAAGCTTATAAAAAGGCCCTTGAGCTCTCCCAAGGGAAAAGTCCTTCAATCCATGTAACCTATGCCCTCTCTTTTTGTGTACCTAAACAGGACAGCAAGGGATTTGATGAAGCTATAGAAAAAGCCTTAGCTGTCAATCCTGAATTAGATCCGAATAATAAGCTGGCCATAAGCATTTCACAAAGATATGCAAAATGGCTAAAAGAAAATAAAGAAATGTTTATATTGGGAGAATAGAATGAAGAAAAAATTATTATTTGCTTTTTTTGTACTGATAACGATTTCAGGCATCTTTGCTCAACAGAAGATTGTTTTAAAGATTGCAAGCAGTGCATCTGCAAGGACTCCTTGGGATATTGAATTAAAAAAGTTAGCTCAAGAGTGGAACAAGATAACCAATGGGCTTGTAAGCCTTAGGTTTATGGATATGACGGTCATCGGAGGAGAAAAAGCAGGAATTGTAAAGATGAAACCTTCCCGCCCCGGACAAAGACCTCAGATAGACGGTGCTATTTTAACTCCTATCGGCTTAAATGAGCTTGCACCAAATGCAAAAATTTTTACCATGTCTCTCCCTTTTTTAATACAAAATCAAGAAGAACTTGATTTGGTTTTAAGTAAGTACGGATATGCCTTTGAAAATGAAATTCAAAAAAGCGGATGTAAACTTATAACATGGTCCAATGTGGGCTGGCTTTCATTTTATACAAAGGATTCCTATTCAAGCCTTGATGAGTTAAAAAAGATAAAAATGCTGTGCTCAAATGACACAAAGGATTTTACGGACGTTCTAAAAGTCTCAGGTTTTAATGTATTACCCGTACTACCCGCCAAATTCACTCAGGAATTAAAGGCCTCAGCAGGAGCAAGAAGTTTTGCATCGATTTCTATTCTTACTTACACATTAAGGCTGTACAAGGATGTATCCTACCTGCTTGATGCCCGTATATGTCCTATAATGGCAGGCTTTGTGATTGCCGACGAATCTTGGGCTCTTATACCTGATGAATACAAACCGGCAATGCTGGAAGCAATGAATAAAACAACAAAAAAGCTAAACATAGCCCTTGAGGATATGGAAAAAGACTATATAAAAAAAATGAAGCAGGACGGTTTAAAAATAATAAGCCTTAGCCCTCAGCAAAGAAAAGAATGGACAAAAGAGTTCAACACCGATATGCAGCGGGTACAAAAAGCTATTCCGGGCTTGATAAATGCTGAAATATATGAAAAAATTACAGCATTGCTTGAAGCATACCGCAAATAAGTATATTATCATAAGATGAGAAAGATAGTTAATGGTTTTGTTTTAGCTCTAACGGCAGTGCTGATTGTGCTGCCTTTTATAATCCATATAACCGTAGGTTTCGGTAAAAACGGTTTAGAGTATGAACGTTTGATTGTTCAGCTGGTCTTTGTATTTGCCTGTTTTGCAGGTATAATAACCACAATAGAAAAGCGGCAGCTGAATATAGAAGTCTTTACTTCTAAATTAGATAAAAAACTCCAATCAATCATACACGGGTTTATATCATGTGTAAATATAGCAATCCTCACAGCGGTATTTTTCTCGGTATTCCCAAACTATAATATGCTTTCTTCTGAAGATCATGTTTTATATATTCCTATAAAAATTTTCTTCTCAGCCCTCCCTCCAATGTACTTGACAATGCTTATATTGGAAATAAAAAGAAACAAGTGCATAGTTTCAAGCATACTAGGTCTTTTTATAGGATTACTGATAAGTACGGGCTCAATTTTAGGCCTTTTAAATCTAATACTCGGCTCATGGTACCCTGAAATAAACGATTCAGGCCTTGCAATTCTTTTAAGCGGTATTTCCGCATCAGTTCAAATTTTTTCGGAAAATGCTATTTGGCCGATTGTTTTAGTATTTACTATTCTCAGCCTTTTCGGAATGCCCCTTTATATTGCACTTTCAGGTCTGGCATATTTTGCCTTTATGACCACGGGAGGATATGTCGAAAGTATCCCCATGGAAACTTACGGTATTTTAACGGATACATCCATAGCGGCAATCCCCCTATTTACGGTTGCAGGCTACCTTTTAGCAGGAGGAAGCGCAGGAAAGAGGCTGTTGAACTTTGTAAAAAACTCTGTAGGGTGTATAAGAGGCGGCGTTGTTATTGCAGCAGTACTGGTTGCAACATTTTTTACAACTTTCACCGGAGCATCGGGAGTAACCATCTTGGCCCTAGGAGGGATTTTAAGCGTAATTTTGACAGGATCAGGCTATTCCGAAGATGATTCGGAAGCCCTTATAACAGCCTCCGGTTCCATAGGCCTTTTATTGCCCCCAAGTTTGGCCGTTATAGTCTATGGAGCAACTAATTTTATGAGCGTAAACATCTTTGACCTCTTTAAGGGAGCTATTCTTCCGGGCATTCTTTTAGCCCTGTCAATGATGACTATAGGAATCATAAAGGATAAAAACTTAAAAAGAATTAGGTTTTCAAGGGAGGCTTTTTTTCAAAGTTTTAAGTCTGCATCTTTTGAGCTCTTGCTCCCCCTATTAATAGCAGTTCTCTATTTTAGAGGTTATTTTACCCTTTTTGAAACTGCATCTTTTACGGTTTTATATTCGTTTATATTGGAAGTATTTATAAGAAAAGACTTGAGCATAAAAAAAGCTCTTGACCTTGTTTTACAAAGCATACCTGTTGCAGGAGGTGTGCTTGTAATAATAGGAGCTGCAAAGGGGCTTGCTCTCTTTTTGGTATATGCAGGCATTCCTGAAATTCTTTCGGATTTGGCAATAACCTTTGTAGGATCTAAAATTTTATTTTTGCTGCTTTTGAATATCGTGTTATTGATAGTAGGCTGCATTATGGATCTATATTCGGCAATTTTAGTCGTTTCGCCCTTGGTAATCCCTGTTGCTGAGAGCTTTGGAATACATCCTGTTCATACAGGTGTTATATTCTTAACAAACCTAGCCCTTGGATTCTTGACACCGCCTATAGGAATGAACCTTTTTATAGCAAGCTATACATTTAAAAAACCTGTAATAAAAATCGTCAAAAGTATTCTACCCTATCTTGCAGTTCAATTTCTTATTTTACTCTTAATTACATATATTCCGTGGTTTAGCATGGTCTTTATCGGGGAATAAAAAGGCTTTTATAAAAATCGGCTGCCGCCTTTATCAAAAAGCCGCAGCCTATTAATTACCTTAAGACTTGTAAAAATATAAGGGCAATGTGTAGATTAAACCCTGCTTTTGTCTTTTACAGCTATAATAGCTCCCAAAATCATCAAATGGCGTGAAAATAAAGAAAGATAATTTAAAACCGACATTGTGCTTCCAAATACATTTCCGTTTATCGGTCCTATTATATCAATGAGAACGATATTTATAATCCATAAGATCATAAATATGATTAAGATTATATTTGTTAATCTTATCTCGCCTGAAAAAAATTCAACAATTAAAAAAACTCCGGCAATGAGTTCTGCAACTGCAAGACTTATTACTATGATGGTTGTAATTATTCGGCTTTTAAAAACCGCATCTAAAAGGGCAACCGCCTGCCCCAATTCCCCTGCATTCGATCTGATTAACCCCAAGATACCGGCAACAATCAAAAAAAATGCCAGAGCAATTTGCAATACTATAAGGCCTACTGTTCTTTTCATAAGAACCTCCATAAATTAAAATCGGAGCCGTTTAAGCTCTTATTATTGTATCGGAACAAGTTTCTTTTTCCTGTAGACTGAGAATTTCAATTAGCATACGATGTTGACATTTTTGTCTTCATTTTTTAAAATGAGAAAGCGTTTAATAATCGGGATGGTATTTAGATGAAAAATGTTAAAATAGAAATTTGTGCGGGATCCTTTGAGGATGCCGTCTTGGCGGAAAAAGCGGGGGCTTCAAGGATTGAGCTTAATTCTTCTCTTTTTTTGGGAGGATTGACTCCATCTCTTGGAACATTAAAGATGGTTAAAAGAGAAACTCATCTTGAGGTTATGACCATGGTAAGGCCCAGAGCTGCCGGTTTTTTTTACTCTTCTTATGAGT
The DNA here is from genome assembly GCF_024400535.1 of Treponema denticola. Lineage (NCBI taxonomy): Bacteria > Pseudomonadati > Spirochaetota > Spirochaetia > Treponematales > Treponemataceae > Treponema > Treponema denticola. The sequence goes on from NZ_CP038800.1 coordinate 2,445,367, forward strand.
ATAAGACTATGCTTGAAGATGCAAAACTTTTTATAGATAATGGAGCAGACGGCATTGTCTTCGGTTTTCTAAAAAAGGACGGAACTATCGATTCAAAACGGTGTGAAGCTTTGATAAAAATTGCAGGGGGAGCGGATAAGGTTTTTCATAGAGCTATTGATGTGGTGCCCGACCCCTTAAAGGCGCTGGATGAACTTATTTCTTTAGGATTTACCAGAGTTTTAACCAGCGGGCAAGAACCCACAGCCTACGAGGGAGCCGACTTAATTGCAAAAATGGTGAAGCGTGCAAAAGGCAGAATCGAAATTTTACCCGGCGGCGGCATTACCGAAAAAAACGCTTCAAAAATAATCAAGCTCACGGGTGTTGATCAGATTCACTTTGCAGCCCTAAAACGCAGAGAAGAACCGTCTACCAAGGCAAATCCTTCAATCTACTATGGAGGAGCCCTCTATCCGCCTGAAGACAGCATCGAGGTTGCCGGTCTCGATGAGATGATAAGGGTAATGGAAAGCTTGTAATTTTTTTATTTATCGATAATTTATTAGTTCGGACTAGAAGAAAACAAGAATGTTATTTAGGATTTGCCGGAATATATACTCAAGTTTTAACTATTCGCCCTCTTGAAACAAAATATAAAAAAAGATATAATCTTCCACTGTAATAGATGGATGATTTTAAGATAATTTCGTGGGAAGAGCTTGTTGAAGCAGCTCAGTCTATTTTAACCGGTTCGGATTTTTTCCCCGAAGGAAAAGAAACAGCGATTAGTGTGGGCGGTTTTGACGGCCCCCATAAAGGCCATGATAAGCTTTTAAGGCAAGTTTTAAATTATGCAGCCGAAAAAGCCCTTGTTCCGGGGCTTGTTACTTTTTTCCGCTCACCGGCAGCAGTAAAAAATAAGGCTTATTCGGGCGATGTTTCATCGCTCAGGCTAAGATTAAAAAAGTTTCAGGAATTAGGTTTTCATTTCATTGTACTTATTGACTTTTCCGCAAGTTTTGCTAAAATAGAAGGAACTGCGTTCTTTGATATTCTTATAAAGACTATCCGTATGAAGTATTTGGCTGTAGGCAGCGATTTTTTATGCGGATATCGCCGAGGATTGGGGGTTGACGATTTAAAAGAAATCGCCCCTCAGAAAGGCTTTTGCTTTGATTCCATCGATCCCGTGAATCGAGGCTCCCTTAAGATTAGCTCCAGTGCTATCAGGGAGGCTGTACGTTTAGGGGATTTTTCCCTTGCAAAAGAGCTTTTGGGTTATCCTTTTTTATTTGATTTCGTAGGTTTGCCGTGGGAGGTAAAGGACAAAAACACAATTTTTGCTCCCAAAGCATATATATCGCAGATTCTTCCGCAAAGCGGGAAGTATAGGGTCTTGGTTCAAAAAACAGACAGACAAGAACAAGAAGCTCATTGCCTTATAGATGACGAGGGGCTGCTCTTGTATTTTTCTGAAAAGGATTCAAAAGGTTTTGAGCTAAAAGACCTTAATAATTTTGACACTATAGAATTTATTTGTAAGGAGTAAGTAATGGCAGTTACTAAAGAACAAAAAGCATCGATCGTAAAGAAATTCGGTGCAAGCGAAAAAGACACAGGCGATGTAAAGGTGCAGATTGCCTTATTGACCGAAAAAATTAATCAGTTGACAAACCACTGCAAGGAGCATCCTAAAGATGCAGGCAGCCGACGAGGTTTGATCAGCATGGTAGGTCATAGACGCAGTTTGCTTAAATACTATCGCAGAACAGACATTGAAGGTTATAGAACTATTCTTAAAGAGCTTAACCTTAGAAAGTAGTTTGATAAGGTGCAGGGGCAGAAAGACTGAATTCTTGTCCTTGCGCCTTTATCTTTATTTATTGAGTTTTAAAATTGATGTAATTTTAAAGAAGAGATTTTCAAAGAGAAAAATAATGAGAAAAAGAGTAACTTATAAAATCGGCGAACATGATTTAATTTTAGAAACCGGTTATTTGGCAAAACAGGCCAACGGTTCTATTTATGCGGAATATGCCGGTTCCGCAATTTTAGCTACAATCTGTGCTTCGGGACAGGCTCAGGAAGGTTTAGACTATGTCCCCCTAACGGTTGATTATAACGAAAAATATTATGCAGCCGGAAAAATCCCCGGAGGCTTTATAAAAAGAGAGGGTAGACCAAAGGATAAGGAAATCCTTGTTTCCCGTCTTATAGACAGGCCAATGCGCCCCTTGTTTAACAAAGAATTCGGACGGGAAATTCAGCTTGTTCCCACCTGTATTTCAACGGATATGATAAATCCGCCCGACATCCTTGCAGTTATCGCAAGCTCCGCAGCCGTTCATATTTCGGATATACCATTTGACGGCCCCGTTGCAGCGGCCCGTGTTGCCTATAAAAACGGCGAATATATTATAAACCCGACCTTTAGCCAAATTGAAACGGCCGATATGGAAATCGTAGTTGCCGGAACAAAAGAGGGTATTACCATGGTCGAAGGCGGTGCTAACGAGGTTTCCGAAGAGGTCATGCTTACAGCCTTGGAAAAAGCCCATGAAATGATCAAGGCTCTTTGCAAGATGCAGGAAGATTTACGCGAACTTGCCGGAAAAGAAAAACTTCCCCTCGTTCCCCTTGAAGCCGAGCTTGAAAATAAGCAGGCAATTTATGATGAAGCCTTCCCCCGTTTAAGCAAAACCCTCTATCTTTCAACAAAGATGGAACGCCGCGAAGAATCGGACAAGGTAAAAAAAGAATTGGCCGAAAAATATGCAGAACAGCTTGAAGACGAAATTCAGCTTAAACTTTTTAATGCCCTCTTTGAAAAGATGGAGTATAATATTTTAAGAACCAATATCTTGGACAAGGGCTTGCGGGTTGACGGAAGAGGCACTAAGGACATTCGTCCCATAACTTGCGAAATCGGAGTTCTTCCCCGTCCCCACGGTTCGGCCGTCTTTACACGGGGCGAAACCCAGTCCTTGGGTGTTGTAACGATAGGAACAGTCTTTGACGAACAGATATATGATGACATCGAGGGCGACAGAAGAGAAAACTTTATTCTTCACTATAACTTCCCGCCATTCTCTGTAGGAGAGGTCGGAAGGCTCGGAACGGGTCGAAGGGAAATCGGGCACGGAAACCTTGCGCACCGCTCCCTTTATCCGATGGTTCCCGAAAGGGAAAAATTCCCCTATACGGTCCGTGTTGTTTCAGAGGTCTTGGAATCTAACGGTTCTTCTTCGATGGCTACCGTATGTTCGGGAACCCTTTCTATGCTTCATGCGGGCGTTCCCATGAAAAAGCCTGTTGCAGGTATTGCCATGGGGCTTATCACCGAAGGAAATGACCGTTACGCTATTCTTTCCGACATTCTTGGAGAAGAAGATCACTTAGGCGATATGGACTTTAAGGTTGCAGGTACGGCCGACGGAATTACGGGCTTCCAGATGGACATAAAGATTGCAGGTGTTTCGCCTGAAATTATGAAAAATGCCCTTGCACAGGCCAAAGAAGGAAGAATGCATATCCTCGGCATAATGAATCAGTGTATCTCCGCTCCCAATGCAGAACTTTCCCAATATGCTCCAAGAGTTGAGATGATTACAATACCCGAAGACAAGATCGGTGCACTAATCGGCCCGGGCGGAAAGAATGTAAAAGCCATTTCGGATAAGTATAATGTAACAATCAATACCGAAAATGACGGTACCGTAACCATTTACGGCAAGGACGGAACTTCGGATCTTAAAGGTGCAAAGCTGATTGTTAAGGGCATCACAAGCGATCCCGAAGTCGGAATGATCTATGACGGAACCGTAAAAAAGATTATGGACTTCGGCGCCTTTGTCGAAATCCTTCCCGGAAAAGAAGGCCTTTGCCATATTTCAAAACTTTCACGCTCCAGAGTCGAAAAGGTTTCGGATGTGCTTAAAGAAGGACAGGAAATACCCGTTAAACTTTTGGAAATCGATAAACTCGGAAGGCTCAACCTTTCTTATGTCGATGCTCTTGAAGAGCGTTCTAAATAAAAAGAAGCATGGAGCCGGTTGTTCGGCCCATGCTTTTAAATTTTGCGCATGGTGATTTTAGGAGATTGTAAATGGAAGTTTTTACAAAATTAAAAGAAGGAGCCCTTTTACCGGAATATAAAACGAGCGGATCTGCCGGAGCGGATTTGCGGGCCCTTATTGAAAACCCCATTATCTTAAAACCCATGCAAAGATGCTTAATTCCTACAGGCCTTTCAGTTGAATTACCTAAGGGAATTGAGCTTCAAGTGCGTCCCCGATCGGGGCTTGCCCTAAAACATGGTATTACCGTCTTAAACACTCCCGGCACTGTAGATTCGGACTACCGCGGAGAACTCGCCGTTCTTTTAATAAACCTCGGAAATGAAGACTTTAAAATAGAAAACGGGGACCGCATCGCCCAAGCCGTTATTGCCCAAGCTATTCAGGCTGACTTTGTTCAAAAAGATGAATTATCCAATACCGAACGAGGAGCAGGGGGCTACGGTTCTACGGGAATAGCATGATTAAAAAGAGCACAGCTTATGAGAAGCCTATCATTTAATCATAAAACAATCTTTATATATGTTTTTAAAGAACTCCTTTTATATTTTATAGTTTCTTTTTTATTTTTGTTTTTTATTTTCTTTGTTAATCAAATTCTTTTGATGGCTGAGGAGATTCTATCAAAAAAAGCTCCCGTCAAAGATGTTCTGATGCTTTTGTTTTATTCCCTCCCCTTTGTCATTGCAACAACAGCACCATATTCGGCTTTAATAGGGACTTTAATGTGCTTAGGCCGTTTTTCGGCAGACTATGAATTTATTTCGATGAATGCCTTAGGCATTTCGACTTCTTTTATTTTGATTCCTGTCTTTTCTCTCGGAATTTTAGTTTCGATAGGTTCATTTATAACAAACGATATTTTAATTCCTAGAGGTACTATAAAATTTAACGAGGTTCTTTACAATATTGCTTCTTCAACTCCGGCCCTAGAACTTGAATCATATTCTATAAAGAGAAATGACAATTCTATAGTTGTTTCAGGCTTAATAAAGGATAACTCTATACATAATCTTTTAATCATTGACTCGTCACAGCATGGTGCAAAAAGGTTTTTATCGGCACCTAAGACCGATGTAATTAAATCAAATGACAGTTCAATCATCATGCAGCTTGAGATGCAAAATCCTCGCCTTTTAAATTTAAATTTGAATGATTCTTCCAAATTCGATACCGTATACGGAGAAAGTATAACCTATAATGTTCTTGCAAAGGATGTTGCCCCGAAATTTATTTCAAGCTCAGGTCCAGACAAAATGACTTCTTACGACCTAATAAAAGACATAAAGCAAAAAAAGGAATCAGGAGATACAAGTCAGCGTCTTTTAAATATTTATATAATGGAGCTGCACAGAAAATTCTCCGTCCCCTTCGGCGCCTTATTTTTTGTAATTCTTGCATTTGCTATAAGCCGATCAGGAAAAACCTATGATCAAAGCACGGGCTTTATAATAGGACTTTTAATCTCTGTTGCTTATTGGGCATTTTTAATAGGAGGACAAATGTTCTGCCTTGAATCGGGTATAGAAATAAACGGAGCTTTTGTAATGTGGCTGCCTAATATACTCCTTGTAGTATGCACTTCCGTGCTTGCAATAAAAAGGATTCTAAAATGAAGTTAATTCACCGCTACTTACTAAAACTTTTTTTACCTACATTCATTGCTGCAATTCTTTTTTTTGTTTTACTTTTGCAGTTGGGTGATTTATTTGCAAATATAATCTCATATCTGCAAAATGAAGCAAGGTTTAAAGACATATTAAAAGTTATGTGGCTTTATCTTCCAAAATGTATTGCATATTCCATACCTTTGGCCATCCTTTTTGCAGGTTCATACACAATGGGGAATTTATATGCGCAGAATGAACTTACTTCAATCTTTTCAGCAGGGATATCATTAGGGCAATTTACCCTTCCCCTTTTAATACTAGGACTATGCCTTTCAATCGGAATGATTTTCTTTGAAGACAAAATAGTTATAAAATATTTCTACGAAAAAACGCAGCTTTCAAAAAAGCTTTTGCAAGAAGAAGAAAGTTTAGACAGACAAGATTTAATTCTCCTATCAGAGCTGGGAAAAATTGTTTATACGGCAGACTATTTTAATGCCGAAAGCAAAACTCTATCAAATACATATATAATAGTCCGGGATGAATACGGAAATCTTTCTTTAATCATCAAAAGCTCCCGTATATTTTGGAATGAAGACCGATGGACAGCGGATAATGCAGAAGTGTATAAATTTGATGAAAAAAATATGGTAACATATTTAAATAAAATTCCTGATGATATAATACTTTCAGAGGCACCTGCTAATTTTCAAAGAAATTTAAGTTCCGTAGATGAAATGAAGATATCTGAAGCTAGGGCATTTATAGAAGCTCTCAAAAAAAACGGCCTGCCCTTTTATGAAGCTCTTTCAAAATATCACAGGCGTTTTTCATTTCCATTTACAATTTTTATAGTCTTGTTTTTTTCGATTTCTTTGGGCGGCAAATTTAAAAAGAATATCCTACTGATGAGTATATTATTCAGTTTAGGAATAGCAACTCTTTTCTATGTTACGGAAATGGTAACTATGCTGTGTGCAAAATGGGAATACATTTCTCCCTTAGCCGGAGCATGGACCCCCATTTTGATATTTTTTCTTTTAAGTATTTATTTACTGCGTAATTCCCGCACTTAATTATCTTTAAGAATAATAAAAAGCCAAATACTGCTTATCCCGTTTATCAAAAAGCCGAAACCTATCAAACTTGCAAAGAGGCCTGAAATGCTTGCAGGATTAAAAAGGCCGGAAAGACCTATTAAGCATACAATCCCGGCAAAGATAAGCCAAAGCCACCACAGCTTCACACCGAATCTTTTTAGATCGAATGACTTTTTGATCTCAATAGCTCCCAAACAAACCAAAAATAGTCCGAGCACTAGCCCGATAAGACCAAGAACGGCGCTTGGATTTACAAGGCAAAAAAGACCCAGTCCTATAAGAATGATACCCAATACCAAAAAGGTATTCATCTTGATTGAAAGAAACTGATAAATTTCGATAAAGCCGTAAACGATTAACGAAATACCTACAATAGTTACAATAATTCTTGTTATACTGTCAGGATTAAATATACAGACAATTCCCAATACCGTAGACATTACTGCAATAGCCAAAAAGATCATAGAATAAGATAATTTTTTTTCAGACATATAAACTCCTTATAAATAATACGATTTTATAATGATAACAATTTTTTCTTTAATGCATCACCGAGCATTTCCAAATGACGCTTTAAAATTTTAGTAGGACAGCCGACATTGATTCTTTCAAAACCGTCTCCTTCAGATCCGAAAACATATCCTTCATCCGTAAAAAATTGAGCTTCATTATGCATAAAATTTTCCAAAGTTTGGTTATCCATTCCGAGGGCTCTAAAATCAACCCATTGAAGATAGGTACCTTCAATGAAACGGCTTTTAAGCATGGGAAAATTGGAATCAAAATAATTTTTTACCAGCTTTTGATTAGTATCGAGAACTTGAAGAAGTTCCTCAAGCCATTTGCCGCACTGAGTGTAAGCTATTTCGCAGGCTTTAAACCCTAGAGCATTTACGCTTGAAGATCTCATCCTCTGAAGCATTTCGTCGTATTTTTTTCTCAAAGTCTCATTTTCTACAATTATATTTGATGTAGCAAGACCTGCAACATTAAATGTTTTTGAAGGAGCTGTCGCCGTAATGGTATTTGCACCTATTTCTTTTGAAATACTTGCCATAAGAGTGTGTTTATAGCCGGGCATTATAATATCGTTCCAAATCTCATCGGAAAAAACTATAACATTATTTTCTAAGGCTATTTCGGCAAGTTTTTTTAATTCCTCTTTTTTCCATACGCGGCCGACAGGATTATGAGGCGAACAGAAAATCAAAAGTTTATTTTTAGGCTGCTTTGCAAGGCTTTCAAATTTTTCATAATCTATTGTATAATAGTTGTCCTTATCGCATAGAAGTGGGCAATTTACAAGCTCCCGCTCATTCATTTCGATTGCCATAGAAAAGGGATAATATACCGGCCGCATAATTATTACGCCGTCTCCTTTTTCGGTAAAGGCATTTACTGCAGCAAAAAAAGCATTTACAACACCGGGCGTCTGAAGAATCATTTCGGCACTTACGGAGTAATCATGTTCGCGTTTAAGCCAATTTATTACAGCGTTGTCATAATCGGCATACCGCGTAGAATAACCCAAAATCAGCCTGTCGAGGTATTCTTTTAGGCCTTCAGTTATTTCGGGCGGGTTTTTAAATTCCATATCGGCCACCGAAAGCGGAATTATGCCGTCCGAAACATCAGGCTTCCATTGGTACATAAGCTCCCACTTAGCGGAACCGATGTTTTTTCGCGGAAGGGTATTTTCAAAATCATACTTTCTTGTTTTATTGATTGACATTTATTTTTTCCAGTCTCCAAATTTCATCAACATAGTTTTGAATAGTCCTGTCCGAACTGAATTTTCCGGAGCGGGCTATATTTAAAATACATTTTTTTGCCCAAGCATGGCGGTGATAATACTCGCTTATAATCTGCTCGTGAGCTTTTTGATAGCTCTTAAAATCGGCAAGAATATAATAAGTATCGGGCCTCTGACCTTCAACACCGTAAATCAAAGAATCGTAAAGCCCTCTAAATGTTTGTTCTCCCGGCAAGGTGTAAGTCCCATCGATAAGCTGATTGACAGCCTTTTCCAGTTCGGGGTTTGCTGCGAGATATTCCCTCGGATTATAGGTGTTTTCCTTATCCATCTTTAAAATCTCTTCAGCCTTAAGCCCGAAGATAAATTCATTCTCTGCTCCGGCTTCTTCGGCAATTTCAATATTAGCCCCGTCAAGGGTGCCGATGGTTACGGCTCCGTTAATCATAAATTTCATGTTGCCCGTACCGGAGGCTTCTTTTCCGGCTGTAGAAATTTGTTCCGAAATATCGGCAGCAGGGAAGATTTTTTCCGCAGCAGACACGCGGTAGTTCTCAACAAAGACAACTCTTAATTTACCTGCAACCCTGTGATCGTTATTTATTCTGTCGGAGACCGTATTGATGAGCTTTATTATTTCCTTTGCACGCCTATAAGCTGCCGCAGCTTTTGCTCCGAAGATAAAGGTTCGAGGAATAGGGTCATAGGACGGGTCGTTTATGATTCTATTATAAAGGGTCATTATATGGAGAATGTTCAGTAACTGCCTTTTATATTCGTGGAGGCGTTTGATTTGAACATCATAGATAGAATCGGGGTTGACAAATATGCCCTGATTTTTTTCAAGATATTCGGCAAGCCTGATTTTATTTTTATGTTTAACCTCGATAAAACCTTCTAAAAATTCTTCATCATCTATAAAGGCTTCAAGCTTTTTTAATTCATTTAAATTAGTTATCCAGCCGCCGCCTATGTATTTTGTGATAAACTCGGAAAGAAGAGGATTGGCTGTTAAAAGCCAACGCCTTTGAGTTACTCCGTTGGTCTTATTGTTAAACTTATGGGGATAGAGGTCATAAAAATCGGCAAGCTCTTTGTGCTTTAGAATTTCGGTGTGAAGAGCGGCAACTCCGTTTACCGAAAAGGCTCCGGCTATGGCAAGGCGGGCCATGTGAATTTTCCCGTCAGCCATAATCGCCATATTGTTGTGCTTTTTCCAATCTCCCGGATATTTTTCGTAAAGCTTTGCCAAAAAGCGCCTGTTTATTTCTTCAACGATTTGATAAATCCTAGGCAAAAGGTTTTGAAAAACATCTATGGGCCATTTTTCCAAGGCCTCCGCTAAAATCGTGTGGTTTGTGTAAGCAAAAACCTTCTTTGTAATATCCCAAGCGGCATCCCATTCAAGATGATAATCGTCCATAAGGATACGCATAAGTTCAGGGATTCCCACAACAGGATGGGTATCGTTTAATTGAATCACAACATAGTCGGGCAGCTTGGTAAAATCCGTACCTTCTCTATGTATAAAGGAGCGTATAATATCCTGTAAACTTGCAGAAGTAAAAAAGTATTGCTGTTTTAAGCGTAGATTCATTCCGGGCGGGCCGGAATCATTGGGATATAGAATACAGGAAATGCTTTCGGCATCTATCTGTTTTTGGAAGGCCCTGTTATATTCCATGCTGTTAAAAAGCGGAAGATCAAAGCCGTCATCGGAAGAAGCTTCCCAAAGGCGGAGGGTGTTTACAGTGTCCGTACCGTAACCTACAATCGGCATATCATAGGGGGTGGCAATAATTTCTTCCGCTCCGTTTAGATCATAATAGAGTCTCCCGCTCTCGGATGTTCGGGAAGAAGGTATACCGCCAAAATAAACCTTAACGCTCAAATCGGAGCGGCGGACCTCCCAAGGGTCGCGGGCAAAAAGCCAGCGGTCGGGATATTCGACCTGATAGCCGTTTTCGATTCTTTGTTCGAACATTCCGTACTTATAGCGGATACCGTAGCCGTGCCCCGGATAGTTCATGGTTGCAAGGGAGTCCAAAAAACATGCAGCGAGTCTTCCCAAGCCTCCGTTTCCTAAACCGGCATCGGGCTCTTCATCTTCGATAATCGAAAGCGGTTCGGATATTTCATCTGCAATTTCTTCAATGGTTTTTCGAATACCCATATTGTTTATATTATTGATTAAGGCACGCCCCATCAAAAATTCGGCTGAAAGGTAATACATCCTCCTAACACCCTTTTTCTCTTGAGCATTCATAGTCTTAATCCAGTTAGATTGAATAAGCTCCATAACCGTACTGGCTACGGCATCATAAATCTCTCGGCGGGTAGCCTTATCAAGGCTTTTACTGAAATTTCTCTTTAAGCGTCTTATTACGGAATCTTTAACTTCTTCTTTTGAAATAACCAAGCTTCTACCTCCTTCTTATGTATACATACTACTCCATATTTATTGTATGCCTTTTTTCAGATAAAATCAAGCATTTATCTATTAGAATAGTTTATATTTTTTGAGGCTGAAATTTTATCGGTATCAAAAAATATTATAGGAAACATCTAAGAGAATTTATTTCTTCCGCTAAAAGCTCTCTATATTCACCCAATTTTAAATTTTCATCCAAGACTATAGAGCCCACTGCAATACGCCTAAGATAACACAATTCATTTCCGGCGCTTAAGCACATTTTTTTTACTTGATGGAATTTCCCCTCGGTTATGTGCATTAAAAATCCGCTTCTAAAAGAACCGGTTTTGTTTTCGCATTTTTCGAATTTTGCAGGGAGACACTTATAACCGTTTTTTAACACAATTCCTTTTTCAAACTCTTCGCAGTAAGTTCTAAACTCTTCATCGGAGGGCTCTCGGCTTAACTCCAGATAATAAGTCTTGACCGTTCCCGACTTAGGCGAGGTAATCTTGTGGGTAATCTCGCCGTCATCGGTAATAATCAAAAGGCCTTCGGTGTCTATATCCAGCCGGCCGATAGGAAATAGCTTCATCCTGTCAAAGGGAGCTTTTATATAATCCATTACGGTTTTATGTACGGGATCGCTTGTCGAAGTTACACAGCCTTGAGGCTTATTAAACATAAGATAAACATTTGTCCTTAACACAAGAGGCTCCCCGTCTATAGTTATTTTATTTAGGTCAGTATCTAAAATAAAGGAGGGAGAAACAATACGCACCCCGTCCACGCAGCAGTTTTTTTTACGTATCATTTTTTTTACATCACTTCGGGAGCCTAAACCGCTGAGGGCCAATATTCTATCCAAACGGGTTTTCAAGGTTTTTCAAAGCTCCTTAAAGGGCAGCTCTCTAAGGAGCCGCAAGCTTCTTTATTTAAATCTTTACTTAAAATAGAATCGATAAAATTTTTTATTCCATTCTCCTTGTCTCTAAGGAGGGCGGTAATACAGGGGCGGCCTATTAAAACTTCTTCAACGCCTAAAGAAGAAGATGCTATAAAATCTTCTCTTCTCCGTAAGCCGCCGTCAGCCCAAACCTCGCCTGAATATTTTTTTATCTCTTTTAAATGAGAGTGAGCAAATGAGGCAACGCTTCCCCTATCGGTTTCGATACGGCCGCCGTGATTTGAAATAATGGCAATGTCGGGTTTTAGCTCCTTCACAACTTCAATATCATAGGAGGTAAAAATCCCCTTCACGGCAAATGGGAGCTTGGCATATTTTTTTAAAGCAGCCAAATCTTTTGCAGTCTTTTTTTCAAGGTGAACAAGATTCCGCATAGTTACAATATTATAAGCATCCGTATCTACCCCGATAATTTCCGCCGCCTCCAGTGAGGCCTCAATTCTTTCAAAGAGCTTCATCTGCGGATATGGTTTTAAAAAGACTGCACCTTTTTTTTTAACATCCTTTAAGGCATCAATACCTGAAAAAAGTTTTAAGTTGGGATGGCCGTCCCCTATGCTTAAAGATAGGCCGGCCTTAACCGATGCCCTTATAAGGTCAAAATAAAATTGTCTTTCGTCCTCATAGCCGACATTTTCTACAGCCCCCGTCATAGGAGCAAGGCGGAGTCTCGGCAGAGGATAGGAATCAGATGTATAATAATTTTTCCACTCGGCACAGTTTAAAATAAAATTAGAGCTTTCAAAGACTCCGCCCATTCCGGGAAGCTCTCCTATGCAGGCTTTTCCGTTACATTCCTTACATAATCGGCACTTATATTTTTTGTTCACACTCATTTTATTTTCTCATTTTATTTTTGACGATAAAACCAAAAGTTTTTCTTTAATATAAATTTCGGCTTGAACTTTTTTTGCATTTCCGGATTCATTTTGAGAAGAAAACCTAAGCTCGGCTCCCGTATAAATACCGGTCTGCAGCGAAGACGATAATTTGTTTCCCTTATCATCTAAAAAAATAAAGTTTACTCTTACCAAGGCTCCGTCTTTTTCTTCACTCTCTTTTAAGCCTTCTAAAAATTTAGTATTTTCACTAAAACGCAAATTTGCCAAGGCCCTATCTTGATAAATAAAGGACTTTAGCTCTACTTTTATTCCATAAATACGGCCGCTATTTCTGTCGGAACGGGTAATAAAAAAGGCAATGTTAATGCTTATAAGAACAACTATAACAAAAAATACGGACCTTAAGCCTCGATTTTCGGTTACGCTTTTTATAAAACTTCGCTTTCTTACAAAATCCGGATCGTGTAATTGCCTGACCTTTTCTGAGGCATTTTTAATTCTATCTTCCCTATTATAGCGGGTAAAAGCTTCACGCGAAGAAGAATCTCTTTTTTCAAATAGATCATCATCACTCATTATTTGTCTCCAATAATTTTATCACCTCTCCACCAAACAATCAGGGCCTTATCATCTTTAGCAAGCAAAGCAGAAATAATTCCTTTGGAAGAAACATGAAAAGTGTTGTAAAACATTTCTCCGCTTGAAACAATTAAATCTCTTTTATATTTACGCTGAGATTTTAAATCCATAATTTCGAGGGCATAACCTTTATTTGTCGGAGTAAGCAAATAACACCAATCATTTTCAGTGATGCCTATCATTTCATATACTTTTTTAAAAGAGGAACTTGTACCTCCGGATATCTCGGTTTCCTCATAGGCATCAATATCCGATTTTTTATCATACTTACCGGTTTTTATATTTAAAAAATATAAGCAGCTTTTATCATAACTTATACCTAAATTAGCCTTGGTTGCAGCATCTTTTTCTTCGATATAATAGTCTATTTTAATATAAAGATAAAGATCATTAAAATCAGGCATTATTTTATCTATTGAAGAAAAGATCTTATTCCCCGTATCGTATGGGCTGGGCACGGCATTAAAAAATATAGGAATCTTGTACAATAAATCGCCTAGGCTGTTATACCAATAAATTTTTAAGCTGCTTTGTGTACGGCAGACTACAATTATATCATTTGAAGAATTTGTATAAATACCTTCGATAGATGGAAAAGGAGTTCCCCCCGGACCTTCTTGTCCCAAATAATCTAAGAAATTTCCGTTTTCATCAAAATGTAAAATTATATCCCTCAGAGCCAGATTTTCTTCGTGGTCATATTCTATTTTTTCATCTACAACCGAATCGACAACAAATAATTGTTTTGAAGAAGTTACCGTAATTAGTGCCGGATGATTAAAAGGATACTTTACAGTTCCTCTTGTAGTAGCCTTTACATCGTCCGCATTTTTTTTCATAAAGGCAGGCTCCATATTTGTATCTTGATTATAAAAAAATATCAATAAGTCTCCAAATGAGGATAATTTTAAAATTTTTTGACCGCCGGAATTGACTATATAAAAGATTCCGTCTTTCATTAAGATCTGTGTATCAGGCCGGGGATAAGAACTATTTAAATTAAATAAATTCAATTCATTTTCAAATAAACCGTAATTCAGACTGAATTTTTCCTCCCGTTCCAATTCGGAAGGGGTCTCCTGTTTACAGGAAAATAAAAGGCCTGCACAAATTATAAGCCATAAAATTTTTATATTTTTCATTTTTTATAAACTCCCATATTTTCTAAACTCATCTTAGAGTATTCCGACAGGTATCCTTTCCGCATTTTTTTTGCTCTTCGAAAACTGAGAGGAAAATAATTTTTAAATTTCCACGAAAGCGCAAGAGCCAAAAGATTTTTTTCAAGAATTTCTTTTAATGCTCTTATATCATTTTTATCGGAAAGGCAGCAAAGAGCACCGCTTTCACTTATCAAAATGCAAGAACGGTTTTTTAAAGCGTTTACAATTGCATCCCCCATCTGTTCAGCTCTGTTTTCAAAAAAAGGAAGAACAAAAATATTTTCGCCGGCAATCTGAGCAAAGTCATCTAAAAAAGCCGGTATGCAGTTATCGATCTTCATTTTTTTTGAAACGAAAACAGCCGCCGGTAAATCGCTTTGCTCTATAAAACTAATCTCAGGATAAGCAGCATATATTTTTCTATGCAAATCGGCAGAAAAATCGAAAAGGCCTTCTGTAATATTACCCGATTTTATATCCATCTTGCACACAATAATACCGGTACCCTTATCATAAACAGTACATGAATTTCCCCCTCTACAGCTTGAATAAAAATTTACTAAAGGATGCAGGGCTTTTCGTTCGCGGCGTCTATAGGCAAGAGCCAATTCCGGAACTTCCGAAAAGAGCAAACTACGGCACAAAGTCTCAAGAGCTTCTGCCTGAGTAAAGGCCTCATCGGCATTTTCTCCAAAACACAAACAGCCGTGTTGAGCCAGTATTATTGATCCTGAAGATTTTTTTAAACATTTTACCGAATAGCGGGCTATTCTTTTTGTCCCGGAAGGGGCATATTTTGCAATAGGCACGGAGCTGCCTAAAATTGAAGACAGTTTTTCATCCTTAACATTAATTTCAGAAAAGCAGCCGGAAACGGCAGAAGCAAATTTTTGATGTGTATGAATTATAAATCTTATATTGGGGTCAGCTTTATAAATAGAGGCATGGACAATACGCTCAGAAGAAGGTTTTATAGGGCCGGAAGATTCAGGATTAGCTATTTTAAGGATAACTATCTGTTCAGGCCTCAGAGTTTCATAAGCATAACCCGAAGGGGTAATAGCAAATGTTTTATCATCTATACGCAGGCTCACATTGCCCCACGTGCGTATAGTCAAATTGGAAGACAAAAGTCTTTTTCCTGTTTCGACTACAAGTCTTTTTGCTTCCTCAACTGTCATTCCCTCTAGCTTACAACCTCATTTATTTCGCTTAAGATAGCAGTAAAATCTACAGGTTTTTTAAAAAAAGAATCGGCACCAAGATCTTGCATACTTTTTTCAAGAGAATCATCATCAAGTCCTGTAATAACAATTATATAGGGCTGTCCAAAAAAAGGATCCGTTTTTAATTTTTTACATATCTCTTTTCCATTAACCCCGGGAAGATCTATATCCAAAATCACAAATCCGGGCTTATATTTTACAAGCTGAGTCCCGGCATCAAAACCGTCAAAAGATTGATATACGGTTAAGTTTGGAAGATTTCTATTTAAAAAAGAGGCTATAGCGCCATTTAAAACCTTATCATCATCAATAATAATGACGGAATTCCAATGAGCTTCTTCTAAAGAATCCTGCAATTCAGGAGGAATTTTCATACCCCTTTCTTTTATAAAGAAGAGCAAGTCTTCATAATATACCCTATATTGACCGCCCGGAGTATTAAAGGCTTTTAAATACCCGTTTCTAATCCAGTTGATAGCAGTCTGGTTTACTACCCCGCAAATATTCGCAACTTCAAGAGCTGAATACATTTTAACACGTCGTCTACTTTCACTTTTAGCCATAAGCATAAAAAACAAACCTCAAAAAGAATCGGTATTGTTTTCAATTCCCTCCAAACATATATTTACAGTGTCAATGGAAAAACCAAGTCTTTGCATCTTTCGCATCAACTTAGATTTATCCAAACCCTTTATTAATTGTTTTTTTAAAGCAGTTCGGCAAATATCTTCTTCCGAGACTTCGGAAAAAAACTCGTTAAGTACACTCTCTGCAATCTTAAAACCTACACCCCTCGAAGCAAGCTCAGAAGCTAACCTTAAACGTCCTTCTTTTTTGGTGATAGTCCTTGTATGTATCCAAGCTGCAGCAAACCGTCTATCATCAAGAAATTTTTTATCAGCCAGATAATCCAGTGCAGGATCAATTTCCAAGCGGGAAAAGCCTTTTTTTTTAAGCTTCAGCTCCAGCTGGAAACGGGAGTGTTCGGCCCTATTTAAATAGGCCATGGCTGTACACTCAGCCGCATAAATTCTTACCGCATTAAGCAGAGCCGTAAGCATTATATCGCTTATAAGGACTCCGCATTGTTCAACAAGGCTTTCATAAGTATTTTCTTCAAAATATCTCCGCCTTGTTACAAAAGACACTCCTTCAGAATTGATGATTTTCACCAAATCTGAAGAAGTGCTGCATATATCCGCAATAGAAAAAGGATTAACGCTTGCTGAACTGGAATCTTCGTCTTGCACCGCGCTGACCGAATTTCTTTCGTTCAACCATTCGTGAATCACGGGTAAGCAATCCGTTAGCCTTTAAAGATGCATGATTTGAAGCATCTACTTGAGCTAAAGCTCTTGCAATTCCGTGAGAGCACGCACCGGCTTGGCCTGTAAGACCTCCGCCTCGTACAGTGATTATAATATCATACTTAGATTCACCTGCAGTAACCATTAAGGGCTCTTTTGCTTTTTGGATTTGTTCCGAAGTGGCAAAATATTCGTTAATGTCCTTATCATTGACCGTTAACTTACCTTTTCCATCTCGAATGTATACTCGCGCCACCGAAGTCTTTCGTCGGCCTGTTCCCATTCCAATATTCTTCACTTTACTCTCCTTATACTTCAACCGCTATGGGGTTCTGTGCTTGGTGAGGATGTTCGGGGCCTGCATAGACCTTAACATTCGTTAAAAGCTTTCTTCCAAGGGGACCCTTAGGAAGCATACCTTTAATTGCAATCATCAAGGGTTCAACCGGTTTTTTAGCGATTAAGCCGTTAAAGTTGATAGACTTTAAACCGCCTACATAACCGGAGTGAGTATAGTACATCTTATCCTTAGCCTTATTTCCTGTTACGGCTACTTTTTCGGCATTAATAATAACGACATAATCACCGATTTCCTGATGAGGTGCAAACCCTACCTTGTGTTTTCCTCTCAGCATAGCTGCAGTCTTAGCAGCAACGCGTCCAAGCGGCTTCCCGGCGGCATCAATAACATACCAAGAGCGCGGCGCTTCATGTTCTTTTAAAAAAATAGTTTTCATTTAATGTATACCTTCTACAAACAATATATGCAGATAATGTGGGTTCTAATATTATAACTAAATACAGAATAAGTGTCAATTACCTTTTATATTTTATAAAAAAACTATTTTTTACCGCTTATCTGCATCTGAACATATTTTATACCGTTTATTCTGCTTTGTTTTCGGCAGCCTTCATGGCAGCTTCTTCTTTTCTTGCATCCTGTTTATCTTTGATATCGGCAATTCCGATAAATACGGAAATAAGGCCGACAAAGGCTGCAAAAATAGGTAAACCGCCTCGTATAAATAATAAAATATCTTGTCCCCAAGCCAATCCCATGGGGAGGGCTGCAACAACCGTAAAAGCAATTAGAACAATACCAATAATAAGTGCTAGCATTTAAAGCCTCCTAGTTATCCGCATATTATTACATATTTAAACACTTTCGTCAACTAGCGATAAAAAATCAAAAATACATTAAAAAACTTGAAGATATGACAAAAATGATAAATGGCGGTATAAACGAAATGGCATCAGGGGCAACCCAAATAAGCAAGGCTGTAGAGTAGAGGAAGTAAACGATATAACTTAAAAGAACAAGCAAAACATTGAAATCCTAGCAGGAGAAGTCAATAAATTTAAAATATAAATCTTTAAAAATTTAAATATACAATCTTGCATTATTTACAATACTGATGTAGACTATTTATAGGACACCATGCAGTGATTGAGCTTAGGAGGAAAAATATGGAAAATAGAAAATTACCGATTGTGAGAAGTGAAAAAAAAGAAGTTATACCTGTAACTATATCTAAAAAAAAGATATTTTCTATACGCAAAAAATTACTTATTTTTTTTGCATCTATAGTTTTTATTGCCGTAGCTGCTCAGGGAATTATTGGGGCTATTATCTCGAGAAAAGCAATTCTTGAAAAAGTTGAAGTACATTTAACAGATAAGGCCAAAGATACGGCAGCTCTTATTGATGCTATGGTTTATGCTTTCTTAAATTTTGTTTCAAGTGCATCAAGAGCCTCAGAGCTGAGAGATATAGATGCTCCATATTCCGACAAGATAGCCTATTTAAAAAAAGAAGCCGCCTTTAATCCCAGAATATCGGAGTTCTCAATAACGGATATAAACGGGAAATGTCACGCACTTGACGGACAGATATTCGATGTAAATGATAGAGAATGGTTTAAAAGAGCTTTAGCAGGAGAACAATTTGTAAGCGAGCCGTATAATTCAAAGACCGATGGAACACTGGTGAATACCATCTCAGTTCCCGTATATGACTATGAAAATAAAATCATCGGTGTGCTCGCAGCGGATACACCCGGAACAAAGCTTTCAGAAGACATATATAATATCACAGTAGGAAGAACCGGCTACTGTTTTATCTTAGGAAAAACAGGAAATGCCCTAGCACACCGCAACAGAGAGCTGGTTCTAAATCAAGACAATTTTCAAGAAAAAGCCAAAACAAATCCTGCATTAATATCAATTGCAAATTTTGCAAAACAAGCTATGCAGTCAAACGGCTCTTCCATAGGTTATTATACATTCGGCGGAGAAGAAAATATCGGATCCTATGCTCTTATGGAATCTACAGGCTGGATGGTAGTAGTAAGAGCCCCTGTCGATGAGTTTATGGATACCGTCAAAAGTTTACAGGTCTTAATGGTAATAGCAGGAGTAAGTCTATTGGGTACTGCCTTGATATCTACATATATCACAACACGCAAGATAGTTTTGCCTTTACAAAAAGTTGTATTAGCTTTAAAGGATATTGCCCAAGGTGAAGGAGATTTAACGGTAAGGCTGCCTCTCACCAGTAATGACGAAGTTACTCTCCTTTCAGAATATTTTAATCAGACAATCCAAAAAATAGGAACATCAATTAAGTCGGTAGAAACTAATACAAACACTATGAGGTTTATAGGAGATGAACTTGCAAGCAATATGACAGAAACGGCAAGTGCTGTAGACGAAATAAATTCTAATATTGACGGCATAAAGCAGCAAACTTTAACTCAAGCAGCAAGCGTAACCGAGACTGCCGCTACAGTTGAAGAAATAATACGAACCATAAAACAGCTTAACAATAGTATTGAAACGCAAGCTGCAAGCGTTGTACAGTCCTCGTCGTCTATTGAAGAAATGGTTGCAAATATTACATCGATTACACAAACTCTTGGTAAGAGCAATAATATTATAAAGGAGCTGGCCGATGCTACAGCAGAGGGAAAAGGCAATGTTTCCACGGCAAATGAAGTAACCCAAAAAATAGCTGAAGAATCCGGAAGTTTGATGGAAGCTTCCAATGTTATACAGCATATTGCAAGCCAGACAAACCTCTTGGCGATGAATGCGGCAATTGAGGCAGCTCATGCAGGGGAAGCCGGAAAAGGTTTTGCAGTAGTAGCTGACGAAATAAGGAAACTTGCA
Organism: Treponema denticola; assembly: GCF_024400535.1. Lineage (NCBI taxonomy): Bacteria > Pseudomonadati > Spirochaetota > Spirochaetia > Treponematales > Treponemataceae > Treponema > Treponema denticola. The sequence continues at coordinate 2,465,613 of NZ_CP038800.1, forward strand.
GAAGAGTCAAGCGCCCAAGGAAAAACCATTACCTCTACCCTTAAAAATCTTTCGGGAGAGATAGAGCTCTTAGCTGAATCGGCTAGAACAGTTGAAGGAAAATTTAACTCAATATTCACCCTTGCAGAAAATGTAAAAGAGATGAGTAACAATATTATGGAGGCAATGAGTGAACAGGAAAACGGCAGCAAAGAAGTCTTAGCTGCAATCAGGAGCATCAATACCGTAACACAGGAGGTCAAGCAAGGTTCATCGGAGATGCTAAAAGGAGGAGAAGGTATAGCTCAAGAAATGAGTAAACTTGATGAATTAACGCGTACAATTACCAACCGCATGAACGAAATGGCCTCGGGAGCCTTACAAATAAATAATGCAGTTCAAGAAGTTCAGGAAATAGCTCAAAAAAATAAATCAAGTATTGCAGGACTTGCAGGAGAAGTGATGAAATTTAAGGTTTAGCATAAAATTAAAAATCATCAAGTAAGAAAGTTATAAGTTTAACCCATCCTTAAAAAATTAAGGATGGGTATTTTTTTAATCTATTTTCCCGGAAGAGGATTATAGCTTACATTGTAGTCATAAACATCTATCTGTTCATGTTTTTTTACAAAGGCAACTATCTTGTAAGTGAAAGGCGTAAATATAACTTCGATAAAAGTTTTAAAAAGATAGTTTGAAAAAGCCATTATAATAAGGATGTCTATGCTGTAAAGACCTAAAAAAGAAATAGCAACAAAAACGGCACTGTCCAAAAATTCTCCAACCAGTGTCGAACTTATTGTTCTAAGCCATAAGTACTTGCCCTTTGTTATTACTTTTAACTTAGATAAAACCACCGAGTTGGAATACTCTCCAATAAAATAACCGCAAAGGCTGCCGGCGCAAATGCGGGGCATCTGTAAAAGAATATTATCAAAGTCTTTTTGAAATATCCACTCAGCTTCGGCAGGAAGAACACTTATAAGCCAGATATTGAGGCTCATAATAAGAAGCATAAAAAAGCCGGTCCAAATAACCTTTCTTGAAGCCTTATAACCATAGACTTCAGCTAAAACATCTCCAAAAATATAAGAAAAAGGAAAAAGAAGAGTACCTCCGTCAAAAACGAAGGGCCCAAGCTGTACCATCTTTGCCGCAAGGATATTCGACAAAACCAAAATGCCTACAAAGAGTCCGGAAATTACCGGCAAGAAATTCGTTTTCTTAATGGAGTCCGTTTCAAGGGCTCCTTGATTTAATTGTGAATTTTCCATGACCGCGATACTAACACAAAGAGGAAAAAAAGGGAATAAGGTTTCAGCTAATTTATTTTAAGAAGCCAAAGGCGGCATTTCAGGATCAGTATCAGGTTCAAATTCCGGATTGTTAGAATATTTTTCAAGCATGAGAATTTTAGAAATTGCAGCAGGTAAGGCCTCTCGAAGCGGAAGGGTATGAGACGCCCATTCAGTCATAAAACACAATATTCGTGAAGAAAAATCACTCATAACCGGAGGAAGTGTACCAAAAACATTGAGCAAATCTTCTTGTGAGTATTGTTTAATGGTTGAAGCAGAAAGATTTTTATCCATAGAAACTAAATATTTACATGGACGCCAGCGCACGGATCTGTCTTTGCCGTGATCTCCGGAATAACCGAAAAGGCGGCATATTAAACAACGGCCGTCATATACGGTACAATGATAAGGATTATCTATATCGAATAGGAGGCATCCGTTTTTTTTATCTAAAACATTTTCATTAAAACAGCCTTCCAGTATTTGCAAAGCCCGTTCCCTTTGATGAAAGAGAAGCCAAGATGCAAGATAAAGAGCCTCAACCTCATAAACATCCGGTTCAAAATGGACACAGCAGGCTCCGCACCCGTCTATACACTTAATAGGACATTTTGACATCCACTCACTCTCGGCTTCTTCAATTTCTTTATAGACCTTATCCAAAAGTAAAATCATTTCGGCTGTTTTTGTACCTTTAAAACTTTCAGTTTCTTTTTCCATTTTTATTTAATCCCTGCACCTTTCAAAAAGGTTAAGATAATATTCCGTATCTTTTTTTGATTCAATAATCAGGGCGTTATCTTCTACACTTCCTAAAACCGCATTTCTTTCTTCAGAATTCAGGTAAGTAATATCCCTAAAACGATTATTATAATCCTTATTTTTTGTATAGAATATTTGTTCTTCAATATATTTTCTTATTGTTGCAGCTTTTTCCAAGAGTCTATCCCAAAGGGCCGTATCTATCTTTTTAACCTTCATAAGCCCGCAAAGAACAGTATAAGCATTTTCAGCCTTATCACGGCAATAAGAATCATAGGCATCATCATAAGATTTATGAATATCTTGCCAAGTATTAAGTTTTCCTGACTTTATGTCTTCCTTAATTGAATTGAGTTTTTTTTCGGGGATCAATTGACCGCCCATATTTACCCAGTTAAAATCAAAATCCTTTGAAAGTTTAAACTCTTCAATACTCATTCCAATCTTATCTACGCCCTTATCAAAATACTCGGCTAAGGTTGTAACCCCATACCATATCAGCATATCTTGATAAGCCTCATAAGATTCTACAGACTTGATTATTTTTACCCGGCGTTTAGACCTTTCGATATTTTCACCCTTTACAAAAAGGTTCTTTACCTCATCTTTTTTATCTTTGAGAATTTCATCTATGTTTAAAGGTTTGTTCCCGGCCTCAATCCACGCTGTACATATCCATTTTTCAAGGAGAATACGGGCATTTAAAATTTCGGCAGCTGTATCGGGAGCAAGATAGTTGGTCTCAATGTGCTGGGTTTTTGTTATTCTTCTATCCCGTTTTAAAAATTTTTTATTGTTGCGTTCAAGAGCGTACATATTGTACATCCAATAATAGGCAGGCATAATTTCAAGCCTATCCTCATGAGCATCATTTAAAACCAAGCTAAAAGGAAAAGGAATATCAAGCTCTGCCGGATAGTTTGCCTTTGCCAAAATAACAAATGAAGCAAAACGGCAATTATGTTTTAGGGTTGAAGAAAGCCCCGGCCAAAAGCCCCGGCCGGCGATAATCTCTCCATCGTTCCCTCTTGTGTTGTGATTGGAACCTACAGTAGCCCCTGCAGCCATATTGGACTGCCCTTGAATCATCGCTGCAACCAAAAAAGAATTATTGTGATGCTGCTCATGGTACGGGAAGATAAGAGCATTGAGAACTTCACAGCAGGAAATGGTAGAGTTATCTCCAACGATCGAATGAATGAGGCGTGTACCGTATTTTAATTCGCAGTTATTGCCTATAACAAAACGGACAGCCTTTACTCCATAAAACACTCTGGAACCCAAGCCTATTATACCGTTTACAAGCTCTACTCCCTCCCCTATCTGCGAGGGCTCCTCAGCCGTTGATTTTACGGTTAAGTTTTTAAGTTTATTTGCACCTTTCACATATACCGAAGGACCGAAATTAACATCTTTTATAATACGGCAGCTCTTTATTGCGGAATCGGAACCGACCTCACCGTAATAACCTCTTTTTGAGTCTTTAGAATTTTGAGTTATTTCTTCAAACTTTTTTATAAGAGCGGCGTCATCCCTATACCTTGCCCATAAGAAGGCATCAGCCGTAATCATATCATAAAAGGGGTAAACTTCCCTTCCGCCGGCCTCATTGAGCGTATCTATCGTTACCCTAACCTTTTCATCTTCTCCGTCTTTTACTAAGCCTTCTCCGAATTTTGAATGGTTGGTAGTACACATCTCATCAATACGGCTTAAAATAACCCTATCCCCTATTATATAATGTGAAAGATAGGCACAATAATGGATTGCACAGTTTTCGCCTATATCGCAGGAAATAATTTTACTGTTTGTAATTCCTGCAGGAACCGTAAAATCATGGTATTTTAAGTAAAAATTTTGAGTTGAAGCAATGCGGACCAATCCGGCGAACATACTCTTTGTTATCAAATCCGTATCAAAAGGATCTTCAACCAAGACCATCGACCAATCGGTACTGGAATTTCCGTTTTTTATCAGACGCTCAATTTCATCCGAATCCAATTGACGGTACTTATGACTTTTATGATTAGTTTGATTAAATCTTATATAATACTCGTCCTTACCCTCAGGTAAATATTTACCATCAATAAAATCATAACCGAAATCTTCGGATTTTATTATCTGCATTTTAGCCATAGGATTCTCCAATGTAAAAACACAAAGATAAGCTAATGTTACAAAATAACTATAAGGATATCATAAGTAAAGCCGGTAAGCAGCTCTCACCGGCTCATAAAAATAGGCTTTAAAGCCCGGCTTTAAAGCCGGTTATTTTCCATGTGGTAAAAACGGAATCAAAGATTGTGCAACCGCATGAATAGGCATTGTCTGTACAATTATTTTTCCGGGACCGGTAACTTTCGTGTTAAATAAACCCTCCCCGCCGAAAATCATATTTTTTATACCCTTTATCATCTCTACTTCCATCTTACAGGTTTCTTCCATTGCTGCAAGATATCCCGTATCCAAAAGCATTGTTTCGCCGGCACCCAAAGTATATTCTACTGCAGAACCGTCAATCTCAAGAAAGACCGTTCCGTTGCCTGAAAGCTTTTGCATTATAAAACCTTCACCGCCGAAAAAGCCTGCACCCAATTTTTTCTGAAAGTGAACCGAAAGCTCAACTCCTTCAGTTGAAGCTAAAAAAGCTGTTTTTTGCGCAATCAGGGAAGAGCCCGATGTGATTTCAAATGCTTTTATAGCACCGGGGAACCTTGAGGCAAAAGAGATTTCTCCGTCGGTAGTTGCCGTGTATTTATTTAAAAATAAACTTTCTCCCGAAAACATCCTTCCGAGGGCTTTACCTACTCCGCCAGCAGATGTTTCCATAGAAATCCCTGAACTCATCCAAGCCATTCCGCCGGATTGAGTTATCATCTTTTCTCCTGCTCTAAGTTTACAGACAACGGCAGGAAAAGCGTCTCCAATAATTTTGTATTCCATAAAATACTCCTTAAAAAAGATTAAGATAAGAATACCTGCAAAAACTTACATTTTTGCAGGCTATCATAAACATCTAAAACGGCTCCAAACGGAGCCGTATAAAATTACTTAGATTTTTTTGCAGTCTTCTTCCTGACAGAAGAAGCCTTTTTAGCTGATGCAGGCTTTGCCTTTACAGCTTTTTTTTCGGGTGCCTGCTTTTTTTCGGCCGATTTAGGTGCTGCCGAAGAAGGCTTTCGCGAAACAAGAGCTTTAGGCTCAAGCTTTATCCCTGCTTTTTCCGCATTCTCCAGTTCAGCCTGTGCAATCGAAAGGAGAGCAATCGGTACGGAATATGATGAACATGAAACATAGTTCAATCCTGCTTCCATACAGAAGCGTACGTTTTCGGGACGGGCACCGTGTTCACCGCAAAGACCTAAGTGCAAATCGGGGCGGGTAAGTTTACCGCGCTGAATTGCAATTTCGATTAAGTCCCTTACACGGCTGTCAAGCACTGCAAAGGGGTTTCCGTCGATAAGGTCGTACATGGTGTAGTCAGGCATAAAGCTGTTAAAGTCATCTCTCGAAAGACCTAATGTTGTTTGAGTCAAGTCGTTGGTTCCGAAAGAGAAGAACTGTGCATATTTTGCAATTTCATCGGCACTTAAGGCAGAAGCCGGAAGCTCGATCATAGTTCCAACCTTGTAATCAAGGTCTCCGCCTTTTACGGCAGCTTTAACCTCTTCGGCAATAGCATCGATACCTAAATAAGCATGACCTTCAATCTTCTTTCCGTAAATAATTTGCTTTAATTCTCTAAAGTTCATTATAAGAGGAATCATAATTTCAGGTCTTACATCCACTTTTTCTTTTTTTAGCTTATATGCGGCTTCAAAAATAGCCCTTATCTGCATAGCATAAATTTCAGGATAGCTTATGGCAATTCGGCAGCCTCTGTGACCAAGCATAGGGTTGATTTCGGAAAGTTTTTCAATTTCCGCAGTCAAGTCTTTTTTGCTTACCTTTTTCCTTTGAGCCGTCAAGTATTTTACAAAACCGTCAAGCTCAAGATCATTATGAGGCAAGAACTCGTGGAGAGGAGCATCCAACAAGCGGATAGTAACCTCTTTGCCGTTCATAGCCTTAAAGATTCCGTAGAAATCTTCCGTTTGTACTTTTTGAAGTTTATCAAGCACCTTTTTTCTTTCAGCTTCGCTTGGAGCTAAAATCATTTCGCGGAAGGTGTTTATTCTCTTTTCATTAAAGAACATGTGTTCGGTTCGGCAAAGACCTATACCTTCAGCACCGAAATCCAAAGCAAGCTGAGCATCACGAGGACTGTCAGCATTGGCTCTTACATGGAAATTGGATAGGAAGCTTTTTGCAAGGCTTATAAAGTCCAAAAGGCCTGATGTTTCGGGATCGGGCTCAATCAGTTTTGCTTCACCGAAATAAACTGTAGAATCCCCATAATAAGGAACATTGAGCGTAATATAATCGCCTTCGTTTATTGTAACACCTTCAATAACGGCCTTCTTTCCGCTTATCTTCATATCGGGGCGTACAAGAGATATTTTACCGTACTGACGGGCAACAACGGAAGCATGGGCCGAATAACCGCCTTCATTCGATATAACACCTGTAGAAACCTCTATACCTTTTACGTCTCCTGCATAGGTTGCAGGCATACAGAGAATACATCTTGTGTCCATACCTTGAAGTTTTGCAGCTCTTTGAGCTTCGATAAGGGAGTCGGCAGTAAAATAGACCCTTCCTACAGCAGCTCCCGGAGCACCTGCTATACCGCCCTTTGAAGATTTCATACCCTTTGTACTCATGATATCTATAACGGGATGTAGGATTTCATTTAGCTGACCGGGCTTAACGGCTCGTACAACATATTCGGCATCTACTATTTTTCTATTATATAAATCAAGCAAAATCTGAACCATCGAGATGGTGCTCTTAGCTTCAACCGATTTTTGTTCGATAAGCCAAAGTCTTCCGGCCTCGATTGTAAAGCGGATATTGCGGATATCCTTTGTATAATCTTCAAGCTGCCATGCAATCTGCTGGAATTGTTTTAAATATTCGGGCTTTATTGAGTTAATATCTTTACCTACGGCATTTACCTCATTGAATTTTTCGGCAAAGAACTGACCTTGTAATTTTTTCTCTCCGTTTACGATATTTCGGCTAAAGAAGGAGCCTGAATATGAATCCTTTCCATAGTTTCCGTAAACCATGGGCTGAATCAAAAGAGCCACATCATGGTCGGTATCTTCTTCGAGGGTTAAAAGGCGGGCGATAAGGCGGATTGACTCTTCAAGCTGAACTTGACAATCATCAAAAAAATGTTTGGGTAAGAACTTGGAATACTTATCCATGATAGCACCCGGTTTTAAACCTATTTTACCCATCTTCATTGATTCTTTTATGTCATGCAAGGCTTTTTCCAAATCTTTAACTTTCTGCTCATTTTTTTCTAATTCTTCGATTTTTAGAACAACGGTTAAAATTCCATTAAGCAAAAACAGAACTTCATTTGCAGCAAAATCTTCACCGACATTTTCTTGAAATCCTATTACCGTATCCTTGGTAAGACCGAAGTTATGAAGGGTGGGATAGCTGGTGATAAGCATATTAGGTGAAATAACCAACTTCAAAAGTAATGGAGACTCATCATCGCCGTATTTCTTTTTAACCTCTGCACCGAATTTTGTTAAATAAGGAGATATTTCCGAATAGATGTCAGCATCCCCTATGTCCTGCATTACGGAAGCATCTATGATAATACCCGGCAAGATGGGAAGTTTTAGCTCTGCAAATTCGTTTGCCTGCCTTCCTCGAATACCTAATAAGTTTTTATCAACTTTTTTGCCTACGGTTTCTTTACTGTTAAAAAAATGGATATTGTTTGATATTTTCACTTTTTACTCCTTAAAATAGATTTAAAACGGTATCAGGCGAGCCGCGCAAAAAAGCTTCAAACATAGGGCTGGCACCCTGCCTAAAATATTTTGATAACTTTGAAAGGTCGTTAATTTCTTCTGCAGAAACGGCAAATTGAATTGTACTTCCGTGTTTAACCTTTCCCCATTTAAATAAGGTATTTATATCTACAATACGCTCTCCGTCATAGTAAACCATAACTTCGGCATCTTGGTATTTTGCAGTATAACTTCGGATAATCCTCTTCCATGCTTCAACATTTCCGTTATGGAAAAGCTCATTTGAAACAGGCACGGAAACAAGCTGAGACATTTTTTTAGGTCCTGTAGAAACGGCAGTGGGTCTTTCCAGATGTGAGGGAACCGAACTTGACTGCACTTTAGCTGCAACAGCAACAGGTGCAGCAGCTTTTTTAGCCGGCCGTTTAACAGCCTGTCTTTTTGCCTTTGCGGGAGCAGTTTTTTTAGGCTCAACATATACAAATGGACCTGTTTTTACCGATGCAGGTACGGAACAAGCCTTTTTTTCAAATAATTTTCGAATAGCGGAAATAACGGAATCGGCAATACCGGCATCAATAGCACCCTTGTCTTGCTTACCGACATATATCAAAAGCAGCTCATTTTTTCTAAAACCTTGGATAACAGGAGCTGCATCAGGATTTTTCGGGTTTATAACAATAAAACCCAAATCAGGATGATCATAACCGAAAACCAAATCAACGCCTGTCCATTTGGCAAGCTCGGCAACAAATGATGATGCATCATCTAAAATAAATTTTAAATTTTCAGATACAACTTTATAATTCCATTTATCAAGTAGAGAAACCGAAAGAATTGATCTAACTTGTTCAGGTTTTACCGTTTGTTCCCTTATCATAACGTTTATCTTGTCAGCAATATTCTCTTTAGGATTGCAATCATCTAAAATTTCGATAACAGACTGAATATGTTTAACTGAAGCATTAAAATCAGTCTTGTTAGCAAGCGGAACAAAAAAATTAGTCATATTAACCATAATTACTCCTTTTTTAAGCAAAAGCCCCCGAAACGGGGTTGTTCCAGGGGCTTAAATTTTTAATCAGTTAAGCTCTAAAATCCTAAATTAGATTTCTTTAATTCCTGATTTAGCCTTTCGTCGGCCTCGTCCTGAATCAACAGAGCCTGCTTTTTTTGCTTTAACAGCGCCGCTCTTCGGGCCTCGGCGTTTGGCCGGAGCGCTTACAGCTTCAGCTGCAGGAGCTTCAATAGCAGGTGTGCTGTTCAGCATATCGATAAACTGAGAGCGGCCTGCAGCTCCACTGGCTTTAGGATCATCTTCTGCAGTAGCAAAGCTCTGTGCGATATCGGCGCGGACTGTGGATCGTCGGCGGCTGAACGAAGCAAATGCTGCGTCGGCAAAGCCTTTTGATACACCGTGCAAGAATTCGTTGAGCACGTTGGCCATTCCGTCCAATGTAGCCTTCTTTCTCTTGATAGATGTAATATCGATATCAAGCAAGAGACCGGGCTGGATATGGAAGGGGTTGATTAAATAATCGAATTTGTTGAATTCTGCTTCTAAGAAAGAAAGTCTGTCTTCGATAACACGTCTTTCGATAGGATATTGATAATCATATAGATCCTTCATTCTGCGGCGCATGATGATGAGCTTCTTGCGGAGCTTATCTTTTTCGTAGACATAGGTTCTGTTCATCTTTTCAACTTCAGTTTCCGGAGCTTTAACAAAGGAGATTTCATCCCAAACCTTAGCGGTATCTTCGTATACGGGTTCACCGGACTGATCCTTGTACTTTCGCTTGATGAATTTCTTGTAGTTGGCAGCCAAATCGTTAAAGTCTGTGATCTTGGTCATAAACTTGGATTTGTCGTATGTAGCTCTTACTACATCCCACAAGTGCTGAATTTCAGTTTCAAAAGAGCTCATCATTACTTCATAAGCCTGTCTTTCCGAAATTAACTGAGCATTGTCATAGTACTTGAGGCGGATCTGGTATCTTTCATCAGGAAGATTGGCGATATCCGTATCATCATATTCGCGTAAGATTAACTCACGGGCATTCTTTAAGTTTTCGATATACTGATATCCCATCTTTGATGTGTCAAGGATTGAAGTAATCGAGTTGATAGCCGTGTTAAATCCGCGGTTTCTGATGTTTTCAAGATCGATGATCTTTTTGATGTTTTCTCTAACATTGAGCTGATCAAAGGTTTCAGGATCGATTTCAGCTCTTAAGTTATTGATTCTTTCCATAAGCTGCTTGGATACTACATCGTATCGCTTGCTCTTGGGATTCTCAATATCATCATCAGTGATATCTTTTACCTTATCGATTTTTGCAAAAACGATTTCTCCGTCAGACAATTCATCCAATCCCTGATCAATTCTCTTGTCCTTTATCTTCTCAATTTCCTTGTCAATTACATCCATATAGTGGTTTGACAAGAGGTCTTTAATAAGATATTCGACTGTCGACTGATACTGGAAGATCGGGCTTATAAGTTCCGTATCAAGAATGTTTACGGAAAGCTTAACATCGGTTACAGTCTTTGGTTTGTAGAGGTTGTCTTTAAATGCACACTTTACGATTGAGTATGCGTTTTCACCTCGAACGAAAGCACCTACGTCCGTCTTCTGCCTTAACAATGAGTTTGTTAAAGTCTCCAAATCATTAACACCGCGCTGTACGTGACCCTGTAAGTGTCCGTACATGTTTACAATCGATTTTTCGATTTCGCCTGTGTTAAACTTGTCAGCACCGCCGACTGCATCAAGAAGGTTTGCGATTTCTTTCGGAGTATAGCGGTCTAAAACCTTCATTTCTTCCCGATCGATAAATCCTCGTACCTTTTTGAGCATTTCATCTTCAGCCGTTACCATGTATCGGTTGAACATGTTCTGGTAGTTCTGGTTAAAGTAGTTATACAGCTTTTCCTTAACGCCGCCCATTACGTCTAATCTTTCAAGAACTTCTTTGGGAAGCTTTGTGGTCAAGTGGTGTAACACTTTATTTGTTTCTTCTTCAATCAGCTGATTAACTTCTTTCTGCTGATCTCGATAGTCTTGAGCCAATGAGTTCCTAGAACCGACAGCACTGGGCTTCTCGGGATGGAATACATTCGGGCTCTGTGGTAGATCTAAATTTGCCATTCCTAACTCTCCTTACTTTTAGCAATTTTGTTTAATTACAATATATATCACTATTATATAATTATAAACATATTTTGCAGAATGTAAAGAGTTTTTATTTAAAGTTGATGATTTTTTTTCAAATATGTTATATAATAGTGTGTATAGAGCATAAAAAAGGAGTATTTATGAAAATTAAAAAGCTTATTTTTATATTTTTGCTTTTAGCAGGAGTTTTATTTAATTTAAATGCAGGTGAAAGAACAATGCCTATTGATATGATTATTATGATTGACAAGTCATTATCTATGCAGGATCCGGGCAAATTCGACAGCCTAAAGCAATGGGTTCTTGATGAATTAATAGACCAAATTATAATCACCGGAGATTGGATAAGCATTTATCAGTTTTATGAAAATCCGGAACATTTGCTGTCAATTGAAGTAAAAGACCGTAATGATACCAATAAAATAATAAAAACAATAAATTCAATTGTACCGAATGGAAGATTTACCGATGTAGGAAGGGCTCTGGATAAAATACAGGAAGCCGTAAACCAAAGAGGCGAAAACGGAAGGTATAAGGTTCTTTTTATGTTAACGGATTTGGAACAAGATGCTCCTATGACATCCAAATACAGCGGAAAGCAAAAAAAATTCTCAAGCCCTTATTTAATTGAATCAAGGATTATTAAGCATGAAAATTGGTATGAAATTACAGTTGATATGGGACTTCAGGAAAGGGTAGTCAAAACAAGCAAAGAACTTTTTTCGGATATATTGAAAAATCAAAACACTGAAAGAGTACATGCAGACGAAACTAAGGCTTTAATCAAAAAAAATAATCCATAAAAAATAAGGATCTTGCAGGGATATGTTTAAACGTATAATTTATATTCTTTCGGCTATTGCGATACTAAGCATTATAAGCTTTTTGATTTATTTTAAATTTATAAATTCAAATATAAAAACAGAAAAGAAAATTATTGCTAAAACAATAATTCCTATGGTTCCTTCTCAAACCAATAATGACGAAAAAAAAACCGAAGCCTATACAGCCAATACGGATGCAAAAATATTTTTGGAATTATTTAATGATGAGGTATTTATTGATGCAATTTCGGATGACCTAAACGAAGACGGTATTGAAGATCAAGTTATTGCCGTAAAAAAACTATTGGATCCTTTTTTATATCTCATTATTTCAATTCAAAACCCTATAACCCAAAAATGGGAAAGAGTTGAGGAAATAAGAACATCAATTACTCAGCCCAAATCCCTTTCTTTCTATATTATGAATTTGGCAAAAGATCCTAAAACCCTTGTTTACTCCGGTATGACATCAGATAATAGGCAAGTCTTATCACTTCAAACCCTTAAAAAAGGCAAGGATGAAGCTATTCAAATTCTGCAAATAGCCGATTTACATGCAGACATGCAGATTCAGATTAGGGAAATTGAACATTTTGAAGAAGGTCTTCCCAGCCTATCTGCATACCGCGTATATACATATAATTCAGATCAATCCGCTCCTAATACTTTAAATCAAATTGAAACGGAATATACATGGAATGCAAAAACACAAAAATATGAAGAGGGGCCTAAAAAGCTAATTCCGGGAGAAAAAATTGAAATCCAGCTTTTACGAAAACTTCAAAGCGGAAGCATGGAATCCTTTATCGATTTTTTATCAGGGTTATGGTTTAGGGCAGACGGGAGCAAAGAAGCAGGGAGAAGCATTTATTTTGACAAAAACGATAATAACATAGTATTTAATTTAGATAACGTAGAAGAAATATACCAAATAAAAACAACCTTACCTCGACGATACGGTTTATTTTTTACAACAAACAACAAATCCATTCCCAATATCATAAGACGTGTAGAACTAGAAATTAAAGGGGTAGATGAAATTCAAGTACGTGTAATAGAAGACGTAGCTAGAATTAAATTCGGAACGGAATCCCTTTGGAACGGTCATTATAAGAAAAACATTAATCTTCCTGCCATAAGCGCAAATCAAAAAGAAAATAGCCCGGAAAAAGTAAAAAAAATGCTGTCTAAATCTTTAAATCAATGGAAAAAAGCTGACGGCAATAAAATTTTACAACTTGAAGGAAATTCTTATTCTCTTCAAGAAGCTGAAGATATTGAAACCGGTTATTTTAGCATAATGGAAATAAATGAAAAAATTATACTACAAATGAAATCCAATCAAAATATAAACAAATTCTATCTAGTGGAATTAAAAGAGAAAAATAATACTCAGCAAATGACATTAACGAAAATTAAATTAAACATAAATGATATAATCCCTACCGGGGATGAGCCTGTCATATTTGAAAGAGATATTTAAAATACTTTGACATTAAAGATAAAACAGAGTATAATTGATTTCACTTAATTGATGCTTATGGAGATCGGTATGAAAAAACAATTATTCTATTCATTATTTGTTATCATTTTATTTATATGTTCTTGCAGCACTCAAATCGAAGTGGAAGATATCAGAGGCTCAAGGCTTGAATATCTAAATACGGATTCAAATAAAGATGATATTTTACTAATAGATACAAGACCCTATGAAAAATACAAAGAAGGGCACATAATACACGCTATAAATATTCCCTTAAGTGAAATTTCGAGACAAATCGATACAATATCAAAATGGAAAAATAAGCCTATTTGTCTGTATGATGAGGATGACGATAAAAGTTTTAAAGCAGCGGAGGTTCTTGCCGCAAACCGGTTTAAAATTATTTATAATGCAGAGGGGCTTAAACAATATAATTATGCTGATATAGTATCATACATAAATCTAACCGGAAGCGAATTTGAAAAATTATTAGAAGAGCAGGACTCAATAATAATAGATTGCCGAAGCAAAACATCCTACGATGCAGGTCATATAAAAGGAGCAATATCCATCCCTGTTTCTGAGTTGGAACAGAACCTGAATAAATTGCCGAAAGATAAAAAAATATTTCTCTATTGTAACGTAGGAACAGCCTCCTCACGTGCATCAGGAATATTATCGAATCACGGTTACACTCAAATATATAATTCAATTGAAGGCATCCTAGAATATCCGTTTAAGCTTGTAACTAAAACTTCCCAAGAATAACTGGAAGTTTATTAACCTCTTGATTGTTTCGTTATTTACGTATAAAATACAGTTATGGGTATAAAATCATTTAAAGGCGGAGTACATCCGCCCGAGCGAAAGGCGGTTTTATCAAGCGACGATGTCGTTAGGGTATTGCCGTCAAATAAATCAGTTTGGGATTCCTGTTACGCAGGGAGGCATGCCTAATACACCTCTTGTAAGCGTAGGGGATTTGGTCGCCAGAGGGCAAAAGATAGCCGAAACCGATAAATTTATGTCGGCTCCAGTCCATTCGTCCGTTTCAGGAAAGGTAAAAAAAATTGAACCTCATCTTGTAACCGGAAACACGGAAAATCTTTGTTTTTTTAATCGAAATCGATGAAGAAAATAGGGAAGAGTTTATGCAGCCCCTTGATCCTTTTACATGCACCAAGGAAGAAGCTCTTAAAAGAGTCCGGGATGCAGGAATCACAGGTATGGGAGGAGCATCATTTCCTACTCATGTAAAATTAAGCCCTCCTCCTAATACAAAAATCGAGTATGTAATTGCAAACGGCGCGGAATGCGAACCCTATCTTTGCACTGATGCCGCAACCATATTCAGCGATTCTGATACGATTGTCGACGGCCTTGCCATAACTATGCGTATCGTGGGTGCAAAACAAGGAATTATAGCCCTTGAAGACAATAAAAAAGATTTGGTTCCGGTTTTGGAAAAGGCTATTTCAAAAATTAAAGCAAATCCGATTGCCGCAGGTGCTTACGATATAAGCGTTCAGCTTTGTAAAACAAAATATCCGCAAGGCGGAGAAAAAACCCTTACGGATGCAGTCGTAAACAGGGAAATCCCTTCAGGAGGGCTTCCTTTTCAGATAGGCTGTGTTATTCAAAACGTAGGAACCTTAAAAGCGATCTCCGAAGCTTTCCGTTTGGGTAAACCCCTTATCGACAGAGCCTTAACCATAGGCGGCGGGGCCTGTGAAAAGCCCTTAAACGTAATAGCCCCTATAGGAACCTGCGTCGGGGACCTTATTCCAAGCGTAGTTTCCCTTAAACCGGGAGTCGTAAAAATAGTTTCAGGCGGCCCGATGATGGGCTTTGCCATGAAAAATGCAGACTTCCCTATTCAAAAAAATACCTCAGGTGTACTTTTTTTGACAAAGGAAGAAATTTCCTTAGAAGAAGAAAGCCCATGTATAGGTTGCGGTAAGTGTATTGACGTATGCAGCTGTCACCTTTCTCCCGTTTTAATCGTTAGAGCATTAAATGCCGGAAATACCGAAGAAGCTATCCGCTGCGGTCTTTTAGACTGTGTAGAATGCGGAACCTGCGCTTATACCTGCCCTGCCCGCATTAAACTCGTTCAAAGAGTTAAGATTGGTAAGCAGATAGCAAGGGAAGAAAAGCAAAAAAGAGATGCCAAAGCTGCCGCAAAGGCCGCAGCAGCAGAAAAAAAAGCAGCTGAAGCTCAAAAACAAGAGCCTGAGGCTAAAAAAACCGAAGAAGGAGGCAAATAATGGCAGAATCCGATAAAAACGAAATTTTTATGTCTCCGGCTCCCCATGTTGTAACACCGGTCAAGACTCAAACCTTAATGCTGGATGTAATTATAGCCCTGCTGCCTTTAACAGCCTATGGAATCTATCTTTTTTCGATACCTGCATTAGTTCGAATCATAGTTTCGGTTCTTTGCTGTGTAGGATTTGAAAGCTTATTTAGAAAAATATGCAGGCTGGATATAAGGGTAAAAGACCTTTCAGCCGTTATTACAGGCCTTCTGCTTGCCCTTGTATGTCCGCCGAATCTTCCGATATGGATGCTTATTTTAGGCTGTTTTTTTGCAATAGTTGTAGGCAAGGAATTTTTCGGAGGGCTTGGAGCAAACGTATTTAACCCTGCCTTGGTAGGAAGAGCCTTTATGTTTGTAAGCTTTTCGGGAGCAATGACCAGCTGGATACAGCCCGGAAACTCAATCTTTGATGCGGTGAGCACGGCAACACCTCTAAAGCTCATAAACGCAAAAGAAGGAATCGCAATGAGTGCTTCGGAAATAGCAAAGAGTTTAAACTTGAGTTCAAGCACTGACCTTTATACTCAGCTTATTTTAGGAAACCATGCAGGCTGTATAGGCGAAACAAGCATACTCTTGATTCTTTTAGGTTTTGCGTATCTTCTATTTAAAAAAGTTATCGACTGGAGAACGCCCGTTACTATGATGATAACAGCCGTTGCAATTACCGCAATCGGAGGTATAAATCCTATTTTAACCTTGACTTCGGGAGGTTTAGCCTTCGGAGCCGTCTTTATGGCAACCGATTATGTAACAAGCCCCGTAACTCCAAAAGGTAAACTTCTTTTCGGTGCAGGCTGCGGCCTTATAACCGGCCTTATCCGCTTATTTTCAGGTATGCCCGAAGGTGTTATGTATAGTATTCTTATAATGAATGCCGTAGTGCCGTTTTTAAACAAAATTATACCCGTAAAATACGGCTATGTAAAACCGCCCAAAAAGAACAAGGAGGCTGCAAAATGAAACAGATGATAAAGTTGGCCCTTACCCTTTCAGCCTATGCGGTCATAGCGTGTTTAGCCCTTGCGGCAGTTTACAGCTTTACAGCCCCGCGAATTGCTGAAGTAAAGGCGGAAAAAACAAACAGGGCATTAAAGGCCGTTTTTCCTGAAGCTGAAGACTTTAAAGAAATAAGTGCGGAAATTCCCGAAGGCTTAAATAAAACCAAGTTTTTAAATGCTTATACGGCAGTAAACGGCGGAAAAACCGTAGGTCTTACCATAACCGCTAAGGGGCCCACCTATGCAAGTGCAACCATATTGATAGCCATAGACCTAAACAAAACAATTCGCAAGATAGAATTCTTAGAGCTTACCGATACACCCAGCTTAGGAAGCAAGGCTGCAGAAGAACCCTTTGCAGGACAGTTTAACGGAAAGGCACTTGATTCAGCCTTTGAGGTAAAGGCCGATATAAATGCAATAGGAGGAGCTACAATAACATCGAAAGGTGTTGCTGCAATTTTAAAAGATGCCTCCGTTACGGCAATAGAATATATGGCCAAAAATAACTTGGAGGAGGGAAAATAAATGAAAAACTTAAATATTTTCACAAACGGAATTATCCGAAGCAATCCCCTTTTGGTTTTAATGATAGGCCTCTGTTCTTCTCTGGCTGTTACAACAAATGTCCTAAACGGCCTTGGAATGGGTCTTGCTATGACCTTTGTTATCGTTATGAGCGAGTTAATCATAAGTATTTTTAGAAAATTAATTCCTCAGGACATAAGAATTCCGGTTTTTATCATAGTAATAGCCTCTTTTACGACTATTGTAGACCTATTGATGCAGGCCTATACCCCTGCCCTATCGGATGCAATGGGGCTTTTTATTAAGCTGATCGTTGTAAACTGTATTATTATGGGAAGAGTCGAATCCTTTGCTTCAAAAGAAAGCCCCGGAAAATCCGTTTTAGACGCTCTGGGAATGGGAGTCGGTTATACGATAGTTCTTGTGCTTATTTCGGCTATAAGAGAAATATTAGGTTCGGGAGCCTTGGCAGGAAACGTCTTTATACCCGAAGCCTATCATATACGCTTTTTTGCAAATGCACCCGGCGGCTTTTTTGTATTCGGTATTATGATTTCGATAAACCTCTTTGCAAAAAAGCTTTTAGAAAGACCTAAGAAAAAAATTCAAAGTTCGCCTGCTCCGCAAACTGAGCCGGAAGCTAAAAAAGAGGAGGAGTAAAAATGCCCGAAACACTTAGTATTTTTCTTTCTGCAATCCTTGTAAAGAATGTAATTTTAATGCGCTTTTTAGCCCTTTGCCCCTTTATAGGAATGTCCTCCGACGTAAAAAAATCGGTAGGCATGGGCTGGGCCGTACTCTTCGTTACTCTTTTGGCCACAGCCGTAACCTATCCCATATACAATTACGTATTGATAGGAAACCTCGAATTCCTTCAGACCCTTATCTTTATCTTGGTAATTGCAAGCTTGGTTCAGCTGGTAGAATTCTATCTAAAAAAAGCGGCTCCGGCCCTTTACAGCTCGATGGGGGTTTATTTAGCCCTGATTACTACAAACTGTGCAATCCTTGCCGTTACAATCGATGCCATTGATGAAGGCTATACCTTTGTACAAGCCCTTGTTCATGCGGCAGGTTCTGCCTTAGGCTTTATGATTTCGCTCCTGCTTTTAGCAGGCTTAAGGCAAAGAATAGATAATGCCCCCGTTCCGAAATTCTTAAAAGGAACGCCCATTCTTTTTATAGCGGCAGCCCTTCTTTCCATGGCCTTTGGAGGCTTTGCAGGACTGATTTAAAAGATCAAAGTTCAAATGTCGAGGAACAAATTACAATTTCCTCGGCATTTGATACTTGATTCCCCCATCTTGTAGTGTATTTTTTAGAGGACGGAAAACCTATTACATTAATCACAAATCCGTATATTCCTAAGAATTAGGCTAAAATTTAAGTACGATATTGCCTTGAATTCCATATTCTGATATAATCCTCAATATCTTAGAATAAGGAGCTTAGAATATGAAAAAAGCGGAAGCGTTGATGAAGTTCATCGACAAGAGCCCATCGGTTTACCATGCAATAAAAAATGCAGGCGAATTTTTAGAAGCAAAGGGCTTTGTTCATTTAAACAGAGAAGACACATTTGAGTTAAAGCCTCAAGGAAGATATTTTGTAACAAATAATGGAAGTGCCTTAATAGCATGGCAAATGCCCAAGTCCGGCAATGCCGAAAACGGCTTTAGGATTGTAGGGAGCCACAGCGATTCTCCTACTTTCCGCATAAAGCCAAATCCCGAAATTAAGGTAAACAATCACTATCTAAAACTAAACACCGAAGGTTACGGAGGGGTAATCCTTTCAACATGGTTTGACAGGCCCCTTTCGGCTGCAGGAAGGGTTATCATAAAAACCGATGACCTTTTAAAACCCGAAGTAAAACTTATCAACTTTGATAAAAACCTTTTGACAATTCCG
Organism: Treponema denticola; assembly: GCF_024400535.1. Classification (NCBI taxonomy): domain Bacteria; kingdom Pseudomonadati; phylum Spirochaetota; class Spirochaetia; order Treponematales; family Treponemataceae; genus Treponema; species Treponema denticola. The sequence continues at coordinate 2,484,773 of NZ_CP038800.1, forward strand.
AGCCTTGCCATTCACATGAATAGGGAAATAAATGATGGCTATAAATTCAACAAACAAAAAGACACCCTCCCCCTAATCGCTTTAATAAACGAAAAACTTGAAGAAAAGGGCTTTTTGATGAACCTTATCGCCGAAGAAGCCGGAGTAACGGTTGACAAGATTTTGGACTTTGACCTCTACCTCTATGACAGACAGCCCGGCTGCTTTATCGGAGCAAACGATGAGTTTTTCTCCGTAGGAAGAATAGACAACCTTGGAATGGCCTGTGCCTCCATCGATGCTCTAGGCGATGCCCTTCCTTCAAATTTTGTGCAGGTTGCCGCTATCTTTGACAACGAAGAAGTCGGCTCAAGGACAGCCCAAGGAGCGGGCAGCCCCTTCCTCCACGATACCTTGCAAAGAATAATCGTAAGCACCTCAAAGGGAAATGCTTTTGAAGAATTGCAAAAAGCCTTGGCAAAATCCTTTTTAATCTCTGCGGATCAGGCACATGCCCTTCATCCCAACTATACGGAAAAAAACGATATTACAAACTTCCCGCTTATGAACAAGGGACCCGCAATTAAGGTCGCCGCTTCTATGAGCTATACTACCGACGGTATATCGGCTGCAATCTTTAGGGATATCTGTGCAAGGGCGAAGGTTCCCTGTCAAAACTTCGTAAACCGCTCCGATATGGCCGGCGGCTCGACGATAGGCCCGATTTCCGTTTCTAACCTTAACATAAAGAGTGTCGATATCGGAAACCCCATCTTGGGTATGCATTCGGTGCGGGAATTGGGAGGCACCGAAGATCAGGAATATATTACCAAGGCCTTTGCAGAATTTTATAAATAAGAGTTTTACAAGAAAATGTATAGATTTTCCGATTATGATGTAATAGTCGTAGGAGCAGGACATGCAGGCATTGAAGCCGCCCTAGCTTCCGCCAGAATGGGGGAAGCTGTCCTGCTGATTACCCAGACTCTCGACAGTGCAGGCCGCCTTTCATGCAACCCTTCGATAGGCGGCATCTCCAAGGGAAACATAGTCCGCGAGATAGATGCCCTTGGCGGCGAAATGGGGAAACTCGCAGATGCCTCGATGATTCAGTACAGGCTCTTAAACAAAAGCCGGGGGCCGGCAGTTCAAGCACCGAGGGTTCAAGCCGACAAATTCCTTTATTCTCAACTGGCAAAGCACGCAATAGAGCTTGAAAAGAACCTCCATGTTTTTCAGGACACCGTTATCGATATAGTTTCTTCAAACACAAATGAATCGGGTTATGTAGAAAAGGGATGCGTTCAGTATGTAAAGACGGAAAGAGGTAGGGAATTTTCGGCTAAGGCGGTAGTCCTTGCAACCGGCACCTTTATGGAAGGCAAGATTTACATAGGCGAATACGAATCTCCCGACGGAAGGCTCGGCGAAAGAGCTGCCATAGGCCTCGGCCCCGCCCTTGCAAAGAAGGGTTTTACCGTGGGCAGGCTTAAAACGGGAACGCCCATGCGTATCCTCCGCCGCTCCTTTGATTCTTCCCTTACCGAAGAGCAGGAAGCCGATGAGATTATGCGGCCATTTTCTTTTTCAAATGCGGAAATACATAGGCCCTATGCAAAATGCTATATAACTCATACCAATCGGGAAACCCATGATATAATAAGAGAAAACCTTCACAGGGCAGCCCTTTTTTCGGGCAAAATCACAGGGACGGGAGCCCGCTACTGCCCCTCCATCGAAGATAAAATTAAAAAATTCCCCGAGCGGGACCGCCACCATGTCTACATAGAACCGGAAGGCTTAAACACGGAAGAGCTTTATATAAACGGGCTTTCTTCCTCACTTCCCGAAGATGTGCAGGACAGAATGATAAGAACTATTCCCTGCTTTAAGGATGTAATAATTACCCGTCCCGCCTATGCCGTAGACTATGCCTATGTTTCGCCGATCCAGCTTTCATCGGATCTTCAGACACGGCGGATTGAAGGCCTTTTTTTGGCAGGACAGATAAACGGAACCTCAGGCTATGAAGAAGCCGGAGGTCAGGGCATAATCGCCGGTATAAACGCAGCCCTTTTTTCACGCTCTCTAAAATTTAAAGATGAAAAATATATTCCCTTTGTGTTAAAGAGGGATGAGGCCTACATAGGCGTTATGATAGACGACCTTGTAACTCAGGGAGTGGATGAGCCTTACCGAATGTTTACAGCCCGTGCAGAGTATAGACTGAACCTCAGGCATGACACGGCCGATGAAAGGCTTACGGAAAGGGCTTATCAGATAGGCCTTCAAACCAAGGAGGCTTCAAACCGCCTAAAGGAAAAACTTTTAACCAGAGAAAGAATAATATCGCTATGGAAGGATATAAAGATTACGAGGGAACTCATTGCAAAAAATCCCGAACTTAAAAACCATATCGGGAAGAGTCTTGCCGATGCCCTCCATGACCCTCAAGTTTCCCTTGAATGTATATGTGCAATAGATGAAAATTCCAAGGATTACAGCGCAGAACTTTTAGAATCGGCAGAGCTTGAAATAAGGTATGAACACTACATAGCCGTTCAAAACAGGAAGATAGCCAAGGTCAAGCGTATGGAAAACACTAAAATTCCGGCTGACTTTGACTATGATGCAGTTTCCGGCCTTTCTACCGAGTCACGAGCCCGCCTAAAAGAAGTACGCCCCGAAACCATAGGGCAAGCAAGCAGGATTAGGGGGATTAGGCCTTCGGATATAATGCTATTGTCTATACTCTTGTAGTAAAGAGCCTTATTTTAGCTTTTTATTCAAGCGGAGCGAAGTAGCCTATTTCATCCCGTCCCGACCTTTTTAAAAGCTGTACTTCAACTTCTAAAGGTAAAAAGGCTCTGCCGAAATCGGTAGGCATCAATGAAGTATATTTCAATTGATATACCCCTATAGGTTTTGAAATCAAATCATCGATTATCGGTTTTAATCCTTTTTCGGCATAAACATATAACGCCTTTCCTCCCGTTTTCTTTGCAAGATAGCTCATCTCTGAAGCGGGAGAACCTTTTTTTAAGTTGATAGAATAAAACCGAATATTGTTATTCTTCATATATGAAGCTAAGTCATTTAAATTATATTGTTTAAAATTATCCGAATTGGGATCACTAAAATTTAAAAAAAGCACAGCCCTCTTTTGCTCGGCATTGATTAACTCCCCTGCTGCAAGGCGCAAGGCAAGATCGAATTTCCATTCTGAAGAAACAGGCCCTTTTATGCGGTTAGGCAGACTTATCAAATCCATAGGTGAAAATTTACCTTCGAGAATAGGGATAGCCGAAGCCGAAATAATGCTTATCCTTCCCTTTCCCTGCATGGCCTCTGCAATTTCTTTAATCGCAGACTCAATAAGAGCTTTTTCCTTTGCAGAATTTGGAGAGCGCTCCACTACGATAGCTATATCGCAGGTTTTATTCAAATAGGCTGAACCTGTAAGGGAATAATCGGCCACAGGTCTATGGTTTTCAGTTAGAATAAAGTTGCCTTCTGTCAAGCCTACAATTTGTTTACCGTCACGGTTTTGAACGCTTACTTCAACTAAAACTTCAGGGAAGTTATCGGAATAAACTTTTTTTATCAATACAAAAAGGCCGCCTGCCAATTCATTTATTCTTGAGGTTATTTCAATACTTTGATTTTTATGATCTACAAGAAGGAGGTTTCCGTTCACATCCGGAACTGCAGCAGTCATCTTTGAAGGAGTATTGCCTAAACTTACCAATTCACTTAGAGTAGAAAAAGCTATATCAATAAGATAGGCCTTATTGCCTGCTGATGCAACCAAATTTCCGTTCCATTCACGCAAGGATTCTATATTTTTTAACGAATTTTCAGGTAATAAAGCTTGGACAAAATTACCGGCCGTATCAAAAGCATAAACAGCTCCTTTTACAGCATCTGCAACATATACAAGGCCGTCAACCACGGCAATACCCGAGGGGGCAGTAAAGCCGCCGAAAAGGCCGCTTTTTTTTCCGAAAGTAAAAAGAGGTTCTCCTGCAGGAGAAAAAACTACAATCCTTGCATTACCGAAATCGCAAACATAGATATTACCGTACTCGTCTTCAGCTAAAAACTGCGGGCCTATAAACTCTCCGTTTCCTCGGCCTCTTTTTCCGAAAGATTTTATAAAAGAACCGTTTTTATCTAAAATAGAAAGCCTATCAACAGCAAACTCCGAAACCAGAAGATTTCCATCCGATAGCTCTATGACATCAAAAGGTCTATCAAATCCTTGAATAGGCCCCTTTGTTCTATCCAATATAATACCGTTTACATTAAAATGTAAAAGCTCATTTGAGCCGTAAGCTGTCATCCAAAAAGAACCGTCCGAAACCGCAGCTATTGAAAAAGGCTGTCGAAACAATTCAACATTTCCATTCTTTGAATTAAAGGACGAGTTTTCTACATATTTTATGTTGTCGGAAGCATAGGGAGTTAAACTTCTGTTTTCTTTTAAAACTTCAATCTTGTTTTTTAAAAGCATTCCTCCATATCCTGAGGCTTCTGCAAATTCCCATTGAGTCAAAGCCGAGCCTTCGACGCCTGAGCTGTAATAGGCTTTTCCAAGCCAATCTAAAATTAAGGGTTCTTCCGGCAGTCGGGAAAGAGCTTTTTCAAAGAGCAAAATGGCTTCATTAAAAGTGCCCCGATAATAGGCTTGAACACCCCGCCTAAATTCTTCCGAAGCAACGCGTTTATCGGAAGAAGAGGGCTTATCCGTAAAATTTCTGTCTTGAGAAAATAAAGAAAAAGAAATAAAAATAAGACTTATAATAAATACAGTGCGCAATTTTATATATAATTTCATGGTTAAGCCTCCTGAGCATCGGAAGTTATCATTTCAAAATGTTTTACTATAATTTTATTATCGGGTAATTTTTCTTTTGCTCTAGTAATATATAAGCTTGCATCGGAAGGCAAATTCATTTTATGATAGATAAGGGCCATAGAGTCCATATAAGCAGGATTTTCAGGCTGCTTGTCAATTGCTTTTTTGCAAAGAACTAAGGAGCGGGATAAGTCCAATCCGTTTTCAGCTAAAATATAGGCGAGACCGTTTAAAGCCGTACTGTTTTCAGGATCGGTCTTTAAGGCCTTTTCGTAATAATCTATTGCTTTTTCCGTATCTTGATGTTCATAGGAAACATAGGCTAATGAAGAAAAGACTTGAACCGATTCATAACCGGCTTCAATTAATTTTGAAAGTTCAAATTCGGCAAGACGGGTTCGGCCCGTATTTGCATAAATAAAGGCTAAAATTAATCTGCATTGATAAACCTTTGCAATATCTTTGCTGGAAGTAACAACTTGTTCCAGATACTCGAGAGCTTGTTCATATTCAGATAAGCGTGAATAAACTAAGCCTATATAATAATTTATTTCGATTTGCATAAGAGCATCTTCAGTACTAAGGCTTAAAAAGAAAACCAGGGCTTCTTGATAATTTTTTTGGTTATATAAACGAATACCTTCTTTTAATTCGGAATACATAGACCCCTCCCCTTTTGTCAAGATTATACAGAAAAAAAAACTTTTACTCAATAGCAAAATAATGCTTAAAAAATTCTTGCACAGCCCGCCGGTTTTGCCCTGTATATCAAAGGCTTAAACCCAAAGATTCTTTCATAATCGCCGACTTTTTCAATATAGGCTTTTGCATCTTGATCCCGCAAAATTGTATAAGTACATCCGCCGAAGCCCTTTCCCGTCATACGGGAACAAACCAAATTAGATACTGAAGGCTCTATAAATTCCAGAGAACGCTTTACAAGCCAGTCCAACTCAGGACATGAAATTTCAAATCGGTCTCTAAGCCCGTCATGAGAGCGGTTTAAAATGCGTGAAAGCATTATATTGTCTTTACGCTTTAAGGCATCCACAGCCTCATCTACACTCAAAGACTCTCTTATAATATAAGTTACCCTTCTGCGGACAGATTCGGGGATATCGATCTCTTCAAGCATTTTTTCGGTCAAATGCATCATATTTTTCGGCATATCCGGCTGTTTTTTTACCAATTCATAAGCTTCTATACATTCATCCAGACGGGCCGTCAACTCTTCTCGAGCAATTATACGGGGAACACGCGAATCCGTTAATATAATTGAATGACCGTCCATAGGAAAAGGATAAATATCCGCTGTTTTTTTTCGATGGTCGGTACGCACACAGTGATTTGATTTTGCAAAAAGGGCACACAGAATATCGGCTCGGTGGGCATAGGTGTTTAAGTGCTGGATATTTGCATGCTCAAGGATATCAACCAAGTCGCTTTTTGCAAGTTTTGGAGCAAACATCTTCCTCAATATAAGGGCCGTTGCCGTTTTAAGGGCATTTGGAGTACCTAATCCTGCATCGGCAGGTATTTCGGATAAGATTGTAAAATTTAAACCCGAAATACGATAACCGAAATCATTAAAGGCTGAAATAACGGCCTTGACCGAATTAGCCCATCTATCTTCACGCTTATACCTTAAACCTGAAGAAGATATTTTTTTCCGCTCGTTAAGGGATATAGAAAACAACCTAAAGTTATTGTCATTTCTCCTAGAAGCACAAGCATACAAATAATGATTTATACTCATCGATAGGGTATTCCCTTGAGCAAACCATGTATGCTCCCCCAGAAGATGAAATCGGCCGGGAGAGGCAGCACATACTTCAGGGTCGTCCCCATATTCGTCAATATGAAATGTAACTATTTTTTGCATAAATATATAATACTCGTTATATTGAAATTTTTCAATAAAAATGATTAAATAGATGTGTAAATATGCGATTTTTTTTATCTTTTTTAACTATTTTTATGTCCTCTGCTCTATTTTCTCTCGGAATCCCCAACGAAATTTTAAATTTCGGCTCTGCCCTTGCAGGTTTTTCAGGATTAGTTTTAGTATACTATGCACTTCTTAACTGCGGCTCACATAAAAGAGCTGCATTTTTGTACGGTTTTTTTGTTTCTTTTGTTCATTTGATGTCAAGCTTTTGGCTTGCCTTTTTTGAAGACTTTGCTATATTTACGCTTGGAGCCAGCACCCTTGCATATTTTTTTATGGCAATGCCTTTCGGTTTTTTACTTTATCACGGTCTTCAAAAAGACAAAAGTTTAAGACCTTTCTATTTTGCCTCTATTTGGATGCTTTGGGAATTCTCAAAATCTACAGGTTTTTTAGCCTACCCTTGGGGAACTGCCCCTATGATCTGCTTTAATTTAAAAGCTTTTATTCAATTTGTAGACACAACCGGTGTGTGGGGCTTATCTTTTGTTGTCCCTTTTATTGCAGCATGCCTAGGTGAAATTTTACAGGCCCATGCCATTTCGGTAAACTCAAAAGCATTTTTTACAAGTTTAAAAGAAATTAAAAAGCTTATTATCTTCACAGGCCTTATGACCTTAATAATAAATCTATATGGAATAAAGATTTTAAATACAAAAATAGCTCCTAAAACATTTTTAAACACCGTGATAATCCAGCAAAACACCGACCCATGGGATAACTCTCAATTTGAAGAGAATATAAAGACCTCTCAAACATTAAGCCGTAAGGCAATATTTTCTGCAAACACAAAACCGGATCTTATAGTTTGGAGCGAGTCATCCCTTATAATTCCTTACAAGGGCAATGAGGATTTTTATGAATTTATTCCTTATGATAACCCATTTTCCCGATTCTTAGCCGATACGGATACTCCTATCATAGTCGGCTCCCCGCATATAGACGAAAAAAAGCAATATAACGCAGCCTATCTTTTATCTCCTAAAGGAGAAATCTTAGGAATTTATTCTAAAATACAGCTTGTTGCCTTTGCCGAGTACATGCCTTTTAGCGATAATCCTATCGTAGCAAAATTTTTTGATAAGCTCGTAGGCTTTTCTTCCGGTTGGACTCCTGGGAAAGAATATAATGTATTTACCGTAACCAACTCGGAAGGAAAGACTATCAATTTTACGGTTCCAATATGCTTTGAAGACGCCTTTCCTGCCGTATGTGTCAACCTCCATAATGAAGGAAGTGAAGTACTGATTAATATAACAAATGACTCATGGTCTAAAACAAAGAGTGCCGAATACCAGCACTTTGTAGTAGCCCATTTTAGAGCCATAGAGCTTAGAACAACCTTGGTACGTTCAACAAACTCAGGTTATTCTGCTGTTATAGACCCTAAGGGAAATATTATTGCAGATCTTCCATTATTTGAAGCCGGATCCCTTTGTACGGAAGTCCCCATTTATAAACACACAAAAACATTTTATGCCTCATATAAGGATTGGTTCCCGCTTATGATGTTTTTAATATTGATTTTTAATATCTTTTTGGAAAAAAAGAGGTTTAAATCAAGCTCCTAAAATAGCGTCGCTTAATTTAAACTACGAGTTTGCCTTTCGGCAAACATCGCGTATTATATGCTCTTTTTCAGCTTCGCTTACAAAAGAGTGGGAATTCATCAATCCTCGAAAATTGATATTTTCTGCGGTTGATAAATTAAAAAGAGGTTTAAATCAAGCTCCTAAGATAAAAAGAGGGCTAAAACAGCAGCTGTTTTAAGCTGCCGCCTTAGCCCAAATAAGGAGGTAAAATTATTTGAAGATTTTATCTTTTAATCTTTGGGGTAACCAAATTATGCCCCTCTCTTATAAAGTCAAACCATATTTCGCCCTTTGCGTTTGAAAGCTCATCATAAAAGCTCAACACATCTTTTACATCTTTTCCGTTGACCTTCACTATAAGATCGCCGGGCTGTAAGCTCATAACGGCAGCAGGGCTCTTAGACTGTAAACTTGTTACCAAAACACCATTTTGACCTTTTTTAAGCTCTAACTGCTTTATAATTTCATCAGTTAAAGGAGACGGAACAAAGCCGGGCCAAAGTTTTGAAGAATCGGCTACGTTTTTTTCATCTCTTTCTTCGATTTTTACGGTTGCAGAAATTTCTTTTCCTCTTCGTAAAACCTTAAAAGATGAAGACTCTCCAGGCTTTAAGTCGGCGATAATACGCAGGATATCGTCAACATTTTTAACCTTTGTAGAATTTACCTCGGTAATATAATCACCGGGTTTTATACCGCCCTTATCCGCAGGAGAGCCTAAAAATACCTGTCCTGCAAAGGCTCCTTCAATATCCTTTAAGTTTAAGTTTTCTCTAAACTTATCGTTTATTTCAAGAAGCTGAACACCGAGCCAGCCGTATTTGATTTCACCCGAAGTGATAAAATCATCGATAGCCTTTTTAAGATTGTTTATAGGAATCGAAAAGGCAAGACCTTGAGAACCGCCGCTTGATGAAACAATCCAGTTATTTATGCCTATAACCTCACCATAGATATTGACCAAGGGGCCGCCCGAATTACCTTGATTTATAGCTGCATCGGTTTGGATAAAATCGTTTATATTATTTCTGTTAGGTCCGCCTGAACGGCCTACTGCACTTACAATTCCGCTTGTAACTGTAGACACATAGCCCATAGGAGCACCGATTGCATAGGTAAGATCTCCCACCTGTACGGTGTTTGAGTCTCCCAATACGGCAACCCTCAAATCCTTATCATAATCGAAAGAAACAAGGGCAACATCCTTCCTCTGATCCGAGCCGACCAATTTACCTTGAACCTTATCCCCGTTATAAAGCATAACGGAAATTGTCTTGGCATTGCCTGTAACATGCTGATTTGTTAAAGCATAATAGGTTTTTCCCGTCTTTCTAACGATAACGCCTGAGCCCATGCCTTCGGCTTCATATTCTCTTTCGCCTTGCCCGTCTTTTTGATCCTGAGGGCGGTTAAAGAAAAACCAAGGAAAGCCGTCTATATTGTTTTGAACCTTTCTTGTTTCTACAACATCAAGGGTAACTACCGAGGGTAAAATCATGGAAGTAAGCTCTCGATTTGCTTTTTGAAGGGCCTCAAGAGCCGAAACAGACTCTTTACTCAGCTCAGTCTTTAAACCCGGATCTGCATACACTGTAGAAGCATTTTCGGGATTACTTGAACATCGGGCTGAAAGAAAAACAACCGAAACAAGCATAATCAATAAAATTCCGGCCATCGCTGAAAGCGGATTTTTTAATTTACGCATATATCTAACCTCACTACATAATTATGATACTAAAACAATAACTTTTAAGTCAAGTTACATAGAAAAAAAATTGAAAATTTATTTGTTTGCTTGTTTTTTTTTATATTTGTGATATAATGGAGCTATGCATAAAAAAGGACTCGATTGTGCCGTTGCTCTTTCCTATACTTTACAATCAAAAGCGCCAATAATTACAGCAGCGGGAAAGGGTATTACAGCAAAAAAAATAAGAGAAACAGCAGAACGTAATGGAGTTAAAATTGTGGAAGATGAAACCTTGGCAAATATTCTTGTTCACCAAGAAATCGGGGCCTGTATTCCCGAATATACCTACAAAGCTGTAGCTGCTATTTTTTCTTTTTTGTTAAAAAAATAATTGTATTTATGTTAAAAAAGGGGATTTAAAATGTTAAAAAAAATTAAAACAACGGATCTTAAAATAGGGGTACGCTTTTCAGCTCCCGTATTCTTTGACGATGGACGCAACATGCTTCTTCTTAGAGGCACACCTTTAAGCGACGATGAGTTAAACACCTTAAAAAGATGGAAGATTCAATATGTTGTTACAGCCGGAGATCCTGTACCGGAAGGTGAGACCTTAGATGATGAAATAGCAGAGCTTGATGAACTAGATGAGGTTGAAGCTCTTGAAGATCCGGAGGAAATAGAGGAAGCTCAAGAAGATTATCCCATCAGCGGAACTAAAATTAAAAGATCCGAAATTGAAGAAATTTCCGCCGACTGCATTTTAAAACTTACACAGGATTCCCGCTCCATGCAGCTCCATACGGAATATTTGGAAATTATAAAAAGCCTTGAAAAAATATTTGAAAATTTTAAAGCAAGACGCCCCGTAGATAATACTCCGGTAAGCTATCATGCAACAGAGTTGATAGAGCTCGTAAGAAAAAATCCGCCTCTTTGTGTGGGCTTTATATTGGGAACCGAGCTTGAAGAAGACAGCCTAGCCCGATCCGCCGTAAATACGGCCATCTTAACCATAATTCTATGCGAAGCCTTGGAATTGCCGAAAAACAGAATAAACGAAATAACTATAGCTGCCTTGCTGCATGATATAGGGATGATGAAAATACCTCAAAAGATATTAAACAAAAAAGAGGCTTTAACTGATGTTGAAAAACAAGCGGTTGCTGCCCATACAGCCTATGCCTACAAGACAGCTATGAGTGAACTCATGTACACGCGGGAAATTGCCTTGAGCATTATGCAGCACCACGAAAGATGGGATGGAAAGGGCTATCCTAACGGTCTTTCAGGAAAGGATATCGATATAGGAGCACGAATCATAACGGTTGCAGATGCTTTTGTTGCAATGATAACCCCCAAACCATATAGGGATCTGATGCTTGGCTATCAAGCCATGAAAAATCTTTTAGCCGATAATGCCCGAATTTTCGATCCTGAAATAATAAAAGTTATGATAAGAAGCATAGGCATCTACCCCATAGGCTCCATCGTTTTAATGAACGATGCTTCGCTTGCCAGAGTAGTAAAAAGCTCGCCTGAAGCACCCATGCGCCCATTTATACGGGTACTAATCGATGCAACGGGAGAAGTTTTAAATGAAGATTCCGAACCGATTGATTTAAAGAAAAATAAAAACCTTTTTATAGTTCGGGCTATAGATCCAAGGGCTTATAGAAACAAATAATGGATTCTCTCGGCTCAAAAGGAGAAAGACAAATAGCCGATTGGCTTATAAATAAAGGCTATCTTATCTTAGAAAAAAATTGGAGAACCCGCACAGGTGAGATAGATATAATTGCTTTAGATAAAACGGAGCAAACCTCATCCGGCGGGGTTTTGGTTTTTGTAGAAGTAAAAACCTTATTAAAAACGGAACTATCCGATTTAGATCTCATTATCAACAAAAAAAAACAAGACAGGATTATAAAAACCGCTAAACATTTTCTTGCAAACAATCGAAAATATAATAAGATGTATATAAGATTTGATGTGGTCGTATTACGATCAAACCCTTTTTTGGAACAGCCGCTTGAGATACTACATTTAAAAGACGCCTTTGGAGATTGCTATGACTAGTGCGAATTTATTTCCACATAAAAAAAATGCCTCTACCCATAATGCCGTATTAACAAATGAGGAAATTCATGCAATGGAATTAAAACTTGAAGACCCCGAGTACATAAATGCAGCTATTTATAGACTGGCTTCAATCATAACGGAAAGAGTCCTAAACGGCGGGCTCAATTATGAAAATACGAATTACAAAAAGAGGATAAGAGTATGAGTAAAAGAAGGTTTAAACCTATGAGAAGTCAAAGGACTGAAAAACAAGGCGGTGATAGTCCGCAAAAACGGTCTCTTGACGGACAAATAAAAAAAACTAAAACTTTTCACGGTCAAAACAAAGAACCGGCTTTAAAAAAAATAGAATATCCGGAATACAAATGCACAAAATGCGGAGAAATTATACAGGATTTAAACTCGGCCATCGCCGATAAGGAAAGCGGCCAGCCTGTACATTTTGACTGCGTTATCGGATTTTTAAAAAAAGCGGAAGAATTAAAAGAAGGTGAAGAAATCATTTACATAGGAAACGGAAACTTTGCCGTTGCCTATTTTGAAAACCCTAAAATTCGTAAAAATTTTAAAATTATAAAACTAATCGAATGGGAAGATAAAAATAAGCTCTACCAATGGAAAAAAGATATTTCGGATCTTACGTCAAAAACATAAAAAAAGCCGGACAATGCTCCGGCCTTTTTTTATACAAACCTAATATCTAAAATTATCAGAAAGTTTATCAATCGGTTTAACCGATTCTATCAAACCCGCAATAGGGAACAAGCACTTCGGGTATCTTAATGGAACCGTCGGCTTGCTGATAATTTTCCAAGACGGCTATCATAGCCCTCGACATTGCCAACGCAGTTCCGTTTAGGGTATGAAGGAATTTATTTTTACCGTCATCGTCCTTGTAGCGTATATTTAAGCGGCGTGCCTGATAATCGGTACAGTTTGAAGTAGAGGTAACCTCGCCCCATTCGCCTCCGTTTCTTCCGGGCATCCACGCTTCCAAGTCCCATTTGCGGTAGGCAGGAGCACCTAAGTCGCCTGTGCAAGTATCGACAACCCTGAATGGAATTCCCAAACCATTGAAGATTTCTTCTTCAATTAAGCGGAGCTCCTCATGAATAGCATCGGATTCTTCCGGCGTACAATAAACAAACATTTCGAGTTTTGAAAACTGATGAACCCGGTAAAGGCCCTTTGAAAACTGTCCGGCGGCTCCCGCTTCACGCCTAAAGCAATGAGAAATACCGCAGTATTTTAACGGCAAGCTTTCTTTTTTGATAATTTCATCCGAGTGATAGCCGCCCAGAGTAATCTCGGCAGTTGCAACCAGACAAGTTCCCTCACCTTCAAGAGAATAGACGTTTGATTCTTCGCCTCGGGGATTAAAGCCGATACCGTATAAGATTTCTTCTTTCGCAACGTCCGGAGTGATAAAGGGCTTAAACCCATGTTTCCGCAATATGTTAAGACCGTACATCGTAAGAGCTTGCTCCAAAAATACGGCTTCGTTTTTTAAAAAATAGAATTTAACGCCTGAAACCTTTGTGCCGGCTTCGAAGTCGATTAGATCCAAATCTTGGCCTAACTGAACATGATCCTTGGGCTCAAAGTCAAACTTGGGCACGGTTCCGCAGCGTTTAACTTCCAAATTGTCCGAATCTTCTTTGCCGACTGGGGCTTTGGGATGAGCCATATTCGGAATTTTACTTACGGCCTCATGCAGGGCTTTTTCGGCTTCAGCAAGATCGGCTTCTACTTGGGCGATTTTTTCTTTCATAGCCTTTCCTTGGTCGACTAATTTTTGTCTTTCTTCGGGACTTAATTTTTGCTTCATTGACTGGGAGTTATCGTTTCGATCTTTTTGCAGGTTCTGCAAAGAAGTAACAAGGGCAGTACGCTTATCATATAGTTCTACTGCCTTATCGGCATCCGCATTCATGTGCCGGTTTTTTATATTTTCTTTTACGGCTTCAAGATTTTCTTTAATAAATTTATAGTCTAACATAGCAAAATTGTACTTTTTATTTTGAATTCTGTCAAGTCTAAAATTTAGCGATAACAATTTCATAGACAGCTTGACAACTTTTGATAATTATCGGATACTTAAATAAAATATAAGTATTTATAATACAATTTTATTCATTTGGAGGAATTTTATGAACAAAAAACTGTTTTTTGTTTGTCTTGTTTTTGCGTCGGTTTTTACAGGTATGCTGACGGCAAAATCGGTCGGTTTAAATTTGGAAGCCGGAGGGGCTTATACCAATCATCAATTACATACAATCAGAGGTTATGGTTCTGACGGCTTTAGACACCATGAAATAAACTTACAAGACTTGGGAGGAATCAATATAGGTATTTCCTATCCTCTTCCCAAAAACTGGGCCGTCTTTGCAAACACTACATTTACATTTAACAATATATTTGTAAACGATACAATGCTTGGAGTAGGCTATATATTTAAACCCGGAAAAGGTTTTGAGCTTTTGTTGGGCGGAGCTTTTGCATTCGGCGGATCTGCTTTTCGCACAAGTGATAAAACAACCGTAAGTTACTTCAATGTAGGCGGTGGAATAAATTTTACCGCTTCTTATATGTTTACAGGAAAATTCGGAATGTATGCAGGAGCTTCGGCACTATACTATAAACCTGTAGCAGGAAATGAATCAACAAAAAGAGGTAGCAACACCACCACAACAAGTATCAAATCCGGCTCACTGCCTGATATGGCAAAGTCTATAAATATAAAGCTGGGATTAGTAGTCAAATTTTAAATAACCTTTGCCCCAAGGTCTTGACATTGATGCCTGTTTTACGTATTATGTTTACTCGCATCGGGATGTAGCCTAGGGGCTAAGGCGTCTGGTTTGGGACCAGAAGATCGGGGGTTCAAATCCCTCCATCCCGATCCTTAAAACCTTGGGATCGTAGCTCATCAGGATAGAGCAACTGCCTTCTAAGCAGTAGGTAGGGGGTTCGAGTCCCTCCGGTCTCGCTAAAAGCCGATTAAGTAGCCTTGTACATTAACAAGATAACTTAATCGGCTTTTTTAGTACTTAATGCCCAGTTTTTTCATCTTGCTTTGAAGCGTTCCCGGTTTTAGGTTTAAAAGAGCGGCAGCTCCGTCTTTGCCGTAAATTTTTCCGTTTGAGGCTAAAAGAGCTTTTTGAATAATCTCGGTTTGGGCCTCATCAAAGGGTTTAATATCTTCAGGCAAAACCTTATCTTTTTCGGCCTCCTTATTTACGGCAGGCTTTAGGGGCTTCTTTTTAGCAGCGTTTGAAATGTAGAATTCTCTTGTTCCCGGCACCAAGTGTTCGGCAGGAATTTCTCCGCCTTGCGAAAGAATTGCAGCCCGCTCTACAACGTTTTTAAGCTCGCGGACATTTCCATGCCAAGGCATAGACATAAGTTTTTCGATTGCAGCCATCGAAAGGCTTGTGTTTTCAAAGCCCTTCCTTTTGCGTATATCCGAAATAAAATGCTCGGCTAAGAGGGCTGTATCGTCATCTCGTTCCCTCAAAGGCGGAAGCCTTAGCGGAAAAACGTCAAGCCTGTAAAGCAGGTCTTCACGGAAGCGCCCCATCGAAACGGCCTCGGCCAAATCGACATTGGTTGCGGCTATTATGCGCACATCCACAGAAACGGGTTTTTCCCCGCCGACACGCTCGAATTTTCCGTCTTGAAGAACACGCAAAAGTTTGGGCTGTAAATCAAAGGGCAAATCCCCTACCTCGTCCAAAAAGAGGGTGCCGCCGTCGGCAAGTTCAAACCGCCCCTTCCGCAAGGCCGCAGCCCCCGAAAAGGCACCTTTCTCATGCCCAAAGATTTCACTTTCGGCAAGGCTCTGCACAAGGGCAGAACAGTTTACGGGCACAAAAGGTTTTTCGGCCCTGTTGGAAAGTCTGTGAATGGTGCGGGCTGCCTGCTCTTTTCCCGTTCCCGTTTCGCCCGAAATTAAAACCGGCACATCAGAGGCCGCAACAAGCTTTATCGAATCTAAAACCGTAGTCCAAGCCCGGGAAGAACCGACCATATCCTTAAAAACATTTGTCGAAGCGGTGAGCAAAACATTCCTTTCGAGAAGGAGGCTTTCGGTTCTTTGAATGAGGGATTGGGAGGCATCAGTTTGGACCATAGCAACCGAAATAAGTTTTGAAATTGTAGATATAAAACGGACGATTTCGGGCGTAAAGCGGGAACACATACTGTGATCCAAGGTCATCATTCCGATAGCCTTATCTCCTATGTAAAGAGGGGCAACCAAACAAGAATGATTTTCTGGCAGCTTCATTATTTCGTCATAGGTATCGACATGGGGAATATTTTCATCAAACAAAAAAGCCTTTCTTTCATCTAAAATTCGGGCAATGTCTTTCCGTTTGTTTAAGTTAATCGTAAAATCGTCCAATAATTTTGAAGAAAGCGGGCCTATGGCCTTTCTTACCTTTAGAACATTTTTATCTTCAAAGCCCATCACAACAGCAAGCTCATAATCGACCAGCTCTCTTAAAGCCTCAAGAATAAGCTCCAATGCCTGCTCGGCCGAGATGGGATTGGTTTTATTTAAAACGGATATAGCCTTGTTCATACCCTGCGATTATACCCGCATTATAAACC
Organism: Treponema denticola; assembly: GCF_024400535.1. Classification (NCBI taxonomy): domain Bacteria; kingdom Pseudomonadati; phylum Spirochaetota; class Spirochaetia; order Treponematales; family Treponemataceae; genus Treponema; species Treponema denticola. Next base: position 2,501,536 of record NZ_CP038800.1, read on the forward strand.
TTTGTCAAAAGGAGTCAGGGGTAAGTACAGCCAGCGGAGCTTCGAGGCGTACAGCCAGCGGAGCTTCGAGGCTAACCTTTTTTTGTACCATTGCGGTTTATATTCTTTTATTTAACCGCAGCGAGCGCAAAGCGTTGAGCTCACGCTCAACTTCGCAAAGTAATTTTTTTTATGAAACTAAAACAGAAACAGCCAAACTTATGAAGCTAAAAAACTTTGATATAGCCCAGCTGCCCATTATCCATCAAACCTCTACCCTTTGTATCCTAATTCGCTGTATACGCTGTTTGATTGTCAAATGTAGCGCTGGGGCCTTTGAAAACAGCATTAGTTGGACCGCCGTTATTTTTGATTTGCCCGCTCTTCCAATGGACTTTTGCCCCGCCTTCCAAATAAATTGCGGTACCTTTCACGTCATCAGCAGTCCCAACCTGATGGTTTTGTATAAGGGGGCTTTCAGCGTCACTCTTGTCATCTTCGCCGATTGTTACCTCACCTCCCTGCATCCACATACCAATACCTTGAACATTTGTAGTCTTGGATACATGCTTAACATAGCCGTTACCCTCTATTACAGTATGCCCTTTAATATAGGTTTTGGAATTTGGTTTATTACCAGCGTATAAACCACAGGCTTTAACGGTTATATAGCCATGCGTTGTCTTTGCGCTTACATCGACCGTGTTATAGGAAATTTCGGAGTTATCGATAACAACTTCATAAGCATGATTTGGCAAACTTATACCGCCGCCGCTAGATTCACCACTTCCGTCATCATTCTTAACTGTATTGTGTATAACTTTGACATTTTTCATCGTAAGTTTTCCGCCGCCTGGAAGAGCATGATCCATTCGTACCCCGCCGCCGGGCGCCTTGCTGGTACAGTCTCGTATCGTTACGCCGGTAAGCTTTAGATGCGCTGTTCCGTCCATTAAAATACCGCCGCCGCCTGAACCGAGTGTATATGAAGCTGAGGTTTCTTTGCCGTTTATCAGTGTAAGGTTTTCCATCTGCACCCGTGCGGCTCCGGTTATTTTGAAAATACGGTGCGCAGCTTTCCCACCTGCATCGCTGTTTGCGTCAAGAGTGTCTGAGCCATCTTCTTTTTTTCCCCTTATGGTGAGGTCTTTGCTGATTTCTATTTGACCTGAGTTGCCGGGAGCGCTTGTTGCTTTAACATTACCCATGACGGTTATAACGCCGTTTTCAGAGGCATTTTCTACGGCTTGTTTTAAATTTTTCCATGCTGTATCAGCAACGCTTATATCGGGGATAGAGCCTAAGGTCTTCGCTTCTTTTGGTTCCGAAGAAAGGCCTTTTTTATCGGTCAGCCGGACTGTGTATTTTTGGGGGAGCGTGCTCGCCGTAAGCTCCGTATCGGTTTTAAAATAGACCTTCCATGTTCCTGAAGGGACAGGGGCAATAATCTGCGAAGCTGACGACAAAAGGCCGTTTGCCGGGTCTACAGCAAATCCGGAACTTCCTATGGGAAGCGGTATTTTCTTTGTTTCTCCGCCCTCTTTAGTAATGACAAGGCCTAAATCTTTGTGCAGCTTTCCGCCTGGGATGCTTTTATTCATAGCCGAATCGTCTACCTTAAAGCACAAAACATAATATCTGTCGTTGTTCGTTTGTGCTATAGTTATATCGCCGATTTCAGGCGGCGGCGTGTTCGCTTCCAAATCGAATGAATAAGTATGATTGAATTTTCTGCCATCAATACTGTACAACGTAATCGTGGATCCTATGTTTGCGCTACTCCATTCATTTGCCTTTAAAAAGGCGTTGGTATACGTCAATTTGAGAGCTTTACCGTCCGAAATCGGCTCAAGCATATAATCGGTGCCGTATACGGGCTTAGCACTGCTCGATCCTTTTACCTTGCCGTCCCCAAACCTTACAATATCAGAAGGTGCTCCGGGAGCATTCGGCATTATAAACGTGAAGTTTTTGGGGTTGTGCACTTTCATAGTAACCGTTACGTCGCTTGCAGACGGCACACAGGGAATGCTCGAGCCGGACGCATAATAGGGAGCCGGACTTATCACGATATTCCGGTCGATAAAGGCTTCCGTCGCCCAATAGCTTAAAAATTCTTCAGGGTCTTCTAAAAACTGTTTGCAACCTGCAAAAACAGTACGGCTGCCGGCACTGCTGCAACCATTGTTAAAATCTTTAAAAGTTTTTTCATTACCGATTACTCCTTTGTTAAGGGGAAATAGAGACTTGTAATTTATCGTACAGTATAGCACTTTTCGCCATAAATTACAACTTTTTGGGGTTTTTTTGTTTAACCTCAAGGGTCCGCAAAGCGTTGAGCTCACACTCAACTTCGCAAAGATTTTTTGATTCTGTCTTAATAATGCATTCTTAAATTTACCCTTTGCGGTTTCTTTTTATATCTGAAAAAATTACTGTAATCTTACTTGGAAAATACTATAAACTATGTTATAATGAGCTATCATCGGTGGAGGAACCTATGTTTAATATCAAAAAGAAAATTATATCGATTACTTTAATCTTTGCCGTTTTAGCGGCAGGCGCTTCCGCAGTCTTTGCAGAAGATGCAGTAACGATCAAAATGCTTTTTAAACTTTTACCTGAAAAGGTATTAAAGCCTGTTTTTGATAATTTTAACTTGGATACAGCACGCAGGGATTCGTACATTGAGGTCTGCGATGAGGAAAACCGGTATTTGAGCCTTAAAAGCGAGTACGGTTTTGAAATGTGCTATTGGAATCTAAAAGGCGGTAAAAAGCTTATTTTGGTAAGCTACGGAGGTGCCGGGCCCGAGGTCTTTTACCTTTACAATAAAGGCAAATTTTCCGAAACGAATGATTACGGCATAAAAACGATAAAAGAACAGGTAAAAAAAAGCCCTGCACTTGAAGGTATGAATGATTTGATACGTTTTTATCCGCTGCGGGATAATACTTCGCTTGCGGTAATGATAAACCAGCTTGATTGTATGGTTTTTAAGTGGAAAAATGAAAAATTTGTCCGCATTAATGATTATGTGCTAAAAGAAACCGATGATGAGTCAGATGTTTACAATATATTATTGAACGGTTTTGTAAAAGTTCTTAATGCCCATGATGCGGCTTCTTGTTTGCAGTATATTAAACCTGATTATATCGCATCCCAATGTATGGATATGCATCAAGGATGGACGGAACAATTTATTTGCGAACTTATTGCAGGTCAAAACGAAGATTCCGAATATATTGAACCGCATAGCTTAATGGATATAAAAAAAGCAAGCTACAGCTTAAATAGTGAGTTAGGCTTTATGATTACCATCGAACTTATCGACGGGCGTACCTATACCTATTTTCCTATGATTGAAGGGTTTGAAGAGGCTGAAATATATGGGCTCCCAATTCAGTATCTTTATCTTGTAGGAGCTAAGGGATAAAACCTAAGAGGAAAGAATGAAGGACGATATTAAAATAAATTTGGAAGAAGTGCATAGACGGATGGAAAAAGCTTGCAAGGCCTGCGGAAGGGATCTTAAAGAGGTAAGGCTTCTTATGGCAACAAAGACCGTTACACCGGAAAGAATCTTAAAGGCCTTTGAATACGGTGAACTTTTAATAGGAGAAAACAAGGTTCAGGAGCTATGCGAAAAGTATGAGCCTCTTTCATCGGTAAAACACGAGACCCATTTTATAGGGCATCTGCAAACCAATAAGATAAAAGACGTAATAAAATATGCCGACTGCATTGAGTCTGTCGACAGGCTTGACTTAGCCGAAAAGCTTAGCAAAAGACTTGAACCCGAGGGGAAGACCATGGATATTTTAATTCAGGTAAACACCTCTCAAGAAGAAAGCAAATTCGGATGTAAGCCTGAAGAAGCTCTAGCTCTAACCGAAAAAATTGCAAAACTTCCCTGCTTAAAAATAAAAGGCCTTATGACAATAGGTCTTTTTTCCGATGATATGGATAAGGTGAGACTTTGTTTTAAGCTCCTGCAAAAAATTCGAAAAGAAATAACCGAAAAAAACATTCCCAATGTTTCGATGGAGGTTGTTTCTATGGGAATGACGGGAGATCTTGAAGTTGCTATCGAAGAAGGCTCAACCCTAATAAGAGTAGGTACGGCAATTTTCGGCAAAAGAAATTATCCCGATTCCTATTATTGGAACGAAAATGCAAAAATTGAAGGTTAAACTTTTTGGTTTATGTTTTTTTTCTCTTTTCATATTTTACTCCTTTGCTCAAGATTTTGACGCTTTGACGAGGGTTCAAAAGAGGGTTGTAAACATAGAAGCCGCCGTGTCGGAAGTCGATATTTTTATAAGTGCCTATGACGGGGACACGATAGCCTATAAAGCGGAGCTCAGCGCGGGCACAAAACTTTCGATAGTTGAACATAAAAAGAAGTTAAGGTTTACCGAGATAAAACCGGCAAGCGGAAAACTTTTTATCTATGTTCCAAAAGATTTTTTACTTGAATCATGCAGAATTCTTGCAAGTCATTCTTCCATAAAAATTGAAGGCATAAAGGCCGTTCATTTTTCGGTTTCGGGGAATTTTAATCGGGCTGAAATTACAGGCTCCCGTTTAAAAAACAGCCTGATTGCACTTTCAAACGGCAGCCTTACCTTTAATAACGGCATTGTAACTGCGGCCGATTTTTGCTTAAACACCTCAACGGCAAAGATTCAAATAGCCGAAGAAAAGGCGGATTGCAACCTTTTTGTAACAAAACAAAAATGTGAAAAATTCTTATATGATGGGGAAGCTTATACCGATAAAATTTTAGCCCTTTCGCCGTCCAAACCTAAAAAATTCATCTCGATGAGTGCTTCTTTTTCTGACATAGACTTGGGCTTTTCGGCACCTTTAAAAGAACCGGCAGAAAAATTCGATAAATACGGAGTCAGCGAATTCGGCCCCACCCCATCTCCCAATTTGGTAAACAACGAAGCAAATTTTTTACCGAAAACCGGCAAATAAGCAATGAAAATATACAAGGATGTATATTCATTAACCGCCATGGATGGCGGTGGTTCCAACTTCGAGAGTTTTGCATAAGCAAAACTCTAAGATGAAAAATATACAAGGATGTATATTTTTCATTAACCGATTGACAAGTTTTTAAGTTTTTGATATACTCAAAACTCTTTTTAAGGGCCCATAGCTCAGTTGGTTAGAGCAGCGGACTCATAATCCGCGGGTCGCCGGTTCAAGTCCAGCTGGGCCCACTTTTCTTTTTAATCTTTTGTGCAGCCGAATTATGCCGCTGCAAAAAAAACCTTTAGTTTCCCATTCGATGGGAAATTCCTTAATTGACAAGCCCCAATCCTTATGATAAACTAATAACTATGATGGATTTTAGTAGAAAACTGCCTATAGGCGTACAAAGTTTTAAAGATTTGCGAGAAAAAGAATTCCTCTATGTTGATAAAACGGAATATGTTTTCCGTCTTGCTAGTGCAAGTAAGGTTTACTTTTTAAGCCGCCCCCGCCGCTTCGGTAAAAGCCTTTTTCTTTCAACATTAGAAGCCTATTTTTTAGGTCAAAAAGAATTATTTAAAGGCCTGGCAATCGAAAAACTGGAAGAAGCCGAAAAAGAAAATCGAGAAATATGGCAGAAATATCCGATATTATATTTTGATTTTAATGTAGGTAGGTATGCCGATGCAGATGCCCTCAATGAAAGATTAGGATTTTTACTCAAAAATATAGAAACACAATATGAAATTACCCCCGACAGCATAGACAGTTTAGGTTCAAGATTTGAAAGAACTATAAGAACTGCCTACGAAAAAACCGGCAAGCAGGTAGTTATACTAATTGACGAATACGATAAGCCTCTTCTTCAAACAATGGGAGTAAATGAAGAATTAAACACAGAGTACAAGGCTGTCTTAAAGGCTTTTTACTCCGTATTAAAAAGCAATGATGAGTATATCCGATTTGCCTTTTTAACGGGAGTTACAAAATTCAGCAAGGTAAGTATTTTCAGCGATTTAAACAATCTAAACGATATAAGTCTAAACCCTGAGTTTTCAGCTATTTGCGGAATAAGTCAAGAAGAATTAGTAAAAACCTTCCGCCCCGAAATAGAAACCCTAGCCGAAAAAAACGAGCTCAACTATGAGGATTGTATTTCGGCCTTAAAGAAAAGATATGACGGTTATTGTTTTTCTTACGAAACGGAAACAATGTACAACCCATTCAGTCTGCTCAATGTCTTTTTTTCAAAACGATTTGAAGACTATTGGTTTGCAACAGGTACTCCGACCTTTTTGGTAAACGAATTAAAAAGGGAGAACTACAACATTCCCCACTTGGACGGAAATGTGGAGATGAGTTCAGCATTTTTATCCGATTACAGGGCCGGTGTGGACTCAATTATACCCGTACTGTTTCAATCGGGCTACCTAACGATAAAAGGCTATGATAAAGAATATAAGATGTATAGGCTTGGCTTTCCGAATGAGGAAGTTCGTTACGGCTTTTTATATAATCTTTTACCCGAATATTCAAATATAAGCTTTACCAATACCTCTTTTAATGTGGTTCAGTTTACAAAGGATTTAAGAGCGGGAAAAATAGATGAGTTTATGCAAAGATTAAAGTCGATAATGGCGAGCCTCCCCTACGATACTGTAAAAAAAGATACCGATAAAAGCATTGCATTGAGGGAGCATAATTTTCAAGTTTGTATTTACTTGGTTTTTGCCCTTATGGGACAGTTTGTCGAAGTGGAAACGCCCTCCTCTGCAGGAAGAACCGACTGCCTTGTAAAAACCGAAAAGGCAATTTACATCTTTGAGTTTAAGCTAAAGGAAAGTGCGGAAGATGCCTTAAAACAAATCAAAGAAAAAAACTATGCCGAAAGGTACAAGGCGGACAACAAAAAGATAGTGCTTATCGGCGTCAGCTTTAATGCGGAAGAAAATACTGTGAGCGAGTGGTTAAGCGAAACTGTATAGGCTTAAAATCTTTCAGATTAAAATCTTCTTTTCTTTTTACAAACTGTAATAAAGCGAAAAAAAGTGCATTATGCTTCCGCCTATAACAAAGAGGTGCCAGATGCTGTGTGCCCATTTTACTTTCTTCATTGCATAAAAAATACAACCGGCAGTATAAATAATTCCGCCTACAATTAAAAACTTAAAACTTAAAAGCGGCAGCTGTTCTTTTAAAGGCCTTGCGGCAAAAATGATGAGCCAACCCATAGGGATATAGGTAATAACCGATAGAACCCTTACCCTGCTTCCTAATATCGAGTATAAAACTATGCCTAGGACAGCCATTCCCCAGATAATGCCGAAGATTGTCCAGCCGACAGCTCCGTTGAGGGCAGAAAGACAGTAGGCAGTGTAGGTTCCGGCTATCAGTATGTAGATTGAGCAGTGGTCGAATATGCCGAATACTTTTTTTGCTTTTAGCGGAAGAGCATGGTATAGGGTTGAAAAAAGATAGAGGATTATCAAGGAGGCTCCGAAAATGGTAAAGCCTACTACATAACCGGCCTTTAAATCAGGCGGAGCATAACGGGCAGCCCTTATAATTAAAAGCACGAGGGCCGCAATCGAAAGACCTACCCCTATTCCGTGAGTTACGGCATTTGCAATTTCTTCACCTATAGAATATCGGCGTTTAATTTTTTCTTCTTTCATAATTATTATTTAGACAGTTTAAGGGAGTTAAGGTTGCATGGGGAATATTAATAAAAAAGAGGCGATTTGATCCGTTGCATTTTTTTGTCTTTTTTAGTATAATTTTAACGCTGAAAGCGTGAAGAAAATATGTTTTTTTGCCGATAATTAAATATAAAAAGTTGTGCAGGTTTAAATGAAAAAAACTCATTATTTGTTTGCAGGTATAATCGGTTTTCTCCTTGTACTAGGTACAGTCTATTTTGCCTTAGATGGCTTTGATTCTATTAATCTATCTCAAAACTCATTAGATGGGGGAATGGGCGGAGGAGATACAAGATTGCCGACTTTTAGACCTGATAAGGAAATTTCGGAAATAAAGCTCCCCCCCTTGGACTACATAGTATATTCGGTAAAAAAAGGCGACATGGTAGGCGAGATAGCCTCCCGATATGGGGTAAGTCAGGATGCAATTATAAGCTTAAACAAACTTAGAAACACAAGAACTCTTCAAATAGGACAGCTGTTGAAAATACCCTCAATGGACGGAATTGTTTATACTCCGAAAAAAGGCGATACGCCTGAAAAATTGGCCGACACCTATAAAATTTCACTTGAAAAATTAGCTCTGGTCAATAACATTTCGGATAACAACATACTAAAAGCAGGTTCAGTAATATTCTTGCCTGATGCAAAACTGGACTGGGTAACCCTTCAAGAAATAAATGGAGACCTTTTTAAGTCTCCCATACATGGAGGATACAGGGTAACATCCAGATACGGCTGGAGACGGGACCCTTTTACAGGAAACAGGAGCTTTCATAACGGTATAGACCTTGCAACATATCATGGAGCCCCCATCTATGCAGCCCTTCCGGGAACCGTGGCTGCAACAGGCTACAGTAATGTATACGGTAACTATGTAATAATAAGGCATCACTCAGGCTATCAAACCCTTTACGGACACATGCATACGATTATAACCTCTCGCGGAAAGTATGTTACTTCACAAAGCAAGATAGGAACCGTAGGCACAACAGGAAGAAGTACCGGCCCCCATGTTCATTTTACGGTTTACAAAAACGGAGCTACGATAAATCCTGTCGCCGTATGGAATTAACCTAAAGCTCTTATAAGATATTCTAGAAATATTTACATATTTTCTATTTTTGATCCTTTAAATCCAGCTTTTTTACAAAAAAGTCAAGATTACGGTAAACAAAGACAGCTGAATAAACGCTTACAAATATGGCAAATACAAGAGCAAAAGGAACTACAAAACTAAGCTTAAAATTCTCTGCTGCCCATTTACCTATTTCTGTAAACGGTATATAAGCAAGGCCGACAATCATCAATAAGCCGACAAGAGCCCATGGTAAGATGCTGACATTAGGAAGCTGATATTTTTCTGCCTGAAGGCTTAAAAGATCCGGAACTGCAGCATTAATCTTTACCATAGTTTTTTCGGTAAGAATCTCATCTGCCTTGGTCCTAAAAGAAGAGATATATAGATTCGAGGCTTGAGTAAGAGCACGGACAAGGCTGCGGCATTTTTTACACCTCAAAAGATGGAAAGTAACTGCAAAAGGAACCGCCTCATGCTTATCAAGCATCATATAACGGTTAATAGCTTCATTACATGTCATAGGCTAAATTCAATTTAAATAAAACGGGATATTTAGGACTTTCTTCTTGTCCGTAAATTCCTTGATTTTCAAGTTCGGTTTTTAATATTTTTTTTGAGCGGAAAATATGGGACTTAATAGTGTTTACGGGTATACCCGTAACCGATTCTATATCCGCATAGGGCATATCATAAAAGAAATAAAGGTCGATACATATTCTGTATTTTTCGGGGAGGTCATTTACAGCCCGCCTGATTGCATTTTTTACACAATTTTGGATCTGCTTTTCTTCGGGAGTTAAATCGTTTGTTTTTATTTCAAAATCGTCAAAGGCAGAAACGAATTCTCTTTTACGCTTAACAGAGTTGATAGCCGAATTATAGGCAATCCTCATAAGCCATGTAGAAAAAGAAGACTCTCCGCGGAATTTAGGCAGAGCCGAAAAAGTTTTAAGCATTATATCCTGTACAAAATCTTCAGAGTCATCATGGTTTTTAAAAAAGCTCATCCCCAAAGAATAGATACGCTTTTGATACTTTGCAGCAATGAGGCTGAAGGTCTCGGTATTTCCTGCAAGGACGGCCTTACATAAGAGGCGGTCTTGCACGGCTTCAGGAGATTCTTTTCTGAGTAAATTGGAAAATTTAATCATCTTTCAGTTTCCCTTTTTCTGCCATTAGATGAAATAAAATAGTAGAGCAAAAGGCCTATACCGCAGCTTAAGGGTACAAGACCGCCTAAAAGTACATAGCTCAGTCCGTCTATTACCGAAAATAGAACGGTCAATACGCCCCCTATCATCAGCAAAAGAATACCCGAAATAAGGCAAAAACCCGACAAATTAAATTTTATCGGAATATATGTTTTAGTTTGAATTTGACAGATTATCTGCTTGTTACGCCAAAATAAGTAGAAAAAAATTAAAACGCCGGCCATAACAATACCGACTATAGGAACAACAGCTATAATAATTTGCGCAGCCGCAACGGGTTGTCCGTTCATTTCAATTCCTCCAAAATATGATTTTAGGAACCTTATTCCAAAATAACGAAATCTTTAAAATATAGGCGTTTTATACGCGATAAATTTAGAATAGAATTTATCTCGGCCAATACTTCTTTTTTAACCTCGTTTTCAGGCATGGTATAAAGCTCATATACGGTTTTTTTCGAAAACCAGTCAATTATACTCTTCCTTATATCTTCCTTCTTTTGAACAAGTTCCTCTTCAAAGGCCTTATCCTCGGAATTATACTCCAAAACGGGAAAAACGACAAGGGTTCCGGGGGTGGTATCGGCTGTAGAAATTCTAAGCTTTCCTAAATCGGAATAAAGAGCCTTTTTTCCGCGTATCTCCGAAGGACTTTCAGGTCTTAAAGCCTCATCGGTATTTTTTTTCTTAAAAAGAGAAAAAATGGAACCTGCAATTATAATAAGGATTATTGCAAAAAGCACATATTTAAGGAATTTATATAATTTTAAGCCCTTCCGTTTATTTTTAAGCATACTCAATTATATAAAATGGAAGCCGAATATTCAATAGAGACTTTAGTTTATTTGCTCTGTTACTTGTTTGCCAAAAAACCGCCTACAGGATATTGGAAGATTCTAAGGTCGAATTCGTGAACAGACGCAAAAAGATGGTCAAAAATATCGGCTTGAATTTTTTCGTACTCTCCCCAGTCGGTGGTTGCAGTAAAAACATAAATCTCCAAGGGAACGCCTGTAGCTCCCGGCTCAAGCTGCCGCACCAAAAAGGTCAAATCCTTTCTTAAAGTATCAAGGCTTTGAAGATAGCGCGTAACATACATTCTAAATGTGCCGATATTGGTAAGCCTTCTATCGTTTAAGGGATGCTCCGTATCGCTGCCGTATTGGGCACTTATATCCGAGCTTTCAACTTCGGCAAAGTAGGATTTTAAAAGGTCTATCTTCCCTACTCTTCGCCTCAGCTCTTCATCCATAAATTTTACGGAAGAAACATCCAAAAAGATTGAACGCTTGATACGCCTTCCGCCCGTTTCCTGCATTCCGCGCCAGTTTTTAAAACCGCTTTGCATCAGGTCGCTTGTCGGTAAAACGGAAATAGTCTTATCCCAGTTTTGAATTTTTATCGTATGTAAGGCAACCTCGGTAACATCTCCGTCGGCATCATATTTAGGAACCGAAATCCAATCGCCTCTTCTAACCAAATCGTAGGAAGAAATCTGGAGGCTTGCCACAAAAGAAAGAATCGTCTCGCGGAAGACCAAAAGAAGAACAGCCGTCATAGCTCCTATTCCGCTTAAAAGAGACCATGGGGACTTTCCGCTGATTGTTCCTGCAGCGATGATAAAGCCTGCAATATAAACAATTAAGATAAAAACCTGAATATAACTGCGGTATGGCTTTCCCGCAAATCGGGGTTCATTTTCGGTATAGGCTGTAAGTCCGTCTAAGAGGCCGTGCAAAAGTCTTATTATTATCCATATCGAAATAAGGCTTGCAAGTTTTTGCATAAGCCCCGCTCCGAAACTTAATTTTAGCGACAAAAAATTAAAAGCAAAAATATATATAATAAGCGAAATGCGTTCTACATGAATTTTATCAAAAATATAATCATCCAGTTTGCTTTTTGTTTTGGCTGTAATGCGGGACAGTATTTTTTTTACCGTTCCCGACAGTATTTTCTTTAACACTTTATGAAGAATAAAAGAAACAGCCAAAACGGCAAACAGCCAAAAAATATCGCCTCTCACTGAATCTTCCGAAAGCCATTTTTGAACATTATCCAATAAATTTTGCATAAAATATAATACCTCTTAAAATGTTAAAATAAATATTCTTTAATTTTAATTAAAAAAGTGAAGTCTGTAAAGAGCTTTTGAAAAGGAGTGTTCCACGGAAATCAATTTTACTAAAAACTGCCGATAATGTAGGTATGGAAATAGAAAATATATTTGATTACTTTAACGACATCAAAATAATAAGCAATTACGACGGATATTTTTACAGCGTAAATGAAGCTTTAAAAATATTACTACTTGGACTTCTTTGCGGCGTAAAACATTAGAGAAATACACGAATGGGCAACTGCCGACATTATAAAGATAGGCTCAATAAAGATTCGGCATAAAAGATACCTTGCTATTATTGGCTAACCTGTCTACTTAAATTGATAAACATAGACTCATTAAACGAATGTTTTATGAATATGGCTGAAGCTCTTATCAAAGAATACGGTACAGAAAAGCCTCTTACAATAGCGATAGACGGAAAAACTATCCGTTCAACAGATAAAATGAGCAGCTATGAAAGTCCGCTGCACATAGTCTCTGCACAAGTTGCAGAATTTGGTATAACATTGGCACAAAAGTGTGTTAAAGGAAAGACAAATGAGATACCTACGGTTCAATCTCTTATAAAAACTCTTAATATAAAAGGGCATATAATCGTTGCAGATGCCTTAAATTGTCAAAAAGAAACGGCAAAAATCATAAAAGAAGGAAAAGGGGACTATTTATTGTCGGTAAAAGGGAACCAGCCTTTATTAAAAGCGGATATTGAAGAATATGTTCAAGATGAAATTCTAAGAAAACAAATGGACACGGCTTGTAAAAGTGAAAAAAATCGTGAAAGAGTTGAAAAGCGAACAGCCTTCTGCACAACTAATTTAGGTTGGATGGATAATACGGATGAATGGGAGGGGTTAAGCTGTATTGGAGCTATTCATTCAGAGTTTAAGAGTAAGAAAGGAAAGAGTGATGAATGGCATTATTATATTTCGAGCAGAAAACTTACAGCTCAACAGCTATTGGATATAGCAAGAAAAGAATGGGTTGTAGAAACCATGCATTGGTTATTAGATGTTCATTTTAGAGAAGACTTTTGTCGGCTTTTAGATAAAAATCTACAACAAGCCTTGAACATAGGACGGAAAGTGGCGTTAAATTTGGTCTCGCGATACAAACAAAAAAATGCACCTAAATCTTCTTTGTCACACATTATGTTTAAAGCTCTCATGGATATATCTTTTATCAAAAAAATATTACAAAATTGATTTCCATGGGAGTGTTCTTGATTCACTTGCAAAACTTGTGTTATATTAAGACTATGAGAATAGCTATTGTAGACGATGAAAAGCTCATCTGTGAAGGACTAAAAATTATCTTTCAATCCTATCCCGATATTGAGGTTATTGCAACAGGCAGCAACGGAAACGATGCCCTAAAAATATGCGAAGAAAAAAATCCTGAGCTAATCCTAATGGATATAAGGATGCCGGAATGTAACGGTGTAGAAGCAACAAAAAAAATTAAAAAGAGTTTCCCCGATATAAAAATATTGATTCTCACAACATTTAACGATACCGAATATATTCAAAAAGCCCTTCAATACGGAGCATCGGGCTATCTTTTAAAGGACAGTTCGCCGGACGTAATCTATGACGGAATCAAGGCTGCAATTTCAGGGAACATCGTTATAAATCCTGAAGTCGCAAAAACCATGCTTTTTGAAAATCATGAAGAGGAAGAAAGAGTTATAAGGCCCTTGACTGAAATTCAAGACGAGTTCGGTTTGAGCCAAAAAGAGATAGAAATTATAAGGCTGGTTGCAGAAGGGCTTTCCAATAAACAGATTGCCTACAAACAGGGACTTTCGGAAGGCACAATAAAAAACAATATTTCGATAATATTCGATAAAACATTTGTTTCCGATAGGACACAGCTTGCCGCCTTTGCCTTTAAAAACGGGATTGTGTAAAGATTTAAGCTAATTTTTCTTTTGCTTATTTATTTTCCCCTCATCCCTCTTAACAATTCTCTTGCCGTTGTTTCTTCATCGTAGGGCATGATTCGATCTTTAAAGATGATGGAGTTTTCGTGGCCTTTTCCTAAAAGGAGGACTGCATCGTTTTTACCTGCAAGGTTGAATGCTTTTTTGATGGCAGAGGGGCGGTCGGGGATTATAAATAGTTCTTCTCCGCGTTTTTTTTCGGGACAGCCTGCGGCTATCATTTCCAAAAGCTCAACGGAATCCTCGCCTCGAGGGTCTTCGTCTGCAAGAATTACAATATCGGAATATATGGCGGCAATCCTTCCCTGCTCCGGCCTCTTTTTTACATCTCTTTCTCCGCCTGAACCGAAAAGACTTATAACCTTCCCTCCCGATTTTTTTATGCGTTCTTTTATTGAAGGAAAAATTGTCATAAAAGAAGAAGGCGTGTGAGCATAATCGATAAGCACTTCAAAATCCTGCCCCTCATCTATCAGCATCATTCTTCCCTTTACGGGTTTTACAAGAGGAAGTTTTTCGATTATGCACGCGATATCAAGCCCCGTAATTCTTTGTACTGCCAAGACCGAGGCGAGAATATTTTTTACATTAAAGATTCCTGCAAGTTTTAATTCGCATCCGTATTCTTTTTTTGAGGAAAAATCGCAAAGCGTAAATTTAATTCCGGTTGAAGACTCTTCAATATCCTTTGCAAAAAGGCCTTCATGTTCTTCAATCTTTCGTAGGTCTTTAGGCTCGGTACTAAAAGGGTAGACATTTTTTTGAGTTGCTTCCATAAAATAAGGAGCGGACGGGTCTTCATAGTTTACTATTCCGAATATGGGAAATCCTTTTCCCGGATTTTTATCCAGAGCTCTAAAAAGATTGGCCTTGTCATATCGGTACTGCTCGATAGTTCCGTGAAATTCCAAGTGCTCCTGAGTTACGTTCATAAAAACACCTGCATCAAAGATCACATCCTCAAGACGGGCCGTTTTCGGAGAAAGGCCGTGAGAAGAGGATTCCACTACGGCATAGCCGCAGCCTGAATCCCTCATTTGAGCCAGACGCAGCTGAACGATGTTAGATTCGGGAGTGGTCTGATGTTCCGGATTCGGAATTACATTTCCGTCTATGGAGTATTCGACGGTAGAAAAAAAACCGGCCTTTTTTCCGCAAAGGTTTAAAAGCTGAAAGATAAAAGAAACAGTACTGCTCTTCCCTTCGGTTCCGGTAACGCCTATTAGGCCTAGTGCTCTTGACGGCTCATCATAAAGAAGGGCAGAAACCTTGGACATAGTTTTGCGCACATTATTTACCTGAATAAAACAAATTTCATCACAAGAATGATTATTTAAATCTCCCTCATAAAAGACACAAACAGCTCCATTTTCGATTGCAGAATTTATAAATTTTTTTCCGTCGGTATGAATCCCGGGAAGAGCAAAAAAGGCGGCTCCTTTTTTTATGCCTGTCTTATCATCATAGCTATAAGGCCGAACCTTACGCGAATCATACTCTATAGAATTTATAAGAGATTTATCGTTTCCAAAACAATTTACAACCTCAATAGCATTGATACATTCCTCAATCGATTTTGTGTATTCCATAGTTAAAAAGTATAATTGATAAGATAAAAATTATCAAGTAATATTGATATAAGACATAATCCATGCTATAATTATACATTCAATTCTTCGGAGGTAAGGATATGAAAAATAAATTATTTGCACTTTGGATATTTGCCGTCTTTATTTTTTTAAGTTCATGCGGAAGTCTTTCTTCGCCGGCATCCAAACATGTTCCTTCAAATGATAATGCAGCACATAGCCCTATCGTAAGAGATATTCTAATTGAACTTAACAGGGTAAGACGCAACCCTAAAAAATATGCCGAAGAAGAAATTAAACCTCGATTGAAATACTTTGACGGAAAATTTTATAAAGCTCCGGGACAAATTCCTATATTAACAAATGAGGGGGCATCAGCAGTACAAGAATGTATCGATGTTCTGATGAAGACAAACCCCATGGATCTTTTAGAAATCGAAAAAGGCCTGTGTTCTGCCGCCCAATGGCTTGCCGATGACCAAGCAAAAACAGGAAAAACAGGTCATTACGGCAGCGACGGATATTCTCCCTTTGACCGTATGAACCGTTATGGAAAGGTGCTTATAACTGCCGGAGAAAACTGTGCATACGGCCCTAAGACAGGGAGAGAAATTGTAGCTCAGCTTTTAATCGACGACGGAGTGGCGGATCGCGGACACCGCATAAATATCCTCAAACCGGAATTTAAGAAGGTCGGTATAGGTTATAACAACGAGGCTAATGCCCCCTACGGTACCGTAAGCGTTATGGACTTTGCAGGGGACTATATTTCAAAATAGGCTTTAAGCTTCTTTGCCGACGAGGCACATCCATTCGGCTTCGGCGGCAAGGGTTCCTCCTACATAGGCCTTACCTGCCTGCTTAATCATTCGGG
Source organism: Treponema denticola (assembly GCF_024400535.1). NCBI lineage: Bacteria > Pseudomonadati > Spirochaetota > Spirochaetia > Treponematales > Treponemataceae > Treponema > Treponema denticola. The sequence goes on from NZ_CP038800.1 coordinate 2,518,015, forward strand.
GAGATACACGCAAGTTCGTAACCTCCATTCTAACCTTGTCGCCGGGCTTAACCTGAGAGCGGAATTTAACCTTATCTACTGTAGCCAAAAAGAATAAAGAACCTTCTTCAAAAATCTTTTGAAAACTCAAAGCAGCTCCTCCGGCTTGAGCCATTGTTTCTACAAGGATAACCCCCGGCACAACAGGGTATTCGGGAAAGTGCCCCTTAAAAAAGAATTCGTCTTGGGTAAAGACGTGTTCACTCACACTCCCGTTTTCGTCGGCACTGATAATCTCGTCCACAAACAAAAAAGGTTTTCTGTGAGGGATTAAGCTTTCAATATCTTTTGTAATACTCATAGATTTCTCCTTAATTTTCCATAAAAGTAATATCTTAATATGGCAATCAATATTTGTAATCCCTCAATTTTACACAAAATAATAAGATTAAACAAGGACTACAAAATCACTTGTTAATAACACTATAAAAAAAACGGCCGGACAGCTTACCGTTTATAATCGTCATAGTCCCCGAAAAAAAGTTACCGATAGTTGACTAAATTTCTATTTTTTGTATAATATTAGCTGTTGATGACAGTACCGTCACTTTAAACGACGGCTGTATTTTTCGGTAATAAGAAAATAAGGAGATTGTTTATGAACAACAAGTTAGCTTTAAAGGATTTAATCAATATCGGCATTTTTTCCGTTATTTATCTTGTAGGACTTTTTGTAATCGGTATGCCCTTAGGTTTTTTGGTTATAACCTATTTGGCATTTCCCTTTACCGTAAGTTTAATTTTAGGAATTGCGGTAATGTTTTTGCTTGCAAAGGTGCAAAAGCCATTCGGCCTTTTTATCTTTGCAGCAATTCCCGGATGTCTTATGACCCTCATGGGACACACACCTGTAGTTGCAATCCACAGTCTAATCGTTGCGGCCATTGCAGAAATCGTACGAAAAGTACTCGGCTATAATACGGCAAAGGGCAGTATCGCAGGATATTCAATTATGTCTTTATGGCTTTGCGGAGCATTTTGGCAAATCTTCCTTTCAAAAGATCAATATTTTGCTCTCACTGAAAAAATGATAAGCACCGACTACGCAAGAGAATTGACGAGTCTTCCATGGTGGATTATGCCGATTCTTTATGTTACAGCATTTTTAGGCGGACTCCTCGGCGGGCTTTTGGGTGAAAAAGTTTTAAAGAAACACTTTGAAAAAGCAGGTCTTCTGTAAAAAAATTGAATGGAAAAACGAGCAATATTGGTCCTTGATCCGCGGACAAAAATATTTTTAGTTCTGGCAATGGGAGCATCTATCACAATTCTTGTTCCCATATATGTAGAAATTTTAAGTGCCGCTCTTTTAGCCTTTTTATTTGTGATGAACAGACAAATTAAATCGGCAATAAAATTGATGGCGGTCTTTTTATTTCTTGCAGGACTTACCTATCTGCCTCAAGATATTCCCGGCGTTACAAGTATTGTAATGCCTGTAGGTTTTATGGTACGCAGATTTATGATGCCCATTGTTGCCGGAAACTATTTAATTTCTTCAACACCTGTCGGTCTTTTGATGAACGCTCTTGAAAAATTAAAACTGCCGTTTTCGGTTGTGATCACCATTGCAGTTATGTTCAGATTTTTTCCGACACTTAAAGAAGAGTACGGGCATATTAAAAATGCAATGAAGATGAGGGGTATCGGTCTTAATGCGGTAAATGTAATCAGTAGACCTATTTTGACACTTGAATATATGATGGTTCCCCTCCTTTCATCCGCTTCAAGAATCGGAGATGAACTTGCTGCTGCGGGACACACCAAGGGCGTAGACGCTCCGGCAAAAAAAGTACGCTATAAAACCTCCCGCTTTACGGCGGCCGATGCTTTTATTTTTCTTTACATAATAGCAGTCTTTATCGCTGCAGGAATAACGAGGATACAAGCATAATGGAAACGGCAGTCAATCTTCAAAACCTATGTTTTAATTATCAAGCTTATGAAAATACGGATAAGACAGACAGGAAAAACTTATCCGCACTAAACGATATTTCCATTTCGGTAAAAAAAGGAGAATGTATTTTACTTACAGGAATTTCAGGCTGCGGAAAAACAAGCGTGCTGCGTACAATAAACGGCCTGATTCCGAATTATTATGAAGGAAAACTTTTAGGTTCAATTAAAATTTTAGGAGAATCGATAAAAGAAAAACCTATTTACGATATTTCAAAAAAAGTTTCTACGGTTTTCCAAAACCCCAAATCCCAATTTTTTAATTTGGATACCACTTCGGAAATTCTTTTCTTTCTTGAAAATATGGGAACGCCTTTTGAAAAGATGCATCAAAGGCTCAACTTTATTTCGGAATTTTTAAATATTAAACATCTGCTTGACCGGAATATTTTTAATCTCTCAGGCGGAGAAAAACAGATGATTGCTATAGCCTCTGCTCTTGCTGCCGATACGGATATCATCGTTATGGATGAGCCCACATCCAATTTGGATTTATATTATATAGAAAAAATAGCTGAGGTTATTAGTCTTTTAAAAAAGTCGGGTAAAACTTTAATCATAAGTGAACACCGCCTGTATTTTTTAAATGGCCTTATAGATCGGGCTTTTTTAATAAAAGAAGGCAAGCTTGAAAAAGGATTTTCTCAACAAGAATTTCTTGCTCTTTCTGAACAAAATAGAAAAGAATTCTTGCTTCGTCCCATAACAATGAACAAAAGTGTTTTTAACCGTTTGGAAGATTCGGATTATATGCAGGTGCAAACCTCGGAAACAATCCGTAAAAATAAAGAAGATAAAAATTCGGAAGAAACAAAATCGGCATACCTGACTGTAGAAAATTTATTCTACTGTTTTAAAAAAGGAAAAGACGATTTTCTCCGTGTGCAAAATTTAAAAATGGAATTCGGCAAGGTTATCGCTCTTACCGGAAAAAACGGTCAAGGCAAAAGCACCTTTGCTCAATGTCTTACCGGCTTACTCAAAGCAAAAAAAGATTCCGTTCTATTAAACGGAAAAAAGATTAATACCAAACAACGGCTTGAGCTTTCGTACATGGTATTGCAGGATGTAGGCTATCAGCTTTTTACCGAAAGCGTTGAAGATGAAATAGCTCTCGGTAAAAATAAAAAGATTAAACCCGAGCAAAACACCAAAGATGAAAACAAGGAAAAAAGAGTTCCAGATGTTGAAGCTATTTTAAAGGCGATGAATTTGACGGAGCTAAAAGATAAGCACCCATTAAGTTTATCAGGAGGACAAAAACAACGAGTTTCGATAGGAGCTGCTATCAGTTCAGGTGCGCGTATTATCATCATGGATGAGCCGACCTCAGGAATGGATTACTTTCACATGAAAGAAACGGCCAAGCTGATTAATTCGATACGCTCGAATCAAACTCTTATTTTAATTATCAGTCATGACTTTGAATTTTTGAGTCTGGTTACCGACGAAATAATTTTAATGGAAAAAGGAGCTGTGATTTCTCATTCGGAATTTACAAAAGAAAAAGCCGAAGAGGTTTTTAATTATTTGAAAGATGGAGTACTTAATTAGGAGTTAATTCAATTCTTAATTATGAATTAAAAATTATGAATTAATTACAGGAGGTGTGGTGAAAACTGATAATGTTATTGTTGATAAGTCTAAAGATTTTGCGTTGAAGATTATTCGGCTGTATAAAAAACTGTGCGATGAAAAACATGAGTTTATTATGTCAAAACAACTTTTAAAAAGCGGGACGAGTATAGGCGCAAATGTAAAAGAAGCGATACGCGGGCAAAGTAAAGCCGATTTTTACGCAAAACTGTATATTTCTCTTAAAGAAGCGAGTGAAACGGAATATTGGCTGGAACTTTTGCATGAAAGCGGATACATCAGTGAAAAAGATTTTTCTTGCATATATGAAGATTGTCAAGAAGTTATAAAAATCTTAGTTGCGATAACAAAAACCAAGTCTCATAGTTAATTATGAATGAGGAGGCAACTCAATTCCTAATTATGAATTAAAAATTATGAATTAGTTACAGGAGGAATTATGTTAAAGAATTATTTTGCGCTGTCAGACAAGGGAGCGCGGGATCTAAACAAGGCAGTAGCTGTTACTACCTTCGGGAATTTGTTTTTGATTGTTCCGTTGGGACTTTCATTTTATGCACTGCAGGAACTTTTAAAGCCCATTCAAGGCGGTTCTCTTGCAGCTTTTAATCCGTGGATTTATCTAGGGATTTGTGTACTGATCATTATTGTGCTTTTTTTAATTGAAAAACTCAAGTACCGCAAAACCTATACAACCTGTTACGACGAATCGGCTAATGTGCGTATTTCCCTTGCAGAAAGTATCAGGAAGCTGCCTCTCTCGTATTTCGGAAAAAAAGACTTATCGGATTTGACGGCAACGCTTTTAAACGATGTTGCTACAATGGAACACGCACTAAGCCACACGGCATCCGAGTTATTCGGGGCGGCAATTTCAATTATTGTATCGGCGGCAATGCTTGCTCTTTTTGATTGGCGCATGACGATTGCCCTTTTCAGCTGTTCCGTTTTCGGATTTTTGCTTGTATACTCATCACGCAAACAAGCCCGCCGTTATGCAATTAGAATTAACACAGTACTGCTCGGCGTTTACAATTCCATTCAGCAAATGCTCGACAATATCAAGGTGCTTAAATCCTCCGACAAAAAAGAAAGCTATGTACAAAAGGTAAAAGACGATATTGCACACAGCACAAAAGAAGCGGTTAAGGCTGAATTATTTGTCGGCTCGACTATGATAGGTTCCATCATAATTATCCGCTTCGGATTTCCGTTGGTTATTGCAGTCGGGGCAGTTTTGTATGCACAGGGAAGTCTCCCGCTTTTTACCTACCTCGTCTTTTTGCTGATTGCCGGAAGAATTTTTGAACCCCTTACCGCCGTTTTTATGCTGCTCGGCGAGTTTTTCCACGCACGCACGGCAGTTGAACGCCAAATGGAAATCATAAACTACCCCAAGCAGAAAGGGAGCGAAACTTTTAACCCCAAGGGCTACGATATTCAATATGACAATGTTTCGTTTTCATACAATGATAATGCAAGCCGCGATACGGTACGCAATATCAGCTTTACTGCCAAGCAGGGAGAAATCACTGCCCTCGTCGGACATTCAGGCTGCGGCAAGTCAACGATTGCCCGTCTTGCAGCCCGCTTTTGGGATGCATCTTCCGGCACGGTGAGCGTGGGGGGCACGGATGTTTCTACCGTAGACCCTGAAACCCTTTTGACCGCTTTTTCAATCGTCTTTCAAGATGTAGTGCTTTTTAATGACACAGTATACAACAATATCCTTGTCGGGAATAAAGATGCTACACGGGAGCAGGTACTTGCAGCCGCAAAAGCCGCACGTTGCGCCGACTTTATCGAAAAACTGCCGCAAGGTTACGACACGGTAATCGGCGAAAACGGTTACACGCTTTCCGGCGGAGAAAGACAGCGGCTTTCCATAGCCCGTGCTCTTTTAAAAGATGCACCGATCATTCTCCTCGATGAAGCAACAGCAGCCCTCGACCCCGAAAACGAAACCTTAATTCAAGAAGCATTGAGCAAGCTCGTTAAAAATAAGACAGTTATAGTCATAGCTCACCGTTTGAGAACAATCGAGAATGCAGATAAAATCGTTGTTCTCAAAGACGGAGCGATAGAAGAAATAGGTACACATGAAGAGTTGATGAAAGGAAAGTCATCGTATCCAATGATGTATAAGCTGCAAAAGGAGAGTGAAAACTGGAGTGCTTGATTTTTAAGGAGGTTGTTATGAACAACAAATTGGTTTTAAAGGATTTGATAAATATCGCCATTTTTTCCGTTATTTATTTTGTTGGGTTGACTGTAATTGGAACTCCCCTTGGTTTTTTGGTGCTGACTTTTTTAGCGGTTCCTTTTGCCGTCAGTGTAATGTTGGGAATCTCAGTACTGTTTTTACTTGCCAAGGTGCAAAAGCCTTTTGCACTTTTTATTTTCGTCGCTATTCCTGGCTGTTTGATGACGCTAATGGGACACACTCCGGTCGTTGCAATCCATTCGCTTATAGTTGCCGCCATTGCGGAAATTGTACGTAAGGTGCTCGGTTATAATACCGCAAAGGGAAACATAGTAAGCTATGCTGTTATGTCGTTAGCATTGTGCGGAGGCTTTTGGCAAATTTTTATTTTAAAAGAGCAATATTTTGCTCTCACCGAAAAAATGATGGGAACCGCCTATGCCGCTGAATTAACGGGATTGCCTATCTGGATTATGCCGATTCTCTACGCGACCTCTTTTGCAGGCGGATTACTCGGCGGGCTTTTGGGTAAAAAGTTCTTAAAGAAACACTTTGAAAAAACAGGGTTGGTTTAAGTAATTAAGAATTACAAATTATTTTGAAGGAGTAATACTATGAAGACAAATGAAGAAAAAAAGAAGGCTAAAAAGGAAAAGCAGGCGGGGGTTGTAAGCCGCATTCTCTCTTATGCGGGGAAGCATAAGCCCTTTATCTATGTGTCGCTTTTTTTATCGAGCTTGAGTACGGTTGCACTGCTTATTCCGTATGCAGTTGTGTTTTATGTTATGCGCGATATTATTTCAGCTTATATGTCGGGTGTGCCGATCGATATAAACCGGATGATTTTTTACGGAGCGGCGGCTCTTATTTCTGCAGCAGCAGGTTTCCTTTTGTACTTCGGTGCTCTTATATGTTCGCATATTACCGCATTCAATTTAATGGGGAATATGAATATGCGCTTGGCGGAAACATTTGCCCGCCTTCCGGTCGGCTGGCACACATCACATGCAAGCGGTTCTGTGCGAAAGGTATTTGAAAAAAATGTCCATTCGCTTGAAGGTCTTATTGCACACATGCTGCCCGATGTCGTACAAAATATAGTTAGTCCGATTGCCGTTTTGTTTTTGCTTTTCTTTTTTGATTGGCGATTCGGCCTTATTTCATTTTTGACACTTGTTATCGCCTTTATTCTTCAAGGTGTGATGATGGCAAAGGGCAAAAAAATGGGATTTATGGAAAGCTATGAAAACTCACTTGAAAAAATGAACAGTGCCGGTACGGAATATATCCGCGGTATTTCGGTTATTAAAACTTTTAATCAATCGGTACACCGCTTTAAGGATTTTTACAGTTCGATTATAAACTACCGCGATAATGTTTTAAAGTATACCGTTGCTTGGGAAAACGGCTTTGCAGTTTTTCTTGCTCTATTAAAAGCGGGATTTATCTTTTTGGTTCCCGCCGCATTTATCTTTGCCGGAACGGCAGGAGATGGCGAGCCTTATGCAAAGTTTTTATACGGCTTTATTTTTTATCTTTCTCTTTCGCCTGTTTTATTTAATATGATGATAAAAATCGTGTACGGCTCAACTTTGAATCTTCAAGGAGGAGATGCCCTCAACCGCATCGAAGCTATCTTAAATGAAAAGCCTGCCCCAGAACCGGAACATTCGGTTATGCCGAAAAAATTCAATATTGAGTTTAAGGATGTTGTATTTTCTTACAAAGAAGAAGGAACACAAGAGACACAAACTGCCGAACAATCTTTTAAAAAGGCTATCAGCGGCATTTCTCTTAAACTTCCCGAACATTCTCTGACCGCCCTTGTCGGACCTTCGGGCGGCGGAAAAACCACCCTCGTCAATTTACTCGGACGCTTTTGGGAGACCGATTCCGGAGAAATTACCATCGGCGGCGTAAATATCAAAGATATCAAAACAGATGACCTAATGCACCTTATCAGCTTTGTGTTTCAGGAAAATAAACTTTTTAACGAAAGCATTTTTGAAAATATCCGCTACGGTAAAAAAAATGCAACACGCGAAGAAGTCCTTGCAGTACTGCAAAAAGCAGAGTGCATGGATATTATCGAAAAGCTGCCTGACGGAATAGACACGGTATACGGTACTAAGGGAATATACCTTTCCGGAGGAGAAGCACAGAGGCTTGCGATTGCCCGCTCCCTTTTGCATGATGCTCCGATTATTGTTCTCGATGAAGCTACCAGCTTTGCCGATGCAGAAAACGAACATAAAATCAAAAAAACATTAAGTCAATTACTTAAAGACAAAACGGTAATAATGATTGCTCATCGTCTTTCTTCAATCGTCAATGCAGATCAAATCTGCGTTATCAATGAGGGCAAAATTGAAGAGACCGGAACTCATGCAGAGCTTTTAGCAAAGACCGGCATGTACAACAGCATGTGGAACAACTTCCAATCGGGCATAAGCTGGAAACTGGCTGCGGGAGAATAATTACTAAGCTGAACTGCTGCAGCAATGAGCTTGTCTCGCTTGATGTCCGCGGTTTAACTGATTTGCAGGAACTATACTACCGGGAGAATCGGCTCACTTCATTGAACCGGCAAGGCTTATCCCATTTATGGTTCCTGCACTGCGATGATAATAGTAACCCCTGCTTGACATTTTTAATTCTTTTTAGTAACATTGTTCTTAATTAGTAGAATGGTTATTATAAATATGGACAACTATAAGGGAAAAATATTAGCCGATAAGGATGAGCTAAACACACGGGCAAAGATTTTACGCGCTGCAAAACAGGAGTTTTTTACCAACGGCTTTGCAGATACTAACGTGCGTGCCATTGCAAAAAAGGCGGGGGTTACGACAGGGGCGCTGTATAACCTTTTTGATAATAAGGACTGCATATTCGAAGCTCTTGTAAGCGGCGTGTTCGATGAATTTTTAAATATAATGGCACATCGTGATGTATTTGACGCTGAAAATTTCGGTATGAAAACGAGCGACCTTTCCGCAATTACTGAACTATCGCAACGCCGGTTTTTAAGAATGATAGATTTTTTTTACGGTAATTGGGATGCAATGAAACTGATTGTCTGCTGTTCAAAGGGAAGTTCCTATGAGCGTATTTTCGATAAGGCAATCGCTGTAACTGAAAAAGAAACCTTCCAATGGCTGAAACTCGACGGCGTTAAAATGTCGCGCCGTATACGGTTTTTTATTCATGTCATGGTAACGTCCCATTTTGAAAATTTAAAAGAGATCTTTTATCATAATTTGAAAAAATCGGAAGCGGTGAAATATGTGCTCGACTTTAATGTATACCATTGTGCCGGCTGGAAACAATATTGGATGGAACAAGTGAAAGGACTTAAGAGATTATGAATGCGACATATCAAGAAGCAAACACGGTCGAACAGCTGAAACAAAACTCGCATCTTCCCGGTCCGCGAGCCAATTTGGAAAAGGGAAATGGTTATGAAAAAAGAGCTGTAGTCGCAGGGCTGTGCGAACCGAAGTTGTTAAAAGATAAAGCAGTCGCCGTTCATGTAATCAATCTTTTAGATGAAATAACGGCAACGCTTGACCACGACAACAAGCTCACCGATGAAGAAGATTCGCTTAGAAAAGCACTCGGCTACGGCTGGAGCGTGGCGATTGTTCATGCGCCTGTAGGAGGAAAAAAAGCTTTTGAAAAATTGCTGCAAAAAAAGAGTAAGCATATCAAGTGGATTATGAAAGAAAACTTAAAAAAGAACCGGCTGATAAAAACGGATGCCGAATGGGTCAAAATAATGGAAAGCAAGCTGAAATAGAATACAGGACGCGCAAAAGGGAGAAGGAAATGGCAAAGAACAGGAAGATAAACGTACAAGGCTTTGATATTGCACTTTATGAAAGCAATAAAAACGATTACATTTCGCTGACGGATATTGCTCGGTATAAGGATACTGAGCATACCGATGATATTATTAAAAATTGGCTGCGGAACCGTAATACGGTGGAATTGCTGGGTTTTTGGGAGATAATAAATAATCCCGATTTTAAACCCGTCGAATTCGACGGGTTTAGAAAGCAGGCAGGGTTGAACAGTTTTGTTCTCACCCCCAAACGATGGATAGAAACGACCAATGCTATCGGCATAGTCTCTAAATCGGGACGCAACGGCGGCACCTTCGCTCATCAAGACATCGCCTTGGAGTTCGCTTCGTGGATTTCGATAGAGTTCAAGCTCTATGTCATCAAAGAATTCCAACGGCTCAAAGAAGACGAAAACAGCCGCCTCAAACTTGAATGGAACTTGCAGCGTACCCTTGCCAAAATCAATTATCACATCCATACCGATGCGATAAAAGAAAGTCTTATCCCGAAAGAGGTAAGTAAGAAGCAGGCGGCACTTATCTATGCCGATGAGGCTGACTTACTTAATACGGCATTATTCGGCCTTACTGCCAAAGAATGGCGCGAACGTAATCCTAAATTGAGCGGCAACATACGCGACTATGCAGGACTTGAACAGTTGGTGGTGCTCAGCAATTTGGAAAGCATTAACGCCTTGCTTATTAAACAGGGACTACCGCAAAGCGAGCGACTTATCCAACTCAATAAAACGGCTATTGCCCAAATGAAAACATTGGTCGAAAACAGAGCGATAAAAAAGCTGGAGAGTAAAAACAACTGACGGAATATCGTTGCGGAGGACATCTGTAAGTGAAAGTAAAAAAAATATATGCCTGCTGGATTTATGTGAGCGATTTGAAAAAGTCGCTCCGCTTTTACCAAAATATAGGTTTCGAACTCAAGTTTATTGAAAAAGACGGTGCTTGGGCGGAATTCGATATGGGAGAAACAGCCTTCGCCCTTTTGCAACGCCCTGCCGAAAAAGGCAAAGTGCGGCCTGCGAAAACACGAATTATGTTCGAGGTAGATGATATCGAAAAGATGCGGAAACAGTCGGTTTCTCTCGGCGTCAAATTGATCGGGGACATCAGAGAAGAGCCTTACGGCAAGTTGCTGACATTCGAAGACCCCGACGGGCATTGGCTGGAGTTTTTTGAAAACAAGCGGGCTTGAAGAAGCGATCGTATCGTTTATAAAATTAAAGAACGATAAAATTATTTCGATGGATGAATATTGGGCGGACGACGGCAAAGCGCCGCACTGGCGATTGGAAAAACGACTGGGCTCAAAAATACATAATTAATCGGTATAGGAGGTCTGAATGGACACATATAAAAGATTGTTGAAATATACACCTGAAAAAAAACACTGTGTGTATATTTCCATTATTTGCTCCGCTTTAGGCGTTGCTTGCCAAATGGGAGCATTTTGGTATTTATGGAAGTTTTTATACGCCTTTTTGGTTACAAAAAGCGTTATGGACGGCTCGTTTTATGCAACGGTGATTGTCGCTCTTATGCTCGGATACTCGGTTGTGTATTTTGCGTCCCTATGGGCATCGCATGTCTTGGGTTTCCGTCTTGAATCGAATTTACGAAAAGAGGCAATCAAACATTTGATGAATGCATCCTTTGCTTTTTTCGACGTAAATAATTCGGGAAAGATTCGCAAAATCATCGACGACAATGCGCAGGAAACGCACATGATTGTAGCACATCTTATTCCCGATAACATTGCCGCTCTTCTTACTCCGATTTTAATGTTCATCATTGTTTTTATGGTAGACATAAAACTCGGTATCTTGCTAAGCATTATCGCGGTCATCGGCGGTGTGCAGATGATGTTTATGATGGGCAATAAGAACTTTATGCAAAAATACATGGCTGCCTTGGAAAGGATGAACAGCGAAGCGGTGGAATACGTGCGCGGAATGCAGGTAGTAAAAATCTTTAAAAGCACGGTGGAATCATTTAAGGCTTTTTACACGGCAATTACCGACTATTCCGATTTGGCATACAAGTACACGCTCAGCTGCCGAAGTCCCTATGTTATGTTTCAAGTGCTGTTCAATTTGTTTGCCGCCTTTACAATCCCTGCAGCAATTTATTTTATGAATAAGGGTGCGGACGGAAATCTCATCATTGCAAAAATCGTATTTTATGTATGCTTTGCAGGAGTTCTCTTTGCTTCTTTTATGCGTGTTATGTATGTCGGCATGTACAACTTTCAGGCAAAGAGCGTCGTAGACAAACTGGAAAATCTTTTTACCGAAATGAGCAAGGATAACATAACCCACGGAACGGAAGAAAAATTTGACAACTTCGGTATTGAATTTAAAAATGTTTCGTTCGGCTATAATGAAGAAAAGATTTTAAAGAATGTAAGCTTTAAACTTGAACCGAATAAAACATACGCCCTTGTCGGCTCATCGGGCGGAGGAAAGAGTACAATCGCAAAACTTATTTCAGGTTTTTATAGAATAAATGAAGGCGAGATTTTAATCGGCGGAAAAAATATTGCCTCGTACTCCAAAAACGCCTTAATGAAAAATATCGCTTTTGTTTTCCAAACATCTAAACTTTTTAAAACAAGTATTTTTGAAAATGTGAAAATGGGAAACAAAAACGCAAGCGATGAAGAAGTGATGAACGCACTCCGCCTTGCCAGATGTGAAGATATTTTGGCAAAATTTCCCGAAAGAGAAAAAACACTCATCGGTTCAAAAGGTGTGCATTTATCCGGAGGAGAAATCCAGCGCATTGCAATCGCCAGAGCTATTTTAAAAAATGCGGACATCATTATTTTGGACGAAGCCTCAGCAGCCGCCGACCCTGAAAACGAATACGAAATCCAGCAGGCCTTTTCCAATCTGATGAAAAACAAAACGGTAATCATGATTGCTCATAGATTAAGCTCCATTAAAAATGTCGATGAGGTTCTGGTTGTCGAAGAAGGAAACATAATAGAACGCGGCAGCGACAAAGAGCTTATGGAAAAAGGTGGAAAGTACAGCAAACTGCAGAAACTGTATTCGCAAGCAAATGAATGGCGCTTTTGAAAATATGCGGGCATCTGCGTTGTCGCTTAATAAAAAACAGTCCTCGACGTACAGCAAGTACGCCTGCGGGTGTTTTTTATACGCTCCTAGCATCTGCTCCGCCTATTTTCAAAAGGAGAGGCAGTAAAGGAAATCGGAGGATTGAAGTTATGAGTGAACAAAAAAATCATTTGCCGCTTATCGGTGTGGGGCCTATCTATGTCGGACCTACTATAGCCGTTACAGCTGCAAGTATTATTCTGACTAAGCTCAAAATTATTCCGCCTACAGTAAGCGGATTTGAATTGGTATTCCGTATTGCAGGAATTCTGTTAATTGCAGCAGGTATATACCTTTGGTGTTCGGCAGTATTTATGTCGCGAATTGACAGCAAAATAAAAACGAACACACTAGTTACTGATGGAATATATGCTCATGTCCGCAATCCTATTTATTCAGCATTTTTGTTTGCTTGTTCAGGTGCGGTTTTACTAGCCTGCAACTTATATCTGCTTATTCTGCCGCCAGTATACTGGCTTTACATGACTATATTTATGAAGTTCACGGAAGAAAAATGGCTTTTAAATCTATACGGAAAAGAATTCGAAGACTATTGCAAACGAGTAAACCGCTGTATTCCATCAATATGGATAAGAAAAAAATTAATGTGAAACGGGTAATTGGTAATGGATAATTAGTACAAAATCCATCCGTACCTTGCAATTAGTAAATCGGATGTTGAAGCTCGTGGCTAAAAATAAAGCTGAGTGCTTCAACTTAAAATACCCCACTCCTAGCAATAAAAGACGGGGTGAATTAAATTATTGTAACCCTCTAAAGGGTTTTTCAATACCGCCGTAAAAATTAAGAAGGGGTTTCCAAAGGGAACTCCCTTTGGCAGTGCGGGAAAAAGAGGGGGTTATAGGGGGAGAGAAAACCCTGCTCTGAACGGGGTGTTCTCTCCCCCTAACAATGGAGATCTATATGAAACGAAAATTACAAAAATTATTTGCAGTTACCGAGCAAGGGGCTCGGGATTTGGTTACGGCTTCGGTATGGTCGGTGTTTTCCAACATCGCCTATATCCTGCCGATGTTTTTGATTATGTTTTTTTTTTTGCAGGGCTATTTTGAAGGCTCGCTTAAAACGGCTTACTTTTATACCGGCCTTATTGCTGCCATTGCGGTGGTAATGTACATTCTTTTACATGTAAATTACAACACGCTGTACACGGTAACTTTTAAAGAATGTAAGGAACTGCGTGTCGAAATTGCAAACCGCTTAAAGGCATTGCCGCTTGCATATTTTTCCAAGCACGATATTTCCGACTTATCGCAAGCCGTTATGGCGGATGTCGCAACTCTTGAGCATGCGTTGAGCCACGCCATTCCGCAGACAATAGGACTGGTAATTTATCTTGTAATTATCGGCACAATGATGATTATAGCTCATCCGGCCTTGGGACTTTGTGTCTTTGCACCGATAGTAGTGAGCTTTATTCTGCTTATTTTATCAAAGAAAATACAAGTGCGGGAAACCACAAGAGACTTCCACAAACAAAGACAGCGTTCAGAATTTTTTCAGGAAGCGATTGAGCTTCAACAGGAAATTAAAAGCTACGGCCGCACAGATACGGTTGCAGAAAAATTAAACCGCAATGTCGATGAAGCTGAAAAACTTCACCTATCGGTTGAAGCCCATCAAGCGATTCCGCTCAATATCGCACTGGCGGCACTCAAGTTTTCGGTCGGGATAACGGTCTTTTTCGGTTTAAAAATGTACTTAGCCGGAACCGCCTCTCTTTTGTATTTTATCGGCTATGTCATTGCCTCCTCACGCATTATCGATGCGGTTGCAGCAGTCGAAGCAAACCTTGCAGAGATTATGTACATCGATTCACGCGTTAAGCGTATCAATGAGCTGCGCGAAACCGAGGTACAGGAAGGTTCTCCTGCAAACCTACAAAAATACGGCATCGAATTTAAAGATGTTGAGTTTTCTTATAATGACGGGCAAAAAATTATTGACGGCATTTCTTTTACAGCCGAGCAAAATCAGGTTACAGCTCTTGTCGGTCCTTCAGGCTGCGGAAAAACTACCGTACTCCGTTTGGCTTCTCGTCTCTATGATTACAACAAGGGTCAGATTCTTATCGACGGAAAGGACATTGCAAAAATCGACACCGACAGTCTTTTTGAAAAAATTTCGATTGTGTTCCAAGATGTAGGTTTATTCAACACATCGATTATGGAAAATATCCGCGTCGGAAATAAAAATGCCACTGATGAAGAAGTAAAGGAAGCCGCCCGCCTTGCAAACTGTACCGAGTTTATCGAAGCACTGCCCGAAAGCTGGAATACCTTTGTCGGCGAAAACGGCAGCCGTCTTTCAGGCGGAGAACGCCAGCGACTTTCGATAGCCCGAGCCTTCTTAAAAAACGCCCCCATCATTATCTTGGACGAAATCAGTGCTTCCCTCGATGTCGAAAACGAAATGAAGATTCAAGAAAGCTTAAATAAACTTATCAAAGATAAAACAGTTATCATCATTTCGCATAGATTAAAGTCCGTCGAAAATGCAGATAAAATTATCGTCATGAACAAAGGCAAAATAGAAGCGGAAGGCAAACACTCGGATCTTTTACAAAAATCCGAGCTGTACAAAAACATGATTGATAAGTCTACAGCCACGGAAAAATGGGTGTATTAGTTTAATTAGTTAATTTTTAATTCGTAATGGATAATTACAATAAAGCTGTAATTATCCATTACTCCAACCGTCAAGCTCCTATTTTCCAGAGGGAAGAGGCTTTTTCTTTGATCCTTTCGTTAAGCTGATGGGTTACTATAAAAACCTTTTTATCATCTAGACTTAAAATAAGGTCTTCTACCCTTTCTATATTTTGGGCATCTATATTTGCAAAGGGTTCGTCGAAAATTACTACAGGCGTATCCCTCAAGAGGGTTCGCACAAAGCTTAAACGCTTTAACTCACCGCCTGAAAATTTGTTTTCGATGTGGGTAAAATCCATATTTAAGGCTTCATTATTCGCGAATTTTTCCAAGCCTAATTTTTCCATTAAGCCGAATATTTTTTCTTCTGCAATATCTTCGCCTAATGTTAAATTGTTTTTTAAGGTATCATCAAAGAAAACGGCTTCTTGGGCTAAAAACGAAATAAGGTCTGACCTGTTTTTTATGGAATGAATATTTTTTCCATCCAATACTATGTTTCCGCCTTTAGGTTTTAATAGACCTAAAAGAATTTTCATCGCAGTAGATTTTCCGCTTCCGCTTTCTCCGTAAATGATGTGTATTCCCTTATCGGTAAATTTTTTATTTACATTTTGAAGAACAGGCAGTTCACTGTAAGCATAACTTACATCATTAAACGATATATCGCCCGAAGAAATTTCAGCTTCAATCTTTTCTTCTTCCGGTTCCTTAATTATCAAGGTCTTATAACCTTCAAAGGTAACCTTACTCATAATAAAACGGTTCACATACATAGAGATATAATAAACTTGAGACCTTAGCTGTACAACCAAGCCGTTAGCCATCATAAACTCCGCTATGCTTAATTCATTTTTATTAATCATATAAACGCCGTAAAAAGCAACTGCAATTATACTTAATTGAGATGCAAAAAATGAAAGACTCTGTGATGCAACATTTGCCGCTGAAACCGAAAATTGTTTTTTTGCCAGCTTTTCTACCGATTTATTTAAGAGGTTTTGAAAACGCCCCTCGCTTCCGTAATTTTTTATTACCTCAAAGCCTTTTAACCAATCGGAAAATTCTCCCATGTGCTCATTTACACTTTCTATGGATTCGGATTGAGTTTTATCCAAGAGCTTTTTAAAAACTTGAGGAATAATCGAAGTAATAAAAATAAAAAAGAGCCCCGCAATAGCTAATTTTATATTAACATATAAAAATAGGGCTGAAGCAAAAACCGTTTCCATAAGAATCTGTCCCATTCCATAGAAGGATTGATAGTATATCCCTTCGAGAGAAGGAAGCTGCTGTTGATAATAAGAAATTTTCTTCCCTTCTTCAATATTATAGAATTCTTCATAGTCGGCTTTTACCCAAGAATGAAAAAGACCTTGCCGTAAAAGTTTCAAACGGTTTGTTTTAAACCTGCCGAAAAAATAAGAATAAAGCCCGTGCGCTCCTCCCCTCACCAGTATTGCAACAAAATATGCAGATACAAAGATAATTATTTTTTCAATATCCTTGCTTACGGCAGAATCGGCTATTTTTCCACTTAGCCATGAAAAAGCCGTAACGGCGGCTGTCGAAAAAATTAAAAATAGAAGAGCCAAAAATATAAACGATTTTTCAAGATTAGACAGCTTCTTCATATAATCTCCTTTCAATTGTATCAAATTTATAAATTCGATCAAACATTTTTTTTGTTTCTGCATCTGCAATGTGCGAAATAATTATTACGGTAGAATCCTTTATACCGAAAATTAATTTTTTTACCCGTTCAATATTTTCATCATCTATATTGGCAAGAGGTTCATCGAATATCATTATCGGGCGTTTATGCAAAACAGCTCTTGCAATACTTATGCGCTTTTTTTCTCCGCCTGAAAAACCGTAAGTTTCCCCTATGACGGTTTCCTTTAAATATTTATCTTGCGTGTACTTATTTAAACCTAAGGAATCAAGAACCTCTTTTACTCTTTCTTCGCTTATGTCTTTATCTAAAAACAAATTATCCAAGAGATTCATTTTAAAGATATAGGCTTCTTGTTGCTGAATCGAAATTATATCGGCAATATTTTTTAATTTTTTCGGAGCAGCTCTGCCTATTGTAAGCGAACCGGAATCCGGAGCATACATTCCCAAAAGGAGCCGCATTATCGTGGACTTTCCTGAGCCCGATTCCCCTAGGATCAAAATTTTTTCGTTTTGCTTAAATGTAAAATCGGTATTATTTAAAACCTTCTTTTCATTATATGAAAACGATAAGCCTACAGCATCAATGTTAAATTCGTTTAAGTTTCCTATTTCGCCTGTTTCCGTTTTAGCATCTATAAATTCAATCATTGCATCACGGACAGGACGGGAAAAAAAGAAAGTCTTTAATAAATTCGCTGTCCAATACATTGGTCTGGACAGAATTCCGATTAGGCTCATTATGGTATAAAATTCTCCGATAGAAAAAACACCTTTATAAACATAATATGCACAATAAGCCGTCATAAGCAAATTAACGATAGCCGATACAAAAAAACTTACCCCTATTTCAAGACAACTTACATTTATGGCATCCATTTGTTTTTTTCTTAAAAATTCGTTTATCTTATCGTATCTGAAAATTATATATTGTTCACAAGAAAAAACTTTTATAATATCAATTCCTTTTAACCAAGTTCTCACGGCTGAAAAATGTTTTTCGACGGCCTCCATCTTTTCCTTTGAAACCTTAGCCAAAATCTTTTTTAAAACAGTCGGAACAATAAGAGGAATCATTAATAAGAGAACGGTAACAATGGCCGCCTGTATATTTATTGTCAAAAGGGTTATTACCGTTACCGAGAATATCAAGGCATTGTCGGTCAAAGCCGTCCAAACATAAAAATACTGACCGCTTATAACATCTATCTTATCCGTATAATCGGCACTTATTTTTCCTTCAGGGATGTTGATATATTCTCCCATCGTTTTTTTAAGAAGGGCATCAAAATAAGTTTTCCGTAAATCGGCCTCGGCAGTTACCACAAGTTTCGATTTTACAAGACTGTAAAGATAAGAAAATAAAGAAGCAAAGACCATCGCTCCTAAACACAAGAGCATCAAGGTATAAAGAGAATAAGCGGTTTTCCCTAAGGCCGTATCAAGAAGCTGCCCCTTCCATAGTTGAAACTTCATCGTAAAAAACAAATCGATTCCGCTTAAAACAAAAAAAAGCACAAAATATACTTTTCGTTTTATGATAAACCTAAACAATTAAGGCCTCCTTTCGTAAGCATAAGCTAACATTCAGAATTATAACAGCTTACCTGATTATTGTCAAGAATTGATTTGAGAATAGAAAAAACTATTGACAAAGACAACTAAATTCCGCATTATATGATTTGGGAATTCTTACACTATGGAAAATGAAAAGCAAAAAGAATTTATTTTAAACGAAAACTTGTGGAAGGTTATTTTTGATCTTTCATGGCCTGCCGTTATTGCAATGATTTTACTGGGAGCAAACAATGTGCTGGACGGAATCTTTGTCGGACATTTTGCCGAAGAAGGAGCTTTTGCGGGTATCTCGGTAGCCCTGCCTCCACTCATAACAATAATAGGTTTAGGTATTCTCATCGGCTCGGGAGCCGGAACTCTTTCAAGTATTGCAATCGGTGCGGAAGATAAAAATATTCAAAAAAAGATTTTAGGCAATGTAAATTTTTTGACACTTATAATAAGTGTAATCGTAATGACTTTAGGATTTCTTTTTTCGGAGCAAACTCTTTTTTTAATGGGAGGCAGAGGCAAGGCCCTAATACATGGAGGAGAATACTACCGCACCATTTTATGGGGCACTCCGATTTGGATATATGCCATTGCTCTTAATAACCTCATCCGTTCCGAAGGAAAAATGAAAACCGCAGCGGCAATTATGGGGATAAGCCTGCTTGTCAATGGATGTGCAAATTATACACTCATGGTGATTTTTAATTTCGGCATAAAAGGTGCCGCCATAGGAACAAATATCGGTATGGCGGTACAAGCTATCATCAGTACCGTTTATTTTGCAAAAAAGAATCCTGATTCTCCGGTTTCAGTATTTACAATCAGAATGAACGGAGAAATTATATCTAAGATTATTTCGATGGGATTGGCAAGTTTTATAATGCAGTTTATGGGAACTATTCAAATGCTTTTAGTTTTAAATGTATTAAACCACTACGGCTCACAGGACGACATTGCCTTTTACGGAATCATTACCCGCATCTTTTCATTTATACTGCAGCCGATAGGAGGCTTCATGTTTGCCCTCTCCCCCATAATAGGAATAAATTTCGGAGCAGATAAGACGGACCGCCTTATTTCAGCCTTTAAGAGATTTGTATTTGCAGCCATTGTTCTAATAGCTCCATTATGGATTTTAATGCTTATCTTCCCTCAAACAGCGGTTTCCTTGATGATGAAAAATCCTCACTTAAACATTCACAATATTTCCTATTTTAGGATTTACATGGCTCTCCTTCCGGTTATGCCCCTAGTCTTTTTTGCTCTAGCTTTTTTCCCTGCCGTCAACAAAGGAAAAATCAGCTCAATATTGGGGATTTTACAGCAAATCGTATTTTATATTCCGGTAATGTTGATCCTTCCTATGTTTACCGGTATTGCAGGGATTTATTATGGTACATTTCTCATTGAAATGCTGAGTGCAATACCCATATCTATTTTGATAATACGGGAATTCAAGCTTTTGAGATCGGGTATCACAAAATGGCAAAAAAATTGAAAATTTATCTATTTTCAAGTAACTTACCTATTTAAAATTTATTTATATGATAACCTAACGAAAATACTGAATCATGCTCTTTTTTCTCAATAAAATTCCACAATATGCATTTTACAGTAAAATTAAAAGCCTCAAAGATATAGAAGGAGTATACTATGAGCAAAAAAAATGAGGACATTTATAGTCCGTCTAAAAAAATATTGGTATTTGATTTATTAACCAACTTGGCATGGATTTTATCGACCATTTTAACCAACCGAATCGTAGGAAGCTCAGGGAATGTTATGAATATCCTTAGAACTAAGACTTTTGCAGTTATAATGATAACATCTATTTTTAATCCCCTCATCAAATGGAAATTTATAATGCCGTCAATAGTAAACTGGAAAGAAAACCCTATAAAGGCACAGAAGAATATCTCATTATATGTAAAAATTGCGTTTACCATCCCGCTGATGATTGCTGTTTTCGGACCGGTTTTTACTTCCTTGGAATCCGGTCTAATCTCTCAAACAAGAACATTCATTTCATATATGAGTATAACTATGGGAAATATGTTCTTAATTGGAATATTCTTCGGTTCTTTTATGATAAGAGCATTGGAAAAATGGGCAGCTTTTTTACCGGTTCAAGAAAATCACTTAGACCTTTCGATGACACGAAGAACTGCACTCGTAAGTATTTTAAGTATTCTGTCAACTTCTTTTTTTACAATGGCTCCTTTAGTTAGGACACAAACTGACGATATTTATATACAGCTTTTGACAAAGGTTCTTCCGCTTTTTAGCTATGGAATAATTCTTTCAATAATAAATATAGTTCTTATAACCAAGTCGACCAAAAAGAAAATCTCAAGCCTCCAGGCTGCAATAAAAAATTTGTCTTTAGGAAATTATAATCAAGATTTTCTTATGGTAGATTCGAGAGATGAGGCGGCTCTTTTAATAAAAGATTTTAATATACTTTTAGATTTTAATAAAAAATTTTTTAATGATGTAAAAACCACAGGTCAAACCTCACAGGATATTGCCCATAACCTTTTATCGAATATGACAACAGCTTCAAATGTAGTGGATCAAATTACGGGGAATATTTCTTCAATAAACAACAGTATTCAAAACCAATCTTCAGGAGTTTTGCAAACTCAATCCACATTAGAACAAATTGCAAAAAATATTGAACAGCTTGACAAAAATATTATAAATCAATCTTCTGCCGTAACTGAATCTGTTTCTGCTATTGAAGAGATGACGGCAAATATAAAGTCAATTACCTCAGTTCTAAAAAACAACTTAGGTTCTATGGAAGAATTAAATATCGCAGCCGAAAAGGGAAGAAAATCCATTTCGGAAACAAACGAATTTGTTAAGTCCTTAAGCGAAAAATCCGAAGGCCTTTTAGAAACTACTTCGGTCATCCAAAACATAGCCAGTCAAACAAACCTACTGGCTATGAATGCAGCCATTGAAGCTGCTCACGCAGGAGAAGCAGGAAAGGGATTTGCCGTTGTTGCCGATGAAATACGAAAACTCGCCGAAGAGTCCGGCACTCAGGGCAAGGTAATAACAACCGTTTTAACGGAATTAAAAAATCAGATAGAAGAAGTAACCAAATCTTCTCTTATGGGCGAAACACAGTTTACGGAAGTAATGCGTATTCTTAACCTTGTCAACAACAGAAACAGCGAAATAATGAATGCTATGAATGAACAAGACACGGGAAGCTCTCAAATACTTAGAGCAGTAAAAAATATTATGCAGATAACTTCTGAAGTAAGAAGCGGGTCTGAAGAAATGCTTATAGGAAACACCGAAGCAGGAAAAGAAATGACGAGGCTTGTAGACATTTCTAAAAACATAAGCAGTAATATGAATGAAATCAATCAAAAATCGGAACTTATTGCAAGCGAGATAGACAGAGCTATGAATATGACCGAAGAAAACAAGCAGGCAGTTTCTAAAATATTTTCATATTTGGAGAAACTCGTTATATAAAGTTTTGCCGGCTTGAGGAGGAAAAGTATGACTAAACAATTTATTTTAACCAACGAGCAAAGAAAATATCTGGGTTTAAATCCGATTGAAGATCACTGGGAAGTAATGAATATAAAAGGCACCCTCTATTACTTTGACGGCAATATTATCAAAAAAGAAATTTCGGTATCGGATTCTGAAGGCGAGGCTTTTTACTATAAAGAAAGCGAACTTGATATTACAACTGCCGAAAACAGAACTATTGTACTGCCTAAAACGGTAAAAGGAAAACCGAAAAAATTAAACTTTACGGCAACTCAATTATTTAGAGGAATAGGCTTATATTTTTCATTTGAAAGCAGATATGTTTGCATAGGAAACTACACCACACAAAAAACATATTATTCCGAAAGGTTAGAAGAAAGCAAGGCTTCCGCCCTGAATTCTTGGATCGAAAAATGGATAAAGGAAACATCGAAAGAAGATTTAGCCGATTTGGAAAATTTTAAAAATGAAAAAAGAGAGCATCAAAAATATAAGGAAGGGGATATCTTTGCTTTTAAAATAGGAAGACGGCAATACGGCTTCGGTAAAATTTTAATCGATATTGTTAAGTTAAGAAAAACGCCCGAATTTAAAAAGAATAAAAACTACGGTCTTAACAATTTGATGGGAACGGCTTTAATTGTAAAGATCTATCATAAAATAAGCGGCAGCATTAACATTGATCTTGACGAATTAGAAAAAAACTTATCCCTCCCCGCACAGCCCCTTATGGATAACAATATCTATTACGGCGAATATAAAATTATCGGAAACAGAAAAGTTACATATCAAGACTTAAATGATGCTCCGATATCGACAAGCGAGAGTATAAATTATCAGGACAGAGATATTGCCTATCTTCAATACGGCTTGATATATAAAGAAATGTCTTTAAAAGAATATGCTCTATACGAGGATGAAGATTGGTATCATAAAAATTACAGAGCGGAATTAATAGGTTGTTTCTTGGAGATAGACAAATTGGAAGAATGTATAAAAGCAAAATCCAATGCTCCATTTTATCCCGCAGCCGGCGGCAGCTTAAATAATCCGGCAAACAAAAAAGATAAAAATGCAATTTTCAAGGCCTTCGGTTTAGACGGCGATCTGGATTATGAAGGAAACTTAAAACTCGCAAAGGAAAAGTAAAACCTATGATAGAATATTACAAAAAAAGAGCAAAAGAATATGAAGATATATATAAAAAACCGGAAAGACAAAAAAGCATTCTTGAATATCAAGATTATATTAAAGAACTTTTCCAAAACAGGAATGTATTAGAACTCGCCTGCGGAACCGGATTTTGGACGGAAACATTAACAGAAACTGCGAAAACCGTACTTGCAACCGACATTAATAAGGAAGTATTGACACTTGCAAAACAAAAAATATTTAAAGTCTGCAAGCCGGAATTTGCAATTTTGGATTATAGAAACTATAAACCTAATAACGAATACAACGGCATATTTATAGGCTTTTTGGCAAGTCATCTTACAAAACATGAATTTTTAAATCTTGTCGAAACTCTCATAGAAAAAACTAAAAAGCCTTCTTTAATATTCTTTATGGACAACCTTTTTGTGGAAGGAGAAAGTACTCCGATATCCAAAACCGATAAAAACGGCAATACCTATCAAATACGAAAACTTAAAGACGGCACCGAGTATGAAATAATGAAAAACTTTTATACCGAAAAAGGATTTAAAATTTTACTAAAAGACAAAACCTATAAATATTTTTCCAATAAATATTATTGGTCTATTGAAATTTACACCTAAACTTTATATTATATTTTTATGAAAACTAACCACCCTACTCTCTATAACATTGAATTTAAAGAGATTACCCCCGATAATTGGAGAATAATCAATTCTCTTTCCGTAAAAAAAGAACAAAAAAATTTTGCAGCCTCAAATGTTACAATCCTCTTTGCTATGTTGAAGGCGATATAGTAGCAAAACGCCTATATGAAAATTTCGGCTTTTATGAAATCGACAAAGACGACGATGAGATTATAATGCAGAAGGATTTATAAATTTATACAATACTTATTTACAGTGATTGACAGAATAGATATTTTATGCTAAGGTCAATTTATGATAGATTTTTTGAGTTTATATTTTTTTAAAAATTTCTCATTAAATGCTTTAAGTAAGGTAAAAGCCCGCAGTACTCTTATAAATAAAACACTGTGCCATTTTACCCCCCCCCCCCGTGTGTCAAAACGACACAATTTATAAACTAAGTCAAAATCTTTTATATCATTATTTTTTTCTCTTTTGTAATAAACACATAAGACAAGCAGCTTCTTTTGTCTTGTGTGCTTTTTTATATATTTACCGCCTTGAAATTAAATTTGAAAGTAAATCAAGATTTTTGTTTTACAATTTAACAGGGCGGTTTAGGAACCTAGGTTTTTACGGTCAACCTGTACGAAATGACAGCCGGCTTTTCTTTGCAAAATCCGTCTGTGCGGAACCCTTTCGATTGCGGGTTGAACGGGGAAATATAGAAAATAAATTTTTATAAAGGAGAAAATATATGATAAGAAGAAAATCTACCAATAATAAAAATGTAGATTTCAGGATATCAGATTGCCCATGGTCTTTTCGCGGAGTACTAGTTATGGGATTAATTATGATTAGCATTATTAGTTGTACAGAAAAATCAAAGTATATCGGGACATGGATACATACTTATGATGGAAGTGATTCAAGACCATATGTAGATTGGAGTAATAATTTTGCAGAGAATGAACTGGTTTTGTATGATGATGGGACATTTGCTTATAATTGGGTTGCCACTTATTCCACAAATGACTTCATTGGTATGCCGGGAAATGACCTTAGACTAGCCTACCGTGTTAGCGATTGGGCTAATGCAGAAGGTGATTGGCATGTTGAAAACGATGAACTTACTTTGGAATATACGGCTGGAAAAAAAGCAGGAAAAGTCGAGACTCTTAAAATAGAAATTGATGATAAAGGTAAAACTCTCAAAATAAAAGATTGGACATATCGAAAGAAGCGTCACTAAAAATATCTTTATCTTCAAAAATTTGAGGATAAAAAACTTATAAACTAATTAAAATTTATAATTAGTTTATAAATAAAAATAGAGATAGGAGATTTTATGAATTTTGATGTAAGCAGGCGTATCCAAACCAAACAATCAAAAAATGATGTGTTTGAAGCATTGGAAACTCAGTTCCGGAAAATATCATCGCAAACAAATAAAAGCGGAGATATTTTAGTTGTAAAGGTGATAAACCCAACTTTCGGTTCAATCAATAGAGCTGATATAACCACAGTTAGTATTGAACAGAAAGAAGACGGATTTTTTATTAATGCGGAAGTAAAATATAAAACATCTGTTATGTTCTGGGTTTTTCTTATAATACTATTATTTTCAACAGTAGGATGGCTTATTCCTATAGTATTTTTTTTCTATCAAAAAAATACTGTAAAAACAGCAATAGAAGAAGTCTTTAACCGCATAAACGATGAGTTTTATGGGTACAGCGTATCTAAACCTGATGACACTAATAGTGCCATAGACCATTTTACAGAATTAGAAAAGTTGGCAAATCTTCGTGATAAAGGAATATTAAATCAAGAAGAATTCGAAGATCGAAAGAAAAAAATTATGACAAATATTTAATAAGGAGAATAAATATGTCAAAGAAACAGAGAAAAGGATACATTTCAATTACACTAAAAAAACAGGGAGCTAATGACATTGTTATTGAATCATGCCCTGAAAAAATTAAATTAAATTTTCTACAGCTTTATTTAGCAGTTGGTTTCGGCTGCCCTGCACTTAATGTAAGACCAATAGATTGGAAAGGAGTTGCAACTATATTTGGCTCTTTTTTTGCCCCCTTTGTAGCTTTAGCCTTATTCGCTTCAATGAAATTACCGGGACTTGGTATTATTGCACTTATAGGTTTATTCGTTTTAAACATAGTTGTTACAAAAAATTATTTTTTTAACTATATAAAAAAATGTATTTCCGAAGGATATGTACCTGAGTCGGAAGAAAGCAGAGTTATTCTGTCTAATGCAGGTATTTTGCTTCCTACACAACAAAATAATGTAGCCTCAACTGTAGCGAAAATTTCTAAAGAAAGTACTCAAACTTATTCACAACCTACAAGAGACTTTGTTCAAGAATTAGAGAAACTTGCAAATTTAAAAGAGAAGGGTATTTTGACACAAGAGGAATTTGAAGCTCAAAAACAGAAATTGCTTAATAATTAATATTCAAAAATATTTTTAATAATAGGATTGTTAAAATGGGGAAAAAAATAATTACTTTTGTTATCGTTATTATTGCGATAATCGCAATACTGTATTCATGTGGTAAGAGAAAAATATACAATACCATCATTAATACGGTAAAAGACGGGTATTTTGCTGAGGTTACTTACGATGTTACAATAGGAGAAATGATGCAAACACTTTGCAGCGATTCTAAATGGGAGTATACTCCAGACACCGACTCAGGTTTAGTATTTGTAACATACACAGGAAATATGAAAGGTCAGCCTCTAAAAATGATGTTCCTTATTCATAATATGGGAGGTGATATGATGTTTCAATTAAATTATTTTTCCTTAAATGGAGAAGAAGCAGCAAATAAATATGGTCCGACAGGAGTTGATGAAATAGGAATGATGCCTTTTGTTTTATATGAAGCATACCGTAGCGTAAAAGGTAAGTAAAAATTCTAGCGAGCACATGAATTTCTGTATCCTCTTTAATATGCAAATAAAACGAATCATTTCATAGGAAGCAGTCCCATAAAAATTCGGCTAATCCTTTTACAGATTAGCCGGAAAGTTTTAGCAGTTAAAAGATTAAGGCGGAACGGCAAAACCTGCTACAGCCTCAACACCGTTCATAATCCTGACGAGAAAGATAAAAAAGTGTTAGGCATTTCAAATAAACGTCAAAATGTGATATAATGGTAATAGGAAAAAGAGATGATATTATAGGTCAGATGAATAATATGATTATTTTGTTTGTTGTATATACGCCACTGACTATGTTGCAGGAATAATGAGCCTCAGAAAACCTTAAAAAGGATCTCTTGATACAAGCCAACATCGCAATTTAACGGCTTAAGCTTATTTGTGCAGTATTCCAACTTTTTCTCGGATTTGCATTTAATAACAGTATCTTTTTCATAAAACTTCTCGTAAAATATTATATTTGAACAGTTAATTTTAGTATAGCCATACTCCTTTTATAGATAATTTGTCTTATCTCAGGTATTTGAATTTTTTTGCGATTTATAGTATCATATTTAAATAAGTTTTGGAGGAATCTTATGAAAAAAACAAAAATCGTATGTACAATAGGTCCTGCATCCGAATCAGAAAGAGTATTAACCGAAATGTTCAAGGCAGGTCTAAATGTCTGCCGCCTTAATTTTTCACATGGGAGCCATGAAGAACACCAGGTTAAAATAGATCGAATAAAAAAAATCAGAGAAGAACTCAAAATGCCTGTGGCTATCTTACTCGATACAAAGGGGCCTGAAATCAGATTGGGAGTTTTTGAAAAGCCCGTAGAGATTGTTCAAGGGCAGGAATTTATCATTACAACCAGAGATGTAATAGGCACAAACCAGATATGCAGTATTTCATATAAAAATCTTGCTTCCGAGGTTAAGCCAAAAAACAGGATCCTTATAAATGACGGAATGCTGGAATTACAGGTCATAGATATTTTAAACAGCACGGATATAGAATGCGTAGCAGTTAACTCGGGCACTCTAACCAGCCGAAAAGGGGTCAACATTCCGGGCTTGAGGGTAAACCTTCCTTACATGAGTGAAAAGGATATCTCCGATATCGAATTCGGAATTAAAAATGATGTAGATTTTATTGCAGCATCCTTTACACAAAGAGCCGACGATATTATCCAAATAAGAAAACTTTTGGAAAAACATAAAAGCAAAATCGCTATTATAGCAAAAATTGAAAATCAAGAAGGCTTAGACAACATAGATGAAATTTTAGCGGAAGCCGACGGAATAATGGTAGCCCGGGGAGATATGGGTGTAGAAATAGAGCCGGAAAAAATTCCTCATCTTCAAAAGCAGCTGATAAAAAAAGCAAATATTGCAGGAAAGCCGGTTATCACCGCAACTCAGATGCTAGAATCTATGACCCACAACCTGCGTCCTACTAGGGCTGAGGTTACCGATGTTGCAAACGCTATCCTTGACGGCACCTCTGCCGTTATGCTTTCGGGCGAAACGGCAGCAGGAGAGTACCCCGTCGAAACGGTTGCTATGATGAACTCCATAGCCCTCTCTATTGAAGAAACCCTAGACTATGAAAAACTTTTTCTTGAAAATGTTTCACTGCATGAAATCACAATAACAAATGCCATTGCAAGAGCTACCTGTTCTACAGCCCTAGCCCTCGATGCAAATGCAATTATAACGGCATCCGCTTCAGGAATAACACCGAGAGCTATTTCAAAGTTTAAACCCAAGGTACCGATTATCGCAATAACGGAATCCCCTCAGGTTATGCGGAAGCTGGCCCTCGACTGGGATGTATATCCTGTCTTAGCTGATCATATAAAATCAACCGACAACATGTTCGATGTTTGTTCGCAAATTGCAAAAAACACAGGCCATGTAAAAAAAGGCGATATAGCAATCCTTACGGCAGGCATCCCTATAGGTAAGGCAGGTTCTACAAACCTATTAAAAGTAGAAATAATAGAATAAGGTAATTAAACTATGGAAAAAAAATATGCTCTTTTAATTGACGGAGACAACATAGCGCCTTCTTATCTTGACTCAATAATTTCCGAAGTTTCAAAAGAAGGTGATGTTTTAATAAAAAGACTTTATGGGGACTGGACAACACCCAATATGAACGGCTGGAAAAATTCGCTTGAAAAAGTACCTATCCGGCCTGTCCAGCAATTTAGAAACGGACCAAATGCAACAGACAACACAATCATAATGGATGCAATTGAGCTTGCAAACACTAATCAAGGAATAAATGCCGTATGCATAGTTTCTACAGATTCCGACTACTACAGCCTTGCCCTCAAATTGAGGGAGTACGGACTCTATGTTTTAGGAATAGGAAGATCAAATGCAAAACCGCTTTGGGTAAATGCCTGTAATGAATTTAAGTATCTTGAAAACTTTGATGAAACGGAAGAATATGAAGAAGATTCTAAAACAGGTAAAAAATTTAAATCCCTTGATGACCTTATCTGCCATGCTTACAGAAACTCCCGCATGACTGAAGAAGGCTGGGTAAGTCTTTCTGATTTGGGAAATTCTATAAGAAACTTTATGCCTGAATTCGATCCCCGCTCCTACAGTCACAACACATTACGCGAAATAATTGATGCCCTATCCGATGACTTTGAATTAAGATCAGATGACAGGGTTCCTCCCAATTATTGGATAAAGGCCATCGCCCGGAAAAATGAAACACCAAAAGTAAAAGGAAAAATAAAACGGCTGATGAACCGTTACGGTATTATAGAAAACGAAAACGGAGACTTCTTCTTTTCGTTTACAAATATCGACAAAAAATGCAGGGACAAGCTTATAAAGGAAGGAACAGCCGTAAAGTTCAGAGTGTTTAAAATGCCTAATCCTAGAGGAGGAGATTCAACTGATAGGAATGGAAAGGCAGCTGAAATAGAAATAATATAAGGGGAATTTTATGAAATACGATAAAAAAAATGATCTTAAAAATGACAGAATAGTTAAATTTGTTACCGTAAAATTATGGCTTAGACTTCTTGCCGTTATTATAGGCTCTATCATTCTATATTTGAATTTTAAAACAATTGCCGAAGGACAATACTCCATAGTTGCAATAATATTCGGACTAATATTTTTAATAGCAGGTCTAATTGAAAATTCATGGTATTTTAATATCACAAAGGAAGAAGCTGTACAAAAAAAAGGAATAATTTTATTTCCGAAAACTACAGTGATAAATTTTTCGGTAATTCACAGTATTGAAGTTGAAACTTTTAAAAGGCCTGCTCGTTTTGGAACATTTACTGAAGTAAAAATGATCTTACTGGACGGTAAGACAATAGTAATAGATAATGATAAAACAAAAATGCTTAAAAGAGAGCTTGAAGAGCTTAAAGAAGTTCAAGATATTATAAGGCGGAAAAACGATAATGCGGCAGAAGATTTTTTTAATGCAGTTGCAGCCGATATTTTAAACCCTAAGGAATAAACATTTTGAAACCATTAAAAATATTTTTTCCTTTTGTTTTATTTTCTTTTTTATGGAGCTGTAAGCCTAAGGAGGCATCGGAAACATTTCACATTCCCTTTTTAAAAGAAAAGGCTGAAGAAATTATTTTTATGATAAACGATAAGGACTGGGAAGGCATAAGAAACTTAAGTACCGAAGAGTTTAAAAAAAACTTGGATGAAGAATTTATAAATTTAAATACTAAAATATTTTTTGAGCCTGCCGGAAAATACCTCTATACAAAAGAAGCTTATTTTTTAGAAACAAAGGATAAAAACTCAGGCGAGGTTATAGGAGTTATTATCGTCAAGGCAGGATACGAAAATAAAACTCTATGCTACACTTTCAATTTTGCAAAGGACACAAAGCTGATAGGCTTCTTTTTAAAATAGATTTAGAAAGTATAAAAAACAATTTAAAAGACTAATCTTCTTTTTCCCAAAAGTATGTAAAGAAATAACTTGTTATGTCTTCAGGGTCAGTTTCATCGCTTAGCTTATAGGCATTAGTACTTCTTTGAATTGTACATTGAGTTTTTTCTGTAAATAATTTTGAAAGCAAATACATTGCAGGTCTGTTATCGCAGATACCGAGCGTCCAAGCAGAAGGTTTTAAACTTGTCAAAAAATAGCGGGACTTTGCATCCTTTTCGGCAGTTTTTTCTATATCGGATTTATGAGAAAAATCGGAAGAAATTAAAAGGAAGGAAGCCTTATCTTTGATAGAAAAAACTTTTGTTACCGTCTTATAAAGTTTAGTTGCAAGATTCATATTTACGGGAGGCTCTCCGTAATAAGCGATGGCAACAACCTTTGCATCGGGAAAGTATTTTTTTATGTATGGAATCAAGGTCGAAACACCGTGCTCATAAACAAAAACCTTATCATCAAAGGGCACATCAAAAAGGCGGGATAAGTGTTCAGCCTTATCCTTTTCGGAGTTGACAAGGCCGTCCTTAGTTTGCCATGATCCGTTTGTTAAAGAAAAATCGTACAGAGAAAGGCCCCAATGAGAAGGGCTTAAAATATAAAAAGGTTTTATCTTTCTTGCTTCGGCAAGTTCGGTAAACCAATCATCTATTAAGGCATCGGTTAGAAGATGATGGCTCACCGTCCCGCCCCAAGGCTTTGCTCCGTCCGGCAAAGAAGCTTCCTTGGGGATAAACCTCGTCTTAGGAGTCTTTTCCCCATCATAGCTCCATGTTCGGAAAATTTTTTCAGTATCTTCCGCCCCGCCTTTTTTGCCCGTACAAGCCGTCAGACAAAAACAAATAAAAAAAACGATGCTTAGAAATTTCATATTATCTAAAATTCATGTCCGGCAAAAATGCTTCTTTTAAAAAGAAATATTCTGAGCCCAGAAAGGCTTTAAGTCCTCCATGTCCTCATTAGAATAAACTCTTTCTTTCCATTCCTCATTTGTCAGACGGTTGGATATGTCTTGTTCAAATTCATAGTAATTAAAACAATAACCTACAGCTATTCTTTTTCCGCCTTGAGCATCGTTTAAGGGAACATAGATTCTATAGGGAATACCGACAGCCGTTTCAAGGACAAAGCCTTCTTCTCCATTTGTAAACACATCGGCAACCAAGGCCATGCGCAATTGTTCAGGCTCAACAACTGCATTTATGGAAGGCATGAGAATACGGGCAAGGAAGCCCGGCATCAAGGATATCCATTTTAGGTCTTTTTCAGAAACGGGCTTATCCGCAATTTCAAGCTTAACGATATCGGCAGCATGTAAGGCAGCGTCTTTTAACATTTCAAGCTTTTGTAAATTCTTTTCATCTATGAGCTTATAAGGCTTTAATGCATTTATAAGAACATCCACAGAAGAAGCAGCGTTTTTCCAAAATGCCAAGTTAGGCTCTATATAGTGAACCGGATTGGGAATCTTCTTTACCCTATAGGTAAGGTCGGGACCGGGACCGCCTCCAAGCTCTGCGGCAGACTGCTTTGTATATAAAATAGTATCATGCCTTAACTCAGCCCATGTTCCGTGAGCCGACAATAAGGATTTTACACTCCATGCAGGGCTTTCGGTAAAATAAAAGCCTGAGCCTTGCTCAAAACGGGCTTGCAAGCTTATCTCGTTTAGGGTTTTACCGTAATAAGTTTTTCCCAATATTTTATCGGGAGAAGCTACTGCTTCTTTTTCGATTTTATCGAGGATTGTTTTTAACTCAGGAAAATCGGAGTAATCTTTTTGAAGCAATAAATCGGCAGACTTTGAACCCAGAGCCTTCATAATATCCAACCCCTTAACATGTGCACGGCCATACAGTCTGGGAGAGCTTACCAAGCTGTGAATATAAGAATCAAGAGTAAACCTCTGACCGAAAAGTCTCCAACCCATTGGAGGCTTTCTTTCTTCATCGGTACCTTCGGAAGCTGTGTAAAAAGCGGAAGAGCCCGCTATAGCCGGAGGTCTTAACTTTTCGTGAGCCGATTTCATAAATGCAAACAGATTGTTTTTATCGCTTGCCCATTTTTCAAAGTCTTTTACATCATAGCTTTTCCAGAGGGGCAAGACCTCTTTAAAAGATAGGTCATCGGATAGGCCGATTAAATCGGTTATAGGATCAAAAAGAGCCGACCACTTTTTATAAAGCTCTTCATCATTTTTTACAAGCTCGGTAATCAAAAGAGCTATGGGTTCCATGTTCAAAGTTAGAGCATAAGCATCGGAAGCAGCTTTACCATCCTGTTCCAAAACCTCGGGCCCCTTGTCGGCAATTAAAAAATGAACATGACCGAACCACATCATTGCTCTAAAATAAGCGGACAGGATACCGTTTTTAGTATAGTGACCTCTCGGTTTATATTGGGAATAATCTTCTTTTGTAAAAGCACCATCCTCAAAAGTAAAAAGAGGAGAGGGCGCAGGGCCTTGAGCCTTATCAATCAGATCTATTTCTTCACTTACCGTTTTGGGATATTTTGCAAGAACTTCATCTTTATTGGGCTCTTTATAAACAGTTTCATCAGAGCCGTACTCATCTTTTTGAATTACAGATTTAGGAGCAAGTTCCAAGAGGGCACGGGCAGTTTGAAAATATAGTTTAGCCTTTTCTAAGGTTTCAGGTCTTACCGTAGGAAAGCCTTTTTTGTTTACATTATTTAAACTATCGTCAAAGGCTGTTACAAGCTCAAGAAGTCTGGGGACAAAAAAATTTTCTTCAATATTTTGCAATGTCCTATCAAAAAGAAGATGCTTTGCATGGGCCATCAAATCGGTGGTAATAAAAAGTGTAGTGCCGTCATTTCCAAAAAAACTTGAATCATAACTATCTTCATATGATTCGTAATGATAACCATAATGATTTCTGTACAAGGCAATCATATCGTCAGCGGACATCATATGAAGCTCATATTCATCGGGTTTAACTTTTTCAAAAATTAGCCTATCCCTCTCCAAAACAGCTTGATGAGCCTTGCTTAAAAATTCATAACCGAATACCGTATAAAATTCTTTAGGAGCACCGTCGGTCAGATAACGCATAGAAATAACTTGATTTATTTTCAAATCATTATTCATACCTGTAAGATCGGCTCCAAAGACAAGACCTTTTTCTCCGTTCCATGTTGTACGGTAAAAATAATTTTGATTTTCTTGAAACTTAAAAACACCGAAATCGAACTCATCATCGGCATCAAACGGAAGCCTTATCGGTTCTTTTTCAATGTTCAAAACCGTGCCGAACGGAACAGGAATTCCCGCAGGCAGCTTTTTTAGGTCTTCTTGAGATTTTAATTCTGCATTAGGATAAAATAAACAAAGATCGCTTCCGACAACAGCTGTCGCTCCTTCTTGCACCTTATTGAAAGGGAAAGTTTTAAAAACAAGCTTATCTTTTAAATACTTTTGGTGAGCAGAAGATACATTTGACCTTTTCTCAAATTCTACATTCAAATTATTATTATACATTATTTTTTTAAGACATTCCTCTGCAAGCAAAACGCCTTCATGTTCTTCGGCCTCTGATACTTCGGCAATATCCTCTACATTAACTTCATTAGGCTCGGCCGTATTGACGGCAGCTTTATTTTCTTTTTTTGCACTGCAAGAAAAAAATAATAAAACAGCTAATACCGCTGCAAAAATAAAAATATTCTTTTTTAATTGAAACATTCTAAAACTCCTCCATGAAAACGATATTACATACTTTTATAATAGCACAAACGAACCCGATTGACAAGCTAAAGCAAAAAAAAGAAAATATGCCTTTGAGAGAATACTAAAGATTATGCTGAATAAAGACGATTCCCGTATAAAATTATTAAAAGGCAGGGCTTGGCTTACCGTTCCTCAATTTGAAAATCATCTTCTCGACGAATTGGGAATTCCGCATACGGATAAACCTCTGGAAATTACCCAACTTCCAAAAGATGCACGAATTTACGGAAATATTATTTACAGAGAAAGTTTTCCAAAAAATGTTTTTTGGAACCGCCTTTGTATGAAAGAACCTTTTATAGCCGAGTTTTCAAGCATAAGCGAAGCTGCCGATATTTTGCGTTCAATCCAGAGAAACTGGGTTTTTGTTCCATTTAACTGTTTTAGACGTGCAGAGCTCATCGAAAAAAAGCTTCCCTTTATCAGCAAAAAAGAAAGGACATTCCCCTACGATGTTCCGTCAGCCGAAATGGGAATCTGGACCCTCTTAAACGAAAACCAAATTTTCGCTTCTGCAAAAACTTCTAGTCCCTTCCCGCGGGGAGAAATTTTCTTTAAGGAAGATAAGATAAATCCGCCGAGCCGAGCCTACTTAAAAATGTGGGAAGCCTTAACTCTCTTAAATTTTTACTTAAAAAAATATCAAGAGAAAAATGGCCTTTCTGAAAAGGCCGAAACCATGGCCGCAGCTTCTTCCCAAAAAAAGGATCCCCTGCCGGCAGCCGATTCCCTCTGCCTTGATGCCGGAGCCTGCCCGGGAGGCTGGAGCTGGGTGCTGGACAGTTTGGGCTGCAAGATTATCGCAATCGACAGAAGCCCCTTGAGGCCCGATTTAATGGCAAAAAAAAATATAGAATTTATAAAACATGATGCCTTCACCTTAAAGCCGGAAGAAATAGGAAAAATAGATTGGCTTTGCTCCGATGTAATCTGCTATCCTCCCAGGCTTTATGATTGGGTTATAAAATGGATTGACTCGGGCCTTTGCGAAAAATTTATTTGCACAATAAAGATGCAGGGAGAGCCCGATAACGAAACCGTTAAAAAGTTTGCGGCAATTCCGAACTCGAAGATTGTCCATCTTACGGCAAACAAACACGAACTAACCTGGCTAAAAGCCCCATTCATATAAAGCAAAAAACACCGAAAGAAACCGCGGAGAACGCCAAGACCGCAAAGCTTAATTAAAGAATCTCTATGAAGACTCCTTTAAAATTTCTTCGCGTCCCTCGCGAACTTGGCGGTTAAATTAAACAGTTATAACTGTAAACTCTTATTTACCGAAAAAGCTGCGCTGCCCTGCTTTTACCCATCGTCCGGGACTTCGGGACAAAACCGGTGAAGCTATCTGATTGCATATCCAATCGACAAAGGTCTCATCTTCAAAACCTTCAAGTTTTACCAAAAGTGTTTGCACACCGGGAAGGTCTGCCTTTCTTACAGCATCAACCGTTTCTTCTGCAATACGGGCAAAAGCCGCAGAGGCAGCCGAAACATTAGGATTACCGCAAGGAATATCCGCATCGCGGTGAACAAAGATTAAGCGGCCTTGTGCTTTTTTTATATAGTAGTTTTTTAAAACAAGGGAAAGAGCGGCATTTGCCGAAACAAGATCGCTTATAGTCTTGTCTATTGAAAGGGCTTCCGTTACCGAATATATTTTGGAATAAGCCGGAGCATCAAAAACTAAAACTGATGTATCAGCTGCAATATTTATATTTTTTAGTTTAAGAGGAATAGCTTGTAAAGAAAAAAGAGATGAACGGTTCCACTCTATTTCGGTAGTAGTACTCTTTGTTTCATCGTCTCCCCGATATTCCGATGTCAGACAAACCTTTAAGCCCTTATCTCTAAGGCGGTTTGCAAGGTCTTGAGAAAACTTTAATCTATTATCCGTTATAAAAATTCCTGAATCCATATCTAAAATGTACCATAATTATCTATCTGCCGTCAATGACTTATCAATCACTAAACAGCCGTTTACTTTATTTTTTGTTTAAAGCCGAGGCCGTAAACTTCCTGCATATCGCAGACCATGATAAAAGCCTTTTCATCTATTTCGGTTATTATTTCTTTTGCTCTGACAAATTGAGCACGGCTTACAACACAGAGCAGCACAGGCCGATCCTGCTTTGAATACATGCCTTCTCCTTTAAGGAGGGTAACACCTCTTTCCAATTTATTCATAAGAGCGTCTCCGATTTCATCCGGCTTAGAGCTGACAATGAAAAAGCCTTTAAAGTAACTTAAACCGTCAAGAATCATATCCGCTATCTTTGTACAAAAGAAAAGAGCTATTAAAGAATAAAGTGAGGTGTTAGGATTATTATCTACAACACCTGCAAAGGCTACTATTACAAAATCGGCT
Source organism: Treponema denticola (assembly GCF_024400535.1). NCBI lineage: Bacteria > Pseudomonadati > Spirochaetota > Spirochaetia > Treponematales > Treponemataceae > Treponema > Treponema denticola. The sequence continues at coordinate 2,555,031 of NZ_CP038800.1, forward strand.
ATAGCCATTCCCTTTGCTATACTTAATCCGGGAAAATGCTTGTTTACAATAGCTCCTGCAAGATCTGTTCCCCCTGTAGTAGCGCCGCGTTTAAACACAATCCCTAAACCTACGCCTAATAGGATCCCTCCGAAAGTTGCCTGTAAAAAAAGGTCATTGGTAAACACAAAATCTTGGGGCAAAATAGCCAAGACCCCCGAAAGCACCAAAATAGAAAGGAGGGTAAAAATGGCGGACTTTTTACCTAGAAGTTTTGCTCCAAAAATAAATAAAGGAACATTTATAATTAAATTCGATATGTAAACTCTTATACCGGTCAGTTTTTCGATTGCAACCGACAAACCGCTGACACCGCCCGGTGCAATTGTTCCGGGGATAAGAAAAAACTGTAAAGCTACGGCAGCTATTATACTTCCGGCAGAAACCCAAAAAGTATCCAGCAAGACACCTATAACAAACTTTGTAGAAAGATGTTTGGCGGGTAATATTTTATTCATAATGTACATTCTCCAAATAATAGAATTTTTTATACAGAACAGATACGAATTTACAAACAGAAATTATACTACACCATTTTCTTAAAAAAATCAACAGAGGCACCAGACAAACAACATATAATTTCTCGTTCTGAATAAACGGATAAAACAACACGCATAGTTGACAGTTCCACCCCTTTACCCTATAATACCGCCCATGCTGCAACACGGTATTTTGTTAGAAAAAAAATTAAACTTTTTCTCGAAAACTACTAGACAAAATAAAAAAAATGGTTATACTACCCGATTTTTGCAAACAAATGGATATCTGTGCTGCCGATTACCTATTTTCAAAAAAAACTATTTCAAAGAGCACACAGAAAAACTATTCTCAAAAATAATTCCCGACAAGAAGCCGGAGGTTTTAAACAATAACAAGTTTGTACAACAAATTAAAACAACAAACTTGCAATTAATAAATATACAAGGAGGTATTTCATTAGCCGGCACGGATGCCGGTGATTCCAAACTTGCAAGAGTTTTGCTAATGCAAAACTCTAAGCTGAAAAATGTACAAGGATGTACATTCCCCAACCGCCATGGACGGCGGTGGTTCCAAACTTCCAAGAGTTTTAGACGCAAGTCTAAAACTCTAAGCTGAAAAATGTACAAGGATGTACATTTTTCAGCGGATGTCTTAAGGATTGGGACAATTCAATCCAAAAAACATAATAATCCTAAAAGAGGAGATTAAAATGAAAGAGAAACATCGTTTTTCATTGCGGAACAAATTGATGATTGTGTTCAGTGCATTGATTTTTGTAGTCGGGACTATTCTTACCCTTATAGCATTGCGTACTGCCCGAAAAGCTGTAAGCGAAAAGATTGAAACGCATCTGATTGACAAAGCAACAGATACGGCAGAAATTCTTGACGGTCGCGTAACTGCTTTATGGCAATTTTTTGAAGGACTTGCCCGGATGCCTGCCTTCCGTAATACTGAACTGTCCTATGCAGAAAAAGCAGTGCGTCTGGAAAAAGAGATTGCCTTTAACGAAGATCTCTTCGATCCGGTTATTGCCGACTCACATGGTAATATGTACTCTTCAGATGGCAGAGTTATCTCAATTAAAGAATACGGCTGGTTTAAAGCCTCTATGAGTGGGAAAAATTTTTTGTCGGAACCGTTTATTGCCGTTATGAGCAGTAAATTTATTTTAACCATTTCAGTCCCGTTATATGACAATAACCGCAATATCATAGGTGTTTTGGCAGCGGATATTGATGCAAAAAAACTTTCGGAACTAATTGACGATATCGTAGTCGGCAAGACAGGCGAATGTTATATTCTGGATAAGTCAGGAACCACCATCGCAGATAAAGATTTCAACCTAGTTAAGACGCGTTCAAATGCCCGTGAAGAAGCTAAAACCGATTCATCACTCGCGTCGTGTGCCGCTTTCGAAAAAATGGCAGTAGAGATTGACGAACCTTCTGTAGGATATTATGAATATAAAGGGGAAAATTTTATTGCTTCGTATGCCACGATGAAAACAACTGACTGGACTATTATTATAAATGCCCCCGTAAACGAATTCATGGGAACCGTCAATGAACTTCGGATTAAAATGCTGGTTATTGGAGCAATAACTTTAGCAGCCGCTCTAATTGTTGTCTTTTTTGTTGCCCGCCACATGATAAAACCTATAAAGGTTGTCGTTGAGGCCCTTAAAGATATAGCCCAAGGTGAAGGGGATTTAACCGTCCGCCTGCCCGTACACGGCAACGATGAAGTTACCGATTTATCTGAATACTTCAATGAAACAATAGAAAAAATCGGCTCGTCGATTAAAACCGTCGGCAAAAATACTATAGACATGACAAATATCGGTAACGAACTTGCAAGCAATATGACTGAAACGGCAAGTGCTGTACACCAAATAAGTGCGAACATCGACGGGGTAAAGCAGCAAGCCCTTACACAGGCGGCAAGCGTCAGCGAAACGGCGGCTACCATCGAAGAAATTATCCGCACCATAAAACAGCTGAACAGCAATATTGAAAATCAAGCGGCGAGTGTTGCAGAGTCTTCTTCCGCCGTCGAGCAAATGGTAGGAAACATAGCTTCTATCACACAGACTCTCGGTAAAACCGATGATGTTATAAAAACCCTTGCAAACGCTACGGCTGACGGCAAGGAAACAGTTACAGGAGCAAACACTGTTACCCAGCGTATTGCCGAAGAGTCAGGAGGTCTATTGGAAGCCTCAAGTGTTATACAACACATTGCAAGCCAGACCAACCTTTTGGCGATGAATGCTGCAATCGAAGCCGCTCATGCAGGTGAAGCGGGCAAGGGCTTTGCCGTCGTTGCCGACGAAATTCGTAAGCTCGCTGAAGAGTCTTCCAGTCAAGGTAAAACCATTACCGAAACGCTTAAAGTGCTTTCAGGAGAAATTGAAACTCTTTCATACTCTGCAAAAACGGCAGAAGAAAAGTTCAATGCCATTTTCGCCCTTTCAGAGCATGTCAAAACGATGAGCCAAAATCTAATGAACGCTATGCGCGAGCAGGAAAACGGCAGCAAGGAAGTACTTACTGCTATCCGCGACATCAATATGGTAACAAATCAAGTAAATGACGGTTCTGCCGAAATGCTCCGCGGCGGTGAGAATGTTGCTCAGGAGATGCAAAAACTCGATGAACTTACCCGCGTCATCACCGACAGTATGAACGAGATGGCCTCCGGTGCCGTACAGATTAGCAATGCCGTACAGGAAGTAAACACGATAAGCCAAAAAAATAAAGAGAGCATTGAAAATCTTTCTAAAGAAGTCGGAAAATTTAAAGTTTAAATTAATTAATAATGTGTAATGAATAATCGGTAATCGATAGCTGATAACTTAATTACTCATTACACATTAACCCTTATCGATTAATGTACTTTTATTAGGCCATGTTCAAAACATTTTTAAAATAAATGCAGATAAATTTGATTTCCTACTTTTTCAAATTTATATTTAAAATTTCCGGTATTTTTGATTCCTATTGGTAGACTATTTAATTCGTCATCTGTTTTAGAAATTTCCAGTTGCCATGCATATATGTCTATTTCCTTTGATGACAGATGGGTGTTGTGTATGCTTTCTATTTTGGTAGAACTAAATAATGGAATATAATGCTCGACATAGTAGCTATTTAAAGAACACGGCAAAGCCGGTATATTTGATAAAAAAATATCTTTACCGGTTTGGTTTATAGCTTTTATTTTTTTCGGTATATCATTTTCTAAAATTAATTCCGAGCCGGTTTTTTTTATTATTTTTGCCCCGTTCACACTTATTAAGTCACATTCTCCTTTGGTATAAAGATTCAATGTATAAGAAGACTTGGCCTTTATCATATAATTAAGATGTTTTCTTTTTTTTCCTGTTTCATAACAATCGTTAACAGAGATAACAATATTCCAATTAGAATTATTTTTAACAACAAATGGTGTTGTTTTATAAAAAGAGCATCCAAAAAGAGAAAGTAAAAATAATAGAACTAAAATAATCTTTTTCATTTTCTGTTCTCCTTATAAAATGTATTTTACCTTATTTTTACATCGTGGTCAATGACTAAAAACATAGATAGCCGCTTCCAATGGTAACGATGAGCTGATAATAGGCCGATGGTTTTAAAAAGAGCACCAAGGATAATTTAAGATGTCCTTTACAAAGACACTTTAAAAATTCTTTGCGTTCTTTGCGCCCTCCGCGGTTAAATTAAAAAAGCCCAACAATAAAAATTGACTAACTATAAAATATTGTCTCCGCCCCTAATAGTCTTCAGAATTTAAGAGCTTAACTCTTTCTTTCCAGTCGGGAAGATATTTAGTCATGTATCGCTTAAAGCGGTCATTGTGGAGCCTCTCCTTAAAATGAACGAACTCGTGCACCAGCACCATTTCGGCACATTCGCAAGGAAAGGCAGCAAGCTTTGTGTTTAAGGTAATTATACCCGTATAAGAATTACAGGAGCCCCACTTGCTTTTCATATCCCTGTATTTTATCTCGGAGGCGGATTCTTTTATCTTATCTTCCCAAAAGGGCAAGATTTCTTCCACATAAAGCTCCAATTCTTTTTTATAAAGGCGGTTCAAAATTGAAGACCGTTTTTTAGGATCCGCCCCGAAAGGTTCTTTTAAATAAATAAAGTCTTCATCGACTGCGACGCTTGCATTTTTTTTGGCGTGCAGTATTTTGATTTTATAATCGGCTCCCCATAAACTTACAGTTGAGCCCTCCTTTAATGAGGCTTTTATATTCTTCTTAAAAATCTTTTCTTCTATTCGCTCTTGATGTTTTTTGATCCATGCAATATTTTCTTTTACAAAGTCCAAGGCTTTAGTTTGAGAATAGTTTTTTGGAACATGGATACAGGGAATAGCCGTCTTAGGCGATATGGTAAGCCTGAGTTTCCGCCCCTTTGATTCCGCCCATTCAATTTCCATTCCTTCTATTCTAAGCATCATATTCTGATATTATATTTTTTAGCTATGCCGGGAAAAGATTTTAGCTTTAATTCTTCTCCGTCAGCTGTCAACAGGGTACCTTCAAAATGACCGTAAACGGTATTGTACTCTGTCCTAAAAATTCCGGCATTTACTCTTTTGTAATTTTTTGAAACAGGAAGAAACACAAGGTCTACCATGCTTTCGGTGTCCTGTATTATCCATTTTCCCATGATGCCGAAGGGACGGGTTATTTTTACCGGAGGAAGAGGGGTACGCTTCCCGTCATAGAGCATCATATTATCATTATACTTATTGCTGTCAGCAGCTATCGGAATTTGCAAGATAAAAAACCAAAGCCTTGTCATCCAGCTTGCCGAGTCCGTTTACAAGGGTGCGCTTTGACCTAAAACCGGTATAGGACTTTCTCACATCAAAAACGCCCACGGCCGTTTCTTTTTTTAGCTGAATATCTTCGTTATAACCCAAACTTATCCAGCCCTTTACCGTTCCTGTCTGCATGTACATAGCCATACAGCGCCGGCTTACATAGTTCGGAATTACGCACGAAAAATCCAAGGCTTCTTTATCCCGAATATCCAGATCCAAACGGCCTTCGCATGAGGGGCGGGAGTCTCGGGCAGAAAAGTCAAAGTCGGCATGAAGTTTTCCATGCGACAGGCGGGAAAAAATACGGGCATATCTATATGACTTGCGGCAGGCAGTAACGCTGTATCTTATATGTTTAGGAATATGAATAAAGCCGCCCGGCAGGTATTGCCGATAGGCATATTTTTGCTGAGTTTTACGAACCCAAAAAGTTGTTTCCATAAAGGAAAAAATATAGCACGAAAAAAATGCTATTTCGCCTATTATATCATCATCGCAGAATAGAAACCTCATCGTTCCCGAAATCCGCCCATTGGTAATTATTCTGGGAAGCGGAAGATTACCGAACACCCGATAAAGTCCTTTTATATCGAATTTTTTAAAGCAGCCTGAAAAAGTGCCGAAATTCGATTTTCCGTTTTGTACAGGCCTATCGGGTGCAGGTTCTATCTTGCGTGTGTACAAATCATCATTAACCATAGGCATAATGTTAGCATAATTTGCAAAAAAATAAAAGCCTCTGCAATAAAAAAGCCCTCTTGAAACTTCAAGAGGGCTTCATCATTATTCTTCGGCTCGGCTGTCCGTGTCTTCTACATCTTCATAGTTTTCATTATCACAAGTCTTTTCGGCTTCTGCATCATCTTCATCATCAGGCCTTCTTGAATGGCTTACAGTCAAGTTTTTGCCTCGATAGTAGCTGTTATTAAGTTTTTCAATGATAATTTCAGCCTCATCCTGCATAACTTGTACAAAACAATAATTATCCAAAATCCTGATATCTCCAATATGTTCTCGTGAAATCCCCGCACCTTGAATCAGCAAGGTGATAATATCCTTAGGGAAAATACCTCTTTTACGCCCTACTCCAATAAAAAGGCTTGTAGATTCATCTTCCGCTAATATTACTTTCGGCCTTGCCGGTTTTGCAGGGTTTAGCCTAAAAGAATTTTTTCCTGTACCGTTTCGGCCATCTCTTTTATAAATACGGGTTCCCCCGATTCCCGCTTGCTTAATAAGGTAGGCGGCAACATAAGACCGCATCGTGAGCGGGACAGCTTTTTTAAAGATGTATCGATATAAATTCAATTCTTCAGGATTTTCCTGTGTTTTAATAGCCTCGATAACATCTTTTAGGGAAGAAATTAACTGTTCTTCCTCTTCGATCATAATTTTTTTTGACACGATATATCTCCTAAAAGGCTATATTGCCATATAATTGCTTTTTAAGCAAGCCCTTTTCAATGAGTTTTTTATAAAATCAAAAGCTAAATATAAGATATTTATTTTTCCAATTTATAGTTATATTTAATTACACCGTCAGCATCGAAGACCTTTTTAAAGCCTAGTCTAACCAAAGTCTCGGCTGCTATGCGGCTCCTTCTTCCGCTACGGCATATTACAACTACATTTTTTTCTTTCCAATCGGAAATTTCTGAAATACGCTTTTCAAGCTCTTGAAAGCTTATATTTATAGCATAAGGAACATGTCCTGCCTTATACTCGTCATCTTCACGCACATCAATTATAAGATAATTTTTTATTTCTGCCTTATCTGCTAATATAGATTCCAGTTCAGAGCCGCTCATGCGGATAATACTGTCCGAGGCCTTTTTATCACACGAGGCCGAAATAAAAATCATAGTTACCATAAGTAAAAAAACAATCTTTTTTTTCATAGTCATTGCTCCTAAATTATATTTTGACATGATATGAATCTATACAAATTCTTATTATGAGTCAATAAATATTGTTCAAATTGATACTAACGTCTTATTGAAGAGTTTAGACTTAAATTTCACTCGAAGATGAAATAATCAGGAAAAAAATACCAAATAAAAAAATTGAGCCATGCAGGCTTCGAACCTGCGACCCACAGATTAAGAGTCTGTTGCTCTACCAGCTGAGCTAATGGCCCGTAAAACGAGTTTTGATTATATAAGAATCTAAAAAAAAAGTCAATGCTATATCGAATAAAAATCGTTTTTTTTCATATAGACTAAGCCTCAAAATAGTGATATTATCAAAGGATATGTACGACATAATAATAATCGGAGCAGGAGTTGTAGGCGCCTGTATTGCACGGGAACTTTCCAAGTACGAGTTAAAAATCGCCGTCCTCGAAAAAGAATTGGAATTCGGCTGCGGTACAAGCAAGGCCAATAGCGGAATTATCCACGGGGGCTATGACGCAGAAGAAGGCTCTTTAAAGGCAAAGCTAAATGTAAGAGGTAATTTTTTAGTACGCAGCTTAAAAGAAAAATTGGATCTGCGCTTTAAACAATTAGGCTCTCTGGTTATAGCCTTCAACGAAGAAGAAAAACAAGAACTTTCTACCCTCTACGAACGAGGTTTAAAAAACGGAGTTGAAGGCTTGGAAATCTGGGATAGGGAAAGGCTTTTAAAAGAAGAACCCAATCTTTCAAAAGAAGCTGTAGGTGCAATCTACTGCGGAACGGCAGGGGTAATCTGTCCCTTCGATATGACGGCGGCATTTATGGAAAATGCCGTAATAAACGGAGTTGACTTTCTTCCCGAAAATGAAGTTACCGCAATTGAAAAAGGAAACGAAGCCTATACAATCAAAACCAAATCAAGCAAAACGGAAGAAAAAAGTTTTAAAACCAAGCTGGTGATAAATGCTGCGGGGCTTTATTCCGATAAGATTGCAAAGATGGCAGGAGATGAAGATTTTAAAATTCTTCCCCGCCGCGGGGAATACCGCCTCTTCGATAAAAGCTATACCAATCTTGTAAATCATATCTGTTTTCAGGCCCCCTCAAAGATGGGAAAGGGCATCTTAGTTCTCCCCTCCTATCACGGGAATTTTTTAGTCGGTCCTTCAGCAGAAAATATCGGCGATGCCGAAGACACCTCCGTTTCAGCCCAAGGTTTAGCTCAGGTAGAAGAAAAGGCTCTAAAAACCGTACCCTCCCTCAATTTTAAAAACACCATCCGTATTTTTGCAGGGGTCAGAGCAAGACCCGATACGGGAGACTTTATGATATATGCTTCAAAAAATTCCAAGGGAATTATACATGCAGGCGGAATCGAATCGCCTGGGTTGAGCTCAGCTCCGGCCATCGGAGAATATGTTGCAGAGCTCGTAAAAAAAGAAGCCGATGACTTAAAAATTCCCTTCAATAAAAAGAAAAACTTTAACGAAAATCGAAGAGCAATCAGACATTTTGCCGGCCTTAGTGCAGAAGAACAGGATTCTCTTATAAAAGAAAATCCGCTCTACGGCCATGTTATCTGCCGCTGCGAAACCGTAACCGAAGCCGAAATCGTCGAAGCTATTCACCGCCCTGCGGGAGCCCGCACGGTTGACGGCATAAAAAGGCGGGTACGCCCAGGTTCGGGAAGATGTCAGGGAGGCTTTTGCGAGCCCCATGTCCTCCAAATCCTTTCAAGAGAATTAAAAATCCCGATTGAAAAAATTCAAAAGGACAGAAAAAATTCTCCGATTGTTTACGGAAAACTAAAGGGCGGTGCGGAATGATAAACATAAACGATAAAAAAGATTGTAAGAACGAATACGAGGTCGCCGTTATAGGCGGAGGCCCGGCAGGTTTGGCGGCAGCCCTCGAAGCTAAAAAAAACGGAGCATCTTCCGTTCTCATAATAGAAAGAGATTTTGAACTCGGCGGAATCTTAAATCAATGTATCCATGCAGGCTTCGGCCTTCACGAATTTAAAGAAGAATTAACCGGCCCCGAATATGCAGAACGCTTTATAAACATGGTAAAAAAAGAGGACATAGATATCCTTCTCAATACAATGGTAATAGATTTAACAAAGGAAAGAGAAATTACCTTCATCGGCGCAAAAGGATTAAAAAAAATAAAAGCAGGAGCCGTAGTGCTTGCTATGGGCTGCCGAGAACGCACGGCAGGAGCTATCGCACTAAAAGGTTACCGCCCATCGGGAGTTTTTAATGCAGGCATGGCTCAACGCCTTATGAACATCGAAGGCTTTTCTGTCGGAAAAGAAGTAGTAATCTACGGCTCAGGGGACATCGGTTTAATTATGGCCCGCCGCATGACATTAGAAGGAGCCAAGGTAAAGGCGGTTGTCGAAATCATGCCCTACTCAAGCGGCCTAAACCGGAACATAGCCCAATGCCTTGAAGACTACGGTATTCCTCTTTTTTTAAGCCACAGCATATCCTGCGTCCACGGAAAGGACAGGGTTACGGGAGTTACAATAGCCCAAATAGATTCTTCCTTTAAGGAAATCCCCGGAACCGAAAAAGGATTTTCCTGCGATACGGTGCTTCTTTCCGTAGGTCTAATCCCCGAAAACGAGCTTACCCAAAAGGCAGGCATAGCTCTCAACCCGATAACGAACGGAGCCTTTGTCGATAATGGAATGGAAACCGAAACAAGCGGAATCTTTGCCTGCGGAAATGTTCTCCATGTTCATGACATCGTAGACTTTGTTACAAAAGAAAGCAGAACTGCCGGAAAAAACGCAGCCCTCTTTGCCCAAAACAATAAAAAGGGTAAAGCCGCGGAAAATAAATTCGGCACAAACACCTCAGGTTCCGCTTTTATTAAAACAACGGCTAAAAAAGGAATCCGCTACATTGTTCCGAATAAAATAAATACGGGGAACATCGACGGAGCTTCCCTCTTTATGAGAGTTGACTCGGTTTATAAAAATGCCCGCCTGATAATCAAATCGGGTGAACAAATCCTTGCACAAAAGAAAACAAGTCAGATGGTTCCGTCCGAGATGATAAACATTCCCCTAAACTTTATTACCTTAAAGACCCTAACCCAAGACATAACTGCGGAGGTAATTTTAGATGAGTAGAGAATTGATAAAAGAAAAATTTACATGCGTATCCTGTCCGCGGGGCTGTAAACTTTCGGTATTTAAAGAAGAGTCGGGAGAAATTACCGTTACAGGAAATTTATGCAAGGGCGGCGAACTTTACGCGATGCAGGAAATTAAGGACCCTAGAAGAAACATAAGCTCTACCGTAATAATCGAGGGCGGAGTTCTTCCCTCCCTTCCCGTAAAAACCTCAAGCCCAATTCCTAAGGCCTTAATCTTCGATGTAATGAAAGAAATAAACACCGTCAAAACTCAGGCTCCTAAAAAGATGGGCGATGTGATAATTGAAAATGTGCTGAATACAGGAATAGATATAGTCGCAAGCCGCTCAGTAAGGATTAAAAATGGAAAGGCCGATTAAAATACATGAGGGAACCTTTTATTACTCAAAGCATAAGGTTTTTCAAAACCTCAATATTGAAATCCTTGCACAAAAAGTTACCTGTATTTTAGGCGAATCGGGGGCCGGAAAAAGCACCCTCTTAAAAATTATTTCAGGGAATCTTGAATTAAAATCGGGAAGAATAGAAAACCGGCCGGCTCGCGGAAGCTATGCAATGGCCTATCAAGACATGCGCCTTATTCCTCATCTAACTGCCGTAGAAAATATAGAATATGTTTTGAATTCAAAAAATTCTTCAAAACTTGAAAATAAAAAAAAGGCTCTTTTTTATTTAGAAGCTTTAGGCCTTTCCGACTTTGAAAACTTTTTACCCGCCGAGCTTTCAGGAGGAATGCAAAGGAGAACAGGACTTGCCAGAGCGCTAAGCTATCCCGCTCCGCTTCTTCTTCTCGATGAAGCATTCGATTCCCTCGACGAAAAAAATAAGTACAAGGTTGCCGATCTTTTTTTATCGATTGTCAAAAAAGAAAAGCGCACCGCAGTCTGCGTAACCCACGATGCACCCTTTGCAAAAAAAATCGCCGACAAGATAATTGAGATATAGTTTACCTAAAAAACATTTCTATAAATTCGTCTTTTTCGATTGCACCGAAATAGGCTTTTAAATCGGTTTCCGCGAGTTTTTTGCTTACGGCATTTTTTTCGTATTCGCAGCCTTCCAAGAGTTTTTCAATTTCAGCAACATCCTTTGTACCGAAAAAGTCTCCGTGAATTTTTAAACCGGAAATCTTTGCATTTTTAATGTTAAAAAACACCTCAATGCTTCCTATGGGGAACCTTTCATAGTGGGAGTATTCGGCCTTGGGAGAAGCTCCATAGTTCCATTCTTTAAGGGAAAACCTTTCGGCATATATTTTTTTTACACCCTCAAGCTCCGAGGCGGAAAGTTTGTATTCTACAGGTTCTTGACCTTCAAGCTCAAAGATGGCTTTTAATAATTCGGCCTTAAAATCCGAAACCGAAATATCCCGCTTTAAGTGGGGCTTTATATTTGTAACCCTGGCTCGAACGCTTTTTACGCCCTTTGATTCAAGCTTTTCTTTACGCACATTAAGAGCTTTTGAAAGTTCTTCCAAACGGACATCAAAAAGAATACAGCCGTTACTCAAAACCCTGCCCTGCCAAACAGACTGTGAAGCACCGATACATTTTTGTCCGTCGATAGTAACATCGTTTCTGCCTGAAAGCTCCGCCTTAACGCCGATTTTTTCCAAGGCATTTATAATCGGAATATAATAGCGTTTAAAATCAATCGTTTGATTTTCCTTTGTTTTTGCAACAAAAGAAAAATTTAAATTGCCGAGGTCGTGATATACGGCCCCGCCTCCGGTTATGCGGCGGACAACCTTAAGATTATGCTCACTCACATAATCATCGTTTACTTCCTGATAAGCATTTTGATTTTTACCTATAATTACGGCAGGCCCATTCTGCCATAAAAAAAAGTATTCATCGTTTTCAAGCGGCAGATGCCTAAAACAATATTCCTCAAAAGCCAAATTATATTCAGGATCATTTGAATAAGTTTCTAAGTATTTCATAAAATCACTATACAATAAAATAAATTTTTATTCAATATAGAAATTCCAAAAGAAGTTTTAGAGTCACCCTATATCAATTGGTTATTTACATATTTTTCATATAGGGCATGAGTTTTTAAAAGCTCCTCATGGGTACCGATTCCGGTTATCTTACCTCCGTCTAAAAATACAATCTTATCCGCACTTGTTACCGTTGAAAGACGATGAGCAATGATTACAATAGTTTTTTCGTTCTTTATAGAATCTAAAGTAGTCTTTACCAAAAGTTCATTTTCACTGTCCAAGCTTGCAGTTATTTCATCAAGGAGGAGAATATCCGGCTGTTTGATTAAGGCTCTTGCAATCATAAGACGCTGGAGCTGCCCGCTTGAAAAGTTACTTCCCTTTTCTTGCACAATGGTATTTAACTTTTCGGGTAAGCTGTTTACATAATCATATATACCTGCTTTTTTAAGAGAGGCTTCTATAAGTTCGGGCGGAACAGGGTTGTCATTTCCGTAAGTAAGATTGTTAAGAATACTGTCTTCTGTCGTTGAGCTTATTTGCTGAACATAGCTTATTTTTTTACGCCAGTCCTTTAAATCAAATTCGTTTATGTCTGTATTTCCAATATCGATTCTTCCTTCATACTCATTATAAAAGCGTTCCAACAAACTAAAAAGAGTAGACTTACCGCTTCCGCTCGGCCCTACAATGGCTATAGTTTTTTTAGGTTCTATCTCTAAGGACAAGTCCTTTAAAATTACCGCATCATCGTCATATTTAAATGAAACATTATCGAATTTAATGCTTTCGGTTTTTAAAACATCGCCCACCGGTCTTGTTCCGGTTTCTTCGGTTTCAAGTTCAAATATTTTTACGATATTATCCGATATTTCATTTAAGCTTTTTATATCCTTAAAAAAGTTTCCTATATTAACCATGGGTGTAATTATTTGAAAAAGATATAAACAAAATGCGATCAAAGCACCTATGGTCATTTCATTTTTTGCAACCAAAGAACCGCCGTATACAAAGATAAAAAACAAATTTAGTATAAAGATTGTCATAATGACAGGCTCTATACCGGCTTCAATCTTAACGGATTTAACCGATAATTTTTTTACTTCCGTATTTAAATTACCTATCCGCATTGCTTCGGTTTTTTCGGCTGTATAACTTTTAACAAGTTTTATTTCTAAAAAAATACTGCTTAAAGCACCGATAAGTTTATTGAGAGCTTCTTGATTTTTTTTGTACACCTTAGAGTTCATAGAACTGATAGGTGAAATAACTATAACAAGAGCAAGCAAAGAACCCATCATCACTAATGTGAGTTTCCAGCTTAAAACAAAAAGAACCGCAACACTTATGGAACTTATAGCTATCGATATCAGATGCATTGTAGTTGAAGTAAACAGGTCTTTTATTTTTTCGGTAAAGTTTAATATCTCGCTGCTTAATTCACTGGAATTTTTTTTGTTAAAAAATTTCATTTTAACACCGAAAATATGGTCTGCAATATCGGAACGCAGCTTAGAAATCCACACAATTGCACATTTATTAAATATATATCTGCCTATAACGCTTACCGCTGCCGAAATCAAAACCGCACAGGTTAATGTTATAAGATATTGTTTGCTGTCAGTCCCGTCTAAAATAAGTTTAGCAAACCAAGGGATTGCAAAACTTACAACCGTTCCAAGCCCGACCAAGACACAGGCAAAAACAATAGATCCCATATTTATAGGAACCTTTTTTTTTAACTTCTTAAATGCCGATTTATCCATAAATTAAGTTCTCCTCAACAAACTTTTATACAAAGCCATCTTATCAATTTCAGTATAAATATTCAATAGCGGTATATGTGCAATAAAGCCGTAATTATAAATTTACCATCAAAAGATAATTTATCGAATCTTCTTAAAATGAGTTTTAAATCTTTTTCTTTATCTTTAATATCAGAATTTTCTATAAGAAGCATTAAAAGAAGAAGTTCATATTCCGCATTTTCTTTTAAATTATTATAATGATATGAAAATTCTATGTCTGATATTAAAGACGATAATTCTTCTTTTGAAAACGCGGCAGAAAAACACAACAAAAAATAAATCTCAGACAAAGAAAAAGGAGTTTGTTTTCCGTTTATTATTTTTACCAAATTTTTATAATAATCTAAATTTTCAAGATGTTTATTTTGAATAAGGTCCTTTAATAATCGGGCGGAGGGATCTTCGGTAAAAGTTAGAAATTCTTTTTTATCTATATACTCAGGAATAGGAGTATCTAAAAAAGATTCTTTAAACTGTGTATCGCTTAATAGACGGCTGGCAGTTATATAATTAAAGATATATGAGCGAGGGATGTCTTTAAATATCAGCCAATCACTAACCTGTTTTTTTGAGAAAAAACTATTTACTTCAGGGCAAAAAAAAGCATCTTTACCCATAAGCTTAGTATAAATTGAAAAAGTTTTAATAGATAGCAAATATGTTTTTAATGTTATACCTAATCTTGCTTTTTTGTGATACTTTTTTGAATACTTTTCGTATAAATGTAAATCCATAATGTTTTACCTCAATAAAGAAATAACAAGCATTTGATGATATATCTTATTAAATTGCTTATTCAGTATTATACTTATACCGCACTTATTTATATTTTGTTCCAAAAAAGCATCCAACAATACATAAGAATTGTCTTTTATTTTTCCGTCAAGCTCAATATTCAATAATTGACTTACCAATATTAATTCTGCAATTAAATCTATATTTTTTTCCGTTATCATTCTATCTAAAAGACTGTGAATAACAGCTCGCAGGTATTCTAAATTATCCGATAAAATTTGATGTTTATTCCTTCCCAACATAGTGAGATACATAATTTCATGCGTGAGTTCATATATGTCCATTATCTCAAAATTACCGGCGGAAAGTTTTTGATGTATAAGAGTATTTTCCAGAATCTTGTCATCCGGCAATTTAATTGAAGGGGAATTATTTAATAAAGATAGATACATAGAAAATTCCAGCTGTTCTCTATACGGTAATAAATTTACACTATCTAATGCCGTTTTTGTAAAATTTTGCTCTTTATTAAAAAAAATCATTAAAATGATCTTGCCGAAATCTTTTTGTGAAATGCTGTTAAAAATCGGTTTCTTTTTTTGGATGTTTTTTAATTTAAAAGATATTTCGCTGTCTAATTCATCATTATGATTTTTAAAAATAGAAGTGAAGAGCAATTCGGCTGAGGCTTTATACACAAAACCTAATTTATATGAGATTTTTGCCAATTTTAGAAAAGTCATTAAATTAGATTTTATCCAACTTAACGATTTTTTACTTAAATTCTGATACATAATTTTACACCAAAGGAATGACAGTGTTCAAAACGGAATTATCTATATTTTCAACAAGGTCATCAGCCCACTGTACAAGGATATAATGATTATCTTTATTAGCGATAAAAATACCGCCGGAAAAAATTGCTTCGGCCAATAGATCATCAGTTGAAAATCTTTTTTTCGCATAGGGTCTAAATACCTTTTTAAAAAATTTAAGCATTTCCTATCCTTATCTTTAAAATTCATCTTTGGAAATAAGTATACCCCCCCCCCACAAAAAAAGTCAAGTCTTTATTACAAAAATATTATATTTTTAATAAAATCTTAAAATTTGTAATAATATGGACAAAATCAGTTTTTATAAAGTTTCAAATTTCCCTAATTCTCCTTACCCCCTCCTATTCCGTTGATTCATAATCATAAAACTTTTAAACCTGAATTTGTTAAAATTCCTTTTACCTATAAAATAAGAAATTAAAACTATAAGTGAAGAAATAATATAAACCGCAAGAATAAACAAGGGATACGATACTCTTTCAAAAAAAGATTTTATCAATTCCAAATTAGGCAAATCTGAAATCATAATCATAGATACTGCAGGAAATAAGCCGTATCCTACAATCATAATAATAAATCTGAGAAGGCCGCCTTTAATGGACAAGGCTGATAAGATCATACTAAAAGCAATTATAAACGGAAACAAAATGAGCCCTATAAAAATCATAAATTTAAGATCCCATATCGGAATAAAAATATTTATTAAAAATAAAATAAGACCTAAAAACATGAGCGCAAAAAAGGAAGTAAAAATCGAATAAATAAGTTTAGCTTTAAAAAATTCTTTTCCCCTTACCGGCGTTAAGATAAAAACCAAAGTTTGATCATATAGACTAAACTGATTTGTAATAAGGCCATAACAAAAAAATATTAAACCTTGAAAAAACAATATCTTCATTGCCAATGGTATTGGCATCAGCATACCGATAATCATTTCGATAAAACCTATTAAACAAAAAATTCCTCCCAATACAAAATTTACACTATGCATAGAATTAAATATTATAGCCCTTATTTTTTTCATTTTAAATTTTTCTCCTCGTATAAAAATACATAATATCTTCAAGACTTGCATCTTCGCAAACCATTCCGGTAAATTTTTGATTTCCCTTATCCGAAACCAAAACCTCATAAGCATAGTCGGTTTTTCTATAACCGATATAATCATTACTATAAAATGACTTAAAAGTTTTTTCATCTATTTTTAAAAGCCCGTAATTTTTATTTATATTTTCTAAAGAAGAATCAAAAACCTTTTTACCCTCGCTTATAAAAATAATCTCATCGCAAATTTTTTCAAGTTCATTTGTTTGATGGCTCGAAATTAAAATCGAATGATTTTCATCAAGCATAAAGTTTCTTAAAAGATCTAAAAATTCTTTTTTAGAAACGGGATCTAAAAAATTAAGAGGCTCATCTAAAATCAAAAGCTCTGCCCCGTGGGAGAGGGCTATAGCAATTTGAAGCTTTTGCATAGTTCCCGAAGACAAGGCAGTCAAAAGCCTTGAAGGATGAATTTTAAAATCGTTTAGATATTTTTCATAAAGCTCCTGATTCCAATTTTTATAAATTCCCGCTAAAAATTTTCCTGCCTTTTTAGCCGTATATAATGGAGAAAAGAAATTATCGTTTATAACAAAACCTATCTTTTCCTTTATTTCTATATTCTCTCTTTTAAGCTCATCACCAAAGAGAAAAATTTTTCCGCTTTCAGGCAAGTACATATCAAGAAGGAGGCGGATAAGGGTTGTTTTCCCTGCACCGTTTTCTCCTATCAAACCCGTAACGCAGCCCCTCGGAAGCGAAAAAGAAATATCGTTTAACGAAAAAACCTTTTTACCGCGTCCTATCGAAAATGTAAGTTTTTCGATTTTTAATACATCATCGGATATCATAAACACCCCCTATAAACCTAATAAATACGCCTAAGGATTTCATATAGTTCCTCAGCATTTAGATTAATTTTTTTTGCTTGACCGCAAACTTCTTTTAATTTTTCTTCGATACTTTTTTTTATTGATTTTTCAATCTTTTTAAAATTTACATCGGCAACAAAATACCCCTTTGCAGGAACCGAATACAAAAAGCCTTCGCGAGCCAAGTCTTCATAAGACCGCTTTGTAGTGATGACGCTCACACGCAAAGATGCCGCCAAAGCCCTCATCGAAGGCATCGGCTCCTCTTTTTTTAAAGAGCCTAATAAAATTTGATTTTTTATCTGTTCTGAAAGCTGCTCATAAAGAGGAATCCCTGAAGAATTATTTAAAAAAATATTCACTCTTACTCCGCCTCCTGTTATTCTGTATATATTAAATATATACAGAATAACAATCTTTGTCAAGAGGGAAATTGAAAAAATTAAAACTTCTTGACAATTTATATAAAAAGCATAGAATGAATTGCTCTAAGGAAAACACAATGAAAACATTTATAGTTATTTGGTTCGGACAATTTATTTCGATGTTAGGTTCGGCTCTTTCTGCCTTCGGACTCGGAATATGGATTTTTCAAAAAACGGGAAACGCGGCATCCTTTGCAATGAGTGCAGCATGCACGGTCTTACCGGCTTTATTGTTTGCCCCTTTTGCAGGCTCAATTGCCGATAGAAAAAAACGTAAGGCTATTATTCTTCTTACCGACAGTATCGATGCCTTTTTAAAAATTTTAATAGTTACCCTTCTCATCTTTAACAAACTTGAACTCTGGATGGTCTACCCGTTGGTATTTATTTCAGGGACATTGGGCACATTTCAAAATCCGGCCTTTGGTGCATCTATCCCCATGCTTGTACCTACCGATAAGCTTACACGAGCTAACGGACTTTTACAGTTTTCATCTGCGATACAAAATTTATTAGCTCCTGTTATCGCAGGCTTTTTATATCCGCTGATAGAATTAAAAGGATTATTTATCATCGACTTTGTTTCATTCTTTTTTGCTTTAGCTTCCATTGCTTTTATAAAAATACCTCAGCCATTAATTGAAAAAACAAAGGACTCTTTAGTTTTAGCGGCTCTTAAAGATCTGAAATACGCATGGAAATATCTTATACAAAAAGAAGGCTTAATGCAGCTGATAGTTTTTTTTGCTTTTTTAAATTTTATTGCAAGCCTTTCAATGATTTTGTTAGGACCGCTTATGATGAGTGTTTACAATTCTCAAGCTTACGGTAATGTACAAGCCGGCATAGGCCTTGCCATGCTTTTAGGAGGACTTTGTTCAAGCCTCATCCCCGATACTAAAAATAAAATAAAACGTATTCTTTTAATATTATCCTTGTGCAGCATAGGGCCTATAATTTCAGGAACAACGCTCAACCGGATTATCATTACGGGCGGCTTTTTTATCTTTATGTTTCCCGTTCCATATGTAAACACTCTCCTCATGTCTATTTTTCAAATTAAGATAGAAAGAAATGTTTTAGGACGAGTCGGTGCTCTTATGACTGCCATTTTAGCGGCAATTACACCGATTGCATATCTATGTGCAGGCCCCCTTGCCGATTATGTTTTTGAACCTCTTATGAATGAAAAGGGCAGAGGTATAGGCCTCATCTTTATTATATCCGGAATCTTGCTGATTATAAGCTGTCTTCTCATGCGTTTAAACAAAACCGTAACAAGTATCGAAAAAAGACTGCCCGATTATGTAGACAATCAATAGGCTCCTCTAAAATTAAAAAAAATAGTTTTTAGCTGGAAAAATTTTAATACCTGTGTTACAATTATTCTATGGTCTAGGTGATAATGTTTAGATCTAATATTTTTATGGAGGAAATTGAATGAAACGTATTAAAGTTTTTTCGGCAATGCTTATCATTTTAATGCTGATCAGCCCTGTGTTTGCCGAATCCACACCTGTTCCGGGATTGAGCTTTTTTAAGCTTGATAACGGTTTGGAGCTCTTTGTACTCGAAAACCATGCAGTACCCCTTACCCGTATTCAGGTAACATTTAGGTGCGGAGCCCTTACCCAAACGCCGGAAACTTGCGGAATTTTCCATTTATATGAGCACATGCTCTTTAAAGGAAATAAAAAGTATCAAACCGAAACACAATTTTCGGCAGCCATGACGGAGCTGGGCGTAGCAGGCTGGAACGGAGGAACTTCCACCGAATATGTAACCTATTACATAACCTTGCCTTCTGACAAAACCGATAAGGGCTTGGAGTTTTGGTCTCATGCAATGCGCTATCCTCTTTTCGATAAAGAAGAACTCGAAATCGAAAAAGATGTAGTATGTAACGAAATCAACGGAAATCGAGCTAATCCGGGAGCTCCTATCAGTGCAACTGTAACAAAAAGGATGTTTTCAAAATATCCGTGGAGGCGTGATGTCGGAGGATATGATGCGGTTATCAGAGCTGCAACTCCTGAAATGCTTAAAGAGATGCAAAAGACTTATTATATTCCCAATAATGCGGCAATCTTCGTTGCAGGTGATGTAAATCCTAAAGAGGTTTACAATGAAGTAAAAAAATACTACGGAGATTGGGAAAAAGGAAAAGATCCTTGGAACCCCATGCCGGATCCTCAAGCTTTCCCTGCCGTAAAAGAACCTCTTTATCTCGTATATCCGGATCCCAGTTTTTATAAGGGGCTTGCGGTTTTTTATACGTATATGAGGGGGCCTGATGTAGTTAGAGAGCCTAAACCTACCTATGCCGCCGATATCTGGACTTCGCTTTACGATCTGCCATCAGGTCAATTTAAAAAGAATATTTTTGAAGCCGTTCCCAATCTTTATGAAAAAGATCAAACTTGGGCAAATTATTATACCCAAAGGGATGGAGGCCAAATCAGCTTCGGCTCTGTAGCTCTTGTCGATCCCTCAGTCCCAACCGGAAGACGTGCTAAAAATTTCCAAAAAGCAATCTATGCTGAAATAGAAAAAACTAAAAACGATGCCGCCTATTTTGAAAAAAAAGGATTTGAAATTGTAAAGCGTCAATTGGAAGATGCTGAAATTTTAGGCTTGGAAAAACCGGACGACTTTGTTGAAACTCTATCCTTTTGGTGGTCATCAGCTTCTGCCGATTACTTTTTCAATTATCTTAAAAATATGAACAAGGTAACAAAGGCCGATATCGATTCATTTTTACAAAAATATGTTTTAGAAAATCAGCCGATTATCATTGTAAGAATGAATGCCGAAGACTATAAAAATGAAATTGAAGCATTTAAAAAAGAAAACTTTAATCTTATAACCAGAGAAAATTGTTTTTGGTGGGGAGATAAAAAATGAAAAAAAAGATATTTATTACACTATGTATAATTGCACTGTTGTTTTCATGCAAAACAACTCCGCCCGCCCCGAAAATTGAAGGGCTTGACAATGCAAGCAGCTTTATGAAGTCCAATGTTCCTTTGATCAGTGAATATAGCTTGGATAACGGAATTAAGGTAATTGTAAAAAAACAAGATACCAATAGAATCTTCACAATGAGTGTAGTTTATTCAGGCGGTCTCGCCCTTATACCCCAAGGAAAAGACGGTTTGGAATCTTTAACTCTAAGTATGATGCTGAGAGGTTCAAAAAAATATTCCTATGAAGACATAAAAAAAATATCTTCTGAAAACTCAAGTACCATGAGTGCAAATACCGGAATAGATCTTTCGTGGCTCAATTTGACTACCATCGACAAATACTGGAATCAAATGCTCGATGTTTTTACCGATTCGATCATAAATCCTGTCTTTAATGAAAAAGAATTGGAACTTGTAAAAAAAGCGGCTTTAATGGACATCAAAAAACGAATGAGCGATCCTTATGATTTTACCGTAACAAAGCTTCACGAAAAAATTTTTAAGGACCATCCTTATTCTATCGAAAAAGACGGAACGGAAAGCTCCGTTTCAACTATAAAAATTGAAGACTTAAAACAATGGTATGCCGAAAAACTTACAGCCGATAGAATGTTCATCGTTGCAGTAGGAAACTTTAAAACATCGGATCTCATTTCACAACTAAACAAAACCGTCGGTAAAATTCCTGTAAAACAAAATAAGATACCCGAAGTAAAAAAGCTTGACATAAAACAAAATCTTTTTACGGAAGCCTTTGAAGAGTCCAAGGGAATTGCTTACATAAGAGGAGACTATATAATTCCGCCCGTACAATCAAAAGATTTTACAACATTAAGATTTACCTATACAATCTTAAACGAACTTCTTTTTGAAATTGTAAGAACTCAAAATGCTGCTTGTTATTCGGTATGGACAAACGCTCACGGGTTTAATTCAACCTATGGCTCCCTTGTAGTCTTTAAATCGGATAAACCCACAAAAGCAAAGACAGCCTTTGATGAAGCGATTGCAGTATTAGCTTCAGGACAAACAATTAACCTAAAAGGACAGGGAATAAAATCCGGTGAAGGAAGCGTAACAAAATCAAGCGGAAACACTTATGCACCGATTGCCGAAAACCTTGAAGCCTATAAATCCAAATTTATCAACGGCTTTTTCGGAAACCAACTTACCAATTCGGATGCAGCCGCTCAAATTATGTACAGTCAAGCCTATTATGGAAATCCTTATGAGTATCTGCGAATGATAGATAAGATAAATGCAATTACCTCTGAGGATATTATAAGGGTTACAAATGATTATATAGTGAACGGAAAAGTAAGCTGGATAGTCGTTGCGGATTCCGCTACCTTGTCAAAACTGGATAAATCCAAGTTTATGAAATTTACCGGTAATGTAAAAAAATAAAACTTTAAGGTAATCCAAAAACCTTAATTCAAAATTCAAAATTGAAAATCAAGACCGGTTAAAGAGTTAAAATTCTTATCGGTCTTGATTTTTGAGGCCATTCTCATTATACTTGTTAGATAGTTGATTGAAAACACCTAAAGGAAACAAAATGAAAAAGGCCATCGTAATTGCAAGTTTCGGTACAAGCTATGCCGAAACAAGAGAAAAAACTATTGATACTATCGAAAAAGAAGCAGCCGGCAGGTTTAAAGATTATGAAATTTTTAAAGCCTATACTTCAAACATGGTTAGAGCCATTCTTAAAAAAAGAGACTCCATCAATGTTGCATCTCCCAAAGAGATTATCCAAGAACTAAAAGGAAAAGACTTCTCCGAAATTTACATACAACCGACTCATATAATTCCGGGAGAAGAATATGAAAAGCTGCAATTTGAAAATACGATTTTGGGTCAACCCCTCTTACATGAAAATGCAGACTTGGATGAAATTATAAAAGCTCTCGAATTAAAAAAGCCCCAAGATGATACGGCAATAGTTTTTATGGGACACGGTTCTTCACATGAGGCAGATAAATTCTACGAGATCATGCAAAATAAACTCAATTCGCAGGGTCTTGAAAATGTCTTGATAGGAACAGTTGAAGGCTCCGTAGAACTAAAGGATATCTTACCTATTCTTGCCGAACGCAAAATAAAAAAAATTGAGCTTTATCCGTTCATGATGGTTGCAGGCGACCATGCCCACAACGATATGGCAGGAGATGAAGAAGACAGCTGGTTCACCATTTTAAAAAATGAGGGCTACGAGGTTAATGCCAATCTAAAAGGCTTGGGCGAATATCCTATGATCCGCGAAATACTTTACAAGTCTTTAGAAAATACAATCAATTGCCATAGAGGTTAAAATGAAAAATATTTTCGCGGTAGGAACAGGTCCGGGGTCTCCGGAGTATCTTACACTACAGGCAGTAAAAGCTCTTGAAAATGCAGACCTTATTTTTGCTCCCAACAATAAGGGAAAAAATATGGCCCTAGATACGGTAAAAGATTTTATAAAAGACAAAGAAGTTTTGTTTCTTGATTTCCCTATGGGCTTTGTATCTGAAGAAGATTATAAAATTCAAGCCGAAAAAATACTTAAAAAAACCAAAGAAAATTCGAATACCCTTATTTTAACTATAGGCGATCCTATGATATACAGCACATTTATTTACATGATGCCCTATTTTCAAATACCGGAAATCAATTTGCAAATTATCTCAGGAATTCCTTCTGCAGTGGCTGCTGCAGGAAGAGCACAAATTCCTCTTGCCGAAAAAGCTGAGGTGCTTACAATCACAGATCATTTAAATGAAGAAGTTTTAAATTCATCTTCATCTATAGCTCTTTTAAAAACATCGAAACAAAAAAGTCTTATACTAAAAGAATTTGAAAAAAACGGTTTTGACTATGTTTATATAAAAAGAGCAACAATGGAACATGAATCAATCCTCTCCAAAGATAAAAAAGAAAAAATTTTAGAAGACGAAGATTATATATCCTTAATCATCGCCCGCAAACAAAAAGGAAATTAGAAGATGAAAGGCATAATGATTTCCGCCCCGAACAGCAATTCGGGAAAAACTATCATATCTTCAGCCCTTCTTTATTCTTTAAAAAAAGAAGGCTTTGATATTTCCGCTTTTAAAACAGGCCCCGATCAGGTTGACCGCAAAATACTGGAAATCATCTCAGGCAAAAGAGCCGGAAACCTCGATCCATTTATGATGGATCAAAATGGAATGGAGTTTTCGCTCAATATTTCAAACTCGGAATACGCCCTTATTGAGGGAGTGATGGGCTGCTTCGACGGAATGGGAACTACCTCGGAAAATTCTTCCTTTGATACGGCAGAAAAAATCGGAAGCGATATTGTTTTGGTTTACGCACCGCAGGGCGAAATGTTTACGCTTATTCCAAAACTTAAAGGAATGATCGAATTTTCAAAAAACAGAATAAAGGGAATTATACTTAATAAACTCAACCCTAAACTTTTTCCTCTTTACAAGAAGATGATTGAGGATAATCTTGCTCTGCAAGTCTTAGGCTTTTTTCCTAAAATTTCCGAATTCGAAATTGAAGAATCATGTCTCGGCCTCGACATAGATGAACGGCTAAAGGATAAAAAATTTTTAGATGTTCTATATAAAATCGTAAAAGAAAATATAGACATTCAAAAACTTTTAAACTTATTTCAGCCTCTTAAAACAGGGAACAAGATAGAAATAAAAAAAACGAATACACGCACTGCAATCGCAATGGATGAGGCCTTTAATTTATATTATTCCGAAAATATCTTTTTACTTGAAAACAGCACTGAGGTAAATTATTTTTCGCCCCTTAAAGATACGGAACTGCCTGACTGTAAGTTTCTATATTTCGGAAGCGGCTAAATAAATAAATACAAGGATGCTCTTTCTCAAAATATTAAAATAAAAACGGCAATCAAAAAGTTTGCTGAAGCCGGCGGAAAAATCCTAGCTGAAGGCGAAGGTCTATCCTATCTTTTTGAAGACCTGGACGGTTTTAAAATGTGCGGAATTTTTCAAGGTTCGGTTGAGAGTACAAGAACCCTGCAAAATTTCGGATATAAACAACTTGAATTTATGCAGGACTGTATTTTAGGAAAAAAAGGAACTATCTTAAATGCCGCCGAATACCATAAATCAAAAGCATTAACTGAAATTCCTCCTATTTTCACAGTTAAAAAACCTTGTTCAACTTTGAGTTTTAAAGATGCTTATATATATAAAAACTGTTTAGGTCTTTTTCAAAACATCCATTTTATATATAATATTGAAAATTTTTATAATTTGATACAAATTTAGACGGTAAATTTTATTTTTCAAAAAATATAGACTTTTTCTTTAGAATATAATATAATATTAGGTATGACAGAAAAAAATAAATATAAAGAGCTGTCAAAGGAACAAATTCTCATCAAAATCCTTGAAACGGAATCTTTGATACACAGTGTTCAAGACGTTGATGTTCTTTTAGAGCAAATACTTACTGAAGCTCGGAGTGTTGTAAATGCTGATGCCGGTTCAATATATATAGCTGAAGGGGACAGGCTTGCAATACGATACGCCCAGAATAACACCCTGCAAAAAAAACTTCCGGCAGGAACAAAGCTTCCTTATATCTTTTTTGATTTTCCTATAGATAATCATACAATAGCCGGATACGCAGCAAATACAAAAACACTTATAAATATTCCGGATGTTTACAATATTGATGCCGATAAACCTTTTAAGTTCGGCAAAGCTACGGATGAAAAAACAGGCTATAAGACCGTTTCAAATTTAACTATCCCTATTCTTTCTATGTCGGGAATGCTCTTGGGAGTCCTTCAAGTACTAAATGCCCTTAACAAAGATGGTCAACCGGAAGCCTTTTCTCATGATGATGAAATTTATCTAAGTCATTTCGCTTCAAATGCCGGAATAGCTCTTGAACATGCTTTTATAACAAGGGCAATGGTTATGCGTATGATCAAGACGGCTGAACTACGCGATCCGCGGGAAACGGGAATGCATGTAAACAGAGTTGCAAATTATTCCGTTGAAATTTATGATAGATGGGCATTTAATAACAGCATACCTATGTCCGAGCAAACAAAATACCGTGACTACCTAAAAATTGCATCGATGCTTCATGACATTGGAAAAGTCGCAATTTCGGATCTGATTTTAAAAAAAGCCGGAAAGTTAACCGATGAAGAATTCTCGGTTATGAAAACCCATACATGGCTGGGAGCCCGTTTGTTTAATGGAAATGACTCCCCTCTTGATAAGCTCTCAATGGAAATAGCTTTGCGCCATCATGAAAACTGGGATGGGACAGGTTATCCCGGACATATTGATATAGAAACGGGAGCCCCGCTAAAAACGGATAAAAAAACAGGCTATGCACAAGGACTTAGAGGAGAAGAAATCCCTCTTGGAGCAAGAATTGTAGCAATGGCCGATGTCTACGATGCCCTTTCTTCAAAGCGCTCCTACAAAGACTCATGGACCGAAGAAGACATACTTGAAGAATTAAAGAAAATGAGCGGAAAGAAATTCGATCCGGAAATAGCAAAAGCTTTCTTTGAAGTGCTTGAAAGAATCCAAGCCATTAAAGCCCATCTTGCAGATGAATAGTTTTTATTAAGTCCTAAAATAAAAAATATAGATAAGCAACAAAGCCAAAGCGCCTATAGCAAGGCTGTAAATCCACCAAGGAAGAGGATCATCGTACCTATTGGATTTATATTTTGAGCGGTATTCTTTTAGTTTATTCCTATGATATTTTTTTGTGTTCTTATTGGAGTCGGAACTTACAGCAAAGCCGCAAGAGGGGCATCCGTTTATAAATTCATCCGTATGCCCCATATAATTACAAGAAGGGCATCTTACCGAAGCAAAAAAACGTCCGCAATGAGGACATACCTTAGTATTCCGTTTTACCTCTTTCCCGCAGTTTTCGCAAAAAAACTTAGGCAGATGCCCTTTTTCTACCTTGCCCATAAAATCCTAGTGCTTACATGTTGAGCATGAAGATGAAGAACAACCTGAACAGCCGCCTGATGCAGCTTTTGGAGCAGAAGAATCGTTTACATAAAAACCGGATCCTCTAAAGTTAATTCCTAAACCTCCGGAAATAACTCTTCTTACAGGTTTACCGCACTCAGGACA
Source organism: Treponema denticola (assembly GCF_024400535.1). Lineage (NCBI taxonomy): Bacteria > Pseudomonadati > Spirochaetota > Spirochaetia > Treponematales > Treponemataceae > Treponema > Treponema denticola. The sequence continues at coordinate 2,582,214 of NZ_CP038800.1, forward strand.
TACGGATATAGGTTCATCACTCATTCGCTGAAAAACCTCAAAATCATGACCGCAAGAATCGCAGACATACTCATAAGTTGGCATCTTTAAACTCCCATTTAATAATTATATAAAGACTTTATTATTTCGATAATTTTAGCTTCAGTAACGGATCTGTTTTCTATAATCAGCTTATTCTCTTCAAGTTTTACATCAGCTTTAAGCTGATTTTTAAAAAACAATCTCAATAAGGAAGCCGTCATCAAATTTTTAGTTTCGATACTTAAATCGTATAGATATTCATTTTCAACTTCCGGATTCTTTTTTAAGTACATCTCTATTACACCTACAGGAAGCCCGAGCTGAACCCCTATTATCTGTCCTAAAAAAAAGTCCCCGTTTTTTACAAAGAGCCCTATATCCTGAGAACCGGAATTTACAAGGGCATCAAAACGCTGTGGAAAAAGAGCTTCCTCAGGCTTATTCAACTTTCCTAAAAAAACTTCCATATTCTGCCTGTCATTAGGGCCCATAACCAGACAGGCTATTTGAGGAGATGGAATAGAAACATCAACATAGGACGATTTATAATACTTATACTTTTCCTTTGTTTTTTTAGGCTCCCATCCGTTCTTCTTCTTAAAAATACTGTCAGTCATTCCGTATGGATATTTACCAGTAGAACAAATCCTAATTTCCGTAAGCCTGTCTTTTATAAATACACCGGAATATACTGCTGTAGTCCGGCTCAAGGCCTGCTTCATGGAGTCTCCGCCGACAGAAGTCAAAATAGGCTCCGCTATTTTTTTATTTTTCTCGATAGGCATATAAATATACATATCGGCATCATCGCCTATCATGCCGAAGGGTCTTACAATCCCCGGAAGAGGCGGTGCGGTTTTACATGAAGCAAAAACCAAAATAAAAATGAGTGCAGCAAGGGTATTTCTAATTATTCTTTTCAATTCCAATCTCCCATTCATAATCGCCGGCTTCAACAAGGCTTGTTTTAATGGAACCGAGCTTTGTCAATTCTCCGGTTTTAAGCCAAGAGGATTGCACAGTCAAGGTTTCATCACAAACATAGTCCTTAAAAAGCTCAAAAGCTTTTTCCAGCTCTTTATTATCGGCATTTTTTTGAGAGGCTGAAAGATAAAGTTTAATTCTATCGGTAACATCAAGGCCGCATTCCTTACGCAAGGTCTGAATACCTCTTACCAAGTCCCTGATATAACCTTCCATCAAAAGCTCTTCAGTCAGCTCGGTATTAAGACCTACGGTTAGGGTTCCTTCATTTACTATTTTTAAGGAGGCCTTTTCGATTCTATTTATCACAATTTTATCGGCGGTTATTTCTACCGATTTTCCTTCGATGTCGATACTTAAAGTAGCTCCCTCCATTATGTTTTGAATTTCACTTGAATTCATCTGTTCAATTATGGCAGCAGCCTTTTTCATAAGGGGGCCTAATTCTTTTCCGAGAACTTTAAAATTAGCCTTGGCCGAATATTCTACAAGCTCATCTTCTTTTTCGTGGAAGATAACCTCTTTAACATTGAGCTCCTCGATTATGCTTTCTTCCATTTCCAAAAGAACTCTTTTTTCTTCGGGATTGAGAGTTACTATTTCGACTGCCTTTAAGGGCTGCCTTATCTTTAAGTTAAACTGATAACGCAGGGCTCTTCCCATTGAAACAGCCTTTTGAACCGTCTTCATTTTAAATTCCAGCTCACTGTTTCTTATCTTTTCGTTATACTCGGGATAGTCTGCAAGATGGATAGAAAGAGCATCGCTTTCGGTCCGTAAATTCTGCCAAATGCTTTCCGTAATAAACGGCACTACCGGAGCCGCAACAAGAGAAAATTTCTTTAAGGCACGGTAGAGGGTCTCGTAGGCTTGAGCCTTGTCCCCGTCATTTTCGCTTTTCCAAAAGCGGCGGCGGGAACGGCGGATATACCAGTTATTTAAAAGGTCAATATATTCTACCATCGGCGGAATAGCTTGAGCAAGGTCATACTTGTCGAGAGCTTCCGTTACATCGGCAACAAGTTTTTCGGTTACCGATAAGATCCACAGGTCTAAGGGATTATTTAATTTAGCTAAAAATTCTTCTACCCCCTCATCCTTTCCGTCAAGCTTTGCATTATGAGGAGGCTTTACTCCGTCTATATTGGCATAGGTTATATAGAAACTGTAGCTGTTCCAAAAAGGAATTAAAATTCCTTTAAGAACATCTCGCACTCCTTCATCAGAATATTTTAAGTCGTCAGCCTTTACAACATTCGAGTTCATCAAAAAGAGCCGGAGGGCATCAGCGCCGAATTGTTTTATAACCTCGTTGGGATCGGTGTAGTTGCGTAAGGACTTTGACATCTTCTTACCGTCCTCGGCAAGCACAAGGCCGTTTACGATACAGTTTTTAAAGGCCGGCTCATCAAAAAGAGCCGCCGCTAAAATCGTTAAAGTATAAAACCATCCGCGGGTCTGATCCAAACCTTCTGAAATAAAATCGGCAGGGAAGTTTTTTTCAAAGTGTTCTTTGTTTTCAAAAGGATAGTGCTGCTGAGCATAGGGCATCGAACCCGACTCAAACCAGCAGTCCAAAACTTCAGGCACACGCTTCATCGTTCCGCCGCATTTTTTACAGGGAATACTTATCTTATCGACAAAGTGCTTGTGCATATCTTCAGGGAACACGCCTGAAAGATCTTTTAATTCCTCCCTGCTTCCCACACAAATTGTTTCACCGCAATCGGCACACTTCCAAATAGGAATTGGATTTCCCCAATACCGGTTTCGGCTGATAGCCCAGTCTCGTGCACCCTCAAGCCATTTTCCGAAGCGGCCTGTCTTTATATGGTCGGGCTGCCAATTTATTTTTGAGTTAGCATTAAGGAGCTTATCCTTTATCTTTGTAACCGAAACAAACCAACTTGCAACGGCCCTGTATATCAATGGGCTTGAGCATCTCCAGCAATGCGGATAGGAGTGTAAAATCTGAGCCCGCTTAAAGAGCTTGTCTTCGGCTTTTAACTTTTCCATAATTTGCTTGTCTGCATCTTTTACAAAAAGGCCTTGGTAGTCGGAAACTTCGTTAGTGAATTTACATTCGGCATCGACAGGACAAACGGTCGGAACTCCGGTATCTTTAAATATCCGGTTATCGTCTTCACCGAAGCCGGGAGCCGTGTGAACAATTCCCGTTCCGTCCTCGGTTGTAACAAAGTCGCCTATCAAAACCCTAAAGGCACCCTGCCCCGCTTCAGCGTTTTTTCCGTCTTCATCTGCGGCGAGGTTTTTAAAATAAGGAAAGAGGGGCTCATACCGCAAGCCTTCAAGCTCTGCACCCTTCCTTGTCCAAATCAGCTTATACTCTTTTGCTTCTTCTTTTCCGTTCTTTGCAAAATAAGCTTCAAGCCGAGGCACGGCCATTATATAGTGAGCTCCGTCATATTCTATTAAGGCATAGTCGATATCCGCACCCACAGCAAGCCCGAGGTTACTCGGCAAAGTCCAAGGAGTGGTTGTCCATGCTAAAAGATAGGTATCGGAAGGAAGAGCGTTTTTTCCCTCAAAGGCCTTGCCTGCAGGAGAAGTCTTTACAGGCGAAAGAGCTTTAAAGCGTACGGTTATTGCAGGGTCATGAACATCCTTGTAGCCGCCTAAGTTAAGCTCATGGTTTGAAAGAACCGTAGAACACCTCGGACAATATGGAAGAATATAGTAGCCTTCATACAAAAGGCCTTTTTCCCAAAGACTTTTCATAATCCACCAAATAGATTCCATAAAGGCCGGTTCCATGGTCTTATAATCGTTTTCAAAGTCAACCCAGCGGCCTAAGCGTGTAATCGTTTGTTTCCATTCTTTTACATAACGCAAAACGCTGGCACGGCAGGCTTCGTTAAATTTATCTATACCATATTTTTCTATATCGGTCTTTGAATTAAGCCCAAGTTCTTTTTCGATTAAATTTTCAACGGGAAGGCCGTGGCAGTCCCACCCGAAGCGGCGCTCTACCCTAAAGCCCTTCATTGTCTTATATCGCGGAATAATATCCTTAATTGTTCCGGGAACAAAGTGACCGAAATGAGGCAGTCCTGTAGCAAAGGGAGGGCCGTCAAAAAAAACATAGTTAGCTCCCCCATCCCGTAATGAAACGGATTTTTTAAACACATCGTTTTTTTCCCAAAATTTTAAAACATCTTCTTCTTGTTTTGCAAAATCAGCTTTAGGGTCTACAGGTTTATACATTAGAAAACTCCAAAATAAAAAATTATAGTTAAGAATTATACTATTTTTTTAAAAATTGTACAACGCCTTAATTAGTTCTTAAGTTTTAATAAAACTAAAAGCCGAATTTTTATCTCATACTGAAAAGGGTAAGTTGTAAAATAAATTGCCCTAAAAATAAATAAAAAAGGTTCATCTGAACCAAAAAACCATTATAATGAAATTAGGAAAAACAAAGATAATGGGGAACAGATGAACCAGAAGAATGATACCATAAAAAGTAAAAAATGGAAACACCTTAGCGAAAAAGAAAGATATGCGATAGAAGCATTATTCAAAAGCGACTATAATGCAAGGCAAATTGCACAGTCTTTAAATAGGGATAGAAGAACGATACAGAGGGAGATAAAAAGGGGAATGGTAATAAAAGTAACAGAAAATCCATATGTAAGCCGTAATCCAAAAGTTCCTGACTATCTTGAAAAGACAGTTTACTCGGCACGAAAAGGACAACAAAGAGCCTATAAAATGAAATTACTAAAAGGCCGTGGTTTAAAAATAGGTAAGGATAAAAAACTTTTACATTATTTGGAAACATGTATAGCGGATAATAAATTTTCTCCTGATGCCGCTATAGGACAAATAAAAGAACTAGGCTTACAGTTTCCGGTTATGATATGCACCAAAACTGTATACAATATGATAGACAGAGGGGAATTTTCTAGGCTTACAAACAAAGATTTACCTGTAAAACGCAATAAAACTAAACGAAAATATAAAAAAATAAGCAAAATTGCTAAAAACAACATAAAAGGACGCAGTATTGAACAAAGAAGTGAACAGATAAATAAAAGACAGGAAAAAGGACATTGGGAAATGGATTTGGTGATAGGTAAAGGAAGATGCTGCTTACAAGTTATGACTGAAAGAGTTACTAGAAAAGAATTAATATTTAAAATCCCCGATAAAAAACAGGAAAGTATTAAAAAAAATATAGATATGCTTGAGATGAAATATAAAGATGAGTTTAAAGAAATATTTAAAAGCATAACCATGGATAACGGGACTGAATTTTTAGACCAAGAAGGCCTTGAAACCTCTTGTTTAAAAGAAGGAGAAAAAAGGACAACTTGTTATTATGCACATCCTTATAGTTCTTGGGAAAGAGGAAGCAATGAGAATGCTAATAAATTAATTAGACGCTTTATACCAAAAGGAGCAGATATAAGTAAATATAGTGACATACAAATAAAACAAGTAGAGAATTGGATAAATAATTATCCTAGACGGATGTTTGGCTATAAAACGGCCAATCAAATGTATACATGAATTTCATAAAAATGGTATTTTTTGGGCAATACCTCTTACAATTTATATCTCATACTGAAAAGCTTTTCCCTAACTTGAACTGTCCCCTCTAAAAGTGTATAATGGCAGGCTATGCAAGAATCTAAACCGCTTATAATTCAAGGAGACCGCTCCATTCTTTTGGATATTCACGACCCGGAAGCCAATGAGGCTCGCTTTGCTCTTATTCCCTTTGCGGAGCTTGAAAAGTCGCCTGAACATCTTCATACTTACAGGCTGACCCCCCTCTCGCTTTGGAATGCGGCAGGTGTCGGGCTTTCAGCCGATTCTATTATGAAAACTCTCACGGGCTTTTCCCGCTTTAAGGTTCCCGACTCTATCTTGGTTTGGATGAAAGAAACGATGGGCCGTTACGGTAAAATAAAGCTCCTCCCCCTTGAAAAGCCTCAAGAAGAAAAAAATGGAGCTGAGGAGAAGACCGATGTTGAAGGAAGCGGCGAAAATCAAGCTGACGGAATAAAGCACGAAACTCCCTATGCGGAATTTTTGCGCCTTAAGCCTGAAAATGCTCTTATTTTTAAGGAATTAAAAAGCAGCAAGATTCTTTTAAAATATTTAATAGAAGACCCCGATGAGGAAAACTCTTTTTTGATATCCCTTTTAAATAGGGGAACTGTAAAGCAAGCTCTTTTAAAACAGGGCTGGCCCGTGCAGGATGAGGTTCCCCTCCGCGACGGAGAGCCCTTGGATATTTCCCTAAAAGAAAAGACTTCAAGCGGTACCGAATTTGAAATCAGGGATTATCAGCGGGATGCGGCCTCTTCCTTTGTCGGCGATAAGTCGGCAGGAACCGGCTTCGGCACAATTGTTCTTCCCTGCGGATCGGGAAAAACCATAGTCGGAATGCTTACGATGAGCCTTCTTAAAACAAGCACCCTTATTCTAACCCCCAATGTAGCAGCCGTTTACCAGTGGAGACGGGAGCTTTTGGATAAGACAAACATAAAAGATGAGGATATAGGTTTATACACGGGCGAGGTAAAGGAAATAAGGCCTGTTACGATAGCGACTTATCAGGTACTCACTTGGAGGCCCAACACCGATGCGGCCTTCCCTCATTTTAAGATTTTTAGAGAGAGGGCTTGGGGGCTTATCATCTATGATGAGGTTCACCTATTACCGGCTCCGGTTTTTAGAATTACGGCAGAGCTTCAAGTTATAAGAAGGCTCGGGCTTACTGCGACCCTTGTGAGAGAGGACGGCTGTGAAGGCGATGTGTTCAGCCTTGTCGGGCCTAAGAGATTCGATGTGCCCTGGAAGGACCTTGAGCAAAAGGGCTGGATAGCAAAAGCTTATTGTACCGAAATCCGGGTAAACATTGCTCCTTCAAAAGAGATAGAGTACGCAGTGGGTACCACTCGCGAAAAGCACCGCATTGCAAGCGAAAACCCTGCAAAGCTCGAAATAGTAAAAAAACCTTTGACCAAGCACAAGGAAAATCAAATCCTTATAATCGGGCAGTACTTGTCCCAGCTCGAAACGATTGCAAAAGAAATAAATGCCCCCCTGATCACGGGAAAAAATACGAATGCCGAGCGGGAGCTTTTGTATGATTTATTTAGAAAGGGAGAGATAAATGTTTTGGTGGTTTCTAAGGTTGCAAATTTTGCAATTGATCTGCCTGATGCATCCGTGGCTATTCAGGTTTCGGGCGTTTTCGGAAGCCGGCAAGAAGAAGCTCAGCGTTTGGGCCGAATCTTGAGGCCTAAAGAATGCGATTCACATTTTTACAGCATTGTAACCCGCCAAACTATAGAAGAGGGCTTCGCCGAAAAACGTCAAAAGTTTTTAGCCGAGCAAGGCTATGACTACTCGATTCTTACCGAAGCCGAATTGGATATTTGCGAGGAAAGCTCATCCTAATTTAAGGAAAATAAATGAATATTGTTTTGTTTTCAGATGATGATTGTGTAAATCCCGATTGTATAAACGGCGGCTGTGTCTTTTACAAAAATGATGAACGCTATCTTCACATAAAAAAGGTTTTGCACTTAAAAGAAGGCGATGTTTTTAAGGCCGGAATCATAAACGGAAAAATAGGCGAAGCTCTTATCTCTCACCTTTCAGAAGAAAAAATAGTTTTTTCCTTTTGTCCGAATGAACCCGATAAAAACTTAGATAACACAGATGCCGATAAAATTGAGAGTAAGCCTCTGCCCCTTCCGCCCATAAAAATAATTCTGGGCTTTCCCCGCCCCATTCAGCTGAGGCGTATCCTGAGGGACGCTGCGAGTTTGGGCTTTGCAGAAATCGTACTATGCGGTACGGAATTGGGGGAGCGTTCCTATTTAAAATCGAACCTTTCAAGCCCTGGAGAAATAAAAAAATATCTTTTAGACGGTATCTCGCAAGCCGGCCAGACCCTGCTGCCCGAATTTTCTTTTTGCGGCTCGGTAAAAGAAGCCTTAAAAGATTTAAAGGCCGCCTCGTTCAAGGGCAGCAAGGTGCTCCTCGACATAGGCGATTTCCCCTCCCTTTCAACATTTAGAATGACAAAGGGTGAAAGCATTCTTATCGCAATAGGAAGCGAAAGGGGTTGGACTCAAAATGAAAGGGAAGCTTTTTTTTCCGAAGGCTTTATTTCTTATTCCATGGGAAAACGCATTTTACGCACCGAAACCGCCCTTACTTCTGCTCTGTCCGTTCTTCTTGCAAACAACGGCTTTTGGGAATAGGGTCATCTTCCGCCCCTATATTTTTTCTTAAAAATATGATATACTCCCTAAAATATCGTTCGGAGGGTATCATATGGAATTGAAAGAAAACAAGTTTGAACAAATAAAATATTTATTATCCGAAAAACGGTATATTGAAGTACAGCGGACATTGGCCGAGTTAAACGAAGTCGATATAGCCGAATTCCTTGAAGCCGAGTCTGCACAAAATGCCATTCTTATGTTCCGAATGCTGCCTAAAAGCATGGCAGCCGAAGTTTTTACCCTTTTACCCACAGAACAGCAAAGCCGTTTTATAGCCGCCGCTACCGATAAGGAGCTTGTTTCAATATTGGATGAAATCTTCTTAGATGATATGGTAGACATTGTTGAAGAAATGCCCGCAAATGTCGTCAAAAAAATCCTAAAAAATACGGGCAAGGAAGAGCGGATGCTCATCAACCAATTTTTAAAATATCCCAAGGACTCGGCGGGAAGTCTTATGACCATAGAGTATGTAGGCTTAAAAAAAGGGATGACGGTAAAGCAGGCCCTTGACTATATCCGCAAGATAGGCTTGGAAAGTGAAACCATTTACACGTGTTATGTTACCGATAAAAATAGAGTCCTTGAAGGTTTTATTTCTCTTAAAGAATTGGTGCTTGCCGATGAGGATAAAAAGATTGAACAGATTTTTAATAAAGAATATATATGCGTAAACACCCATGACGATCAGGAAAAGGTTGCTTTCACTTTTAAGAAATACGGCTTTTTGGCTCTTCCAGTTGTCGATAACGAAAACCGCCTCATCGGTATCATTACCGTCGACGACATAATGGATGTTATGGAGCAGGAGGCTACCGAAGACTTTCAGAGGATGGCCGCTATGCAGCCTAACGAAGAAACCTATCTTGAAACTGGAATCTTTAAACTTGCAACACACCGAATAGGCTGGCTTCTTTTACTCATGGTATCCGAAACATTTACAGGAACTATAATCGAGCGCTACACCCATGTGCTTGCCTCAATGACTATTTTGACTGCCTTTATTCCTATGTTGATGGACACGGGCGGTAATTCGGGCAGTCAATCTTCAACATTGATTATCCGAGGTTTGGCTACGGGAGAAATCGACTTAAAGGATTGGAAAAAGGTCTTTTTTAAGGAGTTGGGCATTGCCGTTTTGGTGGGCTTTACCTTAGGCCTTTTTAGCTTTTTAAAATCCGTATTCCTAGGCGGGAAAAATCCTATGATAGCCCTTACTGTAGGTGCTACCCTTGTTGCAACCGTAACTGTAGCAAAAATTACCGGCGGTCTTCTCCCCATTATGGCAAAAAAATTAAAACTCGACCCCGCGATTATGGCAGGCCCCCTGATTACAACCATTGTAGATACTGTAAGTTTGATTCTTTACTTTAAGATAGCTACGGTTTTGTGTGCAGGAATGTTTTAAGCCTATGAGTTTTTTAAGAAATCTGCGGTATAAAAAACTTTCTCAAAATGAAAGGGTCGAAGATTTGATAAAGGAAACCTTCCGAAAAACTATTCATCTTTGTACAGCCCTTGTTCCTCTCTTTGCAAGATATTTTTTTTATCCCACAGTTATAGCCTTATCCATAATAACATGTCTTTATACAGTCTTTGAAATTCTAAGATTAAAGGGCTATCAGATTTTTATGGTTTCAAGCATTACGGGCTTTGCTGCACGAGAACGGGATAGGGGAAAATTTGTGCTGGGTCCAGTAACTCTTTCTATAGGCGTTATAAGCGCCCTTCTTATCTTCCCATTTAAGGAAGCAAGTATAGGGATTATGGCTTTGGCCCTCGGAGACGGCCTTGCAAGCCTTGTCGGAAAATTTTTTGGAAGGCAGCACCTAAACATTTCAAAGGACAAAACTATAGCAGGAAGTGCCGCCTGCTTTACAGCCGTTTTTATTTCTACCCTTGCTATAAGCAGGAGTTTTATAAAAAGCTTTTTTATAGCAGCCATTGCAACGGGAACGGAAGCTCTTCCCTTAAAAGACTTTGACAATATACTGATACCGCTTGTCTGTGCAGGGGCTGCCTTAATATTGGGAGTCTAAGGTAGAGGCTATATAAATATTAGCCTAAGGCTATTTTTAAGATTTCTTCAGGGCTTGAGATTATTGCATCGGCTCCGGCTTGTTCCAATTCAGGGCGCTTTCTAAAACCCCATAAAACGCCGATTGTAAAAAGACCTGCATTTTTTCCGGTTTGAACATCCGTTGCCGTGTCTCCTATATAAAGGCAATCTTTTTTTTCGAGCTTGAGAATTTTTAAAATTTCATAGACACCTGCAGGGTCAGGTTTTAGGGCCACCGAATCCCGGGCTCCCAAGATACATGAAAAAGTGTTTTCGCCGAAGATTGTCTTAACAACCTTTTCTGTTGTGGAATGAGGCTTATTTGAAAGCACATTGACCGAAATCCCGTTTTTGATTAAATCCGCTAAAAGCTTTTTAATTCCCGGATAGGCCTCACATAGATAAACGGGATCGGCATCATAGGCTGCATTATATTCTGTAAGAATTTTTTCTTCTAAGGCCTTATCGTTTTTTCCTGCACGTTCAAGAACTCTTTGTATAAGCTTTCTTGCTCCGTTGCCGGTTAAGATTTTAAATTCTTCCGCATCTACAGGCGGTATGCCGTATTTAGCCGTTTCAGTATTTACAAAATGAGCTATCGAATAAAGGGAGTTAGTTAAGGTCCCGTCCAAATCAAAAATACATGCTTTTTTCATAAGGCCTCTATTCTAACAAAAATAAAAAAACTATTCAAGCTAAAGTTAAAAGTCTACTTCCCTTTGTTCTGCTTTTTGTGTATGATAAGCCCATGGGTAAAAAATTTGAAAAAGAATTGCCGGTTTGCGGCTTTGAAAGCTGTCTTGCTTTGGCAAAACATCATCCCGAAAAAATCTCCCGCCTGTTTTTTTCGGAAAAAAGAGCAAAGCAGTTCGGCGAAGTTTGTAAGTATTTGGCTTCCAATAAAAGGTTATATAGAATAGTTTCTGAGGATGAATTGGAAAAGCTCTCGGAATCGGTGCATCATCAGGGTGTAACGGCGATGATCTTTGAGCCTGAAATTCCTGTTTTAGAGCATGAAGAAATAAACATGTGGGCTCAAAATAAAGGACATGTTCTAATGCTCGATGAAATAGGAAATGCAAACAACTTGGGAGCAATAATAAGAAGTGCCGCTTTTTTCGGTATAGAAAATATAGTTTTAACAAAAGAAGATAAACAGGCCTCGATTACGACCTCGGCTTATAGGGTCGCGCAGGGCGGAATGGAATTTGTAAAAATCTTTAAGGTTTCATCGACGGCTTGGTTTTTGCGACAGTGCCGAGGAAGGCTCACCTGTATAGGTACGGACTTAAGAGCTCACCACGAAATAGCTGACCTTGGAAGATTAGTCGAAAAAGATGAGGCTTGTGTTATTGTCTTAGGAAATGAAGAGAGGGGAATCAGCGAGGAGGCTAAAAAGCTTTGTGCCCACCTTGTAAAAATAAAGGGAAGCGGCAATGTGGAAAGCTTAAATGTCGCTCAAGCCGCAACCCTTTTTTGCCATAGTCTTAGTGCAACAAACCCTCGATCTTTTTAATTACATATTCTTTTAAGGGGAGACCCGCAATCTTAATATCTTTCGGATCTTCATAATTTGGAATAAGTTTAAAAAAGTTAATATAAATTTTATTTCCTTTAATATAAAATTCTTCTGCATGGGCAGGAATAAAGATGAGCTCGATCTCATCGAATTTTGTTGAGGCCTTGTACTTTTCCGTAAGCTCTGCAAGGTTTAGCGTTTTAATCGGAGCCATCATATTATGCATGGTCTGCAAGTCTTCCAAAATCCACATATTGTTATTCCAAAAGCGGCTCTCGCTTAAAGTGCGGTTATTCAGTTTTTCCCTATTGGAAATTGCAGACATAACCCTGCGGACGGAATCTTTCGAAAAGTCTTCATTGTAAACGACTTCCATCTGAGGCTTTTCGGCAATGCTCATAAAGTAATCGTCACCCATCTTATCCTTTGAAGCTACGCTTTCCCAAAAGAAAATCATCATTTCCAAAACATCAAAATCAATCTTTATATTTTTCATAAAGAAACCTCCATAAGTTTTAACCGCTTAGAGTTTACACCTATTGCCGTTTTTTTTCAATGAGTAACAGTTAAAAGCCGCCTATAATTTTCCGACTTCTTCTTTAGAAAGCCCTGTGATTGTATAAATATCTTCAAGCGGATAATTCATGTTTTTCATGATTTTTGCCGTTTCAATGGCTTTTTGATGTGAACCTTCAGCTCGGCCTTCTGCCAATCCTATGCTTCTTCCTTTCTCCTGGCCTTCCGCCAAGCCCTCTCTTCTAGCTGCACTGCGTTCATCTTCCACATACATCCGGTATTTTTCGTCAGAGAGTTCTATTGCCATTCGCCTCTCTTCATCAGTTACCCTAAAGAGTGTTGCTTCTGCCATTTTTATACCCTCCTCTAATTTACACAATTCTTCCAACATTCCGCTTTTTTTGTCTTCTTCATAGTTGGCCAAAAACCTTATCCAAAAATCTTTTAAGCTATACTCTTCCAATCTCTTTTTCATAGTATAAACTATTAGCTCGTTTAATTCAACATAAAGATATTGAATTATCGAGCTTTCAGGCATCTTTACAAGCTCTGCGTTTTTAGGAACATCGCAACCGAAAACAGAAAGGCTTATAGCGTACAAAAAGTCATCTTCCTTGGGCTCCGTCTTTAAAAAGCGGGAAGCGAGCCGCATAAGGTACATTTGACTTCTGCGAGGATAGTTTGTTTTCCAAAACTGCTGCATTTCAAGGTCTACAATAAGACCGTTGTCGGTTCTAATCAAAAAATCGAGGCGGTAAGTTTCTCCCGAAGGTCTATCGCGGATAAGCTCGGTATTTATGATTTCGGCCTTATTGATTCGTGCGGAGGGTTTAATACCCCGACGCTTGCGTCGTAACAAAGGGTATTAAAGCCGACTGCAACCACCTTATGAGAACAACAACCCAGACGCTCGCGTCGGGGTTGTTGATTTTACCGTAAGAATCTTCCAAAAAAGCGTTTAAAAAGCTTGTAAGGGCTTTATTGCCTTCTTCGCCTTTTGAAAACATCAGCTTAAAAACCCAATCTGTTTTTGGGTTTAAAATAATTTTTTCATTTGACATAACTTTTCTCCCTAATAATAATTTGCATACCAAATCAATGGTTAGAATAAAGCAAAAAATTCTTTTATGCCTTATCATTATTATTGTAGGATTTTATTTCATTTAAGAGTAAAATTTGGAAAAATTATTTTTTTATTCGTGCGGAGGGTTGTTGATTCCCGAAACCCACTTGGTGTTCAATATCAAGATAACCGCAACAAGACCGGCAGTGAGGTTTGAAAAAAGGTTTCCCCAATATATTGAATAGTAGGAAAGAAACCTTTCTGTTGCAAGAATAAAAATATATCGTAAAAGCCAGATACGCAAAACACCCAGCATTAACGGAACTTTAGTTTTTCCTAGGCCGATAAAGGCTCCTTGAATTGTCATACAGACACCGAAACCTATGACCGAATATGTATAAATATGCAGGGCCTTAACGGCAATATCGCCGATTTCGGGCATTTCCGGCTTAAACATCGATACGAGATAGGCAGAAGAAGGCACAATAATAGCAATCAGCACCGCTCCGCTTATAGCACTTATAATACAGCCTAAGAGACAAGCTCTTTTTGCCTTTTTCGGATTTCCGGAGCCTATGTTCATGCTGACCATGGTTGTAACGGCGGCACTAAAACAGCCGGGAATATTAAAGCAAATTGTAGATATATTGCTTGCGATACTTTGTCCGTTTAAAATAACAGCCCCATAGGGCTCCATTTCGTTATTTATAAGGAAAAAACCGAGATAAACAAAGGCATAATTAAGCATTGCAGGGAAGCCTACGTGTAAGAGCTCTTTGAGAGTAGGAGAAGAAAACTTAAATTTTTTTAAACTAAGCTTATCGGGGTTCTTCTTTAAAAAAAGGTCATAGAACATCCACGCTGCTACTACCATATTGGCTAAAAGAGAAGCTAGTACACAGCCGTCTATTTTCATTCTAAAAATATATAAAAAGATAAAATTGCCTATTATTTTGATTATAAGCATTATAATCATTCTAAAAAAAGGTGCTTCAGGCTTGCCGTTTGCATTTTTTATACCATTATATATAGCTTCCATAAAGCTGAGAGGCATTACAAAACAGTAAAGCGAAATGTATCTAAAAACCAAGGGAGCTATTTCGCTTTTGAGGGTATAGCTTATTATTGTTCCTATTATAAATAAAAGAGGAATTGATGCTATTCCCAATAAAAAAGAAAATACAAAAATTTGGGTTGCAACCTTTTTACTTTCATCAATATCGCCTCGTCCATTGAGCTGTCCGATAATTGCCGTAGCTCCAACACTCAAGCCCTGGCCGAGAGCTAAAACAATGGATATAATGGGCTGGGAAAAACTTACTGCACTGGCTGTTACATGGTCCGTAAGCCTGTTTATAAAAAGGCCGTCCGTAAAGGGCATCATAGCTTGCAGCATTGCCATCATAAGGGCAGGCAAAGAAAGTATGAGTAAGGTTTTGACAGGGGATGCAGTTAAAATGAGTTCACGCCTTTGTGCCGTAGTTTGTCCGGTAAATTTAAGTTTCATATTCCGATTAGTTTACTCTATTATCAAAAAATATGGAAGACACTTCCTTTATATAATTGAATCTTTTAATAAATTGTATTATCTTTAAATATAAAGACTGCTCTTAGGTAGATAGATCATTTTATTAAAGAGGTTAAAATGAAAAAAGAAATGTTTACTATCCCCAAAAATTATCTTGTTTTAATTGCCGGTATCTTATGGATTATTTGCAGGCACTATGGTTTTTAAAACCGGAGCCCCTATTCTATTTGCCATGAAAAGTTCTATTGCCTTTATTTTAAGCCTAGTTATTTTTTTTATATTTTATTGGATCATTTTTAGAAATCTTGTTTTCAAACATGTAGAGCGGATAAGAGATACGATGGATGAGAGGGGGTACATCTGGCAGTTCTTTGATCTTAAATCTTATATTATTATGTTTGTAATGATGACAGGCGGAACTATTGTACGAAAATTAAACCTTGCCCCCGATTATGTAATCGGCCCCCTATATTCAGGCATAGGACTTGCTTTATTTTCTTGCGGTACAAGATTCATCGCCGGCTTTTTAAAAAAGTATGTTCATCAGTCTAAATCCGGTACTTAAAAAACTTTATCTTGTTTTTTATTTTATTTTTTGATAGAATAAGGGCGATAAAATATTTGGAGCTATTTAAATGACAGACAATGTGGAAAAAATACTTAACCGTTTCTTTTTTAAAAATGTAAACGGTATTTGGACAGGAAATATAGGCAATAATAAATTTCTTATTAGGCAAGATAAATCAACCAATCAAGAACTTGTTCTTAAAACTTCTTGTGCCGTAAGCGGAGCAAAGGGAGACCTATTCGCTTTTTTAGATGAGCAAAAAAAGATGGGAAAGATAAAAACCTTTAATATGGATGAAGATTTGTTATCCTTGACCTATACCTACAGTAACAACGATTCCGAGTTTGAATTTTTCTTAAAAGATCTTTCCGATCTTTTAACAAAGTTAGAATCACACGATGTTTGCTTTTCATGTAATAAAATACGGGAAACAAATGCTTATAAAATCAAAGATGTCCCAACCTTCTTATGCTCCGGATGTGTAGATAATTTTAAAACTAAGATGGAAAAAGTAAACAATGAACCGAATAATTATTTAATCGGAGCCTTGTGCTGTATTATAGGCGCCTTAGTCGGCTCTTTAGCTTGGATCTTAATAGGCTATTTCGGTTTTTATGCATCCATTGCAGGATATTTTATAGCCTACTCTGCATTTTACGGTTATAATTTTGGAAAAGGAAAGGCAACCAAAACAGGTGCTATAATAAATATCATTGCGATAGTTTTTGCTCTGCTGTTTGCCGAATACATAGGCTTGTTTTTAGCAGTCCAAAAAGAGGTCAGCTTAGATTTTTTATCCTTTGTAAAATTCTCTCCGGTATTTTTTGCCGATCCGGTCTTTATAAAATCCATTCTTCCCAGCTTAGGTCTCGGCTTTTTGTTTGCCGGCTTAGGTTCTTATAGAATAATCAAGGATATGTTTACAAAGGCAACCGAACTTTCAGACATCTCTATAGAAAGAATTTGATAAGTTTAAAAGAGTCTCTACATTGAATAAAACCGCTTCGCTTAATAAACCGATTTGTACAATCTTGTCAATATGTTTTCAAGCTTTTTGCCGTAATTCGGATCTGATGCCCAAGTTCCGGCAAGCCCGTAAATTGTAGGAGCCTTCCCCTTAGGATTAACATATTTGTATCGCGGATCAGCCTGAGGGCGGACAAGGGTCTTAGCCGTAGCATAGGCCTTTAAGTGCTGAACATGGGCTAAAACTCCCGTCTTTTCGCTTGGAAAACTTTCTCCTTTTTTTCCGTCTCCGAGTGAGCCCAGTCCGCAAAAATTATTCATCTCCTCGCTTACCAAACCTCCGAAACGCAAAAAACCTGTTTCCAAACACATTTGCGAAAAAGCAATATCCGAATTTATTCCTTCCGTCTCTGATTCTTCTATATAAAATTGAGCCAGCCGTTTTACCTTCGCCCTATCGGCCTTGGGGTTTTGGCTCATAAAAAAAACGGTTAAATCCTCAGCCGAGCATCTGCCCCGGCTTTCTATTAAATGAGGAGGCCGTACAAAAAAACTCAAACAAGAAAAAAATAAAAACGATAAACCAAAAATAAAGATATAAAAAATCCGCTTTCTCATAGCTATAGTTTCGGAGAAATTACATCGCACTTGAATTTTCTATTGACCAAGTTTCTTTTTAATGATATTATACCGCCCCTGTAAGATTTCTATGGAAAAAAAATGATTAAGGTTCAAAATATTTGCAAAACATACAAGGTCGCAAAAAGAAATAAGGGCTTAAAAGAAGCTGCAAAGGCTCTTTTTAAGAGAGACTATGAATATGTAAAAGCCTTAAACGATATTTCTTTTTCGATTAGCGAAGGAGAAACCGTAGGTTACATCGGACCGAACGGAGCCGGAAAGAGTTCTACCATAAAGGTGTTATGCGGAATCCTTACTCCCGATTCGGGAACTTGCGAAATTGCAGGCCTTGTTCCATGGAAAAAGCGAGTGGAATATGTAAAAAACATCGGCGTAGTTTTCGGGCAAAGAACTCAACTTTGGTGGGATATTCCAGTTATAGATTCCTTTGAGCTTTTAAAGGATATTTATTCTGTGCCCCAAAATATTTTTCAAAACAATTTGGAAGAGCTGATCAATCTTTTAGAATTAAAAGAAATTGTCAAAACACCTTCCCGTCAACTTTCTTTAGGCCAAAGGATGAAGTGCGAAATTGCAGCCTCGCTTTTACACAGTCCCAAAATTCTTTTTTTGGATGAACCGACAATCGGACTTGATGCTCTTTCAAAATTGACGGTGAGAAAATTTATTTCGGAACTGAACAGAAAAAATAAAACGACTATTATTTTAACAACCCATGATATGCAGGATATAGAAGCAATTACCGAGCGAATTATTTTAATAGACAAAGGACGGATTCTTTTGGACGGCACATTAAAAGACATTAAGAAGGATTCCTTATCTTTGGATGAAAGCCTTGCCGAATTTTATAAAAAAAATTGTTAAAGGGCTGTACGGCTTATGAAAAAATATCTTTCTTTTTTTAAAATACGCTTTATCGCAAACTTACAATACAGGGCAGCAGCTCTTGCCGGTATCTCAACTCAATTTGCTTGGGGAACTTTAAATATCATTTTATTTAAAGCCTTTTATGAATCTTCTCCGGAAAATTTTCCTATGGGCTTTTCTGCTTTTGTTTCTTATATTTGGATGCAGCAGGCCTTCTTAGCGTTTTTTGCAATGTGGACATTTGAAAGTGATATAACCGATTCGATTGTTTCGGGCTCTATCGCATATCAAATGTCTAAACCGATAAACATATACAATCTTTGGTTTACCCGCTCGGTTGCATTAAGACTTGCAAGAGGTCTTTTAAGATGTTTTCCGGTTTTAATAGTTGCCTCACTTTTACCTCAGCCTTACCGTTTGATAATGCCCGATCCTATTACCTTTTTTATATTTATAGCTTCTATGATATTGGGGCTTTGCACGGCGGCAGCTTTTACCTGCCTGATATATGTGCTTTGCTTTTTTACGGTTTCTCCCAAGGGGCTTCAAATAGTATTTTTCTCGGCCTCCGAGATGCTCATGGGGCAGATAATCCCTATTCCTTTTTTCCCTGAAACAATAAAAAAGATTTTGGAATTTTCTCCCTTTACGGGAATTCAAAATATTCCTTTAAGAATTTTTTCTTACGATATTTTACCTGCCGATGCAGGTAAAAAAATACTCTTACAAGTCTTCTGGCTCCTCGTTTTATTTTTATCGGGAAAAATTATTGCAAGAGCAGCAGAAAAAAGGTTGGTAGTGCAAGGAGGCTAAATTAAAATTTTAAAATAATTATGAAAGGCTTAAAACTTTATTTTAAATATCTAGGCATTCTTTTAAAAAGCACAATGCAATACAAGGCTTCATTTTTTTTATCCTGCTTGGGGCAATTCCTTTTAACATGTAACAGCGCGGCAGCTCTTTATTTTTTATTTGCACGCTTTCAGTCCATAAAAGGTTTTTCCTTTGCCGAAGTTGTTTTTTGCTATTCAATAATGCAGTTAAGTTTTGCCATTACCGAAAGCTATGCAAGAGGCTTTGATTCATTTTCTACACTGATTATAACCGGAGACTTTGACAGACTTCTTTTGCGTCCCCGAAATTTACCCCTTCAAGTACTGGGAAGTAAATTCGAATTTTCAAGGATAGGAAGATTGCTCATAGCCGTCATTTTATTTTTTTACGGTTTAAGATTCGGAGCTATAGATTGGTCTTTTTTAAAGGTGTTTACAATTATATCAATGCTCTTAGGAGGTATAGCAGTATTTTCAGGGCTCTTTTTAATCTATGCAGCTATTTCTTTTTTTACCATACAAAGCCTTGAGTTTATGAATATCTTTACCGACGGAGCCAGAACCTTTGCCTCATACCCTGTCTCAATATACGGAAATAAAATTTTACGCTTTTGCACATTTATAATTCCTTATGCCCTTTTCCAATATTATCCGCTTTTGTTCTTATTCGATAAATACAAAAATCCTGCTCTCGCCTTTTTACCCCTTCTTTCATTTTTGGTTTTGATTCCTGCTTATCTTTTTTGGCGGCTCGGAGTTTCGAAATACAAATCTACAGGCTCGTAAAAACCTATCGGCTATAAATTTCTATTTTATAAATTTTCTCCATTATAATCTTTTTCATTTATTTATTACATAAACACCTAGCAAAAATAAAAAAAATCATGTATAATCACTCCTGCCAATTCTTAATGTACATTCAATAAAAATCAATTACAAATAGTTTTTAAAATAACATTTGAAAGGAACTCTAAATTATGGTAGCTGAAAAAATTTATCAGAAGGAAGGAATACGGTTTTCTATCTTAAGAAAATTGGTTTTCTTTTTTGGTACGTTAATCCTGATAGGAGGATTTACGATGGGAGCCTCTGCTTTATTTGTAGCAAGAAATGCCTTAATGGGAAAAATTGAAGAGGCCTTAATAATGAAGGCAAAGGATACGGCAGAAATTGTCGACGGCCGGGCCAATGCCTTATTATATTTTTTGGAAGGTCTTGCCCGTATTCCGACACTGCGCGACTCCGGCCTCACTTTTTATGAAAAAGCAAGGGCTTTACAAAAAGACGCAGCTCGGAATAATACTATAGAATACTTTGGTATTTCCGATAAAAACGGGACGATATATTATGCTGACGGAACTTCCATTTTTGCCGGTGATAGGGACTGGTATAAGGAGGCTATTAAAGGCAATAATTTTATTTCTGAGCCGCTTATAAGCCGTACAACAGGTGAACTGCAAATTATATTTTCCGTACCTATTTATGATGATGAACACAATATTTTAGGTGTGTTTAGTGCCGTTGTTAGCGGCTTATCTCTTAATGATATAATTGATGACATTGTAGTAGGAGAAACGGGCGGCTGCTACATTATCGATGCTTCAGGAACAACGATTGCCGATAAGGACATAGAACTGGTTAAAAACCAAGAAAACAGCATTAAAAGCGCTATATCCAACCCTGAACTTAAGAGTATTGCCGATTTTGAACAAAAAGTTTTAGCATCTTCTGAAGCAGGTTTAGCTAGATTTGTATATGAAGGACTAAAAGAAATAGCCGCTTATTCTCCTATGAAAACGAAAAACTGGAAAGTAATAATCAGTGCTCCTGTTCATGAACTTACCAGCAGTCTAAGGCCCTTAAAAATCACAATCAGAATTATAGGCATTACCATATTGATTATATCTATTATACTTACGGCTGTTATAGCCCTTACAATAGTAAAGCCCATTACATCAACAGTTCAGGCTCTTAAAAATATTGCAGATGGCGATGGAGATTTAAGAGTATGCTTACCTATTAAACGAAATGATGAAATAGCCGATTTATCAAAATATTTTAACAAAACAATTGAAAAAATCGGTAACTCAATCAAAACGGTAGGTTCAGGCACTCAGGAAATGGAACAGATAGGAAATGAACTTGCAAGTAATATGACGGAAACGGCAAGCGCCATCCATCAAATAAGCACAAACATAGAAGGAGTAAAACAACAAGCCCTTACACAGGCTGCGAGCGTTACCGAGACCTCAGCGACTATCGAACAGATTATTAAAACTATCGCACAATTAAACGGCATGATAGAATCTCAAGCTGCCAGTGTAGCCGAATCCTCATCGGCAATAGAGCAAATGGTAGGAAACATAAGCTCCATAACTCAGACTCTTGCAAGAACGGATGACGCAATCAAAAATCTTGCAGGAGCTACAGCAGAAGGAAAAGAAACTCTTTCACTATCAAATACCGTAACTCAAAAAATTTCGGAGGAATCGGGCGGTCTTTTAGAAGCTTCAAGCGTTATCCAGCATATAGCAAGTCAAACAAACCTCCTTGCCATGAATGCAGCTATTGAAGCAGCTCATGCCGGAGAAGCCGGAAAAGGCTTTGCCGTTG
The DNA here is from genome assembly GCF_024400535.1 of Treponema denticola. Lineage (NCBI taxonomy): Bacteria > Pseudomonadati > Spirochaetota > Spirochaetia > Treponematales > Treponemataceae > Treponema > Treponema denticola. The sequence goes on from NZ_CP038800.1 coordinate 2,603,664, forward strand.
TTGCCGACGAAATTCGAAAACTCGCAGAAGAATCAAGTTCACAGGGAAAAACAATAACTTCAACATTAAAGATTTTAAGCAAAGAAATTGAAAACCTTTCGTCTTCTTCAAAATTGGCCGAAGAAAAATTTGACAGCATCTTCGCTTTATCTGAGCAGGTAAAAAAGATGAGTGAAACTCTTATGCTTGCAATGAAAGAGCAAGAAAACGGAGGCCGTGAAGTCTTGACGGCAATTCATAATATCAATTTAATAACTTCGCAGGTAAATGACGGCTCAGCCGAAATGCTTGAGGGAGGAAAAAACATTGCCGTTGAAATGCAAAAACTTGATGACCTTACAAGAGTTATCACTGCAAGCATGAATGAAATGGCAGCAGGTGCACTCCAAATAAATGAAGCAACTCAAGAAGTCAATATCATTTCGCAAAAAAATAAAGAAAATATCGGCAATCTCGTAAGCGAGGTTGAAAGATTTAAAGTATAAAAATTAAGAGGAATCAACAACCCCGACGCGAGCGTCGGGGTATTAAACCCTCCGCACGAATAAAATTCTACTTTTGAATTTTATTCTTCTTTTTTTTCGGTTAGATTTAACTTGAGGCAATGCGACTGCTTGTAAATATAATAAAAAAATGATAAAATACGCCCTACAAAGATAGGATTATTGGAGGTATGATAAACAGCTCGGCAGAAATTCTGCCTTACTGTTTATCTGACGAGTTTTGTGCAAAGCACAAAACATCGCATTATTGGAGGTATATATGACTAAATGGGGAGCATTTGCACTCGGTGTTGTTGCAGGCGGAGCCGCAGTTCTTTTAGCCAGAAACGCTAATTTTAAAAAGGCTTGTGCCAAGGTAGTTGGGGCCGGCTTAAAATTAAAAGACGACGCAGCCGCTTTCGTTGAAACCGTAAAAGAAGACGCTCAAGATATAATGGCGGAAGCAGCTTATAACAAAGAAGCCGCTTCGGCAGCAAACTAATCTGATTTTTTAAATCTTTATGAATTTTTGTATTGCTCACCGCCTCCCTGGGCGTTTGCGTTTAAGGTATAGCCGGAGAGGTTTAAGCCGCAAACAAGCCGTTCTTGTAGAAACCCTTGTGTCTTTGCAAGAAGGTATAAGATCGATAAGTGTAAATCCTGTTTCAGGAAGTATATTAATTGAATATTCAGGGATAAGCGAAGCCGAAGCTCTTTCTTATATAAGAGCTCTAAATTCTTCTTACCTTGAAAATGAAGAACTATTAGCGAGTGTGGATGAACCGATAGTAAGCGAGAGTTTAACGGTTTCTCTGGGAATGCTGCTTGCGGAATTTTTTATGCGCAGGCTTTTACCTATTCCTGTCCGCAAGATATTGGCTCTTTTTTCAATTATGCCCCGCGTAAAAGGCGGAATGAGAGCCTTGAAAAGAGGCAGGCCCTTTTGTGCCGAAACCTTAGATGCAACGGCTCTTTCTCTTTCCTATGCGACGGGAGACCTAAACACAGCCGGTACCATCGCAATGATGCTTGAAATGGGCGAAATCTTGGAAGAGTATACCCGCCGAAAGTCCTATGAAAATTTAACCCGGAGCTTTTTAAATACAAAAGAAACTGTTCATGTTCTAAAAGACGGAAATGAAACTGAAATTTCAGCCAATCTTCTTCAAGCCGGAGATACGGTTATTCTTAGGATAGGGTCGGTTATTCCCGCGGACGGAACGGTCGTATCGGGCGAGGCTTCCGTTAATCAAGCTTCAATGACGGGAGAAGGCCTTCCCGTGCACAAGGTTTCGGGAGATACTGTTTTTGCTTCTACCGTCGTTGAGGAGGGGGAAATTCATGTATGCGTAAAAGCTTGCGGACGGGAAACCAGAGTGAGCAAGATAGCCGATATGATTGACCGCTCTCAATCTTTGAAGGCGGCTTCTCAAATCAAGTCCGAAAGAACTGCGGATAAACTTGTTTTTTATAACTTTTTACTTGCAGGCTTAACCTACGCCTTTACCCGTAACTTTGCAAAGGCAGCCTCGACTCTTCTTGTCGACTATTCTTGTGCGATGAAGTTATCTGCTCCTGTCTGCGTGCTTTCGGCCATGAAAAACTGTGCAGAGCATGGTATTACCGTAAAGGGCGGAAAGTTTTTAGAAGACTTTGCCCATGCCGATACAATCGTATTCGATAAGACGGGAACTCTTACGGAATCACAGCCCTCGGTTAAAAAGATAATTACCTTCGGCGGCAGGCCGGAAAAAAATGTATTAAAAATAGCGGCCTGTCTTGAAGAGCATTTTCCACATTCACTTGCAAGGGCCGTTGTACGGGAAGCCGAAAACAGGGGAATTAAACACAGAGAAGAACATACAAAAGTTTCCTATATTTTAGCCCATGGCCTTGCTTCTACCTTAAAAGGAGAGGAGCTGCGTATAGGAAGCGCTCATTTTATATTCGATGATGAAGGTATTCCAAAAACGGAAGAAGCCGAAAAAGCTATTGAAGATTTGTCGAAGAGCGGCTGTTCCCAGTTATATTTATCGATAGGAAAAGAACTTGCCGGTATCATTGCGATAGAAGATCCTGTTCGCTCTGAGGCAAAAGAAGTTGTTTCAGAGCTTCACAAACTGGGAATAAAAAACATAATTATGCTGACAGGGGACGGCCCCCAAACCGCAGGCAGTATAGCCGAAAAGACAGGCATCGACCGTTATCATGCTCAAGCTCTTCCCGATACAAAGGCCGATTTTATTAAAGAGTTAAAAGCGGAGGGTAAAAAAATCGTTATGATAGGCGACGGGATAAACGATTCTCCCGCCCTGTCGGAAGCGGATGTAGGCATTGCAATGGGACAAGCTTCCTCGATAGCAGGAGAAACCGCCGACATTCTTTTGCCCGATGACGGGCTAAAGGCCTTACCCGTTTTAAGGCGTATAGCAACGGGCTTGATCAAAAGAATCAATGTAAACAATAAGGCGATTATCGGCATTAACTCAGCCCTCATTGCAGGGGAACTTGCGGGCTCAATTCCTCCGGCTACAGCGGCCTTAGTTCATAACGGTTCGACGGTTGCCATAGGTATGTCTGCAATGAGAAGCTATGAGCAGCCCCTTGCCGAATCTATTTAATCGGAGGAAGTAATGACTGTTTCAAGTTTTTTTCCCGGGCATATAAGGCTCAGGGGCGAGATGATAAAAGATAAGGATATTTTTGAAGCTTTTGAAAAGGCCGCCTCTTCTCATAAGGCTGTCAGCAAAATTGAAAGGAATGAGAGGACAGGAAGCCTTTGCATTGAGTATGATGCAAAGGCCCTGCCTCTGTCAAAGTTTGAAATCTTTAAAGAAGATTTACCTGAGCTAAAAAAACTTTCCGATGCCTATATTTCTGGCAAGGTAGAAAAGGAAATAATCATCGAAAAGATTTCAGAACTTTGGGAAAAATTAAAAAACGCATAAAGAGCAATTTTAGCTGCGATTTTGAAGTTCCCGATTTATCATTCTCCTCTAGCCTGTAAGCCCAAGCTCTTCTCCTGCCCTTAACCTTGTTCTCATATTTTGGATTTTTGCATCCATAATTTCAAGCTCGGCAAGAATTTCTTTTTCTTTTTTTGAAGTTTCTATAACGGATGCTATTCCTCCGTTTTTGATAACTATTCGCTTATCCGCATAGAGGGCCAGAGCCGGATCATGTGTGGCCATTAAAACAATTTTTTCCTTTGAAACCAAGAGTTCCAAGGCTTTTTTGCGGTCAATACCTGCATTTTCTATTTCGTCTATGAGGACGATGGGAGAGGAGCTTAAAATAGCCGTATCCGCAATCATAAGAGCCCTCGACTGTCCTCCGCTCAAGGCCGTTATTGGAGTATCCAAATTAAATTTTTCGCCTGCAAGATTGTTTGCCGCCTCTATGATATTTTTTACCGTCCCTTCTTTGTCTTGGATAAGACGGCTTTCCGCATGGAGCTCGATAAATTCTTTGACGGATAAATCCATTACAAAGTTCATATTTTGCGAGAGCTGAGCCACAAGTTTATTGTTTACCGAAAAACGGATTGTCTTATCGGGTGTTTTACCGTTAATTAAAATGCTGCGGTTTGTAGGGGTATCCTTTTGAGCAGTCCATTCGATGTCGGCAAGGAGCCTTGATTTTCCGGAACCTGTCGGGCCTACAATCGAAATAATTTGAGAGGTATAAAGGGTAAGCTCATCAAAGTTTTCGGTTTTGCCTGACTTGTTTGTTCCGGGAAGAATTGTGAGGCTGTGAACCTCGTTTGCATTTTCCAAATTAAGGAAGGACTTCATTTGAATTATGTATTCAAAAAATGCAGAGTATAGTTCTTCTCTGTTTATTGCTTCTTCTTCACAAACTTCATCGGAAAGCGATTGTAAAAAATCTTTTAGAGTCTGCTCTTTGTTTTTTAAAATACCTATTTCAATCAAGCGGTTTTCCTTGATAAAATCTTCGATAAAAGGGTATTCGCTTAAAATATCTTGAATCGATTTTTCAGAAAGTTTTTTAACCTCTGTATTTTCATCACTTAAATAAAATTCATTGTTCATTTTTTCTCCCCTGTTCTTCGGCAATTTTCATCTTGCGGATATTTCCCATCTGGAAATTTTCTCCTATTCTTGTTTCACCCAAACAATAAGAGCAAAGGGCAGCAGGCATGGGAAAGCGGAGCTCCATTCCTTGTACCGTAGAAATTTCTTCGGCCTTATCCCTTAAAAGGGTGCTGAGCTCAAAGGCTCCTTGGCCCGTAAGACCGTTTACATGCATGATGACCGCCCTAGGATTTACGGCATTTACCCTTGCCGCAAAAACTTCGCGTTCAGCTTGAGAAACGATGTCTCCCTTTGTGATAACTACGATGTCGGCTGACTTTAAAAGAGGGCCTATTTTTTTTGGCGTATTTATCCCCGACAGGTTATCGATTACGCAGATACCTAAAATATTTTTTATATAGGGGGAACAGCGGTTACAAAGCCCTGCGGACTCGCTTACCAAAAGGTCAAGCCCTTCCTTGATTCCCCATTGCACGGCCTCCTCTATGTTTGACACAAAGAAGTGGTCGGGACATAGGGAGCCGGAGATTCCTTTTTGGACGGGAACTCCGGCCTTTTGATATAGAAGGTCATCATCAGTATAAAGGCAGTCGAATTTTACCGCCCCCGTTTTTATATTTTGTTTTTTTAAGGCATCTATTGTTTTTAAGATTACGCTTGTTTTGCCCGACGATGGCGGGCCTGAAAATATTATTAAGTTCATAAATATAATATAACAAATCTATGTGACGAGGTCTGTAACGGATGTTACACAGACCTTAAATTTTTCCGGCAGCTGTTTCAAAATCGGTTTTGATTTTTTCCAAAAGAGAACCTATATCGTTTTGATAAATAAAGTCCCAACCTACCCAAGAAAATTTTTTATCCTCGCCTAAACGGTTATCGACATCGGGATTCGTTGACGGGAAAAAACCGCTTTCGGAAAATACCCTTCCGGTTTTTTCTGAAAGGAAGAAATCCGCAAAGGCCTTGGTCAGAGCCTCATTTTCTTTTTTTACGAGCATAAAAATCGGAGCCGCTATAGCCCCGTCTTTGGGCCAAACAGTTTTTAATGCCGAATCTTCTTTTATCATCTTTGAAAAAAAGTAGGGGCTTATGTTTACGGCAGGAGGTTCATTGACAACGGATTTAGGATTTTTTAAAACCAGAGACGCTTTTCCCTTTACCATTTGTGCCGGATGAAGAGAGGTGCGGCAAGCCCTGCCCAATTTTTTTATACCTTCATCTCCGAAACGGCTGTAAATATTTAGGATTACCGAATTAAACAAATCCAAATCGCTGAAGGGGATTGCTGCCGAATTTTCAAATTCGGGTAAGAGGAGGTCTGCCCAAGTTTCGGGCATTTTTCTTCCTCTTAACAGCTCGGTGTTTACAATCATTACTGCGGGAACTACCCCGATAATTGCATAGTTTTTTTTGCCGTCTCTAAGGTCTATATAATCGTTGCAAAAGTCCTTATTCATTTTTTCGATTGAACAATGAAAATCTTTGTTTTCGATAAAGGAGCCCATTAGTTTTTTGTCGAAAAAAAGCTCAAACCCTGCAGAAAGGAGAATATCGGGAAGGTTTTCTTTTTTTCCTGTTTGAGCTTCTTTTATTATCCAGTCGATTCCGAGGTTTGCGGAACGAAGATCATAGCTGATTTTATAGTTTTGTTTTTCAAGCTCATCTTTATTTTCTTCAATATACTTGGAATGAAATTCTTTAAAGGCTTCAAGCAAGGGGATTCTTATAGGACATGGAAGAACTCCCTCAATCCTTATATTTTTTTTGCCGTCATCATAACCGGTGTTTTGTGCGTCTTTCTTTTCTAAGCTTAAATCTATTTCGGCAAAACCGATATTTTTATTTTGTTCGATAACTTCAATAAGCTCTTTTTCGCACAAGCCGATATCAAGACTCTTCGTTAAAAGGGCTTTTTCAAGACTAATCTTTTTCCCCATTATTTTGCGCATAAGGGGATTGGTAAGAGGGGTAAAACCTTTTTCTGCCAAGTATCTTATCGTTTCAGGAAAGCGTTCGGTAATATCAAAAACACTTTCATCCATATTAAAATATTTATTCATTATAATCCTCCGATATATAATCAAGTTAAAATCAAAATAACCCGAAATTAAAAGTATGAATCCTATTTTTAAAAATATACCCGCTCAAGAAGCGGAAAAATATTTAAAAAATACCAAGGCTAAAACCCTCAACTATAAAAAAGATGCCTTTATCTTTTTTGAGGGCGATACTCCCGCTTTTTTCTTTGTTTTAAAATCGGGTATCGTTCAAATCGAAAAAAACACTGCCGATGGAAAGCGGCTTATTGTAAACCGCTTTGAAAACCCCGGTACGGTTTTTGCCGAAGTCTATGCTCTTTTGGATTCGGCTGTTTACGATTACTCATGCCGTGTAATTAGCGATGCCGAAATTCTTTGTCTCCCCATAGAAGGGGTCTTTGGTGCCGGAGCGTACTCCGAAACTCATTTTAAGGTTCTAAAAAACCTATTAAATATTTTAGCTCATAAAGCTTATTTTTTAAACCAAAAGCTTCTTATTTTTTCTTCATTCAGTCTTCGTCAAAAGATAGCCCTCTATTTATTGCAGCAGGCTGAAGGAAGTTCAAAGGTTGAGCTAAACCTAAACAGGGAGGCTATGGCCGAATACTTGGCAGTTCCTCGGCCATCTTTATCCCGCGAGCTTATGAGCATGCAAAAAGATGGGCTTTTAAAAATCGAAAAAGATACCATCATTGTCAACCTTGATAAACTCGAAGACTTTAGCTAAGGGCTTATCAATAAAAGCCCTTAGCCTGTCCTCCCGATTATGTTTCTAACCGAAAAAATGTTTTATATCATCTTCTATTGAAGAGATTCCCGATAATCCGAATTTGCTTATTAAAACATCCTTTACATTGGGGGAAAGGAAGCCGGGAATAGTAGGCCCAAGGTGTATGTTTTTTACGCCTAAGAACAATAGGGCCAAGAGTACTATAACGGCTTTTTGTTCGTACCATGCTATATTAAAAATTATAGGTAAATCATTAATATCGCTTAGGTTAAATATTTCCTTCAACTTAAGAGCTATAAGGGCAAGGGAATAAGAATCATTGCATTGTCCTGCATCCAATACCCTTGGAATTCCGTTTATATCTCCAAGATTTAGTTTATTATACCTGTATTTTGCACAGCCTGCCGTCAGAATGACGGTATTTTTTGGAAGAGCCTCCGCAAAATCCGTATAATAAGACCTTGTTGTGTGTCTGCCGTCGCAGCCGCCCATTACTATGAATTTCCTAATATCCCCGTTTTTGACGCTTTCGACAATTTTGTCGGCAAGAGCAAAAACTTGGGCGTGAGCAAAGCCGCCTATAATCTTTCCGCTTTCAATTTCTTTTGGAGGCGGGCAGGATTTTGCCTTTTTTATAATTTCGGAAAAGTCCTTATGACCGTATTCATCGGCTTCGATATGAACACAGCCGGGATGTCCTGCTGCATTTGTCGTGTACATTCTTGATACATAGGAAGCCTTCGTAGGAATTATACAGTTGGTTGTCATAAGGATTGGGCCGTTAAAACTTTCAAATTCGGAAGCCTGTTTTGCCCACGAATTACCGTAATTACCTGCAAGATGCTTATATTTTTTTAGTTTTGGGTAATAATTAGCAGGGAGCATTTCGGAGTGAGTATAAACATCAACTCCTGTACCCTCAGTTTGCTCAAGAAGCATTTCGATATCTTTTAGATCATGCCCCGATACAAGGATGCCCGGATTATTTCTTACACCTATCGAAACTTCGGTTATTTCGGGATTACCGTAGCTGCCTGTGTTGGCGCTATCCAGCAGAGCCATTCCCTTAACTCCTGCTTCTCCTGTCTTTAAGGTAAGAGAAATAAGTTCATCAACACTCAAATTTTCATCTATGAGCATTGAAAGCGTTTTTTGAATAAAGGCATCAACCTCTTCGTCTTCATAGCCTAAGGCGTTAGCATGTTTTACATAGGCACATAGCCCCTTTAGACCATAGATAATAAGCTCTTTTAGAGATCTCTTATCGGGGTCTTTTGTCTGCAAAACACCTATTGTCATGGCCTTGCCCAACCTTTTCGGTATATCCGAATCAAGATGAGCTTGTATCTCCGGATCAAGTGGTCTGTTTAAGGAACTATGCAAATCATGGATTGCTTTAAGAGTAATATTTATTCTGTTGTTAATTGCTTTTTCATCAAAATTTGCATTAGTTATTGTAACAAAAAGGTTTGTGCTTACGATGTGGTTAATTTCTTTTTCAACCTTAATCCCGTTTTCCCTCATATAACTTGTCACCTCGGAAAGCTTTTTTGTTCCCCAGATAAGAAAGTCCTGTAATCCTGCAACTAAGGGGTTTTTCCCGCATACTCCGACCCTTACGCAGCCTGAATTTTTAAATGTCTCCTGACATTGAAAACAAAACATAGTGTCCATAGTATTCTCCTATTCATCAAAGGTTTGAGTAAATTATAAGCATTTTATGAATAGAAGTCGGTAACGGATGTTACGCGGACGTTAAATTTTTTTGGTTTTAAGCCTATTCTTGCTCACTTGAAATCTCTCATTCTATCCTATATACTCAATCTTATGAAACCGGATAAAATTACACAGTGGCAAAAATTAGGTTTTGGGATGTTTATTCATTATGGGCTTTATTCTTTATGCGGAGGTGTGTGGAAGGGTGAGCCGGTAAAGCGCGGTTATAGTGAACAGATTTTAAGTCACGGTAAAATTCCTAAAGAAGAATATAAGGCCTTACAAAATAAATTTACCTGTAAGAATTTCGATGCAGAAAAAATATGTGCTCTTGCAAAAGCTGCAGGAATGAAATACATAATTATCACGGCAAAGCACCATGACGGCTTTTGTCTTTTTGATACAAAGACTACCGATTATAATTCGGTGAAGGCTCCTGCAAAAAGAGACCTTATTGCAGAGCTTTCTCAAGCATGTAAAAAAAACGGTTTAAAGTTCGGGCTTTATTTTTCGTGGATAGATTGGAACTGCGAATTCGCTCTTCCTATAAGCGATCATAACAGCGATAAAATTCCGCCCAAGCATCAGAAATTTAATATTGAACAGCTGAAAGAACTATTTACAAATTACGGCCCTCTTTGCGAGCTTTGGATGGATATGGGTTTCCCGACAAAAAAGCAAAGTGAAGAAGTAAGAGCTCTTGCTCAAAAGCTTCAGCCCGATACGATGATAAACGGCCGTATATGGAATGACTGCGGAGATTTTTGTACAATGGGGGATAACAAATTTCCTGATAGAAGTTTAAATGTTCCTTGGCAAACCCCTGCTTCAATTTACCATGAAACATGGGGCTACCGTTCATGGCAAAGACGGGGCGATAAAAATTAAAAGGCCCAAGAGCTTATAGAAAGCCTTATAAGGGTAAGGGCTATGGGAGGTAATTATCTTTTGAATATCGGCCCAAAGGGTGACGGCTCCGTGGTCGCATTTGAAGCCGAGGTCTTAAAGAAAATAGGCAGCTTTTTCAAATCAAAAGCGCCTTCTCAAGGGTGCGCAAAAAAACTTTGTAAAGAATTAAATTTAGATATTCCTCAAGATAGCATTTTAGAACTAAACGGAGAAAAAAACGAAATTCCATTTACAAAAAAACTTTACCGCTTTACGGGAAAAGATTATTACTCTTCTCATTTTATTTGCACAGAGCTTGAACTTAATCTAAAAATTTCAAAAGGCTTATACAAAACAAATTTGTGGACAATAAGCCTCGCCAGAAAAAAGCCCTTATCCCAAGATGAAGTTTTAGAAATAAACGGAAAAGAATTTTGCTTCCCCGCAAATAAAAAAGAATTGGAAATTTTTAAAAACATAAAAATAGAAAGTGTGCTTAAAATTTCAGTATCTACAAGCGGAGCACCTTCATTGCGTAAGGCCTTAAAACAGGATAACTTAATTTTAAGAGTAGAAGGGAAATTATGGCATTTGATTATTTAATTTTATATTTCACTATTTACAGTTTTATCGGATGGTTTTGTGAAGTAGTCTATTGCTCGCTTTTACAGAGAAAGTTTGTATTAAACCGAGGAATGCTTTACGGACCTATATGTCCCATATACGGTTTTGGGGCTTTGATTTTAATTTTTTCGCTAAAAAATTTAATCCCTCATCCTATAGTCTTGTTTTTTGCTGCCGTGCTTTTAACAAGTTCTCTTGAATACGCTGCAAGTTTTATTTTGGAATATTTATTCGATACCCTGTGGTGGGATTATTCAAAACACAAACTGAATATTAACGGAAGGGTTTGTGCTCTTAACTCGACCCTTTTTGGAATATTGGGGCTTGCGTTAATGTATGTAATAAATCCTTTTATTTCAAAATATATAAATCAAATACCAGATTTATTTATTTTGATTATTTCAAAAGCCTTACTTTTTATTTTTATTGCTGACTTTATTTTTACGCTTAAAGCCCTAATCGGTCTTCATGATGCACTCTTACATATTAAGACTTTGACAGAGAATTTCTATGCACATCTTGAATCGCTTGATATACATGAAAAAATAAGCGAAAGCAATATTGCAGAAAGTTTTAATCTTCTGCGTGAAAAACTAAAACAAGACGGATATTCCGCTTATGAAAAAGTACAGGAACAACTTAAACTTATTGCCGAAAAAAACAAGGGGCATATTTTATCGGCCTTTCCGAATATGAGGCAAAGAAGAAATAATTTACACTTAAAACTTTTAAAATATTTTAAGGAAAAAAGATAAGTATAAAAAAAAGGAACTCTATCTGTAGAATATCTTATCTTTAAAGATTATTTATGATTATTTTTTTATAATATTATGATTATTTTTCTGGACAAATTAAATAAAGCATGATAGACTATTCGTTATAGAGTATCTTACAAACAAAATTTAGGAGGAATCTATGGACAATTATTTGAATGTTGCGAACTCTTGGATTTTATGGCTTGCAGCTTTTCCGTTATTGATTACGGTATTGTTTCAAGCTATAATTTTTAGCAAAAAAGCAAAGGACGCTGCTAAAATCGTCGGCTTAAGTGATGCCGATGTGCGGAAGTCTTTCCGTATCGGTATGACATCTTCTATCGGACCGGTTTTGGGCGTTTTTATTGTAATGCTGGGCCTAATGTCGGTAATAGGCGGCCCTCTTGCGTGGATGCGCCTTTCGATTATAGGTGCAGCCTCAACGGAACTCGCAGCGGCACAGATGGCAGCTCAAGCTCAAGGCATTGACTTATCAAGCCCCGATTACGGCTTAATAAATTTTGCAAATGCAACGTGGGTTATGGCTTTAAACGGAAGTGCGTGGCTTTTTATGACAGGTTTATTTTCCGATAAGCTTAATAGCTTATCAAAAAAAATATCGAAAGGGGATCCTGCCAAGCTGGCTATTTTAATGGTTACGGCAATGAGTGGAGCCTTCGGCTTTTTATGCAGTAATGAAATAACAAAAGCTCTTCGATCGGTAAAAGGAAAAAATTATCCGGCTGTTGCTGCTGCCGTATCTGCAGCTCTTCTAATGGTTGTATTTGAAAAACTCGGCAACAAATATCCTAAATTAAAAGAATACAGCTTAGGAATAGTTATGATTCTTGCAATGGTAATTGCAATGGTATTTAAAGACTTAATTTTAAAATAAGGAGAAGCTAAATGAGTGACGAATTATATGAAAAAACTTTTACAAAACCTATAATAAGGTATGGAAGGTTTACAAACCTATTATCCTTGGTTCTTTGCTTTCTGCCTTCAATTCTTGTTTGGGTCGTTTATGGAGTAAAGCCGTCAACACAGGATATATTGACAGGTTGGGGCTTGGCAGCATCCGTATATGCAATCTATGCCGTTGTTGAACCTATCAGTTATTTCCCCATACTCGGCTTACCCGGAACTTATATGTCTTTCCTTTCAGGTAATATCGGAAATGTACGCTTGCCTACTTCGGCCGTTACGCAAGAAGCTGTCGGTGTGGAACCCGGTACAAAGAAAGCCGAAATAGTTTCTACCCTCGGTATTGCAGGCTCGATAGTTACCAATCTTATAATTGTAACTATTGCTGCTGTAGGAGGCGCGGCCTTAATGAACATCTTCCCCAAAAAAGTATTGGAAGCCTTTGCCTATGTTTCGCCTGCAATCTTCGGGGCTATGTTCGGAATGTTTGCCGTTAAAAACATAAAATACGGCATCTTTGCTTTTATCTTGGCCATGTCTTTATTAAACATTATCAAAATACCGGTATATATAATGATTCCGGCTTGTGTATTCGGAACGGTAGCTTTCGGTTTTTTAACTTACAAAAAACCTAAGACTAAAGAACAAGCTTAAGGGAGGGAAAAGTGGATATATTAAAAAAGGTAAAAGAAATAGAAAAAGACATAATTTCTTGGCGCCGCCATTTACATCAAAATCCTGAGGTCGGCTTTGAACTTCCTAATACAATAGATTTTGTATGTAAAAAATTGGATGAGTTTGGAATTGAGTATGACAGAAATGCAGCAAAAAGTGCCGTTATAGGTTATATTCATGGTGCAGAAAAAGGAGATGTTATCGCTCTGCGTGCAGACATGGATGCCCTTCCTGTTTGTGAAGCTACAGGGCTTGAGTTTGCTTCTAAGAATTCCTTTATGCATGCTTGCGGTCATGATGCACATACATCGATATTGCTTGGGACCGCAAAGGTATTAAACGATTTAAAAGACAATTTTAAAGGAACCGTTAAGCTTATCTTCCAGCCTGCAGAAGAACTGGGAACAGGCTCTGTAGATATTTGTGAAAAAGGAATCCTTGATGATGTAAAAGAAATCCTGGGACTTCATGTAGGTTGTATAAGCGATGAAGTAAAGTCCGGAGAGTTCCTTTTTTCAAAGGGATCGATGATGGCCTGTATGGATAAATTTTCAATCAAGGTTAAGGGCGTAGGCGCTCATGGAGCTTATCCTTCTCTTTCAGTAGATCCTGTTGTAATCGGCTCTCACATAGTTGTCGCCATACAGGAAATCTTAGGCCGCGAGGTACATCCAACGGAACCGGCTGTAATAACGGTTGGACAATTCCATTCAGGTTCGGCATTTAATATAATTCCGCCTGAAGCTTATCTTGAAGGAACAGTACGGGCCGTAACAAATGAGACAAGGGAATTGATAGCGAAACGGATTGAGGAAGTTGCCTCCAATATTGCAAAAGCTTTTAGGGGTTCAATTGAATATCAATTCTTTAGACAGCCGCCTCCTCTTATAAACGATTCGAAAGTTACGGATAAGGTTATGGAAGTTGCCAAAGGACTTTTCCCGAATGATGTTAAGCTTATGCAGCGTCCTGTTATGGGAGGAGAAGATTTTGCATGGTACTTAGAAAAAGTTCCGGGTTCATTTATCTTCTTGGCAACGCCTTCACCCATTGAAGGAAAAGTTTGGCCTCACCACAATCCCAAATTTGCCTTGGATGAATCGCAGTTTTACAGAGGAGCAGCGCTCTTTGCAGCTTATGTAATGAAGGAACTTGGTAAATAATTTTAGACCGACTTAAGGTTTATAAATTTATTAAAAAGCAAATTCCTAAAGCCGTCTTAAACTTTAATGTTTAGGGCGGCTTTTTATATTTACATTAGATATCTTAATATGCTATACTGGCTCTTATAATTCGGAATAAAAAAATGAAACAGCTTATAAAAATTTTGATTGTAGAAGATGATAAAACAATAGCCTCGGTCTTAAAAAAGAATTTGGAGCAATGGAACTTTAATATACGATGTGCAAAAAATTTCAGCAATATCTTGGAGGAGTTTGAAGACTATGCCCCCTCTCTGGTCTTAATGGATATAGGGCTTCCGGCATTTAACGGTTATCATTGGTGTTCCGAAATCAGGAATAAGTCTCAAGTCCCCATTATATTTTTATCTTCCCGTAACGATAAGATGGATATTGTAATGGCCATGCAAATGGGAGGCGATGATTATATCGAAAAGCCCTTTGATATGGATATAACCATTGCAAAGATACAGGCCGTTATCAGGCGGACATACCAATTTACCGCTTCAATGAATGAAGTCGGTTTTGCGGGGACCGTTTTAAATTTGAGCACGCTCACTCTTGTGTATAATAATAAGACGACCTTGCTGACTGCAAATGAAATTAAAATTTTAAAATGCCTTTATCTGGCTCAAGGCGAATTTGTTTCGAGAGAAAAAATTATGGATGTGCTTTGGCAAAATAATCAGTTTGTGGACGATAATACTCTTTCTGTAAATATAACCCGATTGCGCAAAAAGCTGGAAAACGCAGGGCTTTTTAATTTTATCGAAAACAAAAAAGGTTTGGGATATAAACTAAATGAACATCACGGAAACCGGTAAGTTAAAATTAAGCGTAATTATAAAAAGTGTTTTTAAAGATAATTTTTTATTTATATTTGTTCCGTTTCTTTTAATCTTCTTACAAGTGCTTATCTTATATTTGAGTAATGCTGAAAGGGGGCTCATATCTTATATAAGCTTATTAAGTATTTCCATTTTGATTATCTTCTTTATATTAAAATTTATTTTTTACTATCGTAAAATAAAAAACTATTTTGACCTCGTGGAGCAATATGAAGTAAATTCGGAAAGCTCTGATGATGAAGAGTTTGAAAACAGATTCGAGCTTTCTTTATCGCAAATTCTTTCGTTAAAAAAGATAAAAAAAATAATGTCGGAAAGAGAAGCTTCTATTTATAATAACCGGAAAATGCTTACCGATCAAAACGATTATTTTTCTCTTTGGATTCATCAAATAAAAACTCCTATTACTTCTATAAATATTTTATTGCAAAATATGAATTCTTCAAAAGATGAGGTATTTGAAATAAAAAAAGCTCTTTTAAGTATAGATAATTATACCCAAATGGCATTGCATTATTTAAAGCTCCAAAGACCGGATAAGGATTTGGATTTTCTTAAGTTTAATTTAAATGAAGTTTTGCAAAACATCTTCCGTAAATACAGAAGTATTTTTATTTATAAAAATATAGAGCTTAATTATAAAACTTGTGATCTAAACATTATAAGCGACCCGGTTCTTTTTGAATTGATGATTGAGCAGATAATTTCCAACAGCCTAAAATATTGCGGTATAGACGGCAAAAGAGGAATTTTAAGCATCTATATTGAAAATCAAAATCCTTCAGCCCTTGTAATTGAGGACAACGGAATCGGAATAAGTCCTTCAGACCTCCCCAAAATCTTCGATAAGGGATATTCCGGCTTAAACGGCCGTCTCAGCGAAAAAGCTACAGGCCTCGGCCTCTACCTTGCTCGGGAAATATCCGAAAGGCTCGGCTGCACTCTTACAATAAACTCTCGTCAAGGTGAATGGACTAGAGCAGAGGTTAAACTCGGAACGGAAACTTCAATAGACCTATTCGATGACCCCGTTGTTGAACAGGTTTAATCCTTACAAAAATGTAAGTCAAAAAATCAAAATGTAAGCCTCCGTCAATGCAGGACTTTTAATTTTTTGATAAAATTGTTTAAATTGGAGGTGTTTTATGGAAACATTGCTTGATGTTAAAAATATTCAAAAAATTTATAAGTCCCGATTTTCAAAACAGGGAACGGTTGCCTTACGCGATGTAAGTTTTTCGGTAAAGCAAAATGAATTTACAGCTATTATGGGAGAATCCGGTTCGGGGAAAACGACCTTGCTTAATTTGCTTGCAACCTTGGATAAGCCATCTTCCGGTGAGATATTTTTAAAAGGAGAACCCATATCCAAAATAAAGGCTAAGGACATTTCGGCTTTTAGGCGTAATAAATTAGGCTTTGTGTTTCAAGATTATAATCTCTTGGATCAGTTTTCCGTAAAGGATAATAT
Source organism: Treponema denticola (assembly GCF_024400535.1). Classification (NCBI taxonomy): domain Bacteria; kingdom Pseudomonadati; phylum Spirochaetota; class Spirochaetia; order Treponematales; family Treponemataceae; genus Treponema; species Treponema denticola. The sequence goes on from NZ_CP038800.1 coordinate 2,620,058, forward strand.
ATTGCTTCCTCTTGTGCTCTCAAATTATCCTATTGATGAAATGAATAAAAGACTTCTTCCTCTTGCTGAAGCTTTGAGGATTTCAGACCTTCTCGAAAAATATCCTTATGAGATTTCAGGCGGGCAATGTCAAAGGGCTGCTGCAGCAAGGGCCTTTATTACAAAACCGCAACTCATCTTGGCCGATGAACCTACAGGCGCTCTTGATTCAAAATCATCGGATATGCTTTTAGAAACTTTTTCTCAAATGAATGAGGCAGGGCAGACTATCATAATGGTAACCCATAGTGCACGGGCAACAAGTTATGCAAAGCGTGTTTTGTTTTTGCGTGACGGAAATATTTATTACGAAATATATAAAGGCGATATGGGACAGGCTCTATTCAGAGAAAGGATCAACGAAGGTCTTTTTATGATGAACAGAATGGATTCTTAATTGGAATAAGGTACGGGAGAAAAATTTATGAAACTTAATTTTTATTTTCAACTTGCCAAAAAAAATATTTCGACGGGAGCAAAAACCTATATTCCATACATTTTTGCCTGCTCACTTTCGATAATGATGTTCTCAATTATGTATACGCTTTCAAAAGAAGCCTTTAGTCAAAATTCAGCCGGTTTAATTACCTTGATGAATTTCGGTGTGATAATAGTAGGTTTCTTTTCAATGATTTTTATCTTTTACGGAAATAAATTTTTGATTAAAAACAGAATAAAAGAAATAGGACTTTATACCGTTTTAGGACTTGAAAAAAAGCATATTGCAGGCGTTTTATTTTTTGAATTCCTTGCCTGTTATTTTTTGAGTTTATTCTTCGGAGCAATAGGTTCCGCTCTTTTTGGAAAATTATGCTTTTTAATATTGTTTAAGATAAGCGGTATTTCTTCAAAAATAAATTACAGCCTTTCTTTTAGCTTTTTAAAACCTGCGAGTATCGTATTCTTTTGTTTTTTTACAATAAATTATCTTTATAATTTAAAGAAGATAAGCCTTTTAAATCCCATTCAGCTTTTAACCGAATCAAAGAGCGGAGAAAAAAGATCGAAATATTTACGCTTAAAGACATTCCTTGCTATTCTTTTTATCGGAGGCGGTTATACTCTTTCAGTTTTAAGTCTTAATCCCATAGCTGCCTTAAAAACATTTTTACCGGCCGTTCTGGTTGTGATTGCTGGCACCTTTTTCTCTTTTGAAAGTATTACTATTTTTATTTTAAATAGAATGAAAAAACGCAAATCCTATTACAGGTCTGCACGATTTATTTCCGTTTCGGGAATGATTTACAGAATGGGACAGCATGCAAAGGGCTTGGCAAGTATTTGTATTTTGCTTACGATGATCTTACTTACCCTAGCTTCGGTAACAAGTATTTATATGGTAAGCGAGAAAATCATATCAAAGGCTTTTATACGAAATCATCAATTGAATAGGCTCTTTAAAAAAGACAATATAGAATTACAAAATAAAGAGAACTTACTTGCAGACATAAAAGAGATAGGCCTAAAGCATAATATAGAAACAAATGATTTTTTATATGTAAGATATTTTTATGGAATTTCAAATATAAGCGATAATACTCTTTATGAAAATGATGATTCATATTTTTCCCGCAACAATGTTCAGATTATGTTGTGCAGTTTTGAAGATATTAAAAATATTTTCCCTAATGACCTCTATAAAAAATTATTGACGGATACTGCAAGTATGAGTGATGATGAGTTTTTTATTTTTTCTAATAAGAAGATTGACTATAAAAAGCCATTACAAATAGGGCAAAAAGAATTTAAACTAAAAAAACTTGAAAGCGAATTTGTTTCTATAATGAATAACTCGCCCTATATTCCGTATTCTCCCTTTCCTTATATAAATCTGATAGCTAAAAATTCTGAAAATCTTGAGCTTATTAAAAATGAATTAAACGCATTAAAAGAAAACGAAAGGGCTCGGTTTAAAAACCAAAAACTGCTTGCACTTGAAGAATCCTTGTTTTGGAATACCTCCGCCGATAATCTTAAAACTATCCCTCCAAACTACATTCAAGACATAAAAAAATTGGCAAAGTCTTCGGACGCAGGTTTTTTTTATGACAATAAATTTCAGTCTTATAAAGACAGAAGAGAATTTGACGGTAGCTTTTTATTTTTAGGAGGCTTTTTAAGTCTTATGTTTTTAATATGGCTCATCTTAATTATGTACTTCAAACAGATTGCTGAAGGTGTAGAGGATAGAAAGCGCTATCAAATAATGCTAAAAATAGGAATGGACTCTTCTTTAATCAAAAAAGCTTCACACGCCCAGCTTGTCTGGCTCTTTGTGCTGCCTGTTTTGGTTTCGATAGTCCACTGCTTTTTTGCTTCTCCCTTGTTCAGCCGGCTCCTATTGGTCTTCGGCCTTTTTAACACGGCTGTTTTTTTTGCCGCCCTGCTTTTAACCGGAGGCTTTACCCTGATTTTATATTTGCTTTTTTATAAGATTACTTTAAATAAATATAACAAAATTATCAATTAAAAAATCAACAACCCCGACGCAATCGTCGGGGTATTAAACTCTCCGTACGAATAAGGTACAATAAGATATCTATTTATCCATCAAAATAATTCAGGCTGTGCGTCTTTTTGTTGATCTTCAAAAGCGGTTAAATAAGAAAATATTGTATCGGGGGTGTATTCTATTCCGTTTTCCTTGCATCGTGTGCGGAATAGATTCATAAGGCGTGCATTGTGCGGACTTATAACGGAATAATTGTTGCCATAGCGTTGTATATATTTTTCTTTTAGCCTCGGAAAAGCTGCGTCAAGATTTTTATAGAAATATTCGCGGCTGCCGTCCCTGAGCGTTAAGCCCATGCCGAAACAGATGATACCGAACACTTTTGCCTCGATGCAATACTGTAAAATGCCTTCTATGTTTTCTATCGTATCATTTATAAAAGGCAGAATCGGTGTGAGCCACACAACAGTTGGGATACCCGCATCACGCAGTTTTTTTAGTACGGCAAACCTTTCGCTCGTAACGGCAACATTCGGTTCAAGTATTTTGCACAGGCTATCGTTATATGTGGTCAGCGTCATCTGCACAACGCATTTTGCTTTTTTGTTTATCGCCCGTAAAAGGTCGAGGTCACGCAATACCAACGGCGATTTCGTTATTACCGTAAACCCGAAGCCGTATCGGTAAACGGTTTCTACCGCTTTCCGCGTCATGCCGATTTTTTCTTCAAGCGGCATGTACGGGTCGGTCATAGAACCGGTACCGATCATACACTTGTTTCGTTTTCGACGCAAGGTGCTTTCAAGCAATTCTATTGCATTTTCTTTTATTTCGATATCTTCAAACGTATGTTTTATTTGGTAACATTCACTTCTTGAATCACAGTAAATACACCCGTGTGAACAGCCGCGGTACAAATTCATTCCGTTTTTAGTTGATAAAATTCCTTTCGCTTGAACAAAGTGCATGTATTATTCCTAAAACTCCGGCAGCGTTTGTGTTATCGTGCTCTATATTTTTTCAACGCTTTTTTTATATCCTTTATAGCCCAGTCATAATGGCTGGAAGTAGTGGACACGCAGTAACTTCCGAGAGTGGTTGTACCTGTCCAGTTAAAAACAGCTTTTGAAAAAAGTTCCTCATTGGAAAAGGTTTCGATTAGTTTCATAACTTCTTTATGAGTTTTTTTAAGCATTTTTTCGGCGTCGGCATAAGGGGTGCCTTGATGTTTTTTCCAAAACTCAACATTCATTTCAGGATAAGTTTTCCAGTTGTAAGCTTCAGGCAAAAAGGCTGCCGGTTTTCCTTTTGTGTTGGACTTGATCCAATTCAATAAAAGGCAGTGCCATTCATAAAGATGAACAATTACATCGCGTAGATTTTTATCGCGCTCGTTCGGATTTATATCGGCAGTTCTTTCTTTTTCGGTCATACCGTCAATTAAGTTCCACAGTTTTTCAAACTGCTCATTTGAAGCAAAAATCAAATCTTCTTTTGTTGTAGGTCTCGGCATCGTATACAATATCGATAAACAGTGAGGTCGAATTTCTGCCGAACTGTTTATCATACCTCCTTGTTTTAATCATATCACAACAAACACTGGGTTTCAAGCTAACCCGTACGAAAGATCGAAACGGGCGAATGAAAAAAATACGGTTTGATGAAGTTTGGGAAGATTGCAGGACGGATTTAACCCGTAAATAATTCCCGATTTACCATAATGTTATTTTGTGATTGGTCATCTGAACCTCCGGCTCTTCATCTTCCATTTCAAAAATTTCTCCGTACTCAAGATGAATGTATTTTCCGGCATTTGCCTCATCATTCAAGAACTTTAATACTTTTTCCGCATCTTTTTTATCCTTTTTATTTTTGGGAAGATGCTCAAAAAACTCTGCAAACTTAGCAACCCTGCCTGCATAATCTGCTGTGATTGCAATTTTTTCATCAGTCTTCCAAATAATTGAATGTGTCGCCTGCAGATTTACACTCACGAGAATACGGTATATGAGCGGAATATTGTACTCGCTTTCCGAAAGCCCCTTTATGCGCAATTTTCCTTCACCGGGCAGCTTATCCAATGAAAAAATCAAACTTCTGTTTGCCATGTTTCCTTGAACACCGACGGCGTATACAAATAATATTAGCCTAACCGGCATTGCGTGTTAAGGCTGTTCCCAAATGGAACAGCCTTTGTTTGCACATTATTAAAAAGAAAGCCTATTCATAACTTACTTCAATGATATCGGTATCGGTGTCATTTTCAAAAACGATGTAGTCAATGCTATTCCTATCGTTATAGGTATAATTACCTATAATCCATGTAACATTTGTACCGTCGGTTGTTTTAAAATTTATCTTGGTGCCTTCGATAAGCTGAGTTCCGCTAGTAATAGTTAAGCCGTCTTTTTTCTTTGTGCATTTTATCTTTGAAGAATCAAATTTTACAGTAAATGTTTTACCGCCTCTATAACTTAAACCAGCTTGTACGGATTTACCGCTTCCTATCTTATCTATATCGAGAAAATAAGATACATATTCAAAAAGACCGCTTTTTTCGGTTTTACCGTTTATAGTCCACACGGGAACCTTTCCTTCTTCAACTTCCTTTAAGTTAAACCAAACCTTTTTACCTTCGGGAAAGGTTTCTCCCGGATTTATTATTGGCCATGAATCTGTGGATGAATCGTAATAATCACAGTACATTTTGCTGTTATCATAGTTGATGATAATTTGTTCAGGCGTTTTTAAATTATAGTCTATGTTAATAGTATTAGTTGAATCGGCATAGTCTTTTGAAATTGCAATTCGTGGTTTTGTAGAATACTTGTAAAAATTCGCAGGAGATCTATTAAAAGTCCAACCGTATACTATCTTATCTAAGGGAATATTTATTGCAGAAAATCTTAGTTTTACCCTTTCATCAATCATTGCCTCATTGCTTATCGTAGTAAATGTGTTTTCTCCTATTATTTTTTCAACCTTTAATTTTGCGGGATCAAAGACTATTTTTAACTTTATTACATTCCTTAGAGTATAGGCTACATTAATTGTTTTTTCTTTATCGGCATAAGATTTATTGACAGTAATATCTGCTTGTAAAGCCGCTGTAATGGTTTTATTGCCGAAAGTCCATTTATCCGGTATTTGTTGATTCGGCAATTTACGGGGATAAAAGCATAATTTGGTACCTTCAGGTACTGCAGTTCCGCTTGTTATTTTATTCCACTTATCACCTTCGTCCTTCCAACATACCATTTTTTCTTCATCAAAAACAATTTTGATGTTCTCAGGCTGCTTATTTTGAGGGCAGCCTGTAAGCGACAGCAGTATTGTACATAATGCTCCAAATAATAAAAATTTAGTTAATACCTTGTGTTTCATAGTTGAAACCTCCTAATAAAATTACTTTCGCAAGGAATTCTTGCAAATTTATATTTTGACAAAAGCTTGTACATCTAAAAATGGGTAAAAATAAAAAGCAAGGTACAAGTTTTTGAAAATACAAAAGGTTGGAGAAAAATATGATTTTTATGAGTATAATTTTATAAATCAAGTGTATACTTTTGTATACAGGGGGGGGTAAACTGGAGATAACATTTTGCAGGCGCACGTAATTTCAGCGAGAACCATTTTTTGTGATCTAAGTTTACATAAAAGCAACATAAACATATTATACTTTAGTTTATAAAAAAGTCAATATAAAAATTTTTACATGTCAATGATTTATATCTGCATTTAGATTGTGGTAGTTATCTATAAAAATAAAAAACCCGACAGGCAAAAGGAGGAGAAAAAACCTGTCGGGAAACTGCAAAGGAGGTATATTGAATTATTTGTTGTCGTTCAACATACACTAAACAAAACTATTTAGAGGCTTTTAGTTACACAAAAATTTAAAAATTTAAGAAAAACTTTTAAGTTTTTGTGTAAAATATAGAATTTTTTTACAAAAAACCTTTTCTAAAGGTTTATGCTAAAAATACCGATAAGAAAGTGTGGAATACCGTATTTTTAAGAATAATATTTTAAAAAAACTTGTCTTGTTCGTGTTTGTTTTGCTTTTTTCTATCCTTTTTGCTCAAGAGGATGAAAAAAATGCTGAATTTCTCTTTAAATTTAAATTTATTGACGAGGATGCATATAAAATTCACTCCGTTGTAGATGAAAATGTCTATGTAAACGGAAAATTTCATCATAAAGCCCAAATTATCAATAGGATTGAGGTAGAAGTCTCGGATATAGAAACAGGAGACGGCGATAAAACCTCTTCAGCCCTTTTTTCGTGCATGTTTATGACCAGCGAGCAAAATTCCAACAAAACATTTGACTGGTCCCGAAATTACCCAAGCGTTTTTAGACGGGATGAAGCCGGTTTTTACTCTATAGGCGATGAATATTATATGCCTGTTGTACGGAATGTGCCGACATTTCCAAAGCACCCCGTTAAACCCGGCGATACATGGACAGGAGAAGGCTTTGAAGCCCACGATTTTCGGGATGCCTTCGGGATTGAAAAGCCCTTTACCTTTCCGTTTAAGGTTGAATATCAATACATAGGCCTTGAAGAAATAGACGGTCAAACCTACCGTCACATAACCGCAAGCTATGATTTAAACCATGCTGTTCCTCAAGGGGTTCTTAAAAATTATAAGGGAAAAATAGATGTACCTGTCAAAATTTTAGGGAAGTCACGTCAAAACCTATATTGGGATGAAGAAAGAGGGAATCTCTATTGCTATGATGAAGAATTCAGCATTAAAATGCTCCTTTACTCAGGTTACACCTATAATTTTATCGGGACAGCAAGGGCTAAGGTCATTGAAGTAAAAAAGATTGATACAAGCACTGAAGAAGAAATAAAAAAGAGTGTTGAAGATCTAAATCTTGAAAATACCACTATTGAAAAAACCGATGAAGGTTTAACAATCAGCATAGAAAATATCCAGTTTTTACCCGATTCTGCAATTTTAAGAGATAGTGAAAAAGAAAAAATAAAAAAAATAGGCGAAATTCTTTTAAAATTTCCAGATAGGGAATTTTTGATCTCCGGGCATACGGCCTTAGCCGGTACCGAAGAAGAAAGACAAAAGCTTTCTGAAGAAAGGGCCGCTGCCGTAGCTAATTATCTTATTGACTTGGGAGTCCAAAAAAGAGAACACGTCTACACCCGCGGTTTTGGTGCCAGCCGTCCCGTTGCTGCCAATAATTCACCTGAAAATATGGCTAAAAACAGACGTGTCGAAATAACTATCTTGGATAAGTAAAATTTAAAAGAAGTCCCCTTATCTTCATTAGAAGTTAAGGGGACTTCTTTTTTTATACCGTAAATTGACTTTTAGAAGGGCCTATCAGCCAAATACTTGTATTCCTGCCACTGCCTCTTAGCCTTAGCAACAGCCTTATCCAAGAGCATTTGAGCTCTTGCAGGATCGGCATTCTTTAAGGTCTTGAAGCGGACTTCTTTGTACATAAAGTCGGCAAGATTAAAGTCCGGTTCCTTGCTGTCAAGCTGGAAGGGGTTTTTACCCTGCTCGACAAGTCTCGGATCGTATCTGTACAAGGGCCATAAACCGCAAGAAACGGCTTCTTTTTGGTTTGTCATACCCTTTGTCATGTTGATACCGTGGTTGATACAATGACTGTAAGCGATGATAATCGAAGGTCCGTCATAGCTTTCAGCTTCGCGGAAGGCTTTGATTACCTGACTCATGTTTGCACCCATAGAAATATGAGCGACATAGACATAGCCGTAGCTCATGGCCATCATGCCTAAGTCTTTTTTGCTTACTTCCTTACCCGAAGCGGCAAATTTTGCAACTGCACCGATAGGTGTAGCTTTTGACATCTGTCCGCCGGTATTCGAGTAAACTTCAGTATCCATTACAAGAACATTGATGTTTTTACCTGAAGCAAGAACGTGATCTAATCCGCCGTATCCGATATCGTAGGCCCATCCGTCTCCTCCGAGGATCCAAACGGAGCGCTTGATAAAGTGGTCGGTTAAAGAATCCAGCTCCTTAGCCAATTCATCTTTTGAACCTGCTAACTCTTTTTTAAGTTCTGCAACAAAGGCTCTCTGCTCTTCAATAGCTGCATCATCTTCTTGAGCATTATTGAGAATCTTATCGATTACACCGGCTGCAATACCCTTTGCTTTTACCTTAGCGGCAACTTCGCGGGCATAAACGGCGAGCTTATCGCTTGTCAACCTCATACCGTAACCGAATTCTGCTGCATCCTCAAACAAGGAGTTAGACCAAGCCGGGCCTCTTCCGTCACATCGTTTTGCATAGGGTGTTGTGGGCAGGTTTCCTCCATAAATTGAAGAACAGCCTGTTGCGTTTGCAATAACGGCTCTGTCTCCGAAAAGCTGTGAAAGAAGCTTTACATAAGGTGTTTCACCGCAGCCTGCACATGCACCTGAGAACTCGAAAAGAGGTCTCTTCATACCGATGCCCTTGGGAACGCTCAAATTAAGCTTCTTTACATCAGGCTCAGGAATATCGTTAAAGAAGAAGTTCCAGTTTGCAACTTCCTGCTTTCTGTGTTCAACAAAGCTTTCCATATTGATGGCTTTAATTTCGGGATTTTCCTTGGACTTTGCAGGACACTGCTGAACGCAAAGACCGCAGCCTGTACAATCTTCTGAAGAAACCTGAATTGTAAATTTAGCTCCTTCAAATTCCTTGCCCTTATAATCGCAGGATTTAAAGCCCTGGGGTGCCTTTGCCAAGAGCGAGCCGTCATAGGCCTTCATGCGGATACAGGCATGGGGACAAACCATGACACACTGACCGCACTGAATACAGATATCGCTCTTCCAGATCGGAATATGTTCTGCAATAGCTCTCTTTTCGTATTGAGTGGTAGCGGTCGGGAAAGTGCCATCTTCGGGCATTTCGCTTACCTTTATATCATCACCTTTTTGGATGGCAACCTTGCCCAAAACATTCTTTACGAATTCGGGTGCATCGCCTGCGATTGCAGGGTGCATCTTGAGCTTGCTTGTTGCTGTCTTGGGATAATCAACCTTTTCAACTCCCTCAAGAGCCATATCGATTGTCGTAATATTCTTTTGAACGATTTCCGGACCTTTTTTTCCGTAGGACTTTTCAATGAATTTTTTGATTAGGTCTACGGCTTCGGCTTCAGGCAAGATTCCGAAGATTTTGAAAAAGGCGGTCTGCATAACAACGTTAATTCGGTTGCCCATTCCGGCTTTTTCTGCAATCTTGATAGCATCGATTACATAGAATTTAGCTTCTTTTTCGATAATCTGCTTTTGAACTTCGACGGGCATATTGTCCCATATTTCGTTCTTTCCGTAAGGAGCATTCAAAAGGAAGGTTCCGCCTTTTTTAAGGCTGTGGAGCATATCATAGGTTTCAAGATAGCTGAACTTATGGCATGCAACGAAGTCCGCATTTGTAATTAAGTAGGGCTTTCGGATTGCGTGTTTTCCGAATCTCAAGTGAGAAATCGTAAAACCGCCCGACTTTTTACTGTCATAGGAGAAGTAGGCCTGTGCCTTATTTTCTGTAGCTTCACCGATGATCTTGATAGAGTTTTTATTGGCACCTACAGTACCGTCTGAACCCAAACCGAAGAACATAGCCTGATGCATGTCCTTATCTTCAAGTTTAAAGTTGGGGTCATATTTGATGCTGGTATGTGTAACATCATCTTCGATACCTACAGAGAAGTTTGTCTTCTTTTCGCCTTCAAGGTTGTCAAATACGCCCTTAACCATTGCCGGTGTAAATTCTTTTGAACCGAGACCGTAGCGTCCGCCGATGATAACGGGATAATGAGTAAAGGGGCATTTTTTTGCAGCCTGCATTTCGCCGATGGCTGTTCTTACATCTTCGTAGAGGGGTTCACCTAAAGAGCCTGCTTCCTTACATCTGTCGAGAACTGCAATTCCTTTTACTGTGGTCGGAATAGCCTTTACAAAATGTTCGGCGCTGAAGGGCCTGTAAAGCCTTACTTTAAGAACACCGTATTTTCCGCCCTTAGAATTAAGTTCATCTACCGTTTCTTCAACAGTATCAGCACCTGAACCCATGAGGATTATGATTTGCTCGGCGTCTTTTGCTCCGTAGTAGTCATAAAGGTGATATTGTCTTCCTGTAAGTTTTGCATACTTATCCATTTGTTTTTGAACAATTTCGGGAGTAGCAAGATAGTATTTATTTACGGCTTCTCTGCCTTGGAAGTAAATATCGGGGTTTTGAGCTGTTCCGCGAAGTTCGGGCTTTTCAGGGGTTAAACCGCGTTTTCGGTGAGCTCGAACAAGCTCATCGCTTACCATTTGGCGCATAATGTCATAAGAAACTTCTTCAATTTTTTGAATTTCGTGAGAAGTTCTAAATCCGTCAAAGAAGTGAAGGAAGGGAACTCTTGCTTCCAATGTGGCTGCATGAGAAATAATGGCAAGGTCCATAACTTCCTGAACCGAGTTGGATGCCAACATAGCCCAACCTGTCTGGCGGCAGGCCATTACGTCCTGATGATCTCCGAAGATTGAAAGAGCACTGCAAGCTACGGCTCGGGCAGCAATGTGGAAAACAGTGCTGGTCAACTCGCCGGCTATTTTGTACATATTCGGAATCATTAAGAGCAAGCCCTGAGATGCTGTAAAAGTTGAAGAGAGAGCTCCTGTGGTCAAGGCTCCGTGTACGGCACCTGCAGCACCTCCTTCGGATTGAAGCTCAACAACATCGGGGACAGTACCCCAAATATTTTCTCTTCCGCGGGCTGAATATTCATCAGCGACCTCACCCATCGGACTTGACGGTGTGATCGGGTAAATGGCAATTACCTCGCTTAAGGCGTGGGCAACGTGACCGGCAGCAGTATTACCGTCGATCATTACAAGTTTTTTTTCTTGGCTCATAAAAACCGTCCTTATAAAAGTATTAGGGATTATTCAAAACTATTATATAAAGAGAAAAATATGATTTAAAAGCATACTACAATATAACGGAAATAAATAGTCCCGATAAACTAACTTACCATAAATCTTATATTTTTTCAAGAGAGCGGTACCTATTCAAGTTAAAATTCATTGCCGGATATTACCTTAACTTTTATGCTTTTTTCTTATTTAATTTAGCCTAAAACCATATTTTTTTATGCCGATATACTGAATATGGATATTATAACCTATTCTGATGTTGTACGATATAAAAATACACAACCTAAAAAAAGAAAAGCAAATTTTTTAAATGGCAAGACTTCTGCCGGAACTTCTGTTGGAACGGCAGCTTATTCTATTACAAGTCTGCAGCCAAATGATTTTTCATCAAGCAGTCTGGCGGCAGCTATTAACCCGCAGAAGCTTTTATTCGGCTCATCCTATAAAACAAAAAATGCAAAAAAGAGATTAGGCCAAAAAGAAGAAATCTTTATGTTATGGTCTCTTTTTTTACTCTTACTATGTATGTGCATCTTTTACATTCCTCTATTAAGGTTAAATTGGGGTATTTCATCAATAAAAGCTATAACATTTTTGGATGAACCGTCGGCAACTAATGCTATGCGGGACTTGGCTATGCCTACTAGCGATATCACAAAGGATGAAAGCCTTACGCCTCAATTAGAAATATCCGAACCTCTTTCTCCCTCAGATAATTCAGTTTTTATTACATCTGTAGATTTTAAAGATTATATAGTTGCACGAGGGGATACAGTCAGCGGTATTACTCAGAAATTCGGACTTAAAAATATGGGCACCCTGCTTTCAGTAAATAATATAAACAATGCCAAAAGTTTGACGGTAGGACAAAAACTGTCCATCCCATCGACAGACGGAATAATTTATACAGTTATAAAAGGAGATTCTTTAGGGGAAATAGCTGCAAAATTTAAATTGCCCCTTACGGCAATTTTAGATGCAAATGATATGGAAAGTCAAACAATAAGCTTAGGACAAAGGCTTTTTATTCCAGGTGCAAGCATCAGTACTTTTGAGCTGAGAAAGGCCTTAGGAGAACTTTTTATCTATCCAATAGCCGGAAGGCTTACATCCCCATTCGGCTACCGGAGGGATCCTTTTACAGGCAGAAAGAGTTTTCATACAGGTATAGATATTGCAGCTCCTACAGGAACACCAATTAAACTGACCCTTGACGGTACGGTTTCTTATACCGGTTACTCTACCATTTACGGTAATTATGTCATAGTTACTCACTCAGGCGGGTATCAGTCTATGTACGGGCATATGCATACGATAAAAGTAAAACGCGGTCAGATTCTAAGTCAGGGCAGCATTATCGGAACTGTAGGAAACACAGGCCGTTCCACAGGGCCTCATGTTCATTTTTCCGTTTACAAAAACGGAAAGCTTATTAATCCTCTAACAGTCTTAAAATAAGAATTTACATAAAAAAAGCAGGCCGTGTCCTCACACGTCCTGCAAGATTGTATTTAGGGTCAAACCTAAATACCAACCGGCTAAGATACATGACTTAGAGCAAGAAAGTCGGTCAGCCTTAAGACCATTTTGATAGGTCAGCTTCTTCAACGTCGAATATAAACTCTTCTCCGTCTCCAACCATCAAGCAAGGAATGCCGATTTTTCCCTCCTTTTTGAGCTGAGCAAATTCAGCTCTCTCGTCCCGATATTTTAACAAAAACTTTAGATAACCTAAATCTTCAGTAATGTCAAAATAGCGGAACTTTACTCCTTTTCTTTCTAAATATTCCTTTGCAGGCCCGCAATCGGGGCATAATTTACTACCGAATAAAAATAATTGTTTTTTCATAATCTAGTACCCATCCGACATCTGACGGTTTAGGTCTCTTTGACAAAGCTCTTGATATACCAAGGCTCTATCTTTTAGTTTTGCCTTAACCGAGTCAGAAAAGGGCATGTACCTCCAAAATACTTCTCTAACTTCTTTGTCTAATTTTTGAATGCCTTCGCTTTCTTTTATCATCCAAGTTATATAATCCTGAATAAAATATTCTTTTATGTCACCTTTTAATTTTTGGTTTTGGAACCATTGATAATAATTGCCGGTCAAGCCTTCTTCCATCCAATAGTAAGAAGCTTTTTCCTTAGCAACCTGCCAGCGTAAATCTGCAGTAGCCATTAAGAGAGAAACTTTAAGACTTTTAGGATACATCGGGATTACTATTCTGCCTCTACTTGTAACCCTATTATAGCGGTCAAAAGGTTCCCAGCAAAAGCCTATATCTCCATAAGTCGGAACCAATACGACAAAGGGAGGAATCCGGTTTAATTGATTCTTATATTGCCTGCAATAGGCTTGCACATCTATATCTTCAAGCCATTTCATTTCACGCAAGATATTCTCTCTGGTTCCCATCTCCTTTGATGAGCACCTAAAATATTCTCTTGACAGAATCGGGAAATGATTACCTTTGCGTCCGCAGGTCATCTTAGCCATCTGCTTAACAGTATCGAATTCCCCTTCGGCTCCCGACATATTGGTCGTGATTCCTCCGGAAGCATCTGCTTTTTCCCTCAAGCTGCGTACATCTGCATCGGCTTCTTTATAATCGGAAATACAGCTTTGTAATTCTTTGTCAAAATTGAGCAGTTTTTTAAGCCTGTCATTTATTTGCATGATTTGCTGTTTTTGTGATTCTGAATAAGGCGATTTTACATTGGAAAAATTAGCCAGCATATCATGAGAGAACATGCTATCAATTTGCTGTTTTATGGAGTCTTCATACCGGCTTATTTCTTCCGATTTTGCCCTCAGCAGATTATCGGCAGTTTGGAGTTTTCCCTTCGCCTTTTCTAAAAGCTGATTAAATCTTGAATTATCGTCTTTTTTTGAAATTTTAACTTCGTCTGTTGCAGAAGGGTTGATTTTTCCTATTCCGATCTCCCTGAACCACTCATCCAAATAATAGACGGCCTCACAATATGTATTTTCATCTATTACTTTTGCAAACATATCTTTTTGTTCTGCGGTTAAAAGCGTAGGAAGAACAAGTCCGTATCTTACTGCATATTGTTTTTCTTTTGAAGATTTTCCTGAGGCTATTTTCATGACCATATCGGAAACAAGATTCCAATAGGCCGATTCGACTTGCTGTCTGAATACGGTTCGGTCTTTAGGGTCAGTAGTCGTTAAAAATTTGGTAAGGGAAGTATGAAGACGCTGAGCATTTTCGCCTTCGCCTTTTAAAACAGCCTTGTAAAACTCTGCAGTATCAAATAATGTATGGGGGGTATCGGAAAAAAACTTTTCAACTTTTTCAAAATGAGTTAAGGTAAGATCGGGTTCGCTCGGATCCCGCTTTGCTTCTCCTCTGGCCTCAGGAGCCATGGAAAACATCGTATCTTTGCTTAACCCGCCGGCTTTTATATCAGGAAACGGAGCCCTTTGACCGACATTGAAGTCAAAACCGGAAGAAACCGGAGGCGGCTGTGCCGGCTTATCACCTGAAGGCATTACTACGTCTTTGAGAAGTTCATCAAGATCTATTTCAGTTGTCGAATCCACCGATTAAACCACCTTAATTAAACCAATAAGTCGGAAAAGACTAATAACTTTAAACATTGGAGATAAGGGGAATTGAACCCCTGACCTCTTGCATGCCATGCAAGCGCTCTACCAATTGAGCTATATCCCCATCAACATGTACTGATTATATCAATAAAATGAATACTCTGTCAAGGGCATTTTAAAAATTTGTCATAATTTATAAAAAAATCACTTGTCAAAATACATGGGAGCATGATACACTCATTAACATGAATATAAAATATTTTTACACAATTTTATTTTTAGGTTTATTGGTTTCAAGCTGTACAAGTTTAAAGCAAGCACAGTTGCCCCAAGCCGAAGCTGGTGCTTCTAAAGTTATTACCTCTGCCGCCTCTATAGAAACGATAGAAGCCGATACAGTTCACTACGAATTGCTGATGTCAGGGAATAATGCGAAAAACGGAATAGATCAAATTATTAGAGAACAAGGTCAATTGGATAATCTTTATTCAATTTTATACGGTAATAACCGTAAAGCCCCAAAAATTGATTTTAGCCGTAAAGCCGTTATAGTTTTAACATGCGGTCCATTTAATACTGGAGGATATAGCATCGAAATTATTTCAGTGATAAAAAAAGGGAACTCCATTGAGCTTTTATGGGAGGTTAAAACTCCCGAGCCATGGGATATTGTAACTCAGGCAATTACCCGCCCTTATGGTATATTTTCTGTGGATGCAGAGCAAAACGGCTCCATCCTCATAAAATGCCTAAACGACACTTATAATGGCTCTGAAAAGAGCTTCTCTAAATAAGGAGCTCTAAAAAGAGCCTAATATAAGGATATTTTTATTTAGGAGGGACTATATGTCACAAAAAATTAAAAACGCAATAGCGTTATTTGGAATGATTTCGGTACTATTGGTACTGATCGGCTGTCCTGCAAAGGTGGACACTCGTTCAGAAAATGCCAATATTACCGAAATTAAGGTGGGTGATACTAAAGCCGACATTAAAGAAGCTTTATCATCCGGTTGGAAGACAACAGTGAGCTACGCAACCAACAAAGTTACACTTATTGTCAAACCTGAGGATAGTAACGCAAGCCTTAAGGTTACATGTAACAATACACAAGTTGCTCATAAGGACGACAAGACGAAGTTTGAATGTCCGTTAAATGAGGGTGATAACACTATTAAAGTAGTTGTAACTGCCGAAAAGGGTAATAACACTAAAACTGCAACAATCATCGTTTATCGAAAAAGAGAGAGTGAAGATACTTCACTTAAAACACTAAAAGCCAATAATCATGATATTTTGCAGATGGTTTACAAAAATACCGTTACTGCCGATCCTGTAGCAAATGCAACAACGGGAATTGTTATAATAGCAGCTCCAAAAAATGAGAAAGCAAGTCTTTCTTTAAAATGTAATGAAGCCGAAATTACGGCAGATGCAAACGACAAAACAAAGTTTGTATGCCCGTTAAAAGAAGGCGGCAATAAGATAATCTTACAAGTAACGGCTGCCGACGGAAAAACAAAAGAAGATATATCCATCGATATTCACCGATATACCTTGTTGGAGGAGGACCCGTCACTTGAAGTTTTAAAAGCCGGAACCCAAGATATTTTATCCATTATAGCAAGCCCCATTACTCTTGACCCTGTAAAAAATGTAACAGACAGCATTGTTATAACGGCAAAGACTAAATGTAATGAAGCAAAAGTTGAACTAAAGTGTAATGGCTCTACAATCACAGCAGATACAAACGACAAAACCAAGTTTACCTGCCCCTTAAACATTGGAGATAACACAATAACTTTACAGGTAACGGCTGCTGACGGTACAACTAAGGGAAGCCTTATAACTATTAATGTCCACCGAAATAACTTTGAAGATGAAAACTCTTCACTTAAATCGCTTACGATAGACAAGGCTCCCGGTTTTATCTTTGACGGCACTAAAACCGAATATCAAGATATTCCGGTTCCTTACGGAAATGTCCTTATTAAAGCCGTAGCTTATGCTAATGCAGAGGTTATGATTGACGGTAAAAATAGCAGCGATCCGGGCTATGGTACCGTTGCGATAAGTGCCGCAAAACTTCGAGTAATTGTTAAAGTAACCAAGGGCGGCAATTCAAAGGAGTACACCCTTAACTTTGTTGAAGCCGCTCATAGCGTCGTAAACGTTGAAGTCCTTGTAGTCGATTCTATAGGAGGTACAAAGGTATCGGGTACCACGCTTAAGGTTTTTGACGCAAGAACAAACGCCCAAATCGGACTGGATATACCGGTTCATAACGGTATTGCCAATGTAATAGCCCTACAACGCGATCTACGCTATAATTTTAAACTTGAAGGTATTCCTGGACAGTGGGCAGGTTCTTTAATCGAAAACTACTATATTTCAGCTTTACCAAATCAAAAACTTACGATGATCCAATTCCCGCATGGGGATCATACACGGGGAGTAGAACCGCCTAAACTAGCTTCAATTATGAAGGCGGCTGCCGACGGAGTTGAAACACCCATAAATGAAGGCGATTCCATTGATAACAGTCTAAAAAGCATTAAGGTCGAATTTTCTTCAAGCGTAGGTGCTGTCGAAGAAAAAGCTTGGAGCGGCTTTGGGGCTAAGTTAGGTATGGGAATGATTCCTAACAGCATAACAGGAATTGAAGGTTACTATGACGGCACAACATATTCTGCCCCAACTTTTACTTCAAAATACGATTTTGAGTTAAAACCTGGTACAGGAAACTTTATCTTCCCCAACGGAAACTTCGACTTAATAGTTGTCGGGTACGATATTGCAAATAACCGTGTCGAAAAACACATAAGCATTAAATCGGAAAACTCTGCAAACGGAGAATCCTTAGAGAATGCTAAATTTGACGAAATGGTTATGATTTCAAGACGCGTACCCTATTCGGCAAATATTTATTCAAATGACGGAGAGGATATTACACATGTAGATATAATGGGAAAGAGCTTTAACGGCAATATAAAGCCTTTAGCCCTTGATCCCGCAGACGGAAGACGCTCTTCATATCTATCCATAATGATATTCAGTCTTGTGGATAAGAATAATGGTAACCACATTCCCATTATCGGCTTTGACCTTTACCGAAAAAAAGCGGGTACAAGTGATAAATTTGAACGCGTAAGCCGTACAATTTATGGAAACCTTACGACAGAAAGTGAAGGAGGACATCAGGGACTTGATACGGATTCACGCTTGGAAGAAAATGTAGAATATGAATATAAGGTTATAGCCTATAATGCAAGCCATACGGCAGAATCTCCCGTATTAAAAATGAAGGTAATGGAATCCTTTACCTACGAGCTTACAGCTCCCGATAACCGTGCTTTGATTACAAAGGCAGCTGCTCAAAACATGAGCTATATCTGCAAGGTAAGTAATCCCGATCTTCTTAAAAAAGAAAATGCAGACCGCTTTAATTCAGGGCTATTAGTAGTTGACGGACAGGGAGAAGCTCTTTTCGGTGCCAGATTCCGCTATTTCTACAATAGAACATATAAAGACGGAAATTCGGGTCCTGACCTTCTTATAGACATTGCGCAGCAAGGCAAGGTGTACTCAAAGATTTCATATCAGGATGTTTTGAAAGGTCGATTGGCACGAATGGGTATTAACAGCCTTGAAGATATCATCAAAGTAGACTCTGCAACAGGAGAGATTACTCTTACTTCTAAATTTACCCGGATAGGTATTTTTAACGTTGAAACCTACACAAAAGGCAGAGCTCTTGAATACACGGCAGGTACTACCTATCAGTGGGATATGCAGGATTGGGGTAATAATGCCTATAGGTTGGACGATGATAGACCGATGCTGATCGTCAAAAATTATGAGTATACAAATCCCGACGGTTCTACAGGATCGATTGAGAGCCAAACTTGGGGTAATACCCGCTCTAACGGTGCTAATGCAATTAATGGAAGATTTACCTTTACGGTAACAGAATAAGGAATGGAGGATTTTAATGAAACGATTTTTTTATTTGCTAACGGCCTTAGCCGTTATACTGTCCTCATGCTCTTTCGGAATAAAGACTCCCGAAAGTTCAAAGCATGAAAAAATTAAGGAAAGTTTAAATATAGACATTCCTGCCCTTACCGAAAAAGGACTTGAAGATATTGTAGAAGGTTCTTTTATCGTAAAAACTGCCTCAAATTTTGACAAAACCCTTTTTGGAAAAGAAGGCTTTGAAGTTAGAGGTTTTGTTTCCCTTAGAGGCGAAGATATCCGATATTGGAACATCCACAAGGAAGGAAATGCAAAAAAGAACCTTTCAAGGGTACTTTTTATTAAGGGAGTTCTTTCAGCCGAATATGATTATAAGGTTGAAGAACCTAAATATACCAAAGGCCCAATTTCTCAAGGTAAACAGCCTATAGAAGCTATGGGACTCCTCAATGGAGATTACCTTAATGACCCCATAGCCAATAATTCGGATTACGGGCTTAAGATAACCGAAGCTTTAAGAGCCTATAAGGATGTGGGCTACGAGAATAAACAGGTAGTTGTAGGCATTATCGATACCGGTATTAACATGGAGCATAGAGATTTTAAAGACGATAGCAACAAATCTATCGTGCTTTATGCAAAATCCGCCGCAACCGACAAGACAGGAAAGACTTATGTAGGAGACGGAAACGCCTTTACAGAAATACCCATAGGCGAAAACTGGGACCATGGAGAACACGGTACTCACTGTTCGGGTACCATAGCAGCTCGCGGTGATAACCATGTGGGTATTGCAGGCGTTGCATGGAAAAATACAAAAATTATCTCTTATCAAGGCTTAGGTATTAAAGACGGCGGAAGAACTTGGGCTATTTACGGTGCAATGGCAGACCTCGTAGATACCGTAGAAATTTTGCGTAAACCTAAGGCAGACCGCTCAGCTGAAGAAATTGATGCTCTCCCCTCCTATCTTAAAGATACCGACTATCAAATTACCCAAAAAACTGTTCCTGTAAATATGAGTTTGGGAGGTTCATACGGCACCGAATTCGCATTTGCTGTTCTAACCAATGCCGTAAAAAATGATGTTCTTCCCGTAATCGCTATGGGAAATGAAGGCCGCTATACTGCAGCTTACCCTGCCGCCTTCCCCGGCGTACTTGCAGTAGGAGCTACTACGGCACAAGATAAGCAAAAAGACTTTAGCAATAATGGGGCATGGATAAGTATTTCCGCCCCCGGCGACGGAGTTATGTCTTGTAATGTACACGGAGATGATTCTTACCAGAGTATGAGCGGTACATCCATGGCTACTCCCTTTATAACCGGAACCATAGGCTATCTTTTATCCTTCGATAATGCCCGTAATTTGACACCCTATCAGATTAAGACCTTACTCGAAAGGACTGCCGATAAGATTGACGGAATGGGTGAGTTTGATGAACGCTACGGTTACGGACGGGTCAATGTGTTCAAGGCAGCCAAGGCTGTAAAAGACGGCGGTTCTGAAATTCCTGCTCCAAATGACATCTATAGTGAGGCGGAAATAAGGGTTAAAGTAACCAATAAGGGACAAGCGGTATCGGGAAACAAAATCACCTTAATTGATAGCGTTACTAAAGCCCCTCTTGCCTTTGTTGCCGATTTGAATGACCAGTCCCCTGTCGTTTTTAAAGGTCTTATCAAAGGCAGACAGTACTCCGTTTATACAAATTTTGCCGGAGAAGCTAAAGAAAAAACATTTACGGTAACAGACACGGATCAAAACATTACTATAGCTTTTAATAAGGAAATCGTATGGGTTTCTACGGTGCCTTCTTTGCATTATAACGGCGGTAAAGACAAAACCGATACTCAAATTGCAGTTTTTGAAGAAAAAGCCGACGGTTCGCCTGATTTCGATAACCCTGTTATTAAATATGACCAAGGTGAGCTTGATACAACCTATTTTGTTGCAATGCCCGGTAAAAAGTACTATGTGCTTATTACAGGTTATATTGATTCGAAGAAGGTTTTCCATGGTGGTAACTATGCGGTAAAGATCGGAGATACAGCTCTTAATCCTGACGGTGAAGGTATTACCGACGGAGCCCGTACTGCAGCTGAGAACGATAGCCATGAACCGGATAATGATCCTACCCAAGCTAAGGCAAAGGGTGATGCATGGAATAAGACATTCGCCTGCAACTTGGTTTCTCCCGGTAAGGATGCGGATGGCAATGATAAGCCGGATTATGACTTTTTCTATATTGAATTGCCGTAATTAATAACGGTTATTTAAGCTCTTATGCTTTTACCCCCGTAAGACGGATGCCTTAAAAGGCCCTTACGGGGGTTTTTTTATGATTTTCCGTTTATAGACCGCATATTGAAACAAGTTTTCTTTTTAAGCCTTCAAGACCCTCGCCCGTCTTAACCGAAATTTCTACGGCTTCGGGGTATCGCTCTTTTAAGCTCAGTATTTGGGCCTCATCAAAAACTTCATCCATTTTGTTTATTGCGATTATAGAGGGCTTACCACTGCAAGAAAGCTCGTCTAAGACTTTTTTTGTTACTTCAAGACATTCAGGCATTGCAGGATGGGCTGCATCGCAGACTATGATTAAAAAATCTGCAAGGGCTGCTTCAAGGTTTCGCTGAATACGGGGGCTTACCGCACTGTTAAACACAACAAGGTCGGCTCCTTCTTCTTCGATAGCTTGAGCAATTTTTTCAAGCTGCCCCGAACCTACAAGAGTCGCAGGGTTTTCTTTTGCTATTCTAAAGCGGAGGGATGATAGGGACTTTAAAAAGATGGTTTCAACAAGACTTTTTAGCTCCTTTTCTTCTATTTCTTTTAGGGCTTCCGCAGTTTTTTCCTGTAATGTGGAGCGGCTTATATAAGAGCTTGAGGCCGGCCCTGAAAATATATCCGTAAAAATAAGTAGGGCCTTTTTTGTTTCGTTATCGGTTATATACATGCGGTGAAGCTCCTTTGTAAATTATCAATCTGTTAGACTATCATGCAGTTGCATTTTTATAATTTTTGGATCATTATCAAACATGGATTCCACTCATCCCAGAGTGTAGGAAAAACTTCTAATTTTTTAAATCCTTGTTTTTTATAAAAGGCTATTGTTTGGTCATATTCTTTATAATGTCCTTCATCTACCGTTTTTACCTGTATATAATCATATTTAGTTGAAGCAAATTTTTTCAGCTCATTAAATAATAATGTGCCGATTCCCTTATTGTGATATATTTTTTTTACTCCCATACAATGCACATCAGCACAATCAGGGCTTGATTCGGTTAATGTTATAAACCCGATAATTTTATCATTTTCCTTTGAGGCCCATAAATCCAATTCTTTTGAATCATTGATATACTCTTTTGTGCTTTCAGGCAAGCCGAACCATTCCGGTAAATCCGTCAAAACTTCTTCGACAATTTTTGCTTTTTCGTCTTTGTTTTCTATTTTTATAATTTTTATCATAAACGGCTCCTATTTTTTACCAGTATATTACCTAATTCAAGATACCACACTTTTTCTCTCGGACACAATAGGGTAACTTTTATATTTGAAATTGTCATCGTTCTTCTCTCATTAACTTTACATTTGTATCGTTAGAATATAGGTATTTCACCCTCATATCTTTTTGATTTTCCCCTCGCATTATAGTGTTCGGGTCCGTTTAATTCAATCGCAAGAACTGCTTCTTTTATAAGGCACTTGCCAAAATACATGGGAGCATGATACACTCATTAACATGAATATAAAATATTTTTATACAATTTTATTTTTAGGTTTATTGGTTTTAAGCTGTACAAGCGTAAAAGAGGCACGGTTACCGGAAGCAGAATCGAATCTCTCTGCCGATATTCCCTCTACGGCCCCTATAGAAACGGCAGGGATAAATACAGTTCACCACGAATTGCTGATGTCAGGAAATAATGCAAAAAACGGAATAGATCAAACTATTAGAGAACAAGGTCAATTGGATAATCTTTATTCAATTCTCTACGGTAATAACCGTAAAGCTCCAAAAATTGATTTTAGCCGTAAAGCTGTCATAGTTTTAACATGCGGTCCCTTTAATACTGGAGGATATAACATTGAAATTATTTCAGCTATAAAAATGGGGAACTCCATTGAGCTTTTATGGGAGGTTAAAACTCCCGAGCCATGGGATATTGTAACTCAGGCAATTACCCGCCCTTACATGGGTGAAGTGTATAATTATTTAGAACTTTTACAATACAAAATACTCTATAAAAAGCAACATGAAGAATCTGTAAAAAGATTTCCTAATCTTCGGCCAGACATTTTAAAGCAACCAAATTTCTATATGTGGCCGGCTTTTGACGAACCATTGGAAGATTTTAAGGAGTATATGTGAAATATTTTTTAGATACTCATGCACTTCTATGGTATTTGTTTGATAAGCTTCTAATTACAATGGCACAAGAAAATAATTTAACGATTGTTACAAAAGATACAAAGATTCCGTTGTATGATGTAAAAACTGTTTGTTAAAACATTAAGAAGGTTTTAATTGAAAATGAATAAAAATATAATCGCGATTATTTATGCAGTTGCTGCAGCAGCTTTCTATGCATTGAATGTTCCTTGTTCCAAAATACTTCTTCAAAATATTTCACCTGTATTTATGGCCGGACTTCTTTATATTGGAGCAGGGCTTGGCGTAGGAATTTTATATTTATTCAATTTTAAAAAAGAGCAAAAATCTGAACGGCTTGATAAAAATTATTTACCGTACACTATTGGAATGATTTTCCTTGATATTGCCGCTCCAATTTTGTTAATGCTTGGAGTGAAATACGGAACTTCATCAAATGCATCTTTGCTTGGAAATTTTGAAATAGCAGCTACATCATTAATTGCATTGATTATATTCAAGGAGAAAGTTACATGGAGATTATGGCTTGCAATTCTTTTTATTACTGCTTCAAGTATAATTCTTTCGTTTGAAAATATTGAAGGATTAAATTTTTCCATAGGCTCTTTGTTTGTTCTTGGAGCAACAATTTGCTGGGGCTTGGAAAATAATTGTACCCGCAGAATGTCGGATAAAAGTACATATCAGATTGTAACAATAAAAGGACTTTGTTCAGGATTCGGTTCGATAATTGTAGCTTTTGTTTCAGGTGAAACCGATTTTACTCTTAAATATATTCCTTTCGCATTATTGTTGGGATTTGTATCCTACGGATTAAGTATTTTTACATACATTCGTGCTCAAAAATACTTGGGTGCAGCTAAAACAAGTGCATATTATTCGATTGCACCATTCATAGGAACATTTTTGGCTTTTGTATTATTAAAAGAAAAAATATCAATTAAATATATATCGGCATTATTCGTAATGATTATAGGTACTGCCTTTGCCGTGTATGACACATTAATTAGAAAACATTTGCACGGACATAGGCATACATTTACACATACACATAACGGCATAACGCATACCCATACAATATCCCATTCTCATTTACATAATCACTTTATTTCTGATTCAAAACATGGTCATCATCATAGCATTGAGGAATTAGAGAATGAATTAAAAATTGAGTCAGGGAAATAAAGCCATGTCTGTAGATAGAAAAATTTTATGTAAAGAGATGTTTACAACATCTTAATATTCCAATCTTCATCATTGACTAATTATAAGCATTTATGATAATATATCTAAAAATTTAATATATTGTGAGGTTTTTATGATAGAAGTAAATGCTATGGGACAGGCTTGTCCTATTCCCGTTATTATGGCGAAAAAGGCTGTCAGGGAAAATACGGGTAAAGAAAATATCTCGGTCAAGGTGGATAATGAGGTTGCAACTCAAAACCTTTCAAAGATGGCGGCTCAGCTAGGTATAGGGATTGAAGTAAACAAGGTTTCGGAAAAAGAGTTTACCGTTCTTTTAAAGGCAAAAGACGGTGTAAATTTAAATCCTGTTGCCGTTCCTCAAACTTCAAGCGGAGAATATGCTGTTGTGATAAACTCGGATCAGATGGGGTCTGGAGATGAAGGCTTCGGCAAAAAGCTTTTAGAAGGCTTTATCTATGCACTCACGGAACAGGATGTGCTTCCCAAGTTCGTTGTCTGCTATAATTCGGGTGTAAAGCTTACAACCGAAAACGAAAAAACCGTAAACGACCTAAAAGCTCTTGCCTCTCAAGGCTGCGAAGTTCTGTCTTGCGGCTTGTGTCTTGACTTTTACGGACTTAAAGAAAAGCTCAAGGTAGGAACCCCTACAAATATGTACCGCATTACCGAAATTATGCGCACCCACTTTGTAGTACGCCCATAGTTTACCAAAGTATAGCAAAAAAGAATAACGGAATAAAGATTTGAAAACCTACGGAGTTTTTTCGTTTTCGTCTTCTCATCATGCGATAGCCGCTGAAGCTGTAACTGCTGACGCACTTACAGCTTCAGGTGAAGTTTCCGATGCTGAAGCATTGGAAACTTCGGGAGATTTTTCTTCTGCTGCAATTGAGGGCCTGACTGAGGCGAGGCTTATTCCTCTTCCGCCTGAAATTTCTGCGGGCTGCGGTTTGGTTTTGCGGGTAAATGAAGAAGGCATAAAAATGGCTTCACGCCTTTTAAGCGAGGCCGAAATTCCTTATACGGGAACTTATCTTTTAAAAATAGAAACAAATAAAAGGTTTGTGGAAAAATATGATCTATCTTGACAATAGCGCAACCACCCTTCAAAAGCCTGAAAGCGTGGCCCAAGAGGTATTTAAGGGGATTGCTTCACATCAATTCGGAAATCCGGGGAGAGGAGCTCATAGTACGGCCCATGCAGCGCTCACAGAGCTTTTTAAAACAAGGCAAACTTTGGCAAAGCTTTTTAATATAAAAAATCCCTTAAAAGTTGCTCTTTGTCAAAATGCTACATCTGCCTTAAACCTTGTTATAAAAAGCCTTTTTTCAGGCAAAGAAAATACTCACATCATAACCACCGTTCTTGAACATAACTCGGTCTTGCGCCCCCTTTATCAGCTCGAAAAAGAAGGAGCCGAACTTTCCATTATCCCTATCCAAGACGGCTTTTTGTGCTATGAACTCATAGAAAAAGAAGTCAAATCAAACACTAAAGCCATTATTGTAAACCACTGCTCAAACGTGATAGGCTCAATCTGTAACTTGGAGTCTGTTCATTCCATATGCAAAAAACACGGCCTAATCTTAATTGTAGATGCTTCTCAAAGTGCGGGTACAATTCCTATAGACGTATCAAAATACGGGCAAAGCATTTTTTGTTTTACCGGCCACAAGGGGCTCTATGGGCCGCAGGGCACGGGCGGTATTATCGTAAACGGAACCTTTGATTTTGCCTCCGTCTTTTCGGGAGGAAGCGGAGTTCACTCTTTCGATAAAACTCACCCCTCCGAGATGCCCGACATCTTTGAAGCGGGTACCATGAATGTTCCGTCCTTTATGGGTTTAAATGCAGGGGCGTCCTACGTTTTAAAAACAGGAATCTCTTCCATTCAAAAGAAATTGGCCGATTTAAAATTGCTTTTTATCGAGGAAATAAAAACTATTCCTAATCTTAAAATATACGGGAATCCTTGGAGCGAAAAAACGGGAGCTGTTGTAGGTATAAATATAGGAGATATTCCCTCGGGAGAAGTAAGCCGCCGCCTCGATGAAGAGTTCGGCATCGCAAGCCGGCCGGGTGCCCACTGTGCTCCCTTGGTACACAAGGCTCTCGGAACCGAAGAGCAGGGTATAGTCCGCTTTAGTTTTTCTTCTTTTAATACCTTTGAAGAAGTCAAGCAAGCTGCCGAGGCCTTAAAACAAATAGCTCAAAACTCATAAAAAAAGCAGCCGATTTTTAAAACCGGCCGCTTGGCTTAAAATAATTTCTACTGAGATTTATTCTCTCTTGTTAGATAACCGCTCCTGAAAGTTCTCCGGGGGCTCTTTTGCCTCTGGTAATCATCTCTCCGGCTTTTTTACCCTTGGAGGTAAGAGCGATAAAATAAGACGCAATATAGATTGACGAATAGGTTCCGCTTATAAGACCTACAATTAAGGCTAAGGCAAAATCTTTCATCGAATCGGTGGTAAACAAATAAAGTGCTACAACTGCAACCATCGTTGTAAGGGTTGTAATAATTGTTCGTGTAAATACCTCAGTCAGGGCTTTGTCCAAAATTTCGTTGCATTCCAGCTTCGGTTCAAGATGAATCTTTTCGCGGATACGGTCAAAGATAACGATTGTGTCGTTTATAGAATAACCTATAATCGTAAGAATGGCGGCTATCGTCGTAGAATTAAATTCCATCTGTGTCCACGAAATAAACATAATCATTACGAGCGTATCGTGAAGCAGAGCAATAATTGCCGCAAGCGAAAAATTCCACTGAAAGCGGAACATTGCATAAACAAAGATTAAAACCAAGGCACCGCCTACCAGCAATATTGCCTGTTGTGCCAACGAAGAAGAAAAACGTGAACCTACAAAGTCCGTACTTATAACTGCAATGTTTTCGGTACCGTAGGCTGCATTTAAGGCAGAGTTTATAATCGAGCGTAATTCTTTGTTTGCATCTTCATATTTTCCGTCATCGGCTAGTCTTATCTGAAAATATCTGTCTTCAGGAACACCTAATTGCTGAACCGAAACTGATGGTATTGAAGAAAGAGCATGACGAACTTCATCGGTACTTATCGGTTTAAGACCTTTTTCTAAATAATGAAGTCTAAACACATTAGACGAAAGACGTGAAGAAGATTCCGAATTGGAAAACAAGTTTTTAAGAAGCACATTTCCCGAAGCGGAAACTTTTACTTTTAAGCCGTTAATAGAAGCAAGGCCGTCAGCAAAGTCTTTAAGAGAAGGATTATCGGCAAACTTAAAGACATAAGATTTGTTTTCTCCATCCAGAGAGGTGGTAGTAATCGAAATGTCGGATATACCTTGCGAAAAAGAAACCGTTAAAGGTCCTTCATAGGAAAGCTCTACTGCCGTAGGAGCTATTTTTACTTTTTCTATAAAACCTGCCTGAAAGTCAATACCGAAATTTATTCCTTTAGTAAAGTAGCCTACTATTCCAAAAATCATGAGCCCTATACTGAAAATAATGCACGGAACGAAAAATTTCGAAAAACTAATTATTTTTTTCATTTTCTAACTTCCTCCAGCTGATATGAATCTTATTTAATTTTAGAGTTTGAGTTCCGAAATCGAATATTAAGCGTGAAACAAACAAGGCGGTAAATACGGAGGACACAACACCTATAGCCAAACTATATGCAAAACCTTTAATCGGGCCTGTTCCAAGGATGGATAGGAAGAAGGCAGCTATAAAAGTAGTGATATTTGAGTCCATAATGGCGGAAAATGCGTGGTCAAAGCCTGCATTAACAGCAGCTTCCCTTGTCTTACCTAATTTTAGTTCTTCTTTTATTCTTTCAAAAACTACAACGTTAGCATCTACAGCCATACCGATAGTTAAAATCATACCGGCAATACTGGGCAATGTAAGAGTTAAATTAAAGGCTGAAAGAACACTGAACATTATATAAAGGTTTAAAATTTGAGCAATACAAGCATTGATTCCAGCTTCCTTATAGAATACCAGCATAAAAACCAAGACGGCAATTAAGCCCCACTGTAAGGCCTTAATACCTTCATTGATTTTTTCGTCTCCTAGGCTGGCACCTACAACCTGCTGTGTTTCAAGCTGCAGCGGAACATTTAACCATGCAGTTCTTAAAACGGTTTTAAGATTGTTTGCCTCTGTTGCAGACATTCCGCTTATACTTCCTGCCCCCCCTGTAATAGGCTCCTTAAGGTTAGGGGCCGACTTTATCTTATTGTCCGAAACTATGGCAAGCCTTTTTCCGACATTATTTGTAGTTAATTCTGCAAATATCTTTGCTCCTTCAGCATCAAGAGAAAAATTGACAAGGGGATTATTGGACCTTTGATCTGCGGTAGTGTCTACGCTTACCAAGTGCTTCCCTTCAAGGCCTGCTTGTTTTTTTACGACAAGGAAGGGCTCTCTATCATCTCTTTCATCTATACCGTAGGCATCTTTGTGATATACCCCCAGTACCATACAGTCTTCCGGAATAATTTCTGGGTTTAAAAGATTGTATTCTGCATCAAAGGTTTTCCCCGGATTATTTCGGTAATATTCCCTAAAGGCCTGAGTAGCTTCATCATCCACTATATGGAAAGCTAAGATACCCCGCCCCATAATAATAGAATTTATCTTATCTGCATCGGCAGCTCCCGGTATCTCAATATAGATTCTATCTTCACCCTGACGGCGGATAACGGGATCCGTAAGACCGAACTTGTCTATTCGGCTTCGAAGCGTATCCATGGCCAAAGTCATGGCAGCCTTCTTTGAATCTGCTATTGTCTCATTGCTCGCTCCATCGGCAGAAATTGCAGAATCCAAGTCGGCTTTGATAATAACCAACATACCGCCTGAAAGGTCAAGTCCAAGCTTAACGGCATTTGTTTGGTAATTTTTTATACCTAAAATGGAATCCCTATATGCAGTTTCTAAAATAGGCTGAGCTGCCGTGATAAACTTTTCCTTGGAGGAAAGCTTAAAACTTGCAACAACCTCTTGAGCCGTCCACTGAGAAGGAAGCTCCATACCCAAAGCCTTTCGGCGGGACTTAGCTTCTTTAATGATGGGATCATATTTTTCCGGAAGAGTCTCTGTTGAATTTGAAGCAGCCATTTCTATAAGCCGATCAACATCAGCCCTAGCCATATTCTCGGAATAATCTTTAATCTTTTCTCTGGATGCCAATGCCAAAGCTTTATCTTCTTTATCCGTCCAAAAATACCATCTAAGGGTAGGATGTAAAAAAACAAAACACAAGGCAATAACAAGAAGGACAATGATAAATCTAACTCTTTTACTCATTATTTATCTCCAAATAGCTGCGGTTTTAATACTAAAACCGCAGATTGTTTTATTTTGACTCGTTTTGTGAAACTGTGCCGCCGTTTTCGGAATCGTTGGATTTTTTTCCGAATAGAGATTTTTTCTTTTCACCCTCTCCGGCAAAATCAGGCTTAGGAGGCTCATCTTTTAAAACGGCACCTACAGCGGAGCGGTTGATTTCAATTTTGCAGTTATCATCAACTTTTATGATAATTGTCTTTTCTTTTGTAGAACTTACAACACCGTGAATACCGCCGATGGTGATGATCTTATCACCCTTCTGAAGCTGAGAAATCATCTTTTCGGTTTTTTGCTGTTCCTTTTTTTGCGGGCGGATAAGCAAAAAATAAAAAATAACGAATACCAAGAGCATTGGTATTAAAAAACCGAAGGAACCGAAAGCGCCCGGAGCGGCTCCTTGCAATAAAGGCATAAAATTCATAAAAGCCATCCTTTTTAAAGTAATTTAAAATATAAATATAGGGAAATACAATACCATATTTTTACATATTCAGTCAATAAGAGGTAAGCCTTTAAAAAAGAGTTTTTTATACTTAAATTTTACAAAAATATTTTCAAAATTTTACTAAAAATTGCATTTATAAGCCTATAATTAGGTGAAAGCAAGGCAACGGCGCCGTAACTAAGCTTAGTAATATGGATGGACAAGTGTTCAAGTTGAAGTTATTTTTTTGATTTTCGGAGGTATAAAATGAAGTCATTAAACTCGCTTATCATTGAAGGAAACATGGTTAGGGAACCGGTAGTAAAAACTACGGCAAACGGAACAACTTTATGTACTTTTTCTATTGCATCAAATAGGAACTACAAAAAAGATGATAACTTTGTACAGGAAACTTCCTATTTTGATATAGAAACATGGGCAAACCTTGCAAAGTTGTGTGAACAAAATGGAGCAAAGGGCAGAGGCGTACGTGTCGTAGGCAGAATCAAACAGGATAGATGGGTAGGTACTGACGGAAAAAACTACAGCAAGGTAAAGGTTGTTGCAGAACATGTAGAGTTTAAGCCTATCTTTAAAAATGCGGGCGAAAAAACACAGGCAAAGGGGGAAGTTCTTATTGAAGAAAAAGTAATGGCATTTTAAATAATTATGCTGTCAAGGCCTAAGACGATTTTTTTACCTAAAATCTCCTTTACAGGTTATTCTCACATCGGGCCTTGATAGCGTCTTTATTCTGCATATAGTTTTTTTACGATAAAAAGACCTAATTGACGGGGTAAAATTCTATATAAAAGAAGCAAGAAGGAGTAAGTCCAATTATAAGGATAAAAGAATTTAATCTTCTTCTTTTCGGCAAGGGAGACAACGAATTTTCCTAAGCTTTCAGGGCTCATCCCCTTTTGCTCGTCTTTTTCCATTTTAGAAACGCTTTTTGAAATTCTTCCATTATAGGCATCATCTCCCAGATTTGACTTATTTCTTGCAGCCGTAAAGGGAGTGGCAACATCTCCGGGCATGATTAGGGCACAGTCCACACCGAAGGGCTGAAGCTCCGCTCTAAAAGCTTCTAAGAGCTTGCCGAGTGCAGCCTTTGATGCCGAATAAAAACCCTGAAAGGGAATGGCGATTTCTCCGGCTATAGAGCTGATCACAAATATCTTTCCGAAAGACTGGGGTCTCATATACGAGGCGGCTGCCCTTATAAATAAAAAAGCTCCGAAAAAGTTTACATCCATTTGTCTTTTTGCTTCTTCAAGGCTTGTAAATTCTACAGCGCCTGAAATACCGAACCCCGCTGCACAGACGGCTAAATCAATCCGCCCTTCTTTTTTCCAAATATCGGAAAAGGCTTTTGTAAGATTTTCTTCATCCGTAATATCAAGGCTGATATGCTTACTTTTTTCTTGAGGCAAACTTAAAAATTCTCTGCGGCTCATGGTGTAAACAAAATAATCTTTTAGAACCAAGGCCTTTGTAATTTCAAGACCTATACCGCTTGAGCCTCCCGCTACTACCGCTATTTTTCTCATAATTATACCCCGTTTCAGCTAAATTAAAGTCTTCATCATTATAGATAAAATTCTTTTTTTTCTTCTATCGGAAAATTTAGAAATATCATGGAAATCAATTTTGTAATATTTTTTTGATAAAAGATATATCCATGAGAGCTTTAAACATAATGTGTGACAAAGAAGATTTAGGTGCATTTTTTTGTTTGTATCGCGAGACCAAATTTAACGCCACTTTCCGTCCTATGTTCAAGGCTTGTTGTAGATTTTTATCTAAAAGCCGACAAAAGTCTTCTCTAAAATGAACATCTAATAACCAATGCATGGTTTCTACAACCCATTCTTTTCTTGCTATATCCAATAGCTGTTGAGCTGTAAGTTTTCTGCTCGAAATATAATAATGCCATTCATCACTCTTTCCTTTCTTACTCTTAAACTCTGAATGAATAGCTCCAATACAGCTTAACCCCTCCCATTCATCCGTATTATCCATCCAACCTAAATTAGTTGTGCAGAAGGCTGTTCGCTTTTCAACTCTTTCACGATTTTTTTTCACTTTTACAAGCCGTGTCCATTTGTTTTCTTAGAATTTCATCTTGAACATATTCTTCAATATCCGCTTTTAATAAAGGCTGGTTCCCTTTTACCGACAATAAATAGTCCCCTTTTCCTTCTTTTATGATTTTTGCCGTTTCTTTTTGACAATTTAAGGCATCTGCAACGATTATATGCCCTTTTATATTAAGAGTTTTTATAAGAGATTGAACCGTAGGTATCTCATTTGTCTTTCCTTTAACACACTTTTGTGCCAATGTTATACCAATTCTGCAACTTGTGCAGAGACTATGTGCAGCGGACTTTCATAGCTGCTCATTTTATCTGTTGAACGGATAGTTTTCCGTCTATCGCTATTGTAAGAGGCTTTTCTGTACCGTATTCTTTGATAAGAGCTTCAGCCATATTCATAAAACATTCGTTTAATGAGTCTATGTTTATCAATTTAAGTAGACAGGTTAGCCAATAATAGCAAGGTATCTTTTATGCCAGATTCTTTATTGAGCCTATCTTTTATAATGTCGGCAGTTGCCCATTCGTGTATTTCTCTAATGTTTTTACGGTACAAAGTCCAAGTAGTAATATTTTTAAAGCTTCATTTACGCTGTAAAAATATCCGTCGTAATTGCTTATTATTTTGATGTCGTTAAAGTAATCAAATATATTTTCTATTTCCATACCTACATTATCGGCAGTTTTTAGTAAAATTGATTTCCGTGTAGAAATATACACGATACTTGAAAATTTATAAATCTTCATATATACTTGGACGGTGTAAATTAACCTAAGGAGTTTAAAATGATTTCACGAAATGCAGCTTTTAGAGAATCTAATTTACCTCTCCCTTCAAAACAAACAGGAAAGGTAAGGGATTGGTACTCTCCCGAAGAAGGGAAACGCTTGATTGTAACCACAGACAGAATTTCTGCCTTTGACAGGGTTCTTACAGCCCTTCCATACAAGGGGCAGGTTTTAAACCAGCTTTCTCTTTGGTGGTTTGAAAATACCAAGGACATAATCAAAAATCACATAATATCTTGTCCTGATCCTAACTGCATTATCGTAACTGAAGTAAAACCGCTTCCGATAGAGGTCATAGTAAGGGGGTATATTACAGGCGTAACATCTACAGCCCTTTGGTACAGATATTCTTTAGGTGAAAGAAATATATACGGATATGATTTTCCTGAAGGCTTGAAAAAAAATCAGGCACTTCCTAAGCCGATTATAACGCCTACCACAAAGGGCGGCCCTACAGGTCATGACGAAAGACTTACCTGCGATGAGGTTGTTTCGCAAGGTTATCTGTCAAAAGAAGAATGGGACTTTGTACAAAAAGCGGCCCTTGCCCTTTTTGCACGCGGCCAAAAAAGTGCAAAAGAAGCGGGCTTGATTTTAGTAGATACAAAATACGAATTCGGTGTAGATAAGGATAATAATATTCTTTTAATAGATGAGGTTCATACCCCCGATTCTTCACGCTATTGGAAACTCGATACTTACGAACAAAGATTAAAGGAAGGGAAGGAGCCGGAAAACTTTGACAAGGAATTTGTGAGAATGGCCTATGCAGCAAAAGGCTACCGAGGCGACGGAGAAATCCCAGAACTCGATGAAAATGTCTGGAATGAGGCTATTCAGCTTTATATTACTGCTTACGAAAAACTGACAAAATCTAAATTTGTTCCGGGAGAATATCCGGTTGAAGAGCGCATAGTAAAGAACTTAAAAAAGGCAGGCTTAATGTGAAACCTCTTGTAATAATACTTATGGGTTCATCTTCAGATATGGGCCATGCAGAAAAAATAGCTTCGGAGTTAAAGAGCTTTGGAATCGAGTATGCTATAAGAATAGGCTCGGCTCATAAAACGGCGGAGCATGTTATTTCTATTCTAAAAGAATATGAAGCTCTTAATAGGCCGAAACTTTATATCACTATTGCAGGAAGGAGCAATGCTCTTTCAGGCTTTGTGGACGGTTTTGTAAAAGGTGCGACGATTGCCTGTCCTCCTCACTCCGACAGCTTTGGAGGAGCAGATATTTATTCTTCTCTTAGGATGCCCTCGGGTATTTCTCCGGCCTTGGTGTTGGAGCCTAAAAATGCGGCTCTCCTTGCTGCAAGAATTTTTTCACTTTATGATAAGGAAATAGCGGCTTCAGTTAAATCTTATATGGAATCAAATGCTCAAAAAATAATTGAAGACGATTCAAAACTAAAATTACAATAACGGCAGTTTTATTCACAATAAATAAACTGTCCAAAAAAAATTATGACGGAATTAAAATGCACAAACGATTGTTTTTAACGGCCCTATTATGCTTATTTTTTCTAATTAATATTTATACTCAAGATATGGATAATATATTCGATGATTATCAAGTTACCGTATCTTATCAAATTGAAAATGTAGAATATATAATAAACGGTTTTACAAAAGAAGCTCCTTTAGCAGATAAAATACAGGTAGACAAAAAAAGAATATTTTATTCGCAAGAAGAATTCGAAGCATATATTTCAGAGCTTAATACTGAATTCCATAACATGAGGACAATTGAAAGCCATGAAATTAGTTTTGAATTTTTAGAACCGAAAAACAATATTATTCCTGTAAAGCTTAAAATATATGTTAAAGATACATGGAATGTTATAGCCCTCCCCTACCCTAGTTTCGATTCAAACAAGGGGTTTGAATTTAAACTAAAATTAAAAGATTTTAATTTTTTAGGCAGACTCGAACCTTTCACTATTGATTTAATATATAATAAAGATAACAATGATAAATCATCTTTTTCATTAGGCACAAAGTTTGCATTACCCTTTTATGTCAATCCCGTTAAACTTGTATTGTTTAATGAAGCCGGTTTGAGTATAAATCAGGACAAAGAATTCGGTTTAAATATTGAAACAGGCTTAAGTGCTTCATATAAGTTTGGCCTTGATTGGCTCACTTTAACGGCAGGCATCACACAAAGTATAAATGTATCAGCTTCTCCATCGGAAAAGGATTATTATCTTAAAAACGGATTTTATACATCGCTGACATTTGACATATATAAAAATCAAACATTGGGCACAATCAAATGGACTCCTTATTTTGGTATAGACGGTAATTGGAAATTTACAAAAATTACCAAGGAAAATAAAAAAGGCTTAAACATTAATTGGTCGCATAGCTTTGGAATGGGCAAGGTAAACTGGATAAATAATTTTAGACAAGGCTTTACGGTAAATCTTGATAATAGCTATAAATATAACACTTATAAAAAAGGTAATGTAGATATTTCTTTTAATTTGGAAACAAAGGGCTTCTATTCTTTTTTAGACCGAATAGGTTTATACGGAAGGTTCGATTTTTTTTATAATCTATTCGGAAAAACATCAAGCGAACATACCGGAAAAATTTTGCGCGGTATTTTAAATAACCGAATTGAAACGGATACGGCCTTTAGTTTTAATTTTGATGTACCTATAAAAATAGGCGTTTTTAAATGGGAAGAAATTACCGGTGTTGAATGGACCCGTTTTTTCGGCTTTGAGCTGCACATAGTACCGTTTTTTGATATGGCCTTGGTTCATGATAAAAATACCAATACCTATTACAATCCGAAATACGGCTGGTATTCGGGCGGTTTAGAAATAATAATGTATCCGATCAAAATGCGAAGTATTTATACACGCATAAGTTACGGACATGATTTAAGAGAAATAAACAATAAAGACGGTTATGCAAAACGTGACGGCAAACCTGTTTCCGAAATTTTTATCGGGATAGGTTTGCATTATTAAAACGGAGGCAGGATGCGGTTTAGTTCCCATTACAAGATGGAAGGCGATGATATAATCGATTATGTCTTTGAGCACAGTAATTTTTTTGATTCGAATGAAAATTTAGTTTGCGAGGAAATAGGGGACGGAAATATAAATTATGTCTACCGCATTTTTGACACGAACACAAAAAAATCTCTTATTTTAAAACAAGCTGATGTTCAAACGAGGGTGCGCCCCGACGGATATTTAAATCCGGATAGGAGCATCCGTGAAGCCGAAGTTTTAAAACTGTATAACGAATGTGCTCCCGGTTTTTCTCCGAAAATAATTTATGCCGATCCGGTTATGGCTGCAATCATAATGGAAGACATCGGTTCTTATTCTAATTTAAGAATGGAATTAATGGCCGGAAAAATATTTTACGGAATTGAAGAACTGATTGCTCGGTTTATTGTGGACACAAGCCTGCCTTCCACAGATTTGGTTTTAGCTTATCAAAAAAAATTCCAAGCCGCAGCCAAATTTTATAATCCCGATCTTTGTAAAATTACTGAAGACTTGGTTT
The DNA here is from genome assembly GCF_024400535.1 of Treponema denticola. NCBI lineage: Bacteria > Pseudomonadati > Spirochaetota > Spirochaetia > Treponematales > Treponemataceae > Treponema > Treponema denticola. Next base: position 2,656,808 of record NZ_CP038800.1, read on the forward strand.
TTACTCATCCTTATAAGGATGTAAGGCAAAGAAATATTTTGCTCCCCGAAAATGCAGACTGGCTTAAAAAAAAGTTTTATGAAGATTTAAACCTTATTGCAAGGGTTGCTGCCTTAAAAGAAAAATTCAATAACTATCCTCAAGGGCTTATTCACGGGGATCTGCATTCGGGTTCTATCTTTGTAAAAAATGAAAATGAAGAAACAAAGATAAAAATAATCGATCCCGAATTCGCCTTTTACGGCCCAATAGCCTATGACCTTGGAAATGTCCTTGCTCATTTTATTTTTGCTCAAGGCTATGCAAAATATTCGCCTCTTTTTGTTGATGAAGAAAAGCAAAGAACGGACTTTTTATCTTGGCTTGAAGACGCAAAAAACAATCTATTTAAATTCTTCCATGTTTTTGCAAAAGATTTTCTTATTAAAAATATAAAAGATCCGGTTTATCAAAACGAAATTTTTATTGACAACTATATCGAAAAAATAAAAATCGATGCCGTTTCTTTTTGCGGCACCGAGTTAAACAGAAGGATAATCGGTTCTGCAAAAACAGCTGAAATTACAAGCATAAAAAAAATCGAAAACCGTATTGCCCTTGAAAGGGATTTAGCAGAACAGGGATGTGCCATGATTTTAAACCCAGAAAAAATTTTAAGAGGACTTTAAGCTTGATGAAGGTGCTTGTTGGTTTGAGCGGAGGGGTTGATTCCGCTGTTGCAGCAAAACTATTGATAGATCAAGGCTATGATGTTACAGGAGTTACGATGCAGCTTTTACCGAAACTATCCGGTATTTATAAAGAGCAGACCGATGATATTGAAGATGCAAAAAAAGTTGCAGCCAAGCTAGGTATAAAGCACATCGTATACGATATGAGGGAAACTTTTAAGGCTGAAATCATCGACTACTTTGTAGAAGAGTACAAACAAGGAAGAACGCCGAATCCCTGCTTTATATGTAACAGCAAAATAAAATTCGGCCTTTTTTTGGAACAAGCTTTAAAGGACGGCTTCGATAAAATTGCAACAGGCCATTATGCAAAAATAGAAAAAACCGAAATTGAAGGCGATGAAAGATTTTTACTAAGACAGGCTGAGGATGCTCAAAAAGACCAAAGCTATTTTTTAGCACTTCTTACTCAAGAACAGCTTTCCCGTTCTATTTTTCCTTTAGGAGATTTTACCAAAGAAAAAGTGAGAAGCATAGCCGAAGATGCCGGTCTTATAAATGCTCACCGTCCCGACAGCCAAGACATCTGTTTTGTTCCAGATGACGATTATACAAGGGTAATAAACGCCCTTGCTGCGGGTTCTTTTAAAGAAGGAAAATTTGTTGATACAATGGGAAATGAAATAGGCCGCCACAAAGGGCTTCAATATTACACCATAGGTCAAAGACGGGGCCTTGCAATCGCGATGGGCTATCCCGTCTATGTTGTAAAAAAAGATGCAAAGGCGAACACGGTTACTGTAGGCAAGGATGAAGAACTCTTTGCCGAAAGCCTCATCGCCTCAAAGGTAAATATAATCTCAAAAAAAACAATAGATAAAGAAATCGATATTGAGATAAAAACACGGTACCGTCAACAAAAGGAAAAGGCAAAATTGATTCCGCTTAAAAATGAGGACTTTAAACATACAGGGAAATTTAAGGTAGAATTTATAGAGCCTGAAAAAGCCGTCGCCGAAGGACAAGCCGCAGTTTTTTATGCCGGCAATTATATCATCGGCGGCGGCATAATAGAATCGGTTGAGAGGCTGGGAATACTTTAAAAATGAGCTTGACAACACTATATAATATAATATAATATAACAGGAGCTGTCTATGTTGTATAAAAAATCTTATTTTAAATTACATGCTAAAATTGTCTTACTTTCAATTATTCCGCTTGCATGCTCTGCTGCGATTCCATTGCTTTTAGGGAAAATAATAGATGACTTAAACAAGGGGTTTTCACCCGAAGTATTTAGAACCATAATAATTTGTTTTATCATTATCTTTGTTCAAAAAATTTTTAATTTTGTTTGGAACTATAATTTTAATACGGCAAAAAATATTGTTGCTGCTGCAGAAACCGAAATTCTTCTTGACGAGTTTTTAAGTGCAAAGTCTAATTTAGCCGGTACATTTAATAATGAAAAACTTTTAAACCGTATAGCCAATGAACCTTATAAATTGGGTTCTCTTTATGGGATAAGCCCTGTAATGCTTGTCAATAATATTATGATGTTTGTAGTGGCTGTTTGTGTTCTTTTATATTTAAATTGGCAGCTCTTACTTTTAACTTCTCTTTTTATTCCGCTGATATATCTTATAGGCTGCTTTGTAAGAAAAAACATTATGAAGTATTCGAAAGAAAGTTCTTTAGCCTCCGAAAAATTTCTTTTGCATTTAGGTGAAGCCTTAAAAGGTTTTTTAGATATAAAAATTTTTTCTGCCGAAAAGAAAATAAAAACATCCTTAACAAAGGTAAGAAGAGATATGTTAAAGGTGGAAAAATCGGAAGAATTTTATCAGCGGCTTTATCGGGACATAAACGGATTTTTGTACACCTCTTTACCTCTTGTAAATTTAGTCGCCGGTTTTATACTAATGAAATACGGAAAAACTACATTGGGTGCTATAATTTCGTTTTATATGTATGTAGGGCATTTTATTGAACCGGTACAAAATCTTGCCGACCTGCGTATGGCAATTTTAAATTCTAACGAAAAAAAGAAACTGGTTGATGAGATAAAAAAAGAATTTGCCGCCGATTTGGCAGGGCACAATAAAGCCGAAAACTTTAACTCCATTTTATTAAAGGATATAAAACATTCTTTTGAAAGTAAAGACATAAACATTAAAACCGATGTAGATATTTCATCGGCGGGACTTTACGGTATTTCCGCCCCATCAGGTTTAGGTAAAAGTACTGCCTTAAAAATTCTTTCAGGACTTTTATATTCCGAAACGGCTGCCGCTTATATCGGAGGTAAGGAGGTCAAAACCTTAAACCCCGATTCTCTTAACGGAAATATTTTTTACATAAACGATAAGTCTATAATTTTTCAAGGTACGGTTAAAGAAAATGCCGAACTTACCGAAGATGCTCATATTACAAAAGAAGTCTTTGATTCTATTTTTGATGAAAGCGATAACCTTTCGCTTGAAACTAATTTGGAAACTGAAGGAACAAATATTTCGTTGGGACAAAAACAAAGGGTGGTGTTGTTAAGGTTTTTTGCCCTTAAAGAAGAACCTAAAATTATAATATTAGATGAAGCTCTTTCGGGTCTTGATGAAGTAAGGGAAACACAGTCTATCGAAGCATTGCGTAAGGCTTTCCCTCATTCAATTATCCTTTTTATAACTCACCGCAAAAAATCTTTTGCTCTTTGCGATAAGGTTTTTGAATTTAAAGAAGTATAATTGAATTTCTTAGCCTCAAGACAAACATCAAAGAAAATGTTATAATTCCACCCACTAGGAGATATGATAAACAGTTCGGCAGAAATTCAGCCTCACTGTTTATCTGCGAGTTTTGTACCTTGAGTACAAAACATCGCATTATTGTATGCAGTTTGTAAACAAACTGCGTGAAAAAACTCTTTTCAGGATTTAATAATCCTTGCAAAAAGTTTTTATAGGAGATTACTATGATAAAACTTGCAACAATTGCCGGATCGGATGCATCCGGAGGGGCCGGCTTGGAAGCCGACTTAAAAACATTTCAGGAGTACGGTGTATACGGAATGGCTGCCGTTACGGTAATTGCAACGATGAATCCAGATAAAGAGTGGGGACATGAAGTTTTTCCTCTCGACGAGCAAACCATAAGAGCCCAGCTTGAAACAATTTTTAAGGGCATAGGCGTTAACGCTGCAAAAACGGGAATGCTTGCAACAAATTATGCAGTTGAACTTTCTGCCGAATACTTAAAAAAATATAATGTAGAAAATTATGTACTGGATCCTGTAATGGTTTGTAAGGGCGGAGACCTTGCCTTAAACCCCGAGCTTAATAATCTCATTATAAAAAAACTTTTGCCTTTGGCAAAGCTTATTACGCCGAACCTTTTTGAAGCGGGACAGATTGCAAAAATGCCGACGCCTTCTACAATCGAAGAAATAAAAGAAGCCTGCAAGATTATTCACGGAATGGGTGTTCCCTATGTCTTTATAAAGGGCGGACCCAAGTTGAACGGGGAACAATCGTCTATAGATATTTTTTATGACGGCGAACAATTTTTAAAAGTGGAAGGCGGGCTTATCGATACAAGGTGGACACATGGAGCAGGCTGCACAACGGCCGCAGCCATCGCCGCAGGCTTAGGCATAGGCCTTGAACCTTATGAAGCCGTAAGAAGAGCAAAAAAGTTTATCACTTTAAGCCTTCAAAACGGATTCCAACTTAATAAATGGGTCGGTCCCGGCAACCCTGCCGCATGGCGGAAGAGCTTTAATTAAAGAGCTTTATCTTTTTATAAGTCATCTACCATCGCCGATGATTTTGCATAGGCGGTGGATTTGGCTTCAAAGAAGTCGGTCTTAATCAGATTCGCATTGCTATACTGACTGACCCAGCTCATAGATTGAGGTTCTTGCCTGTGCCCTTCATAAATGGGTGCAAAACCGAGGTTTTCGCATCTGAGGTTTCCCAAATATTGAATATAGTCCGTAATCATCTGACTGTTAAGCCCGGGAATGTCGTTTCCTATAACATAATTTCCCCAAGCTATTTCTTGTTCACAGCCTTCTTTTATCATTCCCCTAAAAAGTTCGACATTTTGCGGAGTAAATAGCTGCGGCTCTTCTTTTTGAAGTTCCTGTATCATCGAGCGGAAAAGCCAGAGATGCGTATTTTCATCTCGGTTGATATAACGGATTTCCTGAACAGAACCGGGCATCTTATTGTTTCTTCCCAAATTATAAAAGAACATAAAACCGGAATAAAAATAGACACCTTCCAAAATATAGTTTGCAACGCAGACCTTTAAAAAGGCAAGAGCACTCTTATCTGTTTGAAATTCATTGTATAAATCGCCGATAAATTTGTTTCTGCGTAAAAGATGTTCATCATCTTTCCATTGATATAAGATTTCCGTCCGTTCTTCGGGAGAGCAAATTGTGTCGAGCATATAACTGTAACTTTGCGAGTGAACGGCTTCTTGAAAGGCTTGAATGGTAAGACATAGGTTCACCTCGTTAGCTGTTACATATTGGCCGACGTTGGGAAGATTTGCAGTTTGAATACTGTCCAAGAAAATTAAAAAAGAAAGAATTTTATCATAGGCCGTTTTTTCGGGAGCCGATAATTTTCGGTAGTCCTGTACGTCGGTGGTCATATTTATTTCTTCGGGTATCCAAAAATTATTCATAGCCTGACGGTACCAATCGCTTGCCCATGAATACTTCATATTGTTAAAATCGTTTAGGTTGGTGGTGTTTCCTCCAATCATCTTACGCTTATGAGTTTCTATATCTCCGTTTTCATTAAACAAGGCCTTATGCGGCAAAATAGTTTTTTCCGTTATCATAAATTTCTCCTTATACTAAATGCTCAAAACTGTCTTTATCATTTTATTTTTTTTCTTCTTCTATGTCCAAGGCCATATCCAAAATCGTAAAGAACAAGATTACAATCATCGGCCCCAAAATAATACCGTCAAATGAAAACATACTCACTCCGCCCAGCATTGAAAAAAAGATTAAAAGAGGATGTATCTTTATTCTATCCTTTAAAAAGAAGGGGCGTAGAAAGTTATCCATAAAGCTGATTATCGAACCTGCAACAACCAAAAAGATAAGACCCTTTGCAAGGCCGTCCGTAAAGCATAGCCCGACTCCTACAGGAAACCAAATTAGGCCACAGCCGACAAGGGGTAAAAATGTGCTAAAAAAGGTTAGAATTGCAAGCAAGAGTGCACTTTGCACACCGAATATAAGATAAACTATAAAAGATGCAAGACCTTGATAAAACGAAACCAAAAAAAGTCCCTTAAAAAGATTGGTTGTAATTTCGCCTATTTTAGAAAAAAGTTTGTCTGATGTTTCATTCTCTATAGGAATGGCATGTTTTAATAAGCTAAAAAGATAAGCTCCGTCTACATAAAAAAAGTAAAGAGCAAAGGCAAAAAAAACAAGGGATAAAAAAAACGAACCGGCATTTTTTACAAGGCTTGTTGCATACCGCAATATTTTATCCGAAGAAGAAGATAAAAGGCTTAAAAATTCTTTTTGCAAATCAAGGTTGGAAATATCTACCGTTCCCATAGATAAACGGTTTACAGCTGCGGCTATATCGTTTTTTGAAAAGCCGGACTCTGCATTGTTTATGTTTTCTAAAAAGCTTTGAATATTTTGAACAAGGATTTTTCCTTGCCCGAATATTTTTATCACCACAAAAAACAAAACACCTGCCACAACTAGAACCGTTATTATTGCAAAACTGCCTGCAAGCAATCTTTTTTTTATCGGGAAAGTCTTTTTCTCTTTATTCATTTTGGATAGTATCTTATTATATAAGGGCCTTACCAAAACATAAATTACTGCCGACCATAATAAAACGCTTGCATATGGCAAAAATAATTTACCCACAAGAATCAACATTCCTGCAAGTAATACGAAGAACGAAATAGTTTGAAGTCGGTGCTTGTTTTCTTGATACATCAGTTTCTATTTTCCTTTTTCGATATCCAAAAAGTATTTTACGGTTTTTACTTTAAGTTCATCTGTTGCAGCATCATCACAGATTATAATGGATTTAGGATGAAGTTGTAAAGCGCTTACAGTCCAAACATGGCTTACCCCCCCCTCTACTGCTTGATGAACAGCTTCAGCCTTAGCGTGCCCTGTTGCCATTATAAGAACTTCTTCGGCATCCATAATCGTGCCGATGCCAACAGTCAAGGCTGTCTTTGGAACAAGGGCTTCATTTCCCTCAAAAAAGCGTGAATTCATTATGATGGTATCCCGCGTTAAGGTTTTTTCTCTTGTGCGGGAGGTTAATGAAGAATAGGGCTCATTAAAAGCTATGTGACCGTCTGCCCCTATTCCGCCTAAAAATAAATGGATTTTCCCGTAAGAGCGGATAGCCTTTTCGTAGTCCTCGCATTCCTTTTTCTTATCTTTGGCCATTCCGTTTAATATGTGAATGTTTTTAGGCTCAATGTCGATGTGATTAAAAAAATTATCCATCATAAAATAATGATAGCTTTGAGGATGGGCGGCTTCCAAGCCTACATATTCATCCATATTAAAGGTAACTACATGCTTAAAGGATAGAATACCTTCTTTATGCTTTTTTATAAGTTCCTTATAAACCCCTAAGGGAGTAGAACCCGTCGGAAGTCCTAAAACAAAGGGCTTTTCTTTTGTAGGTTTAAATTCGATAATTTTATTGCAGATATAATCGGCAGTCCATTTTGAACAATTTTCATAATTGTTTTTTATGATAAGTCTCATAGAGTCTCCTGCTTAAGCTGAAAGCTTAAGGTCTACATAATACAAAAAAATCAAGGTTTAGTAAATAAATTAAGATAAATTTTTACATCAAATGGATTTTTGAAAAAAATCATAAAAACGGATTTTATTTATATCTTGAATTTATATATATAATATGGCAGAATCCAATACATGAAAAGAAAAAAATATTTTATATTAATATTTATTATATATTTTATAAAGCCTTTTTTGCTTTTTTCAGAAGAAGAGCCGTATAAGGAAGAATATTCCGTTCAAGAAAAAACGAGTCTTAATGAAAAAAAATGGGGTTTTGACCGCTTTGTCTTTGCTGCTGCAGGGGGTATGGGCATAGGTGTAGATCTTTCCCCTTCAAATAAAGCCGATTATACCGTCTTTTTCGGTCCCAGCTTAAAATTTGATACACAGTTTTTATTTAAATCCGGATTCTCTCTTTTAATTACAAATGAGATGAATTTTCCCTTCCTGTATGATAACACAAAAAAGAAAATAGAACCTCCTACAGGTACTCTATGGAATTTCGGTTTCTTAGCCGGTTACACCTTTGCTTTAAAAAACGATTTGGAAATGACGCTTGCAGGAGGCTTTGGAGGCGTTATGATGATTATGCCTCAAATTATTGCCCAATTTAGCCTGTCAAAATTTTTTACAGAAGTCTGCGGGCTTTATTTTGCAGTAAGCAATAAATTCATCATCATCCCCGATTTATTTTTTAACACAAGAAATATTTATTTTCTTAATATTTTTGATGCCGTACTAGGAATATCATTTAGGATTCCCCGCAGAACTAAAGGCTAAGTCTCTTATTTACAAGCTCAGCGGCTTGTTTGGGATTAGCCTTGCCCCCGGATTCTTTTATAACCTGCCCCATGAGCCAGCCTGCAACATTTGTTTTTCCGTTTTTCCAATCCTTAACGGCTTCCGTATTTTCGGCAAATACCTTTTCCACTATTTTTTCGATAGAGGAAGTGTCGCTTATCTGTTCCATACCTTTTTCAGAGATTATAAGCGCGGGCTTTTTACCTGAAGCAATCATCTCCACAAAAACATCCTTTGCCTGTTTACTTGTAATCTTTCCGTCTTCGATAATATTTACAAGCTCTGCTATTAACTCAGGTCCGAATTTTAAGTCTGCAAGACAAGAGTTCGTTTCATTTAAGACAGCCAGAACTTCTGCAAGAATCCAATTTGCACATTTTTTAGGAGAAGAAGATTTTTTTGCAGCTTCCTCAAACCATTCGGCTAAGTCTCTTTCTGAAGTAAGAGTTTGAACATCAAATTCCGAAAGATGGTAATCTTTTTTAAAGCGGAGCCGCTTTGCTTCGGGCAGCTCACCGACAGAATCGCATACCTCTTTTATAAAGTCATCACTTAATTCCAAAGCCCTTAAATCAGGTTCAGGCATAAAGCGGTAATCTTCAGCTATTGTTTTTGTCCTCTGAATAGAGGTTTTACCTGAAGGCTCGTCCCAGCCCATAGTACGCTTAAAGCCGGCTTTAAAGGCTATGCGGTCCTTGCTATTATATTCTTCCAACTGCCGTAATACCTCATAAGCACAGGCATCCTTTACAGCCTTAAAGGAATTCATGTTTTTTATTTCTGAAATCGGCGTCCTAAATTCGGTTCCATTGTCTATGATTTTTAGGTTGATATTTGCATCACAGCGAAGAGCCCCTTCTTCCATATTTCCATCCGTTACGCCTACAAACCTTAAAATCTCACGGATAGTCTGCATATACCTTGCAGCTTCTTCAGGACCGGACATATCCGGCTTTGAAACTATCTCTATAAGAGGAACTCCTGAGCGGTTAAAATCTATATAGCTGTGAGAACCTTCTATGTGGAGGCTTTTGCCTACATCTTCCTCTAAATGAATGCGTTCAATTCTTATCTTCTTAAACCGAGGTTCTTCATTTTGTCCTGAAAGATTTATTTCAACTATTCCGTTTTCACAAAGAGGCTTAAAAAACTGTGTAATTTGATAACCTTTTACAAGGTCAGGATAAAAATAATGCTTTCTATCAAACTTAGAAAAATTATTTATCTTACAGCCGAGAGCATGTCCTGCCCGAATACCGAATTCTACATACTCTTTGCTTACAGTAGGCAATGCTCCGGGAAGACCTAGGCAGCACGGACATACCCTCGTATTCGGAATACCTCCATACCTATTTTCACACGAGCAAAAGGCCTTTGTTTTAGTTAAAAGCTGACAATGTATTTCACAGCCGATTATTATTTCATACTCTAAATTACCGTATTTAAGCATTTTGTTCCTCCCAAGTCTTTGCAAGTTTTAAAATACGCTCTTCCGAAAATCTTTTACCGCAAAACTGAATTCCAACCGGAAGTCCGTCCTTGGTCTTTCCTGCCGGTACTGAAAGGGAGGCAACTCGAGCAAGATTTACAAATGTTGTAAAAAGGTCGGAAAGGTACATGGCTATGGGGTCATCAATTTTTTCGTTAAGTTTAAAAGCCGGAGCCGGAGCTGTCGGACAAATGATAAAATCATATTTTTCCAAAACTTCATTTACTCCTTGTTCTATCTTAGAACGGACATTTAAACTTTTTTCATAACAATCACCTGAAAATTCCTTTGAAAGTACATAATTACCTGTTATGATTCGCCTTTTAACCTCAGGCCCGAAGCCCTCACTTCTAGTCTGAATATAGAGCTCATCATTTCCTTTTCCTACATCCTTTCTAAGCCCGAATCTTATACCGTCTATACGGGAAAGATTACTTGCACCTTCAGAAAGAGCAAGAGTATAATAGGTAGGAATTGAAGCTTCCAAAACAGGAATTGAAACCTCTTCAAGCTTTGCACCATTTTTCTCAATCCAAAGACAAATATCATCAAAAACCTTTTTTACATCCGCATCAAGGCCTTTAGTATTTAAAAATTCTTTCGGTATTGCAAACCTTAACGAGGCAAATTCTTCTTTTGAGTAAGACGATAGTTTTAGCAATGACGATAAGTCTGCATCTTCAGAGGTTTCGTCTTTTTTATCTTTTCCTGCCATTACAGCAAGACCTAGGGCTATATCATTTATTTCTTTTCCAAAAAGACCTACTTGATCTAAAGATGAACTAAAAGCTGCAACGCCGTACCGGCTTAAAAGGCCGTATGTAGGTTTAAGTCCGTAAATACCGCAATAGGAAGCAGGAAGGCGTACAGAGCCCCCTGTTTCAGTGCCCAAAGAAAAAGGAGCTTGATTTCCGGCAACAACAGCGGCTGAACCGCCCGAGCTCCCTCCGGGAGTCCTTGCCCGATCTACAGGATTACGCGAAGGCCCATAACATGAAAATTCCGTTGAAGATCCCATAGCCAGCTCATCCATATTTATTCTACCCATTAAAACAGCACCGGCAGCTAAAAGGCGCTCAATAACTGTTGCATTATAAGGAGCATAATAACCCTGCAATGAGCGGCTGCAGCATGTACATAATTTGCCTATCATAGAAATATTGTCTTTTACTGCAATCGGCAAACCTAAAAGAGGTTTATCATCAAAAGAGCAGCCTTGAGCAATGAGTTCATCGGCTTTTTTAGCATTTTCCTCAGCATCTTCAAAAAATTCGATAAATCCGTTTAAGGGAAGAGGATGTTTTAGATCTTTTTCATACTCAGCCTTAAAAGCCCTCATAATTTCGAGAGAAGAAAGCTCCTTATTCTTTAATTTTTCACGTAATTGTGTAAATGTTAAGTCGGTTATCATAAAATAAGCCCCCTAAGCCCCGGATCCCAAGACTTTGGGAACCCTAAAATAGTTATCCATGTATTCTGAGGTCATTTTTTTAAGATCTCTTTGTTCAAGACCTTCCTTTACTTCAGAGGAGCGTAAGGCCCTTTCATCATGCTTTTCATACATTGAAGAATCTAAATTATTGTCGGCAAATTTATCCAATATTTCAAAATAGCCGATCAAACTGTTTACCTGTCCTGATAAGCGGATCTTTTCTTCTTCTCCTAAAGATAATCGGGAAAGATATAAAAGCGTTGAAAAGACCTCTTTTGATATTTTATTGTCATTTTTTTCCATAAGTGAAAGCAATAATACCATAAAAACAAAAGGATGTTAAGTAGGCCGCGAGAATCCGAGTCCGGGACAGACCTCCTGCGTTATATTTTTAAAAATATACTCAAGGCTGAAGATAAATTTTATATTGAAAAAACTCAAATTTATAAAGAATTACGAAAATAAGCCGATAAACTATTGAGTTCTTTATTTTTAAATAACCGGCTTATTTACAAGTGGTTACAAATTTTTTGTAAATATGATATAATAATATTTGGAGATTTAAATTGCGTACGAGTTTAAAAGTTCTTATAAGTTTGATTATCTCTTTAGCTGTATTTGTAGGCTTTTTCTTTTTAACTTCATCAGGCTATGACTCTTTTACAGAAACTAAAATCTACCAACCGGCAGTAATCAGATCTATTAATGAAAACTTATTGGAAATAGCCGCTGCATCAGAACGTTGGCATAATGAAAATGCAGAGATATTTAAAAAAGTACTAAAAGAAGACGGGGTAAAACGAGTATCATTACAAGAACAAATAAGTTCCGATATAGATCAGAGGAATACATTAGTTTCAAACCTAATATCGACCCTGCCCGGATTTATGGGTTTCCGTATTATAGATTCGCAGTATCAAAAGATACATTTTAGTACCTTTGCCGAAGATATCCTAAGTAAAAGCACTTCAATGATATCTTATAAAAAATATAATGACAATAATAAATTAATTCCATATCAGCACATAGCAGTTCTCGATGGAGAAGATATAAAAATAACATCGAATTCGGTATATGACTTTTTCTTATATTGTTTTCCGTTTTATGATATTTATGATGTGTATAGGGGAACAGCAGTATTCTATGTTGAAGGAACAAGCCTTTTCTATCAATTGATGGCAGAAAAACTGATTTCTATAGGAGACGGTTTAACGATGATTTCAGACGAGGCCCATACCATAAACGGTCTTTTAACCGGCTCTCAAAACATAACCTTACCTGAATTGCAGGAAATTATTTTAAATGACTGGGAGCGTTTGCCTCAAAACATAAGGACTATAAGCTTTGAAGGTAAAGATAACTGGGTGCTTATTACCCAAAAATCAAATTTGGGCTATGTAGGTAGGCTCGCTGAAAAGCATATATTTTTATTTCCGGCTGCCGTAAAATATTTTTTAATATTTACGGCATTTATAACTTTATTTTTAATCTTCTTTTTACTTCTCAATATAAAAAGGGATAAACTATTTATTGCTCAAAATAAAATTCAACAATTACATTTATCTATTTTAAGAAATTATCTAAAAACTTCACAAACGGAGAACTGGCAGGAACTTCAACAAGAGCTTGAATATCACCGCCATGAAGTCAATACGGAAATAAAGAGAGGTATAGGAAAGAAGCTCCTTAGAACAAAAGAAAAAGAAATAGATGAATTTTTGCAAAAAAACTGGCAAGAAATATTTGACATCATAACTAAAACAGCCGGAGCAAAACTAAGTGAAAAGACTTTAAGCGGGACATCTGCACATAATGTCAATATGGAAGAGCTTCTTAGTCTTTTGATGGAAACATTAAAGAAAGGACATAAAGATTCGCCTAACCTTGCCGCTCAAACCATGGAAGAAGCTGCTGAGGCCGAAGATCTCGCTCCCATAGAAGAAGCTACGGAGGCTCAAGAACTTGCACCGGTAGAAGAACTTACAGAGGCTCAAAACCTCACTCCTGAAGAAGAGCTTACAGAACCAGAAGACCTTACTCCCATAGAAGAACTTACAGAAGCCGAAGAACTAACTCCTGTAGAAGAGCTTACAGAACAACCAGAAGAGCTCGCTCCCATAGAAGAAATAACAGATGCAGAAGAACTTTCACCCGTAGAAGAACTTACAGAGGCTCAAAACCTCACTCCTGAAGGAGAGCTTACAGAACCAGAAAACCTTGCTCCCATAGAAGAAATAACAGAGGCAGAAGAACTTTCACCCGTAGAAGAACTTACAGAGGCTCAAAACCTCACTCCTGAAGAAGAGCTTACAGAACCAGAAGAGCTCGCTCCCATAGAAGAAATAACAGAGGCAGAAGAACTTTCACCCATAGAAGAACTTACAGAGGCTAAAAACCTCACTCCTGAAGAAGAGCTTACAGAGGCTGAAGATCTTGCTCCTATGGAAGAATTAGACCTTGAAGAAAACCCGGATTCAAACTTAGATATGGATGATCCCATGCTTAGGTTAGAGGATTTCGGATATACAATTTCAGGTTTGGATTTTTCCGAACTTGATGTGCCTATAGAAGAACTTAAAGATGCCGAAGCTAAAAAAGTTGAATATATAGAAGAAGACTACAGCCCGATACGTTCAATGTGGGGAAAATACGATGATAGCCCCATTATAGGAAATTTAGATGTAGTAGGCGATATAGAGCCGCTGCCTCTGTTGGATTTAAATGAAGATGAAACCATTATAAATGAAGACGGCGTCTTCATTATCCGAAAAACTGAAAATCTTAAACCTGAAAATAAAGACTTTAAGGCTCTTGTCGATTCCGTACTTAGATAAATGTTTACACCGCCCAAAATGAAAACAATTTTTAAAAAAAAGGTTTTTGTTTTCTTGCTTTTTTATATTTTTAATTTAAGTCCGGCCTTGGGACAAAATAAGTATAGGCTTGACATATTTGATATAGACATTGATAATCCATGGCTTAGTTTAAAAGCTATCCAGACCTCATATCCTGATCTTGTAAAAAACATATCTTTTGATTCGGAGGTAAACGATTGGTTTATAAATATCAGAAACCAAAATTTATATTGGGCACATGGTAGACTTTTATTAAAAAAGGATGTAGAAAATTGGCAAAACTGGGCACCTGCAATTTCCTATTTTTATCCTGATGAAGTACAAAATCCGAAGGATTTTTCAGAATATCTCATAAACCGGTTAAAACCTGAAGGCTTAATAAAAAACAGAAAAAATATGCCCCCTCCAAACTATACATTTGCGATGCTTTTATTTAATGGAAGAAACAGAAAGGAAATTATACAACAACTGACCCGCTTTAAATTTTTGGGCTATGATGTTTGGGTACATAACCGTGCAGCCGCTCCTTTAAAACGAGTTCAAAAAAAAATATACGAAGTCCTAAAAACGGATGCCGAGGTAAAAAAATTCTTAAAAGAATTAAATCAATGTTGGAGTTTTAATTGGAGAGTTATAGCAGATTCAGGTAAGCTGAGCAATCACAGCTGGGGTTCGGCTATAGATCTTTTGCCGGCAAACTATAGAAATAAAAAAATTTATTGGTTTTGGGAAGCCGTCCGTAATGATTTCTGGATGAAGATTATGCCTTATAGAAGATGGTCTCCTCCTAAGGCGGTTATAGAAGCCTTTGAAAGCGAAGGGTTTATTTGGGGCGGTAAATGGACTCTCTGGGATAATATGCACTTTGAATACCGCCCCGAACTCTTATATATTAGAAATTTTCTTCTAAAGGAGGAATTTAATGAATTTATAGCGCAGGATACACAAGGTCTATATCAAAGGCCTCAAATTGAAACGGATAAACCGGATAAACAAATACCTCAACAGCTTGCCGATATTTTTAAAATGGCTGAATTGATAAAATTTACTTCATCATTTTCCCGTAATATACTATCTTTTTACTGTAACAGCGATAAAACGGAAGAGGACAATTTTGAAAAAGAAGAAAATATAGAAGAACCTCAGGAACCTGAATATTTGGAGGAAATGATTGATTAAGATTATTTTAGGGATATTTATAATTCTAATATTCTTTTTACTCGGTATGGCCATCGGAAAATACAAGGAAAGGAGTTTAAATCTAAAAAAGCTAAATGAAGCAAGAAAAGATGCCGTAAAACGATCCCGAGCGGTATTAAACGGACAGCTTTCAGAGCAGCTAGCTCCTTTTTTCCCCGATTTTCCTGCAGACCCCACAGAAGTACGCTTTATAGGTAAACCTGTAGACTATATTGCCTTTAACGGTTCTTCCCAAGGGACTATTACCGATATAAGCTTTATAGAAATAAAAACAGGCTCATCAGCTTTGAGTCCTGTTGAAAAAGCTTTAAAAGATGCTATCGAAAAAAAGAAGATAAAATATATAGAATATAGGGTAGATTTTAGCAATAAATAGAGATTTTAGAATAAACCGCAGAAAATAGTAATAAAAGTAATAAAAATACATTTTTTTCTTAAAAACACTTGACAATTTTTATTTAATTTGGTAGATTATGTTTACACACAGAAAAGATACACATACTACTTCAAAAGAACCCCCGTATCCTCCTTTCGGGGGTTCTTTTCTTTTTTTGAGCAAAATTTAATTTATTTTTTTATAAAAAAATTACGATCGATAATTTCAACAGTAATCCCATCATTTCCAAAAACAGAAATGGAATTATCCTTATAAAATAAAATGCAGACGGGTGTTTTAGGCCTGCCGATAAGGGGAAAATCTACTTTAACTAACCTTTGTAAAAGAGCCCTTGTTTTTTCTTCTCCTAAAACATAGCTCGATGTAGAAAGAGCATCGGCAAGGGTAGAGCTTTCACTTACAATGGAAGAAGCATTTAAGCTGTTTTGTACAGGATAGCCGGTTTTTGAGTCAAAGATATGATGATAAAGTATTCCGTCTTTTTTTATAAATCTTTCATAGTTGCCTGATGTTACAAGTGAAGCATCTTGAAGATCCATACTTATAACAGGATTTTGTTTTCCTATTATGGGATTCCTTAGGGCTGTCTTCCAAGTTTTTCCTGAGGGATTTTTACCTGAAGCTAGGATATTGCCACCCAAATCTATTAGAAAATCTTTTATATCATGCTCTAAAAGTATTTTTGCAATTTTATCGGCGGCATAGCCTTTTGCAATCCCGCCAAGGTCCAATCTCATACCTTCTTTTTGTAAAAAGACCTTGTTCCCCTCACTTAGGATTATGTTTTTATAGTCTAAAAGCGGTAATATCTCATCGATTTCTTTTTGAGACGGCACGGTCTCATTTTCAAAGCCTATATTCCAAAGTTTTACCAAGGGGCCTATAACCGGATTAAAAGCTCCATCGGTAAGCTCCGCCATCATAAGGGAGATTTGCAAAAGTTCATATAATTCCGGCGAAACTTCTATAGGAGAAATACCGGCCTCTTTGTTTAAGCGCTCAAGTTCCGATTCGTTTACAGTAGTCAGCCCTTTTAGATTATTATTTTCTGCGGAAACCTTATCGGTGTTTGCATTAAAGATTGAATCAAGTTTTGTCAATTCGGCATATACCTTTTCCAAAACCTCTTCCGCCTTTTTCTTAGGCTCTGCGGTCAGAATGCGTACCCTGCAAACCGTTCCCATTACCAGCCAAGTATTGGAATATTCTTTTATTGCAGGTTTACATGAAAAAGCTAAAAGCAGGTAAAAAGCTAAAAATGAGAAAAAGATAGTTTTTTTAAACATAAGAGGCTCCGGTTTAGCTGTCTTGAAGCTTTTTTTGCTTGATACCCTGTAAAATCAAGTTTATTCCAAGCCCTATTACGCAGCAAACAATAAAAGAATCGGCTGCATTAAAGGTCGGCCATCTTTCCATTCCCAAAATGCCGAAAAATTTTACATCGATAAAATCCACAACACCTTCAGGCCTAAAAAAACGGTCTATAAGGTTTCCAAAGCCTCCGCCTATTATACCGCATATAAACCATCGCTGGGCTTTACTTAATTCTTTGGACTTTAATAGAACTGCTATGAGTCCGAATAAAAGCATGGCCGGTAAAATACCTAAAAGCGCTTTTCTGACGATACCGTCAAAACCGGCACCGAGACTAAAGGCGGCTCCGGTATTATATACCAGCCGTAAATTTAAAAAATCACCCAATATAGGAATAACTTGATATGCCTCCATATATTGTACAACCAGTAACTTGCTGATCTGATCTACAATAATAACTATTGCAGTCATAATAAAAGGAAGATAATAATCTTTTTTATTGCTCACAAGGAACCTGCCTTATAATACATATAGATTTTGCTCTTTTGAGCGTCGAGTATTTACATACCGCGTTAAGTCGGTCATGTTTTGTACGATAATTCTATCATCATAGACGGAAATTCTTCCCTGATCTATAAATTTGCGCATACTGTCTTCTGTTTCTTCTTTTGAAAGACCTGCCCAGCGGGCAACTTCTTCAATTGTCGTATCAAAGGAGCGCATTTCCGTGGTGCGGTCAAGACTGGGCTGGGTTTCATCCAGCATCAAGAAAACGTCAGCTATTCTTGCAGGCCTGTCTTCAATGGTTAAAATCATAAACCGGCGTCTTTGGGCATAGATACGCCTTACAAAGGTCTTTAAAAGCCGCATAGCAATGGCCGGATTTCCCTTCATCAAAATTTCAAAGTTTTCTTTATTGAATTCGAGGGCCATCACATCGTCATAGGCTATAGCAGAAGCAGAACGGGGCGAATTATCCAAAATAGCCATTTCACCGAAGATTTCTCCGGGCTGTAAGATGTCAAGATTTTTTTCAAATCCGTTGATAATCTTTATAAGCTGAACACGGCCCGACTGTATCAAATAGAATGATGAACCGGGTTCAAATTCTGCAAATATAAGAGAGCCTTTAGGAAAGCTTTTTGCAAATCTTGAAAATGAAGAAAAAAGATCCGACATAGTTTATGCTCCTTGCAGCCGAGTGCTGCATTCTTTTTGAAGTTCCCGAATTTTTCCGATTATATCGGCACCTGACAAGAGAGCAGCCTTATCAAAAAAGGCAATCGCCTTATCAGGTCTTTCCATATTCATATAACACATACCCAAATACATAAGGGCATCTCCTATCTTTAAAGACTTGGGATGCTGAGAAATAAAGCCCGTTAAAAGCTGTAGACAGCGCACATATTCTTTTTGGGCATGGAGAGCTTTTCCCGCACCGATATATGCCTTGTCGGTAATTTCATCGCCTGCCCCTGCCTCGATTACGGCATGATATTGATTATAGGCAGCCTCAAACTCTCCCTTTTCCAAAAAATCTTCAGCCTTATTATATGCAAGATAGACCGTGCCGTCGGCAACCGGTGCCGGTTTTTCAGGCTGAACAAAAGAAGCCTCATTATTATGTCCTTCTGCATTTCCGAAAGAGCGGCCTGCAGCCTCTGCCGTACTTCTAACAATTTGGTCTACTTCTGAGATGTATTTTCCATTGGGGTAAATAGTTTTATACCTTGAACCTACCTGCCCTGCCGCCTGATAATGTTGGGAAGAATAAAAGGCATTCATAACATTAAAAAGGCCCTCTTCAGGATTTGTTTCTTCTTCACTGTCCAAAAGAGAGGCTAACTGTTTATGAATAGCTCTAAGCTGGCGGGAAAACACCTTTATCATCTGTAAAATAATACGGGTATTCGTCTGTGCAAAGGCTTCAAATCCCTTGCTTGTAAAAGAATAAACTATGGAATCGGTTAAAACCATTGCGCTTTCCTCTCTAGGATAATTACCCAATGCCGATTTTACTCCAAAAAATTCTCCTGTCTTTATATAGTCGGTAACCTGTTCTCCGGTTTCAATATCTATAGATGTAAGAGCTATGCTGCCCGTATTTAAAAGGAAAACACGTTCATCAAAATCGCCGGAGAAATAAACTACTGAATTTGCCTTGTAATTAATAGCCTTAGGCATTACGGCCTCCCAATACAAAACTTGCGTTCTTATATTTTAACATATTTTTTAAGAAAAACCTAGCCCTTCTTTGTTTTTTTTGATATAATCTTTTTCTATGGTGGACTTACACACTCATTCAACGGCATCGGACGGCACCTTTACCCCTGCGGAACTTGCCGCAGCCGTTAAAGAGGCAGGCATTTCAGCCTTTGCCTTAACCGATCACGATATTTTAAGCGGACTCGATGAAGCTGCTGCAGAAGCTAAAAGGCAGGGTATAATTTTTATACGCGGTGTCGAAATTAGCGTTAAATGGAGCCCCGGAGAGCTCCATTTACTGGGCCTTGATTTGCGTAAAGATTCCCGTGAGCTTAACATGCTCTTACAGGATCTGCAGGATGAAAGGATAAACAGAAATCAAAGGATGGCCGAAAAATTAAAAAAAGCCGGCTTTGATATTTCTTATGAAA
The DNA here is from genome assembly GCF_024400535.1 of Treponema denticola. Classification (NCBI taxonomy): domain Bacteria; kingdom Pseudomonadati; phylum Spirochaetota; class Spirochaetia; order Treponematales; family Treponemataceae; genus Treponema; species Treponema denticola. The sequence continues at coordinate 2,676,415 of NZ_CP038800.1, forward strand.
AGGTAAGAGATTTTGCGGGCGGAGATCAGGGCTTGGGCCGCCCCCATTTTGCGGCCTACATGGCAGCTCATAAAATGGTCAAAAAAAATCAGGATGCCTTCGATAAGTATTTTGCAAAGGGAAGGCCTTTTTTTGAAGAAAAAGAAAATGCAGACCTTGCAGCGGCAATTTCTGCCGTAAAATCTGCAGGAGGGATTCCCGTTTTAGCTCATCCTATGTCCCTGTATTTGTCTTGGTCTTCCCTTCCCGATGTTATAGCCGATTTTAAAAGACAGGGCCTTGTGGGGCTTGAAGCTTGGAATTCTTCGACAAAATACAATGATTGTAAAAGGCTTGAAAAACTGGCGGCATCCCTCGATATGCCCATAACTGCCGGAAGCGATTTTCACGGCTCAATCCGAAAGGACAGAAAACTCGGAACAACTTCAAAAAACGGTATAAAGATTGAAGACAGGTTTTACGAAAATTTACGGGCACTCCATCCCGACCTTCCGCCTCTGCAAGATAGTCAGGCTAATTAGAAAATAAAAATTATGCAAAAAGAAATCGTAAAAACAAAAAAGATGGTTTTCGGCGCTTCATGTATAGCTTCCTTAAAAGACGGCAAAACCGTTTTTGTTCCCTATTCTCTTCCCGATGAGGTTTTGGAAATTTCCATCGTAAAAGAACATAAAAATTATACCGAAGGAAAAATCGAAAAAATTTTAGAAGACTCTCCCCACAGAGTAGAACCTAGGTGCCCACACTTTTATGTTTGCGGGGGCTGTAACCTCCAAACAGCCGATGACAAATACCAGCATTTTTTAAGAAAAAGCATGGCCCTTGAAGCCCTTGATAGAGCCTTGGGTTTATATAAGGAAAAAGCTGTTTTTGAAAAGCAAGCTCTTGAAAAGAATCTTTTTGGAAAAAGTATTTTTGTAAGCGGCCCGGACTGGGATTATAGAGCCCGCTTTCAGTTTTACATTGACGAGGACGGCTCTCTTTCTTTAAAAGAAAATAAAAGTTACGGTTCGGTAAAGATAAAGGATTGCCCTATTGCAGTACCTGCAATAAGAAATCTTTTAAAATCGAATTTAAAAGAATATACTCCGAATTCGAGAATCCATATTTTTTCGGACGGAGAAAAAATTTTTACCCAAGATAATGCAAAAGACTGTGAGGTAAGGCTTGCAGGAAAAAGGATTAAATTTAATCCCTTGGGCTTTTTTCAATCTAATTTGGAAATGACCGAAAAACTGATAAACACGATTTTTGAATACGCAGAAATTTCAAATTCTGTTTTGGACTTTTATTCAGGTGTGGGAACATTTTCTCTCTTTGCTTATGATCAGGCAAAAGAGATTCACCTTGTAGAACATAATAAACACGCTCTCGCTTATGCCCAAGAAAATTTTTTGATAAACAGCTCATCAAACGGAATTGTCAGAGAAAAAAAAGAAAACGGTTTCCCTAAAATTTTTTATCATGCCTTGGACGGAAAAAATTGGGCAAAAACAAAAGAATCAAAATTGAAATTCGATACGGTATTTGTAGACCCTCCGAGGAGCGGCATCGATAAGGAAGCCCTGTCTTGGTTTTGCTCAAGCGGGTCCCGTCAGATTTTTTATATCTCCTGCGACCCCGTAACCTTCGCCCGCGACACGGCAAACCTTCTTGTATCCGGCTACAAGTTAGAAAAACATTTTCTATTCGATTTTTATCCTCAAACTCACCACATTGAAACACTGGGGATTTTTAGGAAGGATTAATTCTTAACCGCTCCCTATTTCTATAAGTTTTTTCGTCTCTAAATTTTCTTCTTTACTAAATCCTTATAAGTGTGCTATAATACCCTAAATATACAAATAATAGGAGTAGTCGAGGTGTCCATTAAGGCAAAAGACATGACGATGGCTGAACGCAAGGAGCGTGTGACGCAGCTGGTAAATCACTTTAAAGAAAATGAGGTATTTTATCTTTCCAAGAATTTTGTGGAAAGCGAAGTGCGCAATAAGTTTATCGATCCGCTGCTTGAATGCCTGAAGTGGGATGTCAAAAACGAGAAGGGTGCGCGGCATGACCGGCAGGAGGTCATTACCGAAGACCGCGTAGTGATGAACGGTCAGGTAAAGCATCCCGACTATACGCTCTGTTACGGGGGCGAGCGGAAGATGTATGTGGAAGCAAAACAGCCGAGCGTTGACCTTAAAACAAATCCTGAACCTGCACTTCAGGTGCGGAGGTATGCGTATACATCGAAGATGCCGATTGCGGTGCTTACGGACTTTCAGGAATTGGCAATTTACGACACGCGGATTAAGCCGTCCGAAAAAGACACTGCTTCAACTGCCCGCATTGAGTATCTAACCTACGATAAGCTCACCGAAAAATTTGAAGAGTTGTACAATAAAATCAGCTGGGATGCCGTTGACCTCGGCACCTTCGATACTTATCACGAAGGCAATAAGGATAAGCGGGGAACGGCAACCGTTGACGATGACATTTTGAATATGATCGAAAAATGGCGTACAGTGCTTGCCGAAGATATTGCTCTGCATAACGAAGGAATCGATGAATTCAATTTGACGGCTGCCGTGCAAAAAATTATCGATAGGATTCTCTTTTTGCGGATTTGTGAAGATAAAGAAATCGAAGAAGGAAATCAGCTTAAAAAAATTGCGGCACAAAAAACGAATATTTATAAAAATGTGCAGAAGCTTTTTGAAAGTGCGAATGCTAAATTTAATGCGGGGCCTTTTGCTTCCGATACATGGCTTGACGGGCTTGCTGTTGCGGATAAAACGCTTATCAGTATTATCAATGCGCTCTATTATCCTGAATGTCAGTATGAGTTGAGTGTGCTGCCAGTTGAAATACTCGGTTCCATTTATGAACGCTTTTTGGGAAAGATTATCCGCTTTACGCGCAAAACGAAGAACGGGCACAGCATAGAAATTCTTGAAAAGCCGGAAGTACAAAAAGCTGGGGGTGTGTATTATACGCCGCCTTATATCGTTAAATACATCGTTGAAAACACAATCGGTAAAAAGCTTGCAGGCAAAACGCCTGATGAAGTAAAGAGTTTGAGCTTTGTAGACCCCGCTTGCGGTTCCGGGAGCTTTCTTGTCGGGGCGTATCAGTATTTGCTGGACTGGCACTTGGATTGGTATTATGCGGAAGCGCGGCGTGCGCAGGCAGAGAAGAAGGGGCTTATCTACAAAGATGCGGCAACGCAAGGGTATAAGCTGAGCATTGAAGAGAAAAAACGTATTTTACTAAACAATATCTACGGTGTGGATATCGACGCACAGGCGGTGGAGGTAACAAAGCTTTCGCTCTTTTTGAAGCTCTTGGAAAATGAGGGCAAGGCGCTTTCCGCAACGGGACAGGCTGCACTGTTCAGAACGAGCGACATACAGGCAAAAATTTTACCGGATATGTCGCACAATATTAAATGCGGAAACAGCCTTATCGGAACGGATTATTACGCCGGTAAAGATTTAACGCTTTTCGGTATAGAGGAGCAGCGCAAGGTGAATGCCTTTGACTGGGATGTACAGTTCCCTGATATTTTTGCACACGGCGGTTTTGACTGCGTGATTGGGAATCCGCCGTATTTGAGAGTACAGGGACTTCGTGAAAATTATGAAGAAGAAGCAAAATTCTACGAAAAGGAATATAAGGCAGCAACGGGACGATTTGATTTTTACATTCTTTTCATGGAAAAAGGATTTAATTTGTTGAATAAAGAGGGCATACAGTCTTTTATTCTTCCTCATAAATTTATCAATAGTGATTTTGGAACCGGTATAAGACAATTTATTTATGATAATCGTGCTCTAAAAAGCATTGTTCACTTTGAATCGCATCTCGTGTTTAATGCCGCTTCTGTGTATACCTGTATTATTGAGCTTTCACATAATAATGATACATTTAGGTTTATTAAGACTGAACCTGAAAAGATAGCTGAAAAATTACATTTTGATATTTTATCGTTGGATGTTTTGAAAGACAGCGCCCCTTGGCAGTTAGCATCTTCAGTTGATAATGCCCTTATCGATAAACTGAGATTGCAAAAGTTCACCGTTAAGGATGTTTTTCATGGTATATTTCAAGGAATTGTAAGCGGTGATAATAAAGCATTTTATCTCTCCGATTGTAGATTAGACGAGCAATATATTACTGGTTATAATTCTATAACTGAAACATATATTCAAATCGAGAAAAGTGTTTGCACGCCTATTCTTACGGGTAAAACTATTAATAGATATAACTTTATGAATAAAAAGGAATATATTATTTATCCTTATCATAGTGCGAATGGGAAAACTATTTTCTATACAGAAAATGAAATGAAAACGAATTTTCCAAAATGCTATGAATATTTCAAATCAATAAAAGCACGTCTTTCAAAACGGGGAACTGCCTCTATGAAGTATCCGATATGGTACGCTTTATGGAATGCAAGAAATACTCATATATTGTCCAGTAAAAAAATACTTACACCCGATATTTGCTTTGGAACTTCAATGTGTTTTGATTCAGAAGGTAAATATTACTACAACGATACTTCGTATGGCTTAATTCTTAATGATAGCAATGAGGATAGATATTATGCTTATCTTGCTATATTGAACTCAAAGGTAACATGGTATTTTCTACAACAGACAGGTACTTCACTACGTGGAGGCTTTTTTCGATTTAAAACAAAATATCTTGAACCTTTCCCTTTACCGGAACTGAATACAGAACACATAGAAATGCTTACACGACTTGCAAAATCTATGCTACTGCACAGGAACAGCTGAACAGTGCAATCTCCGATTCTGATAAAAAATTCTTGCAGCAAAGGGTTGATGTTTTGGATAAGCAGATAAATGCTGTTGTTTATGGGCTGTACGGGCTGACTGAGGATGAGGTGAAGGTTGTGGAGGGGAAGTAGGAAAATTATGGAAGATAACACGAATGCAGAAACAAACGTATATCCTAAACTTATCAAGAATATGCCTTGTGCAGAAGATTTATTTGCCGGTAAAGCACATACAACAATTGCAGCAAATATTTGTGATACTATAAAAAATAATCCTGATTGCCGCATGATAGGTCTTGATGGCTCTTGGGGCTCCGGTAAATCAAACCTGTTAAAGATAGTAGAAAAGCAGCTTAATCAACAAGAGAGTGAAAAATATCATTTTTTTCTATATGATGCATGGGGACATCAAGAAGATATTCAAAGACGTGCGATTTTAGAAAATCTAACCGAGTTTCTGGTTAAAGATAAAACAAATAAAAAAGTTGACCATCCAAAAAATTGGGAAAAAAGATTGTCAGAATTATTATCTAAAACAAAGGTGGTTGAGTCCAAGACCATTCCAAAGTTTAGCGGTGGAATGGTGATTGCATTGTTAACGATAATATTCCCCCCTATAATAACTTCAATATTAAAAGTACTCAAAGTAAATACAGAAAATATTACAACGTATACATACATTGTATTTGCAATGCTCCTTGTCCTTTTTTTTATTTATAAAGTATGTAAGACCCGTTCTATTAAAGAAGCCTTTTCAGCTTTATTTTCTTTTTATACGAAAGATAGAAATGATATAATATCGTACGAGAGCATATCGGAATCAATTCCCGATTCTCGAAAGTTTAAAAAATGGATAAAAGATATATCCGAGACATTATGTGATAACAATAATCTCATAATCATTTTTGATAATATGGATAGACTTCCATCGGATAAGGTGCAAGAACTTTGGTCATCTATTCATAGTTTTTTCGCAGAAGAAAGATACGAACATATATGGGTTATTGTTCCTTTTGATAGAATGCATATACGAAATGCTTTTAAGAAAGAAGATATACAAATACCTAAGACAGAAAAAGAAAATACTTCTGCAGATAAATACATATGCTATGGTGATGATTTTATCAATAAAACCTTTGATGTTGTTTATAGAGTATCGCCGCCTATTATGTCGGACTGGAAAGGTTATTTTAGAATGCAGTGGCATGAAGCATTTGGAGATATAATTGATCAAAATAACTATGAAAATGTCATGCAAATATATGACATGCTCACAATAGAACAATCGCCTCGAAAAATTATTGCATTTATAAATGAAATAGTAACAATTAAACAAATTGTAAAAGATACCATACCTTATCAATACATTGCGTTATACATATTCGGTAAGCAAAGTATAACCGAAAAAGGTATTATTGAGATCTTCTCGCCTACCTTTTTAGGTGCTATTGAATTCTTATACAAAAATGATAGTGACTTAGCAAAATATCTTGCAGCGTTGTATTACCAGCTACCGCCAGAGCAAGTAGAGAGTGTTATATTTAAGGAAAAACTTAAGCAGTCGCTTGATAATAAAGATATAAATACCGTTAAAGAAATCAGTAAATCTTCCCTTTTTATTGATGTATTAGAATCTGCCGTACCGCTCGTTACCAGCATCGGTAATGCTGTAGAAGTTATTAGCGATATTTTTGATGATAAGACGAACAATCCGTATGTCAAACATATTTGGAGAGTTCTTTACAATAAAGCAAGAGGTAAAGCAGAAATAAAACTTGAAAATTATCAGTATATATTACTTAAACATATTGAAACACCTATACAATATCTAAAAGCTATTGTAGACACATTAGCAAATGATAAGAATTTTAATCCTAAGCAATATTATAGTGATATTAAAAAAATTTCTGAATTAAAAAATATTGATGTATTTTCTTATCTCACTTCAAAAAAACTAAGTATTGAACAGTTCATCGCCTTTATTAATCTTGCTGAATCCAAAATCAATAGTTATAGAATTAGCTGTGACAATAATGAACTTGATACATATTTATCTGAACTGGAGATTGAAAAACTAAAGGAAGTTACATTTATACCGCATATTGTAGAAAATTATACCTTTAAAAAATACAAATCAAAACTAATTGATAGCATTAAAAGTAATCAGAGCAATAAAGAATATATTGAAATATTATACACCCGATTAAAAGAATTGGAACGTCATGTTCCACAAGGTCTCTTATCGGATAGCAATATATACTCCCTCTTTACTGGTTGGGATACTAAAAATGATTTTTACTATGACTTAATTTGTATGAGAATTGCACGATTTGATCAATTTTCATATCAAAGCTATTTTGAGAATATTTTTAAAAGCACTGATGATAATACCACTGCAAAGATTTCGGAAAGAATTGAGTACTACACAACTTATGGAGATATTCTTATTAATCTGTCGGAAATGAATTTTCCACTTTATAAACACGTTGCACAAAAACTTACTGAAAACCACTATGGTATATCTACTGCAGATATAGAAGAAATATTAAATAAGTATGATGTTATTAGTAAAAAACTAGGACTTGCCCATGAAGTATTGATTTCTCGTTTAAATGGATGGAGTGAGTATGCAATCAAAGATATTACTATATCTAATATAACAAATATACCCGTTGAATTTTTTAAAGCTGTAAGTACTGAAGACATTAATAATAAGTTGACACAACATTGTATGAATATACTTGATGAGTACTTTAAGAACCTTACTAAAGAACAATGGATTGAAGAAATCAAAACTGAAGGCTTTGCTTATCAAACAATCGAATACAGTACGCTACCGCATTATGCTGTTGAAGCATTGGAAGAAGTTATTAAAAATTTTATAAAGTCAGAATCAGGTTTTACAAATTGCTCTGAACAAATTAAGTACCTTATCAGTAAAGCTGAAAATGATAAACATCCATTACAGACAGGTGCAAAAAATATACGAGATATCTTTACGCGCGGAGAAGTAACTATGACCTCCGATATATTCTCGGTTATAGGTTCATTCTTACTAAAATATGGAAAACTTGAAGAAAACAAAGAGTCCTTGCGTACAGTATTCCCTACGGATGTTATTGATTCACATATAGAAATCTTGTTAAATTTTTTGGAAACTATTAAAAAAACAATACAAAAAGCAGATGAATCAGACCAAGAGACATTTAAAGAAAATATTAGAATAAAGATAGATAAAAATGAAAAAATAGGAGAATTTGCCAAGAAGCTTGGAATAACTAAACATGAGAACAAAGAAAATACAGAAAATAACTAAATTATAATTACGAAAGGATGAGCCCCAATATCCTACGAAACAATTATTGAACAAGTAAAAATGCTGCCGGAACGGTTCTGTAAGGTAATTGCAGCCTGCTTTAATACCATATGGAACATCAGATTTACTTTTATAGAAAAAGAAAGGACGTAAAAATGCAAAAACTAAATGAGCTGTCAAAAAACGAAATTGAAGCTATATCTCATCGGATAGCGGATGCATTTTATGATTATAAGTATAATAGCGATGATAAGGGCTTACTTAAATACATATCAAATCGCGAAAATATGTTTGTATACATACATGCAATCGTTCAAGCTGCATATAATAGCGGCTTACTTTACACAACATCCCCAAACAGAGAAGGATATCTGATATTAGCAGGAAACGGACTTGGAAAAATCAGGTTCATCGATGGTATCAAAATGATAATTGCCGAAAAGAAAGCTCTTGGCGGATGGAAGAAAATGAAGGCTTTTATATCTGCGTGCTTTTCGGACGGCAATACAATTGAGACCCGAATGCGTAAAGCTAAACGAAAATTTATCAGAATAGAAGTATTGGTAGTATGTCAGGAATATCAAAATCAAGGATACATGAGAAAAATGATGGACTTTGTCTATGAATTAGCTAATGAAAAAAAGGTTCCTATTATTCTTGACACCGACGATAAGGATAAGAGTTTAAGATATCAACATCTTGGAATGAAGCTTGATAGAGTCCGCAATTGCGGAGAAAAATTTCACATGTACGATTTAATACATGATATTGGTAATAATCACGGTTATAGCTATTTTTAATTAATGGAGGTACTTTGAATGAAAAATGCAGTTGTATATATACACGGAAAAGGCGGTTCTGCCGACGAAGCGCTTTACTATAAAAAGTTTTTTAATGACGATTATGAGGTTTTAGGGTTTGATTATAAATCGGAATTACCTTGGCAGGCATGTGAGGAATTTCAAAACTATTTTGATTCCCTTATTCCGAAATATAATGAAATCTTATTAATTGCAAACAGTATAGGGGCTTACCTTTCTATGTTGGCCTTATCGGAAAAACCGATCAAAAAAGCACTGTTTGTTTCTCCCATTGTCGATATGGAAAATATCATTTTACACATGATGAAACGGGCAAAGATATCCGAAGAAGAACTTAGACTAAAAAAAGTCATCAACATTCAGTTCGGCGAACCCTTATCGTGGGAATATCTTTCTTTTGTCAGAAAAAATCCTATAGCATGGAACATTCCTACCGGCATTCTTTACGGTAAAAAAGACGATATGACTTCTTTAGAAACAATAACGAATTTTGCGAATAAAATACATGCGAACTTAACGGTTTTTGATGAGGGAGAGCATTGGTTTCATACTGAAGAACAAATGAATTTTTTGGATACTTGGTTTAAAAGATTCGTTTGAAAAATCTTTATACACCTGTTACGCCTCGATGAGTTCACGGATTGAATGCTGCATTAAGTTAGCTACTTTTCAATCTACCTCCTAGTGAGAAAATTAGAAAATTAATCAGAATTTGCAATCTCATCTGCATTCTCTTTCAAATAAACAAAGTCTAATTGTCTCGCCGCTTCAATATATTCGCTTAATTTATCTGATTTTATTTTATAAAGAACACTGAGTGCCATTATTTTTTGATACTCTTCAGCATAGGTATCACCCTTATATTTGTCTCTTTCCCAAAATTCAATCGCATACTGTTCTGCTTTTTTATAATCTATCTCACTTAAAGCACTTAAAGACATTCTCTGTGTATATTCATCATCTACATTTATATACTTGAATACCCAATCAGTAACTGAACTATCATCTTTATAAACTGGCAATCTTTTTACTAGCTGCCACTTCGCAGTTGTATAAATTGAATCTATACATCTTTCAATCAAATATTTAAACCATTCTTTATATGACGAAATAAAGTCAGTCAAATATTCGCATTCATTGTCCCTGGCTACACAATAAAGTATAGATTCTAAATCAGTTTCGGTAACATCTTTTACTTCTACATTCTTTACAAATGAGATTGCAGATTCTCTCATTCTATCAAAAGAAGGACCTAGAAATTCTCCATTATCAGTATCTTCAGTCATCTCAGAATAATGCTTATAAACCCATTCTTTGTATATTCTCACTTCTTTATTTAGTATTCGGCTGTATTTATTCAAACGCCCACCCCTAACATTTATTTGATATGAATTTTTTCATATTCTTCTCTTTAAAACTTAAATTTGTAACTATCATTTTTTTCTCTTCTTCATTTTCAATCTCTTTAGCTACAACACCAATTAACTTTCCCAATCAATGGCTATGATCTTTGCATCTTCACCGAATTTTACGCAGAGTATTTCATCGCTTTCATCAGGTGCAATCATAAAATCCATTGCGATGTGCGGCTGTTCACTGTCAATCCATAAGGATACATTCGTTACCGTCATTTTACTTACAAACTCGGTAATATCGCTCGGCAAATCTTCTAGTCCGCATTCTTCAATATGAAAGTCGATATAGTAACTGTCATCTTTTAAATATGCTATAAGTGCTTTTCTTGCTTCTTTTATTTTATCGTCTATGTTCTCAAGAAACTGTGCATAAAGGTCGAGCATGCCGGTAGACAGTTCTACATTTTTGCCGAGCCAAAGACAGGTATCTATCCCCTGAATCTCTTTTTCCCAAATTACATCCACCACATCGTCTGTTATCGCAAGATTCAACTGACCGAAGTATTGATGTTCCATTTTTTTCATAGTTTCACCTCCAATGAAAACTTTTTGCAGCAAATATCAATTTGCCATACTATTTGACAAACGGGTTCCAATCTGCTAATACGTACATATCCATTTACACAATTTTTCGGACAGACTCGCATCTCCGTGAATTGTCTTCCATCATCGCCTCTATCCAGCAGATCGGCATCCTCTACAACGAAGCCGTGAAGACGCTGAACAGCTACCACTCCGTAGCCACGGCTCAACGAATGCTCGCCAAGCTCGAGAAGTATTCCGTGCTCCTCATTAAGCTACAAGAGCAAGCGATAGCTCTAAGGGAGGATTTAAGAACCCAATGACTTTTCTTCGCCTCGCTTACTCGGCGGATAATTCTAATCAGTAGGATTACCTACAATCCCAATACGAGTCGTACTATCTTGAGAGTATTATGGCTTATAGATTCCAGCTTTTAACGCTTCCACAAATTCCACCCCATAAATAGAAGCTTCCAAGCAAGCTTTTCGAAACTCATCAGTACAAAATAGCCTGTTGAAGAAGTAGCTACTATCTGTCATAAATACCTGTTGGGATATATCTGTCCTTAAGTGTAGCTCTATAGGCTTCTTTATAAAGCCTTTCTTGTCATAAACAATATTAGATGACGTATGGTCAATTAAGTCTGTATAATTATAGAAGCGGATGTAGTAATACTCTTTTTTAGCGACACTATCTCCAAACTTATTTACCATATACACTGGAGTTGAAACATACGGTGTAGAGGTATGCCTCTGTAATAACCCAAGAAAAACATGGGATACTATAAATCCTGCACTATTAAAGCGTAAATCAAAGTTATACACTCTATCTCTTGTTACAAACCAAAGCTGTTTGGGGAGCTCTACAGGAGCATTGACAGAAGTCCTCCAGTCTCCATAATCTGAAGGTAAGGGGGCGAAAGGATTCTTTTTCTGGAATTCTGTATGCATAATCCCTTCGGAAAGGCTAAGAGGAGCTCCTCTTCCTTCCTTCTCAAATAGAGCCCAGTAGTTATTTGAGTCTACCATAAGTACTCTTCTCTTTTATCGTTCCTTTATTTATCTATCCCCTGAATCTCTTTTTCCCAAATTACATCCACCACATCGTCTGTTATCGCAAGATTCAACTGACCGAAGTATTGATGTTCCATTTTTTTCATAGTTTAACCTCCAATAAAAACCTTTTGTAGCAAATATCAGTTTGCCATACTATTTGACAAACGGGTTCCAATCTGCTAATACGTACATATCCATTTACACAATTTTCCTGACAGGGTCATAATTCCAACTTTAATGATGTGCCATCCAAATAAATTGCTTCCGATTCTGTGATTTTAATTTTCTGTTCTTCGGTAAATCCTATGGTTTCTCCGTGGTGCAGCGTTACATCTTGTTCTAAAACGTACTCAAGGATAGATAATAGAAAATCATATACTTCACTACCTTTCATATGTGCATCGATTATTTCTATTTCGGATTTACCGAACTCTTTCATCCCATATGTATAAGCACTGCTTTTCTTATCTCCATTGATAATCCCGATATACACCCACAGCTGAATTGGTAACATATCCTCCAATAAAAAATGAGCAAAATCAAGATAAAGATTTTTTGGGAGTAACAGTGTCGATTCACCTTGATATACCCCTATTGCCGTTTCACACGTTCTCAAAATAGAAGCATTCACTTTAGTTAACAGAGAGTACCTTTCCACTGCCGATGTATTGTCAGCTAAAACTGAAACTATTGCATGCTGTGTATGTTCTTTTACCTCTTTCTCCGCATCTTTCCAAAGGTAAGAATAGCTGTACATGGATTCAAATTCTTCAGCGGGTATGGGTGCAGGCATCAACCCAATGACTACACATTCTTCGCCGATTTCAAATGAAGCGGTAGTATCATCACCCTCTATCTGATCAACCGTAAGACCCCAATATGATTTTAAATCCTCGATAACTTTCTCCAATGAATACCCGCTATCGCCTTTAAACATTGGCATAGATAAAATTCCCATGATATCTCCTTTTTGCTATTATAATTTTTTCTGAATAGAATAGTCAATAGTAGTTCAGTACCTGAACATCCCAAATGTATTTAAGCAACACTTTTTTTAGCTGCTGTTTGATTTGGTTTTTTTAAGGGCGGTTGCCCTTTTATTGTATCAGTCCAGAATTTGCAATCTCATCTGAATTCTCTTTCAAATAAACAAAGTCTAATTGTCTCGCCGCTTCAATATATTCGCTTAATTTATCTGATTTTATTTTATAAAGAACACTGAGTGCCATTATTTTTTGATACTCTTCAGCATAGGTATCACCCTTATATTTGTCTCTTTCCCAAAATTCAATCGCATACTGTTCTGCTTTTTTATAATCTATCTCACTTAAAGCACTTAAAGACATTCTCTGTGTATATTCATCATCTACATTTATATACTTGAATACCCAATCAGTAACTGAACTATCATCTTTATAAACTGGCAATCTTTTTACTAGCTGCCACTTCGCAGTTGTATAAATTGAATCTATACATCTTTCAATCAAATATTTAAACCATTCTTTATATGACGAAATAAAGTCAGCCAAATATTCGCATTCATTGTCCCTGGCTACACAATAAAGTATAGATTCTAAATCAGTTTCGGTAACATCTTTTACTTCTACATTCTTTACAAATGAGATTGCAGATTCTCTCATTCTATTAAAAGAAGGACCTAGAAATTCTCCATTATCAGTATCTTCAGTCATCTCAGAATAATGCTTATAAACCCATTCTTTGTATATTCTCACTTCTTTATTTAGTATTCGGCTGTATTTATTCAAACGCCCACCCCTAACATTTATTTGATATCACATCTGTCCAAGATAAACTAGGAAGTTAAAAAAGTCTGTAATTCGTGATATCACTAAGACTAATTTTATGCCTCTTTATTTCCTTATAAAAAGCCCGCATTGTGCCCGCATAATCAGTATCAAAAAGTAGATTACCGGTATCTCCTTTAATTAAAAAAGTGTTTGTATTTCCATATCTCAATTTATTTACAATCTCACTCACCCTCCACAACTTCTCATGTGTCAGCTAATAAATTTACTCGCCAACTTATACACTTGATTTATTTCTTTGCTTTCTAAGTTCCAATTATTGAGTTCAGCAAACGAACTCACCACCTTTTTCTTCAAAGTTTTCTCTCTACATATTTGCTAATATTATACCATTTTTTAAGCTTTTCTCCACTGTCAGATCCCCCCAGGTTAGCGATGGTAGCTGCGCCGTAGGCGTTCCGGAACGCAGTGGAGGAATGGAGCGGCAGCGGAACAGCGGACGTAGCGCCCCGAACGCAGTGAGGGGAACCTCCATATAATTATTTATGTACCTTCCAGCTTGCAGCTTCGCGCCTCTCGCCGATAAAGTTTCGGTATATGCCGTCCTGCTCCATCAGTTCGGCATGTGTGCCCTGCTGCACAATCTTGCCGCGGTCTACGACGATAATCTGATCGGCTCTCTCTACGGTTTTCAGCCGATGAGCAATCATGATGACGGTCTTTTCGGCGGTGAGCGCTTGGATGGCGCGCATCAGCTCATTTTCATTTTCGGGATCAATGTTGGCAGTTGCCTCATCCAAAAAGATGACCGGTGCGTTTTTCATCATGGCGCGGGCAATGGAGATGCGCTGCTTTTCGCCGCCGGAAAGACTTGCGCCGCCTTCACCGACAACCGTATCGTATCCGTGGGGAAGGCTTGAGATAAAGTCATGGCAGCAGGCTTTTTTTGCCGCAGCGATCACATCCTCCATCGGAGCGCCGGGCTGACCAAAGCGGATATTGTTGGCAATGGTGTCGTGAAATAAATAAACCGATTGGAACACAAAGCTGAAATTCGCCATCAAAGAATCCATATCGTAATCCTTCACATTCCGGTCTCCCAGCATAACGGTTCCCCCGTCTACATCCCAGAACCGTGCAAGCAGATTTACCAAGGTGGTTTTTCCTCCGCCGGAAGGACCGACAATCGCCGTCGTGGTCTTTTCAGGGATATGCAATGAAATCCCGTCGATAATCTTTCGCTTCTCATACGAAAATGCGATATCCTGCGCAACAATATCACGCACTGCCGGTTCAATCGTTTCTCCGGATATATCCATCTGCGGCGTGTTCAGAATTTCCTGCGCCCGGTCAACACTCATATCAACCACGCGCAGCAGTGATGAGTATTGTCCTGCCGTTTCCAAACTGGTATAGATGATAAATGCGGAGATTACCATGACAACAGCATTCAGCGCGTCCATACTTCCGGCACAATAAAATGCGCATGAAAAAGCTACCATTGCCGCACCGGTAAGCTTGGCGATAAAACTCTGCAATGCTATGCGGGGCACCAGTGTCATTTCCATATCGATATTGATCTTACTATTTTCCGAGATGGCCTCATTTAATTCCTTGCTCTTAACTCCCGTCAACCGGTAAGCCTTAACCTCGGTCATACCCTGCAAGTATTCCAGAACTTTTTCTACGAGCCTTTCATCTGCGCGTATCTTTTTTCCCGACACCTTTTCGGAAGCAATCCGGAGACGGCTGTTTGCAAAAAGAAACAGCGAAAAACCGCAGAGCAGCACACAGGCGATTCTCCAGTCGAAGAAAAACAGCATGACGACAATAAGCGAGGTTGTAAGCAAGCCATCGCAGACAAGCATTACCACACGAGTCGCAATATTTTCAAGACTTTCCATTATGTTAGTTGTAATAGATGTAATCTGCCCGAGGCTGTTGGCGTTAAAGTATCCCATCGGAAGATACCGCATGTGCTCCGCAATCTCCACCCGCTTTTTCGCACAAGTGTCATAACCCCCTTCGGTCTGCAACATAACGGCTTTTGATTTTAGCAATCCCGATCCGGCAATGCTGATCAGCATAATCCCTAACGAGAGTAGGATATCCTTTGTTTCTACCGTTCCGTTCATCAGCGCCCGAATCATCACTGCAATCGCCGGAATCTTTAGCGCCTCAAACAGAGCCTGAATAACATTGAGCCGAATGGAAGTGATGAATTTCCGGCGGTTTTCTTCACCGCAAAACGCAAAAAACTTTCTAATAACTTTAAGCATGATCTTTCACCTCCATATGTGCATTCCACATCGTTTCATATAACCCGTGATGAGACAAAAGCTCATCATGGGTTCCGCTGTCATCAACGGTGCCGTCTTTGATTACATAAATACAATCGGCAGCGGTAATCGTCGAGAGCCGGTGCGCAATCACGATGAGCGTCTTACCCTCCGTCAGCTTAGAGATAGAGCGCTGAATAACCGCTTCGTTTTCAGGATCGGTGTATGCGGTTGCCTCATCCAAAATGATAATGGGCGCCGCTTTCAGCATTGCTCTGGCAATGGAAATACGCTGCCGCTCGCCGCCGGAAAGATGCCCGCCGGCAGTGCCTACCACGGTATCGTAACCATTCTCCAGTTCCAAAATAAATTCATGACAACCGCTGTGTCTTGCCGCTTCCTCCACTTCCGCATCCGTTGCATCCGCCCGTCCGATGCGGATATTTTCCCTGACCGTCATGTTGAATAGATAATTATCCTGCGAGACAAAGGCAATCTTATCCGAATATGCTTCTTGCGGAATTTCACGAATGTCCGTATCCCCCAGCAAAATTGAGCCGCTGCTCACATCCCAGAGCGAAGCGATGAGACGAGCAATGGTACTCTTTCCGCTGCCGGAAGGACCGACCAGCGCAATAAAGCTGCCCTCCGGGATTTCCATAGAAATACCGTGAAGCACTTCCTTTTCTTTATACGAGAAATGAACATCCTGCAGCTTCAACGTGTTTTTCTTTGGAACAGTTCCGTCTAACGGGCGCTCCATTTCGGGAGCATACAGAATACTTTGAACTTCACCGAAGATGGTTCCCATGGTTCGAAAGTCGTCCGAATAACTCATCAAGGTTATAAGCGGTGTGATGATGCCTACAGACAGAATAATAATTGTTACGAGATTCTGCGGAGAAAGATATCCTCCCTTTACCAAAAGACCTCCGATGGGGAGCACGGAAACCATTGTGGCGGGCATGATTACCGTGGCGAATGTAAAGGTGAGAATACAGGAGCGCATCCAATCGATATAGCTGTGAGCGGCTTCATAGGCGTCATGCACGAAGCGGTCGTAGGAACTTTTTGTATTCCCGAAAACCTTGATGACTTGAATACCGCCGATATATTCAACCGCCGTATCATTGAGCGCCTTTGTGGCTGTAACCGTGCGTTGATAAAATTGAGGACTGCCCTTCATCATAAGACCGTAACAGAAAAAGCCAACCGGTATCGTTGCAAGAGAAGCCAGCCCCATACGCCAGTCAATTGTAAAAATGTAGATCAAAATAATAATGGGGATCAATAAATTTGCAGTGAACTCCGGAACGATATGAGCCAGTGTTGTTTCAATGCTGTCGATACGTTCGATGAGTGTATTTTTGAGCGCCCCGGAACTTTGCTCCAGCACCGCCCCCAGCGGCATTCTTGTCAGTTTTTCCGTGCAGCGTTTTCGGAGTTCAGCAAGCACCGCAAACGTTGCCCTATGACTTTTCGATGTGCTAAGCGCATGAAACAGTACACGGCAAAACCAAAACGCTGCGATAATCAGACAACGTATCATATAATATGATAGGTCTTTGTTTCCGCCCATCAAACCGTGTACGATGCCGGCAACAACAAAATACGGTGCGATGGAAAAGGCCACGCCGATGACTGCGAGGATAACACTCAAAACATATTGTCCTTTGTGTTCCCCTGTTTGTCCCAACGCCCACGCGATAGGCGAAGGACTTTTTTCCTTTTCCTTCATAAGCAAACTTCCTTTTGTTAGCTAACAAATAATAGTTAGCGTTAGCTAACATTCACTTAAACCCATCGCCCATTTTTATAAACAAAGACAGGCGGTGAGCCTTTATCCTAATTCAATTATGCAAGTTATTAAAACCCGAACAACTGCTTCCAACCCGGAACAAAGAATGCCTCCACCGCTTTCAGACAATGTAATGCTTCTTCCAAACTGTAATTATGGATAACCGGTTCAAAAAGAGCGGTCGTATATGCCGAAAGCAGAAGATGCAGCTCCTTTGAATCTATGTCTTTCACGGCGTATCCTTGCGCTTTCAACAGCGGCAGATATTTTAAAAGCTGCGTTTGCTGCCCCTCTGTAAGATCGTGGAGGAAATTCTCATACTTACTCCCCCGCGATTTTGCCAGTAATAGATGATATTCCTCCATATTCGGATAGATTATCTCGCGCATCATATCGATTTCAGAATCCCGCCACTGAATGTGTTCCTTGTGATTCACCGCACCCACATATCGCGCAACATGTGCATCCAGCCACGCATTTATGCGGTCCACTGCAGGAGCAACAATTTGATCGAAGAGATCTTCTTTATCTACACAATGCCGATATATTCCCGCAGCCGTCATACCGCAGCGTTTGCTGATACTCCGCATAGAAGACTTATCAAAGCCCTTCTCCATAAATTCGGCTTTTGCTGCGGCCATAATTTTTATATGATTGGCGGTTTTGTCCCTCGGCATAAGTCTCCTCTTTTTGTATACAGCGTTAGCTAACACATGTAAATATACAACTAATTCGTTTTATTGTCAAGGTACTTGGAGAAAGTTGTACTTAGAGAAAATTGTTCGACAACTTTATATTTAGACCTATATGGACATCTCCATACTAACCGCCGCTTCCCACCTGTTGGCTTTCCGTTCAAAAATCGTGATGTTATCAACCGGAAAATCTTCAACAAGATTCAGTTCATTCATAACCTGAAGGGCCTTTGCCGTTACCCCTGGCGGAATATCCCGATTTGAAACAGTGGCATGAGGCTGAAAAGGCCTCCGGTCTTTCTTGGTAGAACCCGGACAGGCGTTCAAAATTGCTTTTACTGTTTTATCACGGAGCCTTGTCCAATTTTCATCTGCAACTATTTTTGCAAAAAGAGTTCTATCCCCAAACGCATCAAAATTATCTATATGAGCGGTAAAACCTAAGCCCTTAGGCAAAACTTCTTTTTCAATCGCTCTTATTAAATCATCCGTTGAATAGTCTTTTTGCAATCTGAACGGAGGAACAAGAGTAACATGGATTGGTGTACCATGTCCTGACTTACACCCGTAAGCCCTGTTCATATATAGCCGGCAATCTTCAAGGCTGAGACTTATATCCTCCGGCAACAAGACACCGATAAAATGCGTTTGCTGCGGAATATTGTTTTGCTTCATGCTTGTGATTATAGCATAGAATTGCAAATCCTTCTATATATTTTTTCTTTAATAATCTCAGCATTGATTGAATTACCATTTTTCCGGATACTAGACAATTTATAAAAAACAACTAAAATAATAAATATGAAAGATGAATGTATAGTATGTAAGGCTCCGCTGGAATATCTCGAATATGATGAGATGATGGAGTGTGTACTTTGCCGTAAGAAAGAATTAAGTAAAACCAGATGTGAAAAAGGTCATTATGTATGTAATGAATGTCATACAAAAGGGATGGATTCAATTATAGGCATTTGTTTAAATGAAAAAAGTAAGAATCCTATTGAAATTATTGAAAAGCTGATGGCTGCACCATTTTGTCATATGCACGGGCCTGAACATCATGTGATGGTAGGTTCTGCACTATTGACAGCATATAAAAATGCAGGTGGAGATATTGATTTAGAACAAGATCTAATTGAGATGCAAAAACGGGGGAAAAGCGTGCCGGGCGGCGTTTGCGGATTTTGGGGAGCCTGCGGCGCAGGAATAAGTACAGGCATATTTCTTTCCATTATTTCTAAATCTACACCGCTTGAGAATGAGCCGTGGGGACTTTCAAATAAAATGACTTCCAAATCACTTGAAGCAATAGGAAATATTGGAGGGCCAAGATGTTGCAAAAGAGATTCCTATGTATCGTTGCTTACGGCTATAGATTTTATTAAAAAAATTTTTAATATAAATATGGAAAAATCGGAAATACATTGCACTCACTACAAACAGAACAATCAATGTATAGGCGCTAGATGTCCATTCAGAAACTAGTCAGTCCCGTCCTTTTTCCGACTATAGACAAATCTTACAAAACAAGTTACAATCAATTATAAGTTATTAAAATATCAATTTTATTAACCTAAAAATCAAATGAGGAGGTTGCTCTGATGATAGCTTTATATGTTGCTCTGGTCGTAGCGGTTATTATTTTATTTTCGATAGCTGTTGTAGTTCCGGAACAGGAAAGTTATGTTATTGAAAGACTTGGAAAATATTCGCGGACTCTTACTGCGGGTTTCCATATCTTAACTCCATTTATAGACAGGATTGCTTATAAGCAAAACCTAAAGGAAGAAGCCTTGGATGTAGATCCTCAAGTTTGTATCACAGCCGATAATGTTCAGGTACAGGTTGACGGAATTCTTTATCTAAAAATCTTTGATCCGGTTAAGGCAAGCTATGGAATCGATAATTACCGCTATGCAGTCGCCCAGCTTGCAAAGACAACTATGCGAAGCGAAATAGGAAAGCTTGAACTTGATAAAACTTTTTGCGGAAGAGAAGGCTTAAACGACAATATAGTAAAGGCTCTCGATGAAGCCTCCGACAACTGGGGCATAAAGGTTACCCGTTACGAAATACGGGATATTACGCCTACCCGCACAATCCTCGAAGCCATGGAAAGACAGATGAGGGCCGAACGCGAAAAGCGGGCTAATATTCTTTCAAGTGAAGGAAAACAGCAGTCCCGAATAAATATTTCTTTGGGTAAAAAGAAAGAAGCTATAAACAAGGCCATGGGCGAAAAGCAGCGAAGAATCAATCTTGCCGAAGGCCGCTCAAAGGCTATCGAGATAACGAGTAATGCGACAGCCGAAGGTTTGCGTTTAATTGCAGATGCGCTTTCTCAGCCGGGAGGCAGAACGGCTATGGGTATCCGTCTTGCGGAAAACTATATTCAAAGATTCGAGCATATTATTAAAAAATCAAATGTTTCGGTTTACCCCGAAAACATTGCAGGCCTTGCAGCCTTTACCGACATTATTAAAACAGCAGGAAAAGAAGTGAAGGTCATCCAGGGAGGTCAAAATGCTTAATTTTATAATCCCGATTGTTATTGCGGCAATCATTGCCATAGTTTTTATTGTTGCTCTTTTTAGAAGCATTCGAATTGTTCCGCATAAGGTTGCTCTGATTGTAGAACGCTTAGGCAAGTATCACACAACATTGGATGCCGGTTTTCATATTCTATTTCCGTTTTTGGATAGAGTAAAGTACAAGCAGAATCTAAAAGAACAGGCCATAGATGTTCCCGCCCAAGACTGTTTTACCAAGGACAATGTTCAGGTACGCATTGACGGAATCCTCTATCTTCAAGTCTTTGATCCGATTAAGGCAAGCTACGGTATACGCGATTACCGCTATGCAACTATTTTGCTTGCACAGACGACCATGCGCTCTGTAGTAGGACAGCTGGATTTGGATGACACATTTGAAGCAAGGGAACAGATAAATGCTCAGGTTGTAAAAGCCGTAGATGAAGCTTCGGATCCTTGGGGCGTAAAAGTTACCCGCTATGAAATTCAAAACATAAGAGTTTCCGATTCTATCATGGATGCCATGGAAAACCAGATGAAGGCTGAAAGAGAAAAGCGTGCAGAAATAGCCCGCTCGGTCGGAGAGATGGAAACGGTTATCAACCTTTCAAGAGCTGCTTATGAAGAGGCCGTAAACATAAGCGAAGGTGAAAAAGAAAGAATGATAAATGAGGCTGAAGGTCAGGCCCGCGAAATTGTTGCCGTTGCCGAAGCTACTGCAGACGGTATTAAAAAAATTGCCGCTTCTACCCAAATTCAGGGCGGTATGGAAGCTGCAAAGCTCACCGTTTCGCAAGAATGGATAAACGCTTTAAGTTCTATGGATGAAAATACAAAGATAATTATGTCCGCAGATTTTACAAACATAAAGAAAATGACCATCGACATGGCCGAAGAAATAATCCAATAATTTTTATGCACTGCAAAACTTTTGCAGTGCATTTTTTTTATTCCAGCTTAATTCCCTTGCCTTTCAAATTCTCGACACACTCAAGATAATAGTTATCATCGTGTTCGGCATAGATGGGCTTCCCTACTTTAACAGCCTTCAAATTATCATAGCCCGGACAGGTCTTGCCGCGGTAGTTCTTGTCCATCCATTCAGGGCTCACTCTGTAACCTCGCCGCTGCATCTCTTCCATAATAAGCCGGTGGTATCGATATAGCATATAGGGCGAGCTGCGAAAAACATAGTCGACTGTAGCATGCCGCCTGCCCCAGCCGTTTCCCCGCAAGGCACAGCACTCTCTATGTTGCCCCAGAAGCTGTTGCCGCGGCAGTTTGCCGATCATGTCTTCATGCCATAGTCTCATATTTCCCCATCCTTCAAAGTAATATCCGGTTTGATATTAATCATCAAAAGAGAATATATCATTAGGAGTTCATAGTCAAGTTCTTCATTAAATTTATCCGATAGTTTATTGACATGAAAAGTAAATTATGTTATATTTATACTATAAATCATACAAATCATACTTTATGTTTGGAGGAGAGAAAATGGGTTATCCAAAAGGAAAATATGCTTGGACGGTTAAGGTTGGAGAGAAAGGGCAGTTCGTTATACCTAAAGAAGCCCGTGATGTTTTCAACATTAATCCCGGTGATACCTTGATTGTTTTGGGAGATATAAACCAAGGTATCGCCATTCCGCCTAAAAATATGTTCGCAAGTATTATCGACAATATTTTCGGAGGTAATGTACCAAAGGAGGACGAAGAATGAGTGCCATTGTAACTGCACAACTTACAAAAAAATACGGCGGTATAACTGCTGTAGATAATCTTAATTTAACTGTTGAGCAGGGTGAATTATTTGCCTTACTCGGTGTGAACGGAGCCGGAAAAACCACAACAATTAAAATGCTTTCTTGTCTAATAAAACCCACGAGCGGTGATGCCTTGTTGCTTGGAAACAGTATTATTTCAGCATCCCATGAAATAAAGAAAAAAATAAATATTTCTCCTCAGGAAACGGCGGTAGCCGCTAATTTGTCGGTTTTAGAGAACCTGGAACTTATTGCGGGAATCTACGGGCAAGACAGTAAAACAGCAAAGAAAAACGCTTACGAGATAGCTCAAAAATTCAAATTGGAAAATGAATTGAACAAAAAAGCAAAACACTTATCGGGAGGTATGCAGAGGCGCCTTTCTATTGCAATGGCACTGATTTCAGATCCGCAGATTTTATTTCTCGATGAACCGACCCTAGGGCTTGATGTATTGGCTCGCCGTGAGTTATGGGCATCCATTAAAGAGTTAAAAGGAAAAGTGACAATTATACTCACAACTCATTATATGGATGAAGTTGAAACGCTGTCCGACCGTGTCGGAATAATGTCAAAAGGCAAGTTAAAAGCGATGGGTACGGTAGAGGAATTAACTATGCAAACCGATACTGTCAAGCTGGAGGACGCTTTTGTTACACTTTCCGGAGGTGTGCTATGAGGATACTTTTATTTGCAAAAAGAAATACAAAAGAAGTTTTGCGTGACCCCATAAATTTCTTTTTCGGTCTGGGATTTCCTATCATACTGTTGGTTCTTCTATCCATTATCAATGATGCCATTCCGCCTGAAGCAGAAAATCCTATGTTTGAAATAAGAAATCTTGCACCAGGCTTAGCGATGTTTGGGAGCGTATTTATGGCATTATTCTCCGGTATGCTGCTATCAAAAGACCGTACTTCATCTTTTTTAATGCGCCTGTTTACTTCTCCTATGACTTCCGTAGATTTTATTTTAGGCTACACTTTGCCTATGCTAGCAATGACAATAGTGCAGGCTGCGATAACCTTATTGACGGCGGGAGCTTTTGGTCTTGAAATAACTATTAACTTCCTGTTTGCGGTGATTGTGACAGCTTTAACCTCTCTACTATTCGTGGGAACAGGACTGCTCTTCGGCAGTCTTATGAATGATAAAGCCGTAGGAGGTGTTTGCGGAGCCTTGTTAACAAATGTAGCCGGATGGTTATCCGGAGTATTTATTCCTATTGATTTAATAGGCGGAGCTTTTAAAAAAATAACAAATATCCTGCCATTTTATCATAGTGCGGAAGCAATAAAGTCGACCTTAAGCGGTAATTTCGGTCATGTCTTTTCTCATTTGACTGTTGTAATGATCTATACAATAGTCATCTTCGTTCTTGCTATTATTGTCTTTCAACGTAAGATGAACGGTGAGAAAGTATAAAATAAAGTAGTTTATTGACATGAAAAGTAAATTAGCTTATATTTATATTATAAATCATGCAAATTGTACTTTAAATACGGATTATCCAAAAGGAAAATATGTTTAATCTAAGAAAAGTTTATTTTATTCTTTTTACATTAATTTTTATATCTTCTTGTTCAAAACAAAATCCCGAATTTACGGGAAAATATTTAACCTACACAAATACGGAAGCAGGTTATGAAATCGATTACCCTTCAGAAATTTTAAAACCTATAGACGGCTCTCCTGCAGAGCAAGTATTTACGAGCAATGACGGAGAGGTGAATTTATCGGTTTCCGTTTTGGACTTAAAAGATTTAAGCCCTGAATTTATTTTTAAAACCGCTGACATTTACGAAAAAAAAGAAGCGGAAAAATTTACGGTAAGCGATAAAAATATGGGCCGTGACGGTTTTATTTTAAAAGGCTATTCAAAGGACAAGATGTTTTTTTGTCAAGCTCTTGCTATAAATGAAAAGTTCTATACAATCAGATTTGAATATAACAAAAAAGAGTATGATACATATAGAGATATTTTAACTCATATAGTAGATTCTTTTGAGTTGACTTCGGCATCAGTTTCTCAAGAAGGAAGTGAAGACAAAAAATCTTATGATGAAGGAAAGCTCATCTCCTTTGCTTTTAGTTTTTTATCGAATGTGTATTGGGAAAATAACTTTAATCTTCTTTTAAAAAATTCAAGTCCAAAATTAGCCGATTTTGTACACCCTGATTACGGCATAAGGCGTTTTTATAATCCCGGTGCGGCTCCCCTTCTTTTTTCGGCTGAGGATGGTTTCGGCTTTGATGAAAGCGCCGATTTTTCTACCAAACCATCGGCCAATAAATTCGTAGGTTCAATCCCCTTTTATAATCGAATGCCTGACGGCGGCTTTTGTGAAGAATCTAAAGATAAAGACGGCGTATATTGTGCCATTGTCAAAGAAATCCCCGAGGCCGTTGATCCTTCAAGTTTTGAAAGCGATGAAATAAAGAACTTAAAAATAGACTTGCCAAAAAACTATAAGGCAATCTTAAAAATAGTTGTCTTAGACGGCGGTTTTATCAAAAAGACCTTTTACTTTTTCGATATTGCCGATAGTTGGTTTTTGCTCTTTGTAGATGACTGTGACTGTTCGGCTTAAGGGTAGAAAGATTTAAAAAAAGGCTGTAAAACCTTCTTGACTTTTAGTTAAAAAACTCTTATTTTTACCAATAACTTTTGGAGGCCAAAAATGAATATCATAGTTGAAGATTCTGCTAGAGATAAAATTAAAGCGAAAAACGCGGATACGGTTCACTGTATGCTTAATATGTGTGCTTCGTGAGGAGGGACAACCTTAGATCCGGCCGTGTATGTCGGAACGCCCAGAAACATAGATCATTTCAATAAATTCGAAAATAATGGAATTACCGTTTATGTTAAAAAGGGAACCCCCTCCGTTAACGGAACCTTAACTATTACAGTCGGAGCATTTTTATGGTTTGAAAAACTGATGGTTGAAGGAATGATTTAAATAAGAAAGCCGATAAGATAAAAGGAAATCTTTTTTAGATATACCTAAAAATCTTACCGGCTTTTTTTTATTGCTGAGCAAATTCTATCTTGCTTTGCGACCTTCCTAATTTTGAAAAGTAGGTACCTACCGTAAAGTAAAGAAATAGGAATAAAAATAGCATTCCGATATTTTTCCAATCAATCGATAAATTAACTTGAGTAAATTCGTTTGCCATTATGTAATAATAGGTCGGGAAAAGGCGGGAGATATTTACAATAAAATCCGGAAGCAATTCTTGTTCAACAAAGATACCCGAAATAAAGGCTAATGAAAGAGGAAGAACAGTGCCGACTATACCCATAACAGAGCCTTTTTTTAAAAAAGAATTAAGCATAAAAGTTAAGCTTAAAATAACGGCCGTGTACATTAAGGCATTAAATGTATAGAATAAAAGAGGGATGTTTTCCAATCTCGTTATATTTGTAATAATAGCAAAGCCTATCAATATTGAAAGGATAAAAACTACTATCGTTAATTGGGCCAAAAAGTTTTCACAAACAAAGCGCAAAGTCGATACCGGAGAAACATTATTCCGCATTTTTAAGCGTTCATTATTTAACTCGAACATCGCCCAGCCTACAGAATTAAGAACAACCGAAAAAACTATCCAGCCTAAAAAGTTAAAAAATATTTTAAACCAAATATTTACCGAAGTATTCTCCTGAAAACTAATCTTATTCACCTTTGTGTTTACTTTAAGAGCTTTTTCGATTCTCTGAAAATCGAAATATCCTTGAGTCTTTTTTACACTTGAAGCAAATGTTAAATATGTATTAAGCTGTAAATCCATATAAAAGCCCGACTTTTTTCTGTCATCTTTAAAAGTTATAAGGGCCTTTTTACCGTTCATTACATTTTCTTCCATATGTTTATTTATAATAATCCCAGCATGTATTCTTTGCAGAGAAATATCTTTTTTTAACTCGCGTAAAATTTCTTCATCGGTCTTGCCTTTTTCGTCTATGATAATAACATCATGTTTTGACTTCAAATAAGAAATTAAATGCTTCGATAATTCGGAGCCGTCTCTATCGATTATATTTACGGTTAAAGGTGTTTCTGCAAACTCGCTTACCTGAGAATTTTGAGACTTTAATGTCATAAAACTGATAAATAAAAAAATAATAACATAAATAATAGTGCTTACTATCTTTGTCAAAATTAATCTTAAAAAGGTTTTATAAACTATCATATTGCACCTTCCTTGAGTTAATAAATGAAAGAGTTAAAAGAATTACGATACCTATTGTGTAGACAATAAAAAATACCGGTACTGCGTTATATTCTCCCAAAATATTTATGTTGTAAAGATTGGTAGTAAAAAGAGCTATAGGATTTATTATTCCCAAACTCGGTATTGCTTTTTCAATGGACATTTTTACCTCAGGTCCCATCATACCGGATAGAAAGGCTAAAAAAAGACTTGTAAAAGTACATATCAGAGTTTTTGACCGGACATCTCCAATAGGCGTTGAGCCTATAAATAAGCCGAGAGCCGCTCCAAAAAAATTCGCATAGATCAAGAGCAAAAGAGTAATTTTAAAATCCGTAATAAATGGTATCTTTAAAACAAAGAGCACAAAGGAAATATATATGAGATTGGCTGTAAGATTAAAGATAATATAAAATATAATTCCTGCAAGATAAGAATAAAAGCGTTTAATGGGAGTTGTACAAATTCTTGCTCCGATTTTTGAAATATTACCCTGTATTTTTACAGCTATATCTATTGAGCCGAACATTGTATAAATCGAAACCATTGCCAAAAGAGAATAGAACAATATAATGCTTAAACTCATTTTTTCGTTTTTACTTTCGACATAATTTTTACCGTATTCAAAAGACTTCATTGGAATATTAAGGGCTTCGATTTGTTTTATTTGATCCAGCACGGTTTTTGTTATTGTCTGAGATAATCCGTCTTCGCTCAGCCTCAAAGATTGATCGGCTTCAACAAAGGCCTTTATTTTTTTTGTACGGAGCATCTCATTTGCCGACGTCTCATCTATTATTTTTGTATTGAACATCCCTGTAAATTTAAGCGGATAATAAACAGGATTGTCTTTTTCAATTCCGATTTCTATTTTACCGGTATCGGAATTACCTACGGCCGAAAATATCGTAAAGAACAGTCCAGCCATAAGAATAGGATATAAAAGCGTCCAAAACATTCCGTCTAAAGAATAAAACATTCCGATACTATAATATTTTATTTCGCGTAAAAAGAATTTCATCAGTCTCTTAACTCCTTTCCCGTAAGCTCCAAGAAAATATCGTTTAAGCTGGGTAACTCCGAATATAATTTGGTATAAGCCAAACTATTATTATTGATAAATAAAATAAGTTCGTTTAAGTTGTTAATCGAATTTTCAAAACTGATTAAAAACTCGTTTCCGTTTTTGGTAACTTCCAGAACATGAGGGATTTTTTTTAGTTCTTCTTGCAGGTTATCCTTAGTTTCAACAAATTCAACAACCATTTTTTCGCTTGTGCGGATCAGCTTGTGCAATTCTTCTAAGGTGCCGTTTGCTATATCTCGTCCCTCATCCATGATAATGATTCTATCGCAAAGTTCTTCAACTTCTTCAAGATAATGGGTAGTATACACGATAGTGCTTCCTCTTTTTGCCAGTTCCTTTATTCCTGAAAGAATGAAGTTTCGGCTTTGGGCATCGACGGCAACTGTGGGTTCATCCAAAAAAATCAGCTCAGGTTTATGAGCTATGCCGCATGCAATATTGAGCCGGCGGAGAAGGCCTCCTGAAAGTTTTTTTGCACGGAATGAAGCATAATTGTTTAAGCCTACAAAATCGATTGCTTCATCTACCAGTTTTTTTCTCTCTTGAGTATTGTTTACATAGAGACCGCAAAAATAATCTATATTTTGTTTTACGGTAAAATCATAGAAAACAGAGACCTCTTGAGGAACAAGGCCTATCCTTTTTTTTATGTGCAGGGCGTTAGGCTTCATTTCTTCGCCGAAAATGATGATTTCGCCCTTGCCGTGTTTTAAAAGGGAAAGCATACAGTTTATGGCTGTAGTTTTTCCGCATCCGTTAGGGCCCAAAAGACCTAGAATCTCGCCTTCTTTAACTTCCATATTAAAGTGATCAAGTGCCGTTTTTTCATTGTACCGTTTTACAAGATTTTTCACCGTTAAAATCATAACTTCCTCCGATATCTTATAGATAATTATACATTTTTTTTACAATTTTAAAACTGAAAATTGTCATGTTTTTGCGAGTTTAAATATGACATTTGTCATAATAATTTAGTCTAATTTTATTAAATAAGCATATAGATAAAATTTACTAAAATATCTTGACAATTTATAAGTTTTTTTGTAAATTTAGCTCAAGCTGTGCATCTCAAGAAGCTATTGTGTTATTATCGTTTGGGCTATATTTTATTCTGTCAGTGCCTAAGAAATTTTCTTACAGAATAATTGAACTTGTCTTCAATCAGTACAGCCTTTCCAATTATTTAATTTGTTTTTATATTATCATTAGGAGCTAAATTTATGAAGAAAAAGATAAGGACAACAGTATCTTCTTTTGAAAGACCTCATGGTGCCTCAGTAATGACTATAAGAAAAAAGATTCTTACGGCATTGATCTCCGTTTTATCGGTATTTATTATTTTTACAAGCATTATCCTAATCAGAAGGCTCGGTGAAAACTCCCTCCGGAATGCTATTACAAAATTATATGATTCAAGTAAAGGGCTTTGCGGCTTTACCGAATCGGTTATTAAAAATGTATATGATACAAATAAAGCCTTAGTCAAAAGTTTTGAATCATTTTATGAAATTCCGGCAGAAAAACGCAGAGATTATTTTAATAATCTACAAAAAGAAATTCTAAAAGATTCCGAACAATTTATAGATGTGTGGACGGTTTGGGAATCTAATGCTCTTGACGGTCTTGATAATAAATTTAAAAATACCGAAGGACATGATGATACAGGAAGATTTATCCCATATTGGACAAAGATAAACGGAAAAACCTCGATGACAGCCTTAACCGGCTATGTAGGCAGCTTTTGGTATGAAAAGCCTAAATCTTCTTCTCAGGGTATTTTGATTGAACCCAATAATTATGAACTCCAAGGAAAAATGCTTTATGTTGCAGGTACCGCAATTCCAATCAGGGATAAAACAGGAAAAGTGTTAGGCGTAGTAGGAATTGACTACTCCCTTGATTATATGCAAGAAAAACTTTCAAAAGAAACTTTTTTTGACTCCGGTTATGCAATTCTTATTTCTGCTAAAGGTACGGTTCTTGCACACAAAAATAAAAATCTAATCTCAAAAACTCTTCCGGAATTTGAAGATAAGAAAACAACAGATTTATTTTTTGATGCAAAGAGATCTCTTGAACCCTTTTTACTTGAAACCTCCATAAACAGAAATACTTATCTTGAAGTATTTACCCCCGTAAAGATCGGCCGTACAAATGAGATTTGGTTTGTAGGAACTTCAATTCCAGAAAATGAAATATATATGGAAGGAAGAAAGTTAATATCGCTAATATTTATAATATTAACAATAGGCTTTTTTATTTCAATAATTATTCTTTCCATTATAATAAATGGAATTACAAAAAGAGTGTCAAATGTGGTAAAAGCTCTTAGAAATATTGCTCAAGGAGATGGAGATTTAACGGTTAGCTTAGAGGGATCCGGTAAAGATGAAATCGCAGATTTATCCCACTCTTTTAATCAAACAATCAAAAAAATAAGAAACTCTATAGTCACGGTTGCAGGCAGTACTGAAAATATGCAAAACACAGGAGATGACCTGGCAGCAAATGCTCTTGAGACGGCGAGTGCAATAAACCAAATAAGCAAAAATATTTTTAAAGTAAAAGAACAATCCGAATTTCAGTTTGCAAGTGTAAGTGAAGCTACTGCAAATGTTGAGCAAATATTGCAAACAATACAGCAACTGAGCAAGCGGATTGATAGTCAGGCAGCCAATGTTGTACAGTCTTCTTCAGCAATCGAAGAAATGGCAGCCAATATTTCTTCAGTTACAAAAACTTTAGATGATAGCGATTCTGCAATCAAAGAATTGGCGGAAGCAACGGTTTACGGTAAGGATGCTCTCCACCTCTCAAATTCCGTTACTCAAAAAATTGCAGAAGAGTCTGGAAGCTTAATAGAGGCATCGGATGTAATTCAGCATATTG
This sequence comes from Treponema denticola, assembly GCF_024400535.1. NCBI lineage: Bacteria > Pseudomonadati > Spirochaetota > Spirochaetia > Treponematales > Treponemataceae > Treponema > Treponema denticola. The sequence goes on from NZ_CP038800.1 coordinate 2,707,361, forward strand.
CAAGCCAAACCAATCTTTTAGCAATGAATGCTGCAATTGAAGCAGCTCATGCAGGGGAAGCGGGAAAAGGCTTTGCCGTCGTTGCAGATGAAATAAGAAAACTTGCCGAAGAATCAAGTATGCAGGGCAAGTCAATATCCTCAGCTCTAAAAAAATTCTCACAAGAAATTGAAATATTATCGGATGCTTCAAAAACCGTTGAAGAAAAATTCAATACAATTTTCAACCTTGCAGAAAATGTAAAAGCAATGAGTAATAGTGTTATGTCCGCAATGCATGAACAAGAAAAAGGCAGCAAAGAGGTTCTAAGCGCAATACAGGATATAAATAATATCACAGCCGAGGTTCAAGCAGGTTCAGCTGAAATACTTAAAGCCGGAGAAGATGCAGTAAATGAAATGAATCGGCTTGAGAGTTTAACACAGATAGTTAATGAAAGCATTTATGAAATGTCTTCAGGAACAGATCAAGTATTAAATTCTTGTACTGAAGTAAAAGGTATTTCTCAAAAAAATAAAATGAATATTAAGGCTCTAGCTGAAGAAGTAAGCAAATTTAAGATATAAAAACAGTGTATAGGCTTCCGGCCTCTGCTTTAAGCCTATACATTTTAAACAATTATCTACAACCTATCCCCTCTTCCTATTATATAGAATTTATGGTATTCTAAATCTTAGGTTTAACAAAAAGGCTCGGTTTATAATATGCTTAAGTTTATTTTTAAGAGAATTTTATACGGTATTCTTACAATGTTCATAGTTGCAAGTATTACCTTTTTTTTAGTGCATATTATTCCGGGAAACCCGATTGAAACCATAGCAGAAAATTTACCTGAAGAAAGACGGAACGAGCTTTATTCTCAATACGGATACGACAAATCTCTTTTTACTCAATACATAGTTTTTTGGAAAAATCTTTTGGTTAAAGGAGATTTAGGAACCTCGCTTTATTACAGAGGGAGGCTTGTTACCGATGTAATAAAAACCCATGCCCCTATTTCGGCAAGGCTGGGACTCCAAGCCTTATTTTTCGGTGTTTCTGCAGGTTTAGCTTTCGGAATTTTAGCAGCTGCTAAGCGCGGGGAAAAAATTGAATACAGCCTTATATTAATTGCAGTTATAGGAATATCTATTCCAAGTTTTGTTATGGGCCAGATGCTGCAATATTTTTTCGGCATTAAACATAATCTTCTTCCGATTACAGGCTGGGGAAGTTTTAAATATACCATACTCCCTTCTTTGGCCTTGGCCATAGGCCCGATTGCAAAATACTCCAGATATATGCGTTCAAATTATTTGGATATTATAAACCAAGATTATATTTTAACTGCAAGAGCAAAAGGAGCTTCAAAGCTTAGAATTATAAAAAATCATATTCTACGGAACGCTTTTTTACCGATCATAACAATGCTCGGTCCTCAAATAGCCTTTACATTCACAGGCACTTTTATAATAGAAAATATTTTTTCGGTTCCCGGACTGGGTTCCTATTTTGTGCGTTCAATTTCCGAAAGAGATTATACAATGGTCATGGGTCAGACTATTTTCATTTCTTTTTTATATGTAGCATCTCTCATTATAGTAGATATAGCTTATAGCCTGCTCGACCCGAGAATTAAGGTACAAGCAAAAAATGAGGTTCTTTAAAAATGGATGAAAAAATTGCAAGCTATGATGAGCCGAGTAAAGAATTAAATTTAAGTCCATCGGATTTTGAACCTGTTATAAGAACAAAAAAGAAACTTCAAACAACAAGGGTCAGTATAGGATTTTGGGAAGATGTAAGACGGAGGTTTAAAAAAAGCAAGAGAGCTATTTTTTCGTGTGCAGTCTTGGGATTAATTATTTTGATATGTTCATTCGGCCCGATTTTAAGCAGCCGGCCGGCTGATGACGGAACCTTAAAAGAAAAAAATTTAAGCCCCTCGTTTTCTCATTTTTTTGGAACGGATGAATTGGGGCGTGATATATTTACAAGGGTCTGTAAGGGCGGACAAGTTTCTCTTATAATTGCAATTATAGGAGCCGCAATCGACATGAGCATAGGTTTAATTTATGGAGGTATTTCAGCCTATGCAGACGGAAGAACCGATACTATAATGATGCGTATAGTCGAAATACTTTCAAGTATTCCTTATTTAATTACCGCTATTTTAATTTCTCTTATTTTCGGTAAAGGAATTTTTTCGATTATCATTGCAATGACAATTACAGGCTGGTGTTTTACTGCTCGGCTCGTGCGCGGTCAGGTCTTACAGATAAAAAATCAGGATTTTATTTTGGCGGCACAGGCCTTGGGCACGGGCTCATTTAAAATCATAATAAAACATTTACTTCCCAACACTGTGAGCATTATGATAATAGCCTTAACCTTTGATATTCCTTCATTTATTTTTGGAGAAGCTTTTTTGTCTTATATCGGCTTAGGAATTCAGCCGCCATATACCAGCTGGGGAGTGTTGGCATCCGAAGCCCAAAAGACAATGCTTTTTTATCCTTACCAATTATTTTTTCCTGCCCTTTTTATAAGTCTGACAATTTTATCGTTGCAGATTATCGGCGATGCTTTACGGGATGCAATGGATCCGCATTTAAGGAAGTACAAATGAAACCTATTTTACAAGTTAAAGATTTGGCTGTTACTTTCAAAAATTACGGCGGAACAATCCATGCCGTAAACGGAATTTCTTTTAATCTCTACGAGGATGAAACTCTTGTACTTGTCGGAGAGTCCGGCTGCGGAAAAAGCGTTACGGCTCATTCAATTTTAAAACTCCTCCCCGGAAAAAAAACACGCATACACGAAAAGTCCCAAATTATTTTTGAAGATAAAAATATCTTGGAATATTCCGAAGAAGAAATGCAGCACATAAGAGGAAATGAAATATCCATGATTTTTCAAGACCCTCTGACATATTTAAACCCTACAATGCCGATAGGCAAGCAGGTTATGGAAAGCATTTTAATTCATCAAAGGTTGAGCAAAAAAGAAGCCTTAGAGCGAACTATAAAAATTTTAGAGCTGGCTCAAATTCCTGACCCCGAAAAAAGACTCAAGCAATACCCTCACGAATTTTCAGGCGGCATGAGGCAGAGGGTTTTAATCTCGATAGCCCTAGCAAGCAATCCTAAAATTTTAATTGCCGACGAACCTACAACGGCACTGGATGTTACAATTCAAGCCGAGATATTGGAACTTATACAAAAAATTCAAAAAGAAACAAAGACGGCCGTAATGCTTATCACGCATGACCTTGGAGTTGCAGCCGAAATTGCAGACCGCATTCAGGTTATGTATGCCGGAAAAATTATCGAACGCGGAAGAGCAGAAGATATTTTTAAAAACGCACAACACCCATATACAAAAGCCTTGCTTGCAGCCGTTCCCTCAATAGACCAATTAAAAGAAAATAAACTTTATTCACCAGAGGGCAATCATCCCGACATGCTTTCTATTTCAGACGGCTGCGCTTTTGCCGACAGATGCGAAAAGTGTATGAAGGTTTGCCTTAGGCATAAACCTCCCGAAATGCGGGTAAGAGATGAACACTTTACTTCCTGCTGGCTTCAACATGAATTTGCAAAAGGAAATAACAATGGCTGATACTCTTTTAGAAGTTTGCAATTTAAAAAAATATTTTACTCTGGGCCGTAAAGAAATTTTACATGCAGTGGATGGTGTAAACTTCACGGTAAACCGCGGAGAAACTGTAGGCATTGTAGGTGAATCAGGCTGCGGCAAAACCACTTTAGGGAGAACCGTCCTCGGCCTTTACCGCCCTACTGCCGGAAAAATAATTTTTGACGGAACAGAAATAGGCTCGGCCTCAAAAAAAGAACTGCATACTTTTAAAAAGAGAGCTCAAATAATTTTACAAGATCCTTTTGCTTCTTTTAATCCACGTATGACAATTTCTCAAATTATTTCGGAAGGAATGGAAGCTCACAATTTATATAAAACAAAAAAAGAAATGGAGAATAGCGTATATTCTCTTCTTGAAACCGTAGGCCTTGTTCCCGAACATGCCAATAGATTCCCTCATGAATTTTCGGGAGGGCAAAGGCAAAGAATAGGAATTGCAAGGGCCTTGGCAGTGGAACCCGACTTTATAGTTTGTGATGAGCCTATTTCTTCGCTCGATGTTTCGATTCAAGCTCAGATAATAAATTTATTGATAAGGCTTCAAAAAGAATTTAAAATGACCTATTTATTTATTGCCCATGATTTATCTATAGTAAAATATATTTCCGATAAGGTCGGCGTCATGTATTCGGGAAAACTTGTAGAATTCGCAAAAAGTGCCGACCTATATAAAAATCCGCTTCATCCTTATTCTCAAGCACTAATTTCTGCAATCCCAAGTACCGATATAGACTCTCCCATGTCGGCACGGCGTATTCATATCCATGGAGAAATAAGCAGTGCCATCAATCCCCCTCAAGGCTGCCGTTTTTACAAACGCTGCCCAAAAGCCTTTGAAAAGTGCAAATCAATTCCGCCCGAACTAATCGAAACGGAAGAGGGGCACTTTACGGCCTGCCATTTAATCAATCCTCTATTATAAAACCTAAATTAGTTACAACCTTACGCAAACAGAAATTTGAAATTGAAGGAACTTCAACAAAAAAGTTATTTTCTTTTTTTATTATTAAAGAGCTGGAACCTCCCCCGTCTAAATGTATAGCATCTTGTGCTCCTAGTTTTTTCATAAAAAAATGAGCTTGGTCATAAGTGATACCTCTGCTCTTTTTTTTATTTTCGCCTTCTGCAAAAAAAAGATATAAAGTTTTTCCTCCATCTGCAAGACCTACACAGGTTCTTGAATCTTCTTTTTTACTGATATTTGTTATTATAGGTATTCCGTTTTTTAAGATTATTCTGTTCCCGCTTACGGCATATTCAATATCAGCTTCAATATCTTCCGTATTTTGGGATTCTATTATAAAGGCGGAATTATCATCTAAAAAACATAGAGCTCCGTATTTAAAAAAAGGTTTAGATAAATTTCTTTTTTTATGGATATGAATTCCAATAGGCTCACCCCTTAAAGAAAATAAAAAAGATCTTACATTAAAAAAAGCTGCATTCAAGGCTATCATAGTATTATGCCTTCGAGCGAAGCTTAAAGTTGTTTCCCTTTTTACCAGCCCCTTATCGTTAAAGAGTTGAGGCTCTGTTACAACCACTTTTAATTTAGGATTAGTCAAATCTATTTTTACGGCATGTACAATTAGAGGATATTTTTCATATTTAATATGTGAAATAAAAACTCCTTCAGTCAAGTTTTCCCAAATAAAATCTTTTTCCGAATTTTCTATAAAAGAAAACCCAAGACTTTCTTTTTGATAAAAAGTTTGACAAGAACAAAATAAAAAAACGACAAAAATAAAATACATTAAAAATTTATTGCATTTAAAATTTGAGTACATAAATACCGCCTCATCCTTATTCTACAATTAAAATTTATAATATTCAACTCCTTTTTAAGATTGATTTTATTATTTTATTTTGCTATAATAAGATTGATGGATAGCGATAAAAGAATAAAGCTTGTGAGAATTGCATCTCTTACTGCTCTCATAGGAAATATAATAATCTGCATTGCAAAACTTGTAATAGGAATTTATGCACAAAGTCTTTCGGTACTGGGAGACGGTTTAGACTCGGCAACCGATGTTATAATATCGGTTATTACGCTTGTAGTAAGTTTTATAATAAATAGGCCTTCAGATAAAGAACACCCTTGGGGCCATCACCGGGCAGAGACAATGGCAGCCCTCATCTTGTCTTTTATAATTATGACTGCAGGCTTTCAACTCTTTCTTACAGCAGCAGGAAAACTAATAAATGTTTATAAAGGGACTGTAACTATTTTGCTGCCTCACATACTTGCCGTTATTGTTACGGTATCTTCAATCGCAGTAAAACTCCTTTTAGCCCTCAACCAGCATATTATAGGCAAAAAGGCCGGCAGCATGATGATTCAAGCCAATGCAAAAAATATGACAAATGATGTAATCCTTTCCGCTTCAGTTTTAACGGGCCTTGGAATTTCATATTTTTTTAATGCACCGATTTTTGATGCAGTTACGGCTCTTCTGGTAAGTGCTTGGATTATAAAATCAGGCATAGAACTTTTTGTGGAACTGAATATTGAATTAATGGACGGAAATACAAATGATCTTTTGTATAAACAACTATTTGAAGCCGTCAATTCGGTTGAAGGAGCTCATAATCCTCACCGTGCAAGAATCAGACGGATGGCTAACCTTTTGGATATAGATTTGGATATCGAGGTTGATGCCGAAATCAGTATCTACGAAGGTCATTGTATAGCAGAAAAAGTAACTTCAGCAATTAAAGAAAAAATAGAAAATGTTTATGATGTAATGGTTCATATTGAACCTTACGGAACTCAAAATAATGAAGAAGAAGGCTTCGGTTTATCCGAAAAAGATATAAACAGTTAACTCAGTTTTGCTTTTTCTTTTTTCCACAGGTCGATAAATTCCAACATATATTGTTGAATATCATCAAACCATTCTTTTTGAAATTTACAAGCCTCAACTCCTAAATACCTATAATGCCAGCATTCCCAATTATAGCCGGTAATTTTTTCCATACCATTTGGATAAGAAAGAGACCAACCATAGTCTCCGGCATTTTTAAAAAGCCATTTACCTTCAGGTGTATCGGCATACTCATCCGTAATTGTACCGAAATCAACGGCAGTTCCCAGTTGATGCTGACTTGCTCCGGGCGGGGCAGAAAAAGACAGAGCATTTTTTTTACCATAGACTTTTTCATATTTTGAAAAAAGTTTTGACTGATAGCTATAAGGACGATAACCTGAGCTTACTCTTATCTCTATTCCATCCTTTTTTGCCGCTTCTGCCATTTTTTGTAATGGCCTCTCTGCAATTTTTGCAAGATAGATATTGGTACGATCTAGAACATATTTTCTGTCTTTTATATCATAGAGCAATATAATATCCTTAGGTTCATGATTTGCATCAAGAATATTATGCTTATCAACCAAAATAAGTATATCGTCTTTTTCCGTTTCTAATACATAATTAAGACTTTCTAAAAATATTTTTTTATTTTTATTTATTTTGCTATATATATTTTCTGGAAAGTGTTTAGAAAACTCTGGATATACTTTTTTATATATATGTTCATCCGAGTTTTTTTCCTTTGGATAAACACAAAATATCAAAATATAAAAGAAAAATAGAGATAGAATTCTCTTTAGAGTAAAATACATATTCAATCCTGATAAAAAATTATCTATATTTCATCAATGGAGTGAATCATTCTAAACACATCGGAAAAACCTGTTGAATCCAAAGCCATTTTGACATCTTTGGCCGGGTTTAAAATATACATCTTATGCCCATTTTCTTCACTTTCATTATGAGCTGTCATTAAAACACCTATTCCAGATGACGAAAGAGTACCCACTTTAGATAAGTCTAAGACAACATCATTATCTTTAATTGCAGAATATACTTTCTTTTCAAAATCACCTGATGTATATAAATTAACAGTACCTTCTACAGCTAATAATAAACAATCTGCTACTTTAGATTCAGTAATAATTAAATTTTCCATAAAACTTCCTTATATATGTTTAAATGTCATAATAGTAATATCGTCTTCAATCTCTTTTGCAATATAATCCAATAGGGTTTTATATATTATATTGGAAATTTCTTTTGCAGACCTTGTCCTATTCGCAGCAACCAAACGGTTTACTCTATCATTTCCGAATTTATCACCTTTTAAGTTTTTAGAATCCAGAAGACCGTCAGTCGTAAAGACTATAATATCATTTCTGTTCATGGTAATTTTTCTTACCTTTAAAAAAGGTCTTATATTTTTTACAAAACCTAAAACTTTTCCCTCTCCTTGAATCTCAATAACGTTTTTATATGAGTCTATATACATTGACATAAGAGGAATACCGCAGTTAAGATAGTAAATCGTCGTTGTTTTAAAGTCAATAATACCAAAAAGACCGGCAAGAAATGTTCCTCTTGGGAGATTATCTTTAATAAAAGAATTTATTTTTACAACCAGTTCTTTAAAGTCAGGAGTATCCGAAAGATATGTGTGCAAAACCGATTTTAAGATAACCATAGACATACTTGCGCTTAAACCCTTTCCCGAAACATCTCCGATTAAAAATAAATACCTATCATCAGACAGCTTAATAAAGTCGGTAAAATCACCTCCAAGCTGGTGAGCTGAAAAAGCAACTGAGTCCACATCAATAGTACGCTTTTCAACAATATCTATATTTTTTTGAATGGAACTGATAATCTGATCCGACATTTCTATTTCGCGGTCCAGGATGAGAACAATATCCTGTTTTGCTATATTCCGCAAATAATAAACAACTAAAAAGAAATAAGAGTATAGACTGTTTAATACATCAAAATCATATGTCGTGTAGGCTTCTTTCTTCCTTTTAGATGAAATAGCAATTACGCCTATTAACTTTTGACCTTCTCGTACAAAAATTAAAATTTCGGCATACGTACTATTCATAAAGCTAACCAGCTCATCACGCACAGGCGAAAAGAGAGGATTTGTTAGAACTTGGGATTTCATTATAACCTGAATATTTTCATTTAATAAAAATGAAAATATGGGTTTATTCGTATCAAATGTAGAAATTATACCTAATGTAGAATATACAGGCTCCAGTATTTCTTTTTCACTTGAAATTAATATACTTATAGAAGAGGCTTTTAATTGCTCCATCAAAATACCCGAAAAATTTTGGATTACTTTATCACGGCCGCCTGTATAATCGATTTTTTGAAGCTTTTCTTCTATCACTTTTGCATATTCGGAGGTATCTCCCAAAAACCATCGTAACTTTTGAGAAACAAAATTCCTAATAACAAGAAAAACAAATGCACCTAGTATAAGAAGAATAATCTGCGCATAAAAATTACGTATATAAGTTAAGACCCATGATGCCCAAAATCCTGTTACAGCAGCAAAGACAAGAATAAAACTCAAAAAGCGTACAAGAGCAAAGCCCAACTGTTTTCTATCATAAACAATTGATGTTGAAAAACCGTATGATGTAAAGAAAATCAATAAAACATAACCTAATGGAATTATAGCTATTACCCATGAAAAAACATAAGAAAGATAATATACTAAAGACCAAGTAATTATACCTAAAATAAGAGCTGTAAAATAAATTATTATCTGCTGTTTATAAATCTGACTTTCTTCTTTAAAAATTTTGACCATAGATATTAACGCTGCAAAAACAGGTATTACCAAAAAAAGGAGCCTTTCAAAAACTACCGCAGCACTCAGCCCGGCTATCATCATGGAATTAAATTTAAAACCTGACAAGGCGTTCCAAAAAAAGCCTTCTATAAAAAAAATAGATATGGCAGCAATTCCTGCATGAAAAACAGCATTGAATATAGTAACTACGGGATTTGTTTTACGTTCAAAGTAAGGCATTTTTACTGTAAACTGCATAATAAAAAATGAGGATATAACCATACTCAACATAAACAGTTTAGATGTTATAAAAATTATTTTAGAAAAATTAAAATATAAAGCCAATAATAGAGTTAAAAAAACTACTCCAGTTACAACCGTACTACAGGAAAGCATAAACAAATATTTTGCATACGGTTCTTTTTTAAAAATAAGATTTATAGTCAATATGGTTAAAACTACTAAAAAGAAAAATACAAAAACAATCAGACCCATACGCTACCCCTTAATCTTAGCACACATTATAGTAATATCATCCCTCATCGGTTTATTATTCGTATGAGCATAAGCCAAGTTTGCAACATTTTCCACAATTTTGTCCGCGCTATATTGAGCAAAAGATTTTATAGATTCCAGATACGTATCCGTTTCCCCCAATTCAATACCTTCATCATTCATAGCTTCCGGAATACCGTCCGTCATCATTAAAATTACATCGCCTCGGTATAAAGGTCTTTCTTTAACTTCTACCTTAGCAAAATCTATAATACCGACAATACTGCAAGTAGATTCAAGTACTTTCACTTTATAACCGTCAGGAGCTTCCGTAAGAATCATAGGGTTTTCCATCGAAGCATTAACATATCGTATTGTCATTTTTTCAGTATCAATAAGCCCCAAAAATAAGACGGTATACTTATCCAAAAGACCCATTCTTTTTATTGCACTATCTACTGCAACAATTAAAGAAGAAAGGTCTTCTTTATTTTTAGCTATCTTAATTGTATTTACTACGATACCCATAACTAGGGCAGCTGAAAGTCCCTTACCGGAAACGTCGCCTACTACCAACAAAGTCTTGTGCTCATCAACCTTTATGGCATCATAATAATCGCCTGAAACATTTACAAGAGGCTTAAAATACGCAGCCAATTCCAGCATAGGCATCTCGGGAAGCTTTTGAGGTAAAAAAGCCTTTTGGGTGTTGGCAACCATGTTCCATTCTTGGCTTAATTCTGAAAAATATAAAAGCTGTTCGAGAGTTGATATTCTGTCTTGGTAGCTTGAAAATTCGGAGAGCATATTAGTAAATATTTCAGGTTCTACTTCATTAAGATATCTGCAGATAATAAAAAAATGTATTTTTTCTAAAATAACAGCGGCAATGCGGGCTTGTTTGAGTTGACATACTTTCATATCCGTATTAAGAAAATAGACACCCTTTTTAAAATCTTTTGTAATTTCATTTAGAGAATTAAATGTTTCAGGGGATGAAACAAATCTAGAGGAACTATTGTATATAACAACATCTTCTTCCGGATTGACAATCATGATAGAGCAATCTCCGGAGTATTCCATTTCATTTTGAACCGTATCAATTAAATTTTCAATTGTATAGCAAAATCTTAATTTTTCTAAAAATAGTGAAAAGATCTTAGTCTTAGGCCTATCATATTCTTTTTCTTCTATTTTTTTTGAAAAGGCTTTAAAAAGAGAGTCGGCAAAAATTGCAACGATTACAAAAACCAGAATGCCTATAAAAAAACGATGAGTCTGAGTCATCTCAGGAATCCTAGCCAATCGGCTCAAAGCCAAAGTCATATCATTAGCCGAGTAAAATTTACCTAAAAACAAAAATCTTGGGCTTACAAATATCATAAAAAGAGCAAAAACACAGCCCATAGCAAAGCTTATCAGAATATTTGAAAGCAATTTTCGTAACTTAATCATTATGACCTCTCAGCTTAGGAGATATTATATCATAAAATAAAATAAAGATAAAGCCTAAATTAAAAAAGCCTATCAATTTTTAAGGTAAATCTTTTAAAGGGATAAGATTAGGATTTTCATTTTCACCTTCAATCGCTGAAATTTCTTGCAAAAGTTTTTTTGAATTTGATGACAGTTTTGAAGGAATTTGCACTTGAATTTGAATATAGAGATCGCCCTTTCTGCCTATCCCTGTAGGAACACCTTCGCCTCTAATCCTTAAAAGTTTTCCGTTTTGTGTTCCGGCCGGAATTTTTAGTCTCAATGTTTTTTCATCGAGAGATTTGATGTTTATTTCTCCGCCTAAAGCAGCCTGAGTCATTGAGATGGGAACAGCACAGTAGAGGTCGATTCCATTCCGTTCAAAATAAGGATGGGCTTGAACGAAGATGAAAACAAAGAGGTCTCCATATTCTCCGCCGGCTTGACCTGCATTTCCTTGGCTGGGAATTGTAATCCGTTTTCCGTTTTCGACACCGGCAGGAATGGTAACGATTATACGCTGCTTTTTGCGCTCTAAGCCGTTTCCGCCGCATTTTTTACAGGGTTTTTCGATTATGGAGCCTTCGCCTCCGCAGGTAGGACACGGCCTCGATATAGAAAAGAAACCGGTACTTTGACGCACCTGTCCCGTACCCTTACAATCTGGACACATTTTTTTTGAGCTTCCGGCTTCGCTGCCTGTTCCATGACATTCTGTACATTTTTCATTGCGGGTATAGCTTAACTCTGCTTTTTTACCGTAAACGGCATCAACAAAAGAAATTTGAAGATCATAGCGCAGGTTAGAACCGCGGATAGGGCCTGCATGGCGGCCTCCGAAACCCGAAGCACGGGCAAAGCCTCCGCCGAATAGATTTTCAAAAATATCCGAAAAGCTTCCGCCGAAAATGTCTTCAAAACCTTGGAAGGCAGAAGGATCATAGCCTCCGCCGCCCGCCATTCCGTCTACGCCTGCATGGCCGAATTGGTCATACATGCTGCGCTTTTTTTCGTCGATAAGGATTTCATAAGCTTCGGTTGCTTCTTTAAATTTTTCTTCAGCAGCCTTATCTCCTTGGTTTTTATCGGGATGATATTTGATTGCTAATTTTCGATATGCTTTTTTGATGTCATCGTTTGAGGCTTTTTTATCTACGCCCAAAACCTCATAATAGTCTCTTTTAGATGCCGGCACTAAAAACTCCCAGTGTAAAATTTATTAGGCGGAGAAAAGATATTCCCTTCTCCGCCGTTTTAAGTCTTAAAATTTATTTATCATTATCATCATTTACGACTTCATAGTCAACATCATCGGCAGTGCCGGTTTTGGGACCTGAAGTACCGTAATCGGGTCCCGCTTGAGCTCCTTGAGAACTGCCGGCATTAGGATCGGCTCCTGCTTGAGCGCCCTGCTGCTTGTACATTTCTTCTGCAATCTTATAGGCAGCCTGCTGGAGGCTTTCGGTCTTTGCCTTAATATCAGCCGTATTATCGGAATTAAGGGCCTGTCTTAAATCGGCTATTGCAGCTTCAATTTTTTGCTTATCGGCAGCACCGATCTTATCTCCCATTTCTTTGAGAGTTTTTTCGGTTTGATAAATAAGAGAATCGGCATTATTTTTTGCTTCAACCTTTTCTTTTTCGAGCTTATCGTTTTCGGCATTGGCTTCAGCTTCTTTTACCATTCTATCGATTTCGCTCTCGCTTAAGCCGCTTGAGCTTTCGATTCGGATATGCTGTTCTTTTCCGGTTCCGAGGTCTTTTGCCGAAACGTGAACAATACCGTTTGCATCAATATCGAAAGTAACTTCAATCTGCGGAACTCCGCGCGGTGCGGGAGGAATACCTACGAGGTCAAAATTGCCGAGGGTTCTGTTTTGGCTGGCCATACCGCGTTCTCCCTGCAATACATGGATAGAAACGGCAGTCTGTCCGTCAGCGGCTGTCGAGAAAACCTGACTCTTCCTTGTCGGAATCGTAGTATTTCTGTTGATAAGGGGTGTAAATACGCCTCCCATCGTTTCGATACCCAAAGAAAGAGGAGTAACATCCAAAAGAAGAACATCTTTAACATCTCCGCCCAAGATACCGCCCTGAATAGCGGCACCCATTGCTACGGCTTCATCGGGGTTTACGCTCTTAGAACCTTCTTTGCCGAAAATTTCTTTTATAATCTGCAAAACCTTAGGCATTCGGGTTGAACCGCCGACCAAAAGAATATCATCGATTTTATCGGGAGTTATACCCGCATCTTTTAAGGCTTTTCGGCAAGGCTCCTTTGTTCTTTCAAAGAGGTCTTCCGTCATTTGCTCAAACTTAGCCCTGGATAAGCTCTTTTGTAAGTGCTTAGGCCCGTTTGCATCGGCTGTAATAAAGGGTAAGTTTACCTCCGTATTTGCAACCGAAGAAAGCTCAATCTTTGCCTTTTCAGCGGCTTCACGCAAACGCTGTAAGGCCATTCTGTCTTTAGATAGGTCAATGCCCGTATCTTTTTTAAACTCGTCAACAAGCCAGTTTACTATTCTGTTATCAAAATCATCACCGCCGAGGTGGGTATCTCCATTTGTAGATTTTACTTCAAAAACGCCGTCACCCAATTCAAGAATAGAAATATCGAAGGTTCCTCCTCCAAGGTCATATACGGCGATTGTTTTTTCCTTTTTAGAATCCTTGTTAAAACCGAAGGCCAAGGAAGCGGCTGTCGGCTCGTTTATGATTCGCTTTACTTCCAAGCCGGCAATCTTTCCGGCATCCTTTGTTGCCTGTCTTTGAGCATCATTAAAATAAGCCGGAACGGTTATAACGGCTTCGGTTACGGTTTCGCCCAGATAGTCCTCGGCTGTCTTTTTCATTTTTTGTAGAATAAAGGCGGAAATTTCCTGTGTGGAATAAAGTTTTCCGTCAATGTCGATTCTTACATCTTCCCCCTGAGGTACAATCTTGTAGGGAACACGCTTTAACTCGTCGGTGAGCTCGCTGTATCGGTGACCGATAAAGCGCTTTACCGAATAAACGGTTCTTTCGGGGTTGGTAATCATTTGGTTCTTTGCAGGCTGGCCTACAACCCTTTCATCTTTTGAGGTAAAGCCTACAATGGACGGAGTCGTTCTTCCGCCTTCAGAGTTCGGTATAACAACGGGCTCGCCGCCTTCCATTACCGATACACAAGAGTTTGTTGTTCCTAAGTCAATTCCAATAATCTTTCCCATTTTCAATATCTCCTATAAACCTAATTTTCGTTTTTTTTATCGGCGGCTTCGCTTTCTTCCGCCTTTTTTTCATCCTGCTTTTCGGCAGGCATTAGTACCATTACCTTGGAGTGACGAATCACTCTTTCTTTTAGTTTGTAGCCTTTTTGAAGCTCTTCCCCTACAACAGCCTCTTTTACATCGGGAGACTGAATCATTGAAACGGCTTCGTGAAGGTTGGGGTCGAAGGCTTCTCCCTTTGCAGGATAATAGCTAAGCCCGTACTTTGAGCTCAACATAGAAACCATCTGGTTCTTTATCATTACAACACCTTCAACAAAGGCATTGTTTGAGGCCTCTCCGCCTTGAGTTTTGCCGGCATCAATAGCCCTGTCAAAATCATCGAGCACCTGTACAAGATCCAAAAGCAGATTGCTGTTTGCATAGTCTATTGCTTCCTGCTTTTCCCTAATCATGCGTTTGCGGTAGTTTTCAAAATCCGCAGCCTTGCGCAAATACTGATCCTGCCAGTCCCTGCAAATAGTTTCAAGCTCTTCTATCCGCTTTTCAGGGCTTAACACATCATCATTTTTTTCTGGTTTTTCTTCTTGCGTGGTTTCTTTTGGAGCTTCGCACCCGCATCCGGCTCCTTTTTCATCTTTCACAGCAGACTCATCTTTCGGCTGAAGGTCTTTTTCAATGTCTTCTTTTTCCGCCTGTTTTTTATCGGCCTGCTTTTCATGATTTTTGCTCATTTGAACTCCAACTATCTCTATATCTTATAAGAAGATACTAATAGAAAAAAAAATGGTCAAGGGTTTTTGGAAAATCGTGATAGAAAATTTGTAAAATATTGCGGTATTGGAGATTACCATATATAAAAAACGCCGATTATTCCCGCATAAGAATAACCGGCATTAAAAAGTTCAAGGATGTATATTCTCCAACCGCCATGGACGGCGGTGGTTACATTCTTGCGATGTTTTGCCGTGAGGCAAAACTCGAAACTCAAAATCGGACACGGATGTCCGATTTTGAGTACCTCTCCGGCAAAATGTGTGAACTTAGGGCAGACAAGCCAGGCGGAAGCCAAGATTGTCGTACCTGTTGTCAGGACTGTCGTGGTCCCGTCTGCCTACAGTGCAGAAGGTCGCGTTGTTGCTCCAGCTGCCGCCGCGTCTAACACGGTCAGTACCCGACGCACCACCCTGAGGATCGGTAACAATACCGCCTTGCATATAAGCAGTATCGTTTGATGCAGGGGCATCCTTATACCAATCAAAACACCATTCCCAGACATTACCGCTCATATCGTGTAAGCCAAGTGCATTCGCTCTCTTTTTTCCTACAGGATGAGTTTTGCTTCCTGAATTACCGTCATACCACGCAACCGCTCCTGTTTCCGCAGAATCTTTCCAGTCAGCTTTCGCTCCGCTTGCACTGTTTAATTTGGTAAGGTATACCTCACTACCACCTTCGCCGTAGTTTACCGCATTTTCGTTGTTGTTTTGCCGGCGGGCCGCATATTCCCACTCGGCTTCGGTAGGAAGTCTAAAGCCTTTTTTACTCATATCAGCATAGGCTTTATCGCAAAGAACTGGCTTTAGTGCATTTTTTAATACGGTAGAATCGCTATCGCTTTTGCGGTATACGCATTCTTCCTCGCCCAACGTCTTTTCCGTATACGCATTACACCATACTATGCAGTCCCGCCAGCTTATATTTGTTACCGGCTCGATTTTGCCTGTTTCTGTAGGGGCTGCTCCTACGCCGCCTGTGCCGTCACAACCTTCAAGCCCTTTGTTTGCAAAGGTGTAGCCATTACTTTCTGCCCATGTCAGTACCTCGTGCCATAACTCGTACGTTACCTCTGTTTTGCCCAGCTTGTAGGGGCTTAATTTCACCTTCCGGTCTTTAATAAATACGCCTTTCCTCCAAGCTTGATTTCCGGGTAAGGTGTAGTCAGGGTCAACGCCTGCAATGCCTGTTGTCGGAGGTATTATTTTTACAAAATTGCGCTCGTAAAAGAGTTCTACGACTGTAGAGCCGTCGGGTTTTATTGTACCGCTTGGCTGTACAGTGCCGTTTACTTTGGTAAGATCCGATTTGTAGGTAAAACCTTCGTAGGCACCGCCGGTTTTCGGCGTGTATTCGGCGTTTGTTCCAACCGTACCGGTTTTATTTTCGGTTTCCGTCGGTTCTGCGGGATAGCCGCCTTCCTCTTTTTCCTGATAGTGTTTTACTTTATACGGGGTTTCGCCTGCAAGAAAGCTTACCTTAACGGTTACCGCTTTTGTTACGGTATAGGTATAGGTGTTTGACGTGTTGCCTGTAACAACATCATTGCCTACCTTCCACTCTTTTACATTGTAGCCCGAACTCGGCGTTGCGGTAAAGGTTACTGTTTTGCCCTGTGCAACCTTGTCTCCTGTATTGATTTCGTTGCCGCCGACCATTGCTTTCAGCGTACCGTTTCCGCCGTCTACGCCGAAGGTTACGGTATAGTTGGGCTCAGACTTTTTCGATTCCGTCTTGTGCTTACAACCTGCAAAAAGCATTACCAGCGTTAAAATTGCGGCTAAGATGAGCGCCGCGGCTCCTCTTTTCTTGTTGTTGATTGTTTTCATCTTGAAAATCTCCTTAATTAAAGTTTTATCAATTTGTAATTATATAGTTCGGCTACACCGCTGTGTGTAGATACCTTACACTTAGACCTGTAGACCGGCTACACCTCAGTGTGTAAGCACCCTACACTTACCGGTGTAGGCTCTCTACATTTATGCTGTAACCGTAAGAGCCTTTGCAAAGCGTCCCGTTTTTAGATTTTTAAGCGCTTTTCCGCCTTCGGCAATCTTCGTCCGTACTTCTATATAGTACGTTCCGGCCGCCAAATCGGCGGGGATTATTGCCATAAGACGCGCGGGTTTGTTTTCGGCTATGACTGCTGCGCGTACGGCCTCTCCGGTTTCGGGCACAAAGAAGATGCCTTGGGCTGCATCTTTGGCATCGAACTTAAGCCGTGCACCTACCAGCTGTACGACCCCGCCCTTGGTCAAGGTTGTGTTTACCGTACCTGTTACGATGTCGGTAACTTCGGTGATGTAGGGGTCGGTACTTGTTCCTTCGGTTTTTTCGCACTTGACTTTGGTAACCGCGTCGCGAAGCAGGGTGCCGGCGGTTATGTTCAGGTTGACCGTGTGCCGCTTTTTATCGAAGCTGTCATTTGCTCCGTCGAACACGCCCGATATGCTCAAAGCGGTGTTCATAAGCGGTGTGTTAACGGCCGAGCCGTCTTTGATAATGGCACTTACTACCTCTCCGTAGACTTGCAAGGTTGCCGCCACATCCGCACGCGTGAGCGTGGTGCCCTTGTCCATCATAAGGTCGATAATCTCGTCAAGCGTGTACGAGCGCACATCCGCCGCCTGTGCCATGTAATCGTCCGGCGCAGGGGTGAGTAAGTTTTCTCGTAAAGAGTATTTAAGCATTTCTTTGCCTCCTTATATTTTTTAATTTAACCGCGGAGCACGCCAAGGACGCAAGGTGTTTTAAGAAGGCTTTGTAAGGCATTCTTTTATAATCCTTTGCGGATTTTGTGCCCTTTGCGGTTTTATTAAACGGTGTAATATAAAAAAAGCGCACCAAAGGAATGATTCTGTTCGGTACGCTTGTTGTCTGAGAGTTTGATGTGTATTTGGCTGTGAATTTATTATTCGGGCATGACGAGCCCTCAGCTGTGAAGCTGTGAAGCTGTGAAGCTGTGAAGCTGTGAAGCTGTGAAGCTGTGAAGCTGTGAAGCTGTGAAGCTGTGAAGCTGTGAAGCTGTGAAGCTGTGAAGCTGTGAATTTTGCCCGATACGATGTTTTATGTCAAGAGCTTTTGCTAAACTTTTTGTAATTTTTTTGTGAGAATGTTTATAACTGCCGGCGATGCGTTTCCATATCATTGGTATTTAGTATACACGATTTTGCTGCATATTGCAAGGTCTTTTTGGACTTTGTTTAACCGTAGAGATACAAAGTGCGCAAAGTAATTTTTTAGAATCTTAATAATGACGGAGCGGCCTACAATCTCCTTTCAGGTATAACAACCGGATAGCCCGCAGGATTAAAGATTTTAGCTTCAATGTTGTAAATATTCAAAATATTTTGAGGATTCAGCACCTCTTCGGGACAGCCTTGGGCAAAAATTTTACCCTCTTTCATAGCAAAAAGGTAGTTGCCGTAACGCGCTGCTTGATTTAAGTCGTGAAGAACCAAAACTACCGTAACCCCCGTTTCCTTGTTTAGACGGTTTACAAGCTCTAAGAATTCTATTTGATGAGCCAGATCCAAATAGGTGGTCGGCTCATCAAATAAAAGGATATCCGGCTCTTGGGCAAGGGCCATGGCGATCCAAGCTCTTTGTCTTTCGCCGCCCGACAGGGTTTCCAAAGTTTTGTCCCGCAAAGCAAATGTATTTGTAAGCTTCATAACTTCTTCTATTATCTTTTTATCGGAAGCTTCAAAGCCCTCAAACCATTTTTTATGGGGATAACGGCCGAAGTAAACCAATTCTTCGATGCTCATATCGTCCAGAGTTTTATTTTGCTGTAATAGTATAGAAACTTTTTGGGCGAGTTTTTTGGAATCCATTTTTGAGATATCTTTTTCTTCGATAAAGATTTTGCCGGAAACGGGTTTTATAATTCCTGCGATGCTTTTTAAAATAGTGGACTTTCCTGAAGCATTGGGCCCGATTATCGAAACCACCTGCCCTTTTTTTACCCTTAGGTTTAAATTTTGAACAACAGGTTTATCTCCGTAGGAAAGGCTTAAATCCTCTATCCTAAGCATGTCCATATTTTAAAACCTCTTTTTTAAATTCTTCAAATTCGATAATACCCTCTTCGTTTCCGCGTCCGAGAATTAAGGCTTTTATATTTAGAGCTTCACAGGCGGCGAGTTTTTCCCTTGTGCCTCCGGCATCGCCGCTGTCCTTCATCACAACATAGGAGGCTCCGTATTCTTTAAACATGGCTTCATTTAAATTTTGAGAAAAGGGGCCTGTCATGGCAATTATGTCCTGAGTCGCAACTCCTGCATCTTTGCATTTTTCGATACTGTCTGCCGTAGGTAAAATTCTATATACAAAGCGGTTTGAAGAGCGGAAGGCTTCAAAGTCCGAAACGGTTTTGGAACCTGTCGTAAAAAAAATCGTAGAAGATTTTAATTCTTGTAAAAATGAGCAAAGGTCTTCCATATCCTCAAAAGTGTAAAGATTCTTCTGCTCTGAGTCCGTTGAAGATTGCGAAGGTCCGCGGGTAAAGCGTAAATATTTTATGTTCAAGTTTTGTGCGGTTTTTTTTGCATTTTGAGAAACGATTAGGGCATAAGGATGGCTTAAATCGGCAATGAGGCTTATTTTTTCTTCAATACAAAATTGTTCCATTTGAGATTCATCCATTCTGCCGATTTTAAGTTTATGATTTTTAAAAAAGTCCCTGCTTTCTTCCGTTGCAACGCTCATTATGTAGGGCTCATTTTTTGCTTTTAAAAAATCCGCAAGGCTTCCGGCTTCGGTGGTTCCGCCTATAATCCAGATCATTGAATCTTATATCCTCGCGGGGTAATTATTTTTCCGTTTTGAATGTAGGTATTGCTGTTGCCTATTATTATCAGGCTGAACATATCAATTTCATCGTAATTTATTTTTTGAAGCTCGGTAACGATAATTTTTTCGTTATTACGGCAGGCATTTTTTACTATGCCTACAGGCGTTTTGGGAGCCCTGAATTTTAAGATTATATTTACGGCTTCTTCGATATAATCGGAACGAGTTTTGGATTTGGGATTGTAGAGGGCAATTACAAAGTCGCCTTCTGCCGCTAAACCGACTCTTTTTTTTATAACCTCGTAATCGGTGAGCCTGTCGGAAAGGCTGATAAGGGCCGTATCGTGCATTAAGGGAGCACCCAGCCTTGAAGCTGCAGCAAAGGCGGCGGAAATCCCCGGAATTATTTCGACATTTAAATCGGGAGCAAGCTCCAAGATTGGTCCTGCCATTCCGTAAAGACCGGCATCTCCCGTGCTTATAATGCTTACGGTTTTTCCTTCCTTTACCTTTGAAACTGCATACTTACATCTTTCAATTTCGCCGGTCATTCCCGTTTGAAAAACCTCTTTGCCTTCGATAAAAGGTTTTATATATTCAATGTAGCCTGAATAGCCTACGATTATTTCGGATTGCTTTAAGGCCTCGGCCGCCTGAGCCGACATATATTCCGCCCCTCCGGGGCCTATACCTACAACAAATAATTTACTCAATTTTATTTCCTCGCTTGTAACTCATTTTATAAAAGAGTTTCGGTTTTCCAGTCTTTTATGGTGCGTTCTTTTTCATCAAAGGATGAACCGATTAAGACAATTTTTTTACCGCTTGATTTAAAAGGAACTGCATAGCCTTTTTCTTTTATCTGTGCTATTGCATCTGCCGAGCTTCCGTTTCCGTCAAGTTTAAATTCAAAGATATAAACCGCATCTGCCGTGTGAACAAGACAATCGGCTCTTCCGGCTGCACAGTGTATCTCTGTTTCAACAAACTGTCCCATCAGCTTAAAAATCAAATAAACGGCCGTCTGATAATTTTGCTCCCTAAGCTTTAACTTTTCTTTGGGAAGATTATCGTAAGGAATACCGGCAATTATGGACTTCATTCTTTCCATAAAGCCGTCCACATTTCCCCCTTCAATATCTTTAGAAAATTGGGCAACGGAATAAGCCGCTTCCGAGCTTTTAATATCTGAATAGACAGGCAAAAGATTGCTTAAAAAACCGTAACGGACTTCATCGTTAGGAAAGCCTAAAGAATAAAGCCTGTATTTTGAATCATATCTTTTTATTGTTAAATATCCTGCCTGAAACAAAATCGGAAGAGGATTTTTTGTGTCGGCTCGGTAATCGGCTAGACCGGCCTCATCAAGCTCAACATTTCCGTCTAGGTCGGGAATATTATAGTGGGCATCTTTTAGGTAGTTTACCAAGAAGGTCGGAGAGCCCGTAGCAAACCAATAGCTGCCGGCATTGTTTGCCGAAAAAACATTTAAAACACTGAATGGGTTATAGACGCTTTCTCCTACGCCGGCAAACAAATAGCCGTCATATCGTTTCTTTAAAAGTTCTATACAAGATTCATAGCTTATCTTTTCTTTTTCTGCCAAGGCCTCAATTTCAGGCTTAAAAGTAAGGTGTAATTCTTTTTCGGTAATACCGCAAATTGAAGAGAAAGCCTCGTGTAGACTTATATCCTGTAAATTATTTAAATCGCTAAAAATACTTATCTTACTGAATTTTGTTACGCCCGTTAAAAACGAAAAGCGGATATATTGATCGCAAGTTTTTAAAACCGAATAAAAAGATTTAAGAGTGCTGCGGAATTCTTCGTTTAGGGCTTCATTTACATACATTGTTTGTAAGAGGGGCTTGTCATACTCGTCTACGAGGATAACGACCTTTTTTCCGGTTTTTTCATAAGCCCTATTGATGATACCGGCAAAACGGGCAGTCAAGCCGTTATCCGTTTTATTGCTTCCATATATTTTTTCAAAATCGGTAAGATGGTAATTTAGAACCTGCTTTACACCTTCTTTTTCGTTATACTGCCCCATATTAAAATCCAAATAAAGGACAGGGTATTCAGTCCAAGGCTCCGAGCCTTCCGACTTAGCTCTTTCTTCTTCAGCCTTTTCAATATATAGGTCTTTAAAAAGGTCTTTCTTTCCCAAAAAATAGGCTGCAAGCGTAGAAAGGAAAAGGCTTTTTCCAAATCGGCGCGGGCGGCTTAAAAAATAGGGAGACGAGGTTAAAATCAGCCTAAAAAGATGCTCCGTTTTATCAACATAAAGATATTTATCTGTTCTAAGTTTTTCAAAACTTTGAATGCCGACAGGCAACTTTCTGTAAAGATTCATTATGAGCCTCCTTAGCCTTTCTTTTTTATAATTATATAACAAAACGCTCTTATGTACAAGCCGAGATAAGCGGTAATCAATTTTGCAATTAAAGGATGAAATATAAGGGTGAGTTTAAAGAAATATTTAAAAGCATAACCATGGATAACGGGACTGAATTTTTAGACCAAGAAGGCCTTGAATCCTCTTGTTTAAAAAATGGAGAAAAAAGGACAACTTGTTATTATGCACATCCTTATAGTTCTTAGGTATTGAGGAAGCAATGAGAATGCTAATAAATTAATTAGACGCTTTATACCAAAAGGAGCAGATATAAGTAAATATAGTGACATACAAATAAAGCAAGTAGAGGATTGGATAAATAATTATCCTAGACGGATGTTTGGCTATAAAACGGCTAATCAAATGTATACATGAATTTCATAAAAATGGTATTTTTTGGGCAATACCTCTTACAATTTATACTACTCTTAAATATTTACATCGCTCCCTTTTAAAGTCCTTTAATCTATGGTATAATATGACAAGTGAGGGGGCAGTTATGAGTACTTCAAACAGAAAATATAAAGATTCAGTGTTCGTCGACCTTTTCAGTGAAGATGAAAAAGCGAAAGAGAATTTCTTATCGCTTTATAATGCTCTGCACGGTACGAACCTTACGGCTATAGAACATTTGAAAAATATCCGGCTCGATCAAGTTCTCTATATGACATTCTATAATGATGTATCCTATCTTGTAGATAATAAAATAATAGTCCTTGCTGAACATCAGTCAACAATCAACCCGAATATGCCTCTGCGTTGCCTTGAATACATCAGCCGCCTGTATGAAACGCTCTTTGAATCAAAAGAAAAATACAGCCGTAAGCTCTTAAATATTCCTACTCCTGAGTTTTATGTCTTTTATAACGGTGAAGAATCCTATCCTTCCGATAAAACTCTGAAACTTTCGGAGGCTTTTATAGAAAAGACAACGGAAATTAATCTTGAATTGACCGTTAAAGTAATAAACATAAACAGACAAAACCGTCATCCGGTATTGGAAAACTGTAAAACAATGCATGAATACAGTATATTTGTGGAAACGGTGCGCAAGTGGAAAGAGATAGATAGTCAAAACGGTTTTGAAAAAGCCGTTGAAGAATGTATAGAAAATAATATTTTGCGTGAATATCTAAAACGCAAGACGAAGGAGGTATTGAATATGTTACTGGCAGAATATGATTATGAAACAGATATTGCAGTACAGCGAGCCGAAGAACATGAAATCGCCTTTGCCGAAGGAATTGAAAAAGGAATTGAACAGGGCTTTTCCGAAGGTTCATACCAAACAAAGCTTGAAACGGCACGGATTTTAAAACAGCTTGGGGATTCCGTAAAAAAGATAATGCAAGCGACCGGTCTAACCCAAGAAGAAGTGGAATCGATTAGCTAATTTATAATTCGTTTTATCCCCGGTTTCCGTACCGCGTCTAAAACTGACTGCTCTCAAACCGGACAAAGCTCCGGCTTCGGGGACGGTTTTTTGTGTGCGGGTATACAGGGATAACACGGACCCTTGAATCTCCAACATTATGAGTATATAATATGCACAAGGAGGAACTTATGGAATATGAAGGTAGAATATGAAGGTAGAATTTGCAGGCCTCCTATGGAGCGTTCTTCTTTTATGCTTCCCGTAATGGTCGGCTGCTCATATAATAAGTGTAAGTTTTGTAATTTATTCCGCAACATAAAATATAGAGACCTATCTCTTTCAGAAATTGAAGATGAGCTTATACGCGTAAAAAATTTAAACGGGAGCCTTTCAAAAATTTTTTTAGGGGACGGAAGTGCCTTCAATTTAAAAACGGAGCATCTTTTAAAAATATTGAATTTAATTCATAAGTATTTTCCCGATTGTAATTGCATAAACATGGATGCGACAATCACAGGCATTTTAAAAAAAACCGATGCAGAATTGGAAACCCTATATACACAGGGCATTAGAACTCTTTATATAGGAATAGAAAGCGGCTTGGAAGATGTTCTTTTATTTATGAACAAGGATCACACAAGGGCTGAAGCTGAAAGGGCTGTATCTAAAATACAAAAGCACAGCTATTCTTTCGGAGCCCACATTATGACGGGTATTGCCGGAAAAGGCAGAAACATTGAAAATGCCGAAGCAACGGCAGAATTTTTAAACAAGACAAAACCAATCCGCGTCATAAATTTTTCAATGTTTCTCCACAAAGAAGTTCCGCTTTATAAAGATATAAAGGCGGGAAAATATGAAGCTGCAAGCGAGATGGAAAACCTTAAAGAAGAAAAAAGATTGATCGAGCTTTTAGGTGATGAGGACGGCCCTATTTTTTATGACGGATTCCACGATTATCTGGGGTTTAGGGTAAGAGGAACTCTTCCAAAAGACAGGGAGAAGATGCTTAAAAGTATTCAAAACAAAATCGAAAGCTATAAACCTCTACAAAACGATTACGCTTTTGTAAACGGAGAATGTACTCCTTCTCTCGAAAAAGCTGACGGCTCAGGCAAAATCTGGAAAACGGCCTAGACAGTACTTTTCACAAAGCTCCTAATTTCCCAATCCTTAATCCGTAACGGAGCGGAGCCATTTACCTGATCGGATGCGCCAAAGTCCCAGAAGGGCCTTAAAAGGTTCTTCGCTAAAAAGACAAATATAAATTCCCCATGCCGGAATAGAAGTATAAACCGACAAAGAATATGCCAGAGGAATGGAAACACACCACATAACTGCCGTGTCGCAGATTATACCGAAGCGGGTATCGCCTCCTGCCCTTATTATGCCCACAAGCATACACATGTTAAACGCTTTTAAGGGATAACAGCAGGCTAAAATTATAAAAAGCTTCATAACGGTCTGCAAAACTACTGTTTCTACATTAAAGAAAATAGGAGTCAAGTACGAAATCGGAATTAACATAGCGCCGACAAAAACGGCAACAAAGGGCACAAAGATTGAAACCTTTGCCGCATAAGTTTTTGCCTCATCATAATTTTGCTCTCCGATTTTTTTCCCTATCAAAACGCTGACTCCGTTTCCGAAGCCTATAAAAATAACCCATGTCAACATCGAAACCGTGTTTGTAATATTGTAGGCGGCGTAAGCAAATGTTCCGATTCCTGCAAATATCTTATGATGAAAGGTAATGCCTAAAGACCACAAAGATTCGTTTATTAGAACCGGCATAACTATCGCAAAGTATTGTCTTATAAATTTAAGATCAAAGTCAAAATGGTTTTTAAGTTTTCCGAGTATGGGATATTTCTTTTTCTTTGTTACGGAAAAAAGAATGATAAGCTCGGCGGCTCTGGAAGCTACCGTTGCAATAGCCGCCCCCTTAACTCCGAGTGCGGGGAAGCCCAACAAACCGAAAATCAAAATAGCATTCAGTATAAGGTTTACAAAAAGTGAAACGAGCGTTGCACCAACCGCTACCCTTACCTTTTCTATAGAACGGAGGGTAATCATAAAAATAAAGTTTACCGCAAAGGGCAAAAAGCAAAATGCCGAAACGCTGAGGTAGTCTACCCCCTTTTCGATTACGGCCGCATCTTTTGAATAGAGGGATAAAATTTCTTTCGGAAAAATAGTGCAGGCCAGTGTAAAGAGGGTACTGAAAAAAACGGCAACGATGAGAGAAAGGGCAAAAGTTTTTTGTAAACCGTTAAAATCTTTTTTGCCCCAAAATTGAGCGGTAAAGACCATGCCGCCCGAACCTATGCCGTACAAAATCAAGTTCAATAAAAAAAACAACTGATTGCCAAGCCCTACGGCTGCAAGTTCAATAGTGCCTAAACGGCCTATCATTATTGTGTCTAAAATATTTACAAAGGAGCTTATAAAATTTTGCAATATTATAGGCACGGCAATTATAAATAAGTTTTTTAAAAAAGATTTATCCGAAAATGCCGATTTTAGATTTACAACCGGTTTTGAATTCATAGTCATAAGTTTCCAAGCTCCTCGTATTAAAAATGTAAAATTTCATTTCGATGTTTTATTCCTAAAAGAGATAAATTCTTTTCAAGGCTGATACTTTTATCATAATTATCTTTTAGGTCAATCAAAAATCTATTCATCGAAAAGTGCTGATAAAGATAAATTTGCGGTTCTTTTTTATCCGCATATAAATTCTTCATCTCATTTGCATAGGCATAAAATAAGCCGCCTGGCTTAAGCTCGCTGTAGCCCACAAGCCAAATTGGGCAGTCCAGTTTTTTTTGAAGCTCAGCCGTTTTTTGGGCCGTAAAGATTTGAGATTCTTCATAGAATTTTTTAAAAGAACCGTCCGCATCTTTTTTTAAAATATAATCGAGCTGCTTTGTCTTTGCCGTATGAATGGGCGTTTTGTTTAGGATAATAACATTTTTTCTAAAATCGATTCCGAACGAGGGATTTTTTTTAAAAAAGTTATCTGCAATCTTTCCTGCAAGGCCCACAAGATATTTTTGATTTTTATGCAGCTGTTCATTTTTCCCCGGATTATCGCCTATAACGATGAGCTTAATTTCATCATCTTGGGTTATCGAATCCCAAGCATGATTATACACAATCGGAGTTTCTACAGGATAGGGAGGCGTTTTACCCGCCAGAGCTGCCTCTTCTTGCAGCACAGCCAAGCCCTCTCTAAAGAATGAAGCATTCTCTTTTTTAAAAGATTGGGCGGCATAGTTTTCTAAAGAAGGTTCCTTATATTTATACCCTAAAATATCAAGGTAATGAATACACTCGTTTTTATACTCGCTTTTAAATTTACAAAAAGCATTCCATTTATCTTTTTCCATCGGCAGGATATTATATCAGATTATCTATGATTTTGAAAAGAGGAGTTTAAAATGAGAATAACGACCGGTTTACACTTTAAATTTGCTAACTTCTTCCGCAAGTTTTTGGATGCTGGTCTTATTCTTTTGGCTTATCTCATTTACATCTTGTACGGCATTGCTAATCTGCACGGCACCCGAAGCCATTTCGTTCATGCTGTCGGTGATAATGCGTGTAAGCTCGTCCAGCTTTTGCATTTCCAGAGCTACGTTTTCGCCGCCGCGGAGCATTTCGGCAGAGCCGTCATTTACCTGATTAGTTACCGTGTTGATGTCGCGGATGGCATTGAGAACTTCGCGGCTGCCGTTTTCCTGTTCACGCATAGCTTCCATAAGGTTTTGGCTCATCGTTTTGACCTGCTCGGAAAGGGCGAAGATGGCATTGAACTTTTCTTCTGCCGTTTTTGACGAGGTTGAAAGAGCCTCAATCTCGCCGGAGAGGACTTTAAGGGTAGAAGTGATTGTTTTTCCCTGAGTGCTTGATTCTTCTGCGAGCTTACGGATTTCATCTGCGACGACCGCAAAGCCCTTTCCTGCTTCGCCTGCGTGGGCGGCTTCGATTGCGGCGTTCATTGCGAGCAAGTTGGTTTGGCTGGCGATGTGCTGAATAACATTACTGGCTTCCAAAAGTCCGCCCGATTCTTCTGCAATACGCTGGGTAACAGAGTTTGAATTAACTATCGTTTCCTTACCGTCGGCTGTGGCGGAAGCGAGAGTTTTTATAACATCATCGGTTTTGCCGAGTGTCTGTGTGATTGATGCGATATTGCCGACCATCTGCTCGATAGCCGAAGAAGATTCCGCAACGGAAGCTGCCTGATTTTCAATACTCCCGTTAAGCTGTTTTATGGTACGGATAATTTCTTCGATGGTGGCGGCCGTTTCCGTAACGCTTGCGGCTTGGCTAAGAGCCTGTTGTTTTACCCCGTCGATGTTTGCACTTATTTGGTGTACGGCACTCGCGGTTTCGGTCATATTGGAAGCAAGCTCGGTGCCGATTTCTTCCATCGTGTTTGAGTTGACACCGACTTGCTTGATAGAAATACCGATTTTAGAAATGGTTTCGTTGAGGTGTTCAAACATACAGGTAATTTCATTGTTGCCGCGTACGGGCAGACGCACCGTGAAGTCCCCGTGTGCAATCTTCTCCAGTACGGGAATGGAATTTTGAACCGGTCTTACCATTACACGGGCAATAAAATAAACAATTACGAGGGAAATAAGCAAAATAGAAATAGCGGTAATAATTATCGAAATACGCAAAGTATTGACCATACCCATAAATTCATCTTGGGGGGCATCTATGATGATTGTCCAGTCGGTTGTTTTCATTGTGGCATAGGAGGCAATAACAGTTTCTCCTTTGTATTCGTAATAGCCGACGGAGGGCTCATCAATCTCTACTGCCATTTTTTGAAAAGCAGCCAATTCTCGAAGCGAGGCATCCGTTTTTGCCATTTCTGCTGCATTCGCTGCTTTTGTTACAAGTTCTGTATTTTTGTGAGCAATTGTGTTGCCTGTTTCTCCCAAAATATAACAGTAGCCCGTTTGACCGACAACGATGTCGTCAATAGCGTCGGTCAGCCAAATTCCGGGAATAATGGCGACTAAAGATGCAATATGATTGTTGTTGTTATCTATAACGGGAACAATGACCGCCATAACCAGCCTTTTCAGAATGGGCGACATAAAAGGTTCGGAAAAATACTTTTGTCCGCCGTTGGAGCCTTTATACCATGCAAGGTTTGAAATATCCGTTGCTCTGCCGTCGCTGGTATACAGCAATCCTTTGCGGTCGGCAATATTCAAGTCAAGAATTTGATCATTGAATGCCGCTTCGTTGTCGAGCAGGCGGCTTTTTTCGCTGTACGATATGGTCGGGTCGCGGAACGCCGGCATACGCGCAATCCCTTCAAGGAACTGCCAAAATGCATTGACCCGTCCGTCAATAATTTCCGCCGTATCGGTTGCTTTGTCGATAAGGTGTATCTGTACCTTTTCGGTTATTGCTTTGCTCGCCGTACGCACAGCTAAAATTCCAAGTGTCAGACAGACTGCAAGAATAAGCAATCCGAATACCAGCATCAGTTCGGTTCTCAATGAACCCCTTTTTTTCTCTTTTTTCATTAAAGGAAATCTCCTCTTTTAGGGGGAGGGACAAACCCCCGTTCAGAGCGGTGGTTGTTTCCCTCCCCCTATGACCCCCTCCCTTTTCCTCGCACAGCCAAAGGGCTCCGCCCTTTGGAATCCCGGCTAGTTTAAGATTTGGGGGATTCTATGTGTTTTATTGGATTGAATTGTCTCAATCCGAAAGGACTGCACTTTGTCGCGGCAAACGCGAGGTGTATTGCCGCTCGCCCGTGTGCGGTTTATCCACTCGTCCGAGTGGGCAGAACACACTCACCTTAGTGTGGGGTACCCACTCGCTCGAGTGTGAGGTACCCACAAAAAGCAGTTTTATGCTTTTGCTTCACACGAATAGCCGTAGATAATTTCGCGTACGGTTTTTAACGGACTTGCACCGCCTGTAAACTTTGTGCGTACTATTACCGTTACGTTTCCTTCAGGTACTTCTTTGGGTACGCGGGCGATGATTTGGCTCGGCAGGTTGACCGAAAGGCGGCGTTCGGTTTTGTACTCTGTGCCGTCGGCGGTTTTAAAGAAAACTCCTTGAGCAGCGTCTTTTTCGTCCACCTTGATTTTCTCGCCTTCGATGATGATGTCATCTCCTATCGTTAGCGTACCGTCTTTTAAGCCTGTGGCCGTGTCGGTAATTTCGGTAATACGGGCACTTTCTTCTTTTGCACCCAGCACTTTTACACCGATTGCTTCAAGGGCGGTTCTCAGGTCGGCGGTGGGGATAAGGTCAACCGTGCGTTTGTGCACTTTTTCGTCGTAAGGCGAATTTTCAGTTTCCCATACACCCGACACACGGGGACTTATCTGCACCAAGCCGTCCATAAAGCTTAAGCCCTGTTCAATCAGGTCTTTTACGGCCTTATCTCTCATATTGAGAATGTTCATAATGGTTTCCTTGCGGAACTCTGAGCGTTCTTTGGTGATGATTTCCGCAATGTCTTCGTTCCTCTGCGTAGCGGCATGTGCATGAACATCAGCTATGCAGTCCCTGTCGTTGTCTTTGGTTAAGGTATTCGGTCTTAAATACACTTCCCAAACCGATTTCTTTTTAGCCATAAAACCTCCATGTTAGGGGGAGGGACAAACCCCCGTTCAGAGCGGTGGTTGTTTCCCTCCCCCTATGACCCCCTCCCTTTTCCTCGCGCTGCCAAAGGGGACACCCCTTTGGAAACCCCGGTTTTTCAAAGGGAAGGTCTTGTGTTTTGGATTGAATTGTCCCAATTCCTAAGACATGCTGATTATTTCTTTGCGAAGTTGAGCGAAGCTCAGCGCTCTGCGTGCCTTGCGGTTTTTTATGTGAGTAAATTTGTTTGTGTTTGATTGTAAATTTATTTGGGCACAGGAACCCCTCAGCTGTGAAGCTGTGAAGCTGTGAAGCTGTGAAGCTGTGAAGCTGTGAAGCTGTGAAGCTGTGAAGCTGTGAATTTTGTCCGATACGATACTTTATGTCAAGTACTTTTGCAAAACTTTTTTGCTCTTTTTTGTAAAGCCGATAAGTTTTACCGTTTTCTCTCTTTAACATAGTAACAGTATACAGGATTAAAGCCTGAATTTCAAGGGTTGTTGTAAGAACTTCTTCAATCGTTTTTAGTTTTAACTCATGCTCTCCGCAACCGAAACGGTTACACCCTCGTGTTTAAACTTATCTAAAATTATTTTGCCGCCGAGGAGAAAGGCGGAAGGGGCCGAAACATTGTAAACTCCGACGGTCTTTTTTACAAACTCGGACTTTTCAAAATTATCTTCTATTTGTTCTATTTGGCTTTCAGAAAAAAAGACGGGGCTTATTTTTAATTCTTTTGCAAACTCAAGCAAGCCTTTTTCGTTTTGTTTTAAGTCTATCGAAGCTATCGCTTTAACAGCCTTTAAATCCTTGTTTATTGAATCGAGGGCTTTTTTTACCGCCTCGGCAAGGGTCTCTTTATCCACTCCTTTTTTTAAGCCTATCCCTAAGTTTAAATTTTTAGGCACCAAGTGAACGATGGGCAAAGACCGGCTTAAAGCCGATATGGTTTCTCTTTTTTTATTTGAAACGATGATAAGACCTTCAAGTTTTTTTTCTTCGATTAAAGCCTTAAAATGCGAATTAAAATCTTTCTCTTGTAAAATAAAAAGATGGGGATAATTTATCGGTGCCGCCTTATCTTCGGAACAAAAGCCTATAGTTTTTCCATCTACCATAAGGGAGGTAATTATCTTTGCATCTTCCATAGATAAAATAGCATAATTGTTTTTTTGAGCAAACAAGTCGACGGCTTCTATATTCCGGCCGTCGGAAGCCGTTGTAATTACACTCACTGCCCCGAGCAGCTTTGCAATTTTTTCGGTAAGAGCATTAGCCCCGCCCAAGTGCCCCGACAAAAGCGAAATTACAAAACGGCCTAAATCATCGATTACAAGCACCGCAGGGTCTTGGGTTTTATCCTTTATATAATCCTTTATCATTCGGACGGCAATACCTGTAGAAGAAATAAAGATGAGAGCATCCCGATTTTTAAAATCATCGGGAATAAGGGAGCGGATTCCTCCGGCTGTTTTTGCATTATAAAAATGCTCGATTTGTGAATTCAGGTCCGATAATTTTTCTCCCAAGAGCTTCCCTTTTTCGGTGAAGGAATAAACTGCTATTTTTTTCATTTTTCCGCTTTTCTAAATTCGAGAGAAAATTTAGAATTGTAAAGCTGAGACCTTTTATAATCTCCCGCAATAAAATTCCCTACCAAGATTTGTGCCGTTTTGTTTATACCGGCCTTCTTCACTTTTTGAGCAATATCGCTGAGGGTACCTATTATTATTTCTTGATCTTCCCAAGTCGCCTTGTAAATTACGGCAGCGGGGGTAGCTTCATCCTTATAGCCTTTAAGAAGTTCTGCAACTACATTTTCTATATTTTGCACCGACAAAAAAATCGCCATCGAGGCCTTATGTTCTGCAAGAGCTGCCAGCTTTTCCTCCTGAGGAACGGGTGTGCGGCCTTCCATGCGGGTTAGAATAATTGTCTGGCTTACATCGGGAAGGGTGAACTCTTTTTTGATTGCCGCCGCCGCCGCCGTACATGAACTCACGCCCGGGATAACCTCATAGTCTATCCTAAGTTTATCAAGCTCATCCATCTGCTCCCTGACAGCCCCATAGATTGAAGGGTCGCCGGTGTGAAGCCTCACAATCTGCGCATTGCGGTTTTCCTCCATAACTTTGATAACTTCTTCAAGAGTCATTGAAGCCGAATTATAAGTTTTACAGTTAGGCTTTGCAAACGTGAGATGCTCCGCTGAAACCAAAGAGCCTGCATAAATAATTATATCGGCTTTTTCAATCAGCTTACGCCCTTTTATCGTAATTAAATCCGGATCTCCCGGACCTGCCCCTACAAAATAAACCATACTATTCCTTTTAAAATAAACCTTCCTTTTTTGTTTTTATAAGAATTATTCTACTATTCTTTAAAGGGCTGTGTCAAGGTTATGTAATTTTTTATAAGAGAATTTCTAAGACTCTATTTTTAGATGGCATCAACAGCACCTTCTACCCATTTTTTTAATCTGTATGCCGAATCTATAGCATATTTTGTATCATTATCGTCTACATAAACCTCTTGCGGATATCGGCTTCTTACACTATAAGGATTGAGAATTGCACATATTTTCAAAATATTAATTGGAACATTGATGCTGTTTTTTATCAATTTCGCCAGTACAAGTAAATCATGTGTCTTTTGAATTTCTTCATTTAGCCCTATAAGCAAACCTTTTAAAAATTTTTCCGAAGCTTGCTGGCAATGATAACAGATAATAGTTAAAGGCCTGGGATGCATATTTTCATATAAATGTTTTGCACAAGCAAAATCCATGTTTGCAAAATCAAACCATTCTTTAACCGCTTCATCATTCATAAATAACAACTCCATCCTGTGCAACAAGTCTTTCAAGTGTAGGCATTTTACTTCTTTTTTCAAATACCGCAGCAGTATTAACAACAATATCAACAGGCTTTGTGTCCATATCTATCAGAGATAAATAGGCTTTCTGCGCCGAATGTAATACATTCTTAGTATCATCAGGCATTATAAGATAAAAATCGTAATCACTGTCTTCAGTAAAAGAATCTTTAGCATATGATCCGAATAATATTATTTTTTGAGGTTTAACAGCTTCTAAAAATCTATCTCGAATTTCAAAGATTTCCTTATTTATCATAATACTTCCCCATTTAGATAATTCTAACATGATATTATAAAATTTTCAATTCATTATTTATTCTAATACCTAGAAAATCGTTAAGCCTAAAAACCCCTTACATAAATATTAAAAATCATGTATAATGAAGCATTATGGGAAAAACATTTGTTTTTGTAAACCAAAAGGGCGGGGTCGGGAAGACGACTTCCGTAATTAATTTGGGTGCTTACATCGCACTGACAGGAAAAAAGACTCTTCTAATAGACTTTGACCCTCAAGGGAATATGTCTTCCGGTGTCGGTATTCAAAAAAAGCGGCCGACCGTTTATGAGGCCCTTGCCCAAAAGACCTCAATAAAAAATACCATCTACCCTACAACGGTAAAAAACTTATCGGCAATCCCGGCTTCAATAGACCTTTCGGGAGCAACGGTAGAGCTTGTAGATGAAGCCGACAGGGAATTCTATCTTAAAAATATTATAGAAAGCGTAAAAAACGAATACGATTATATCTTAATCGACTGCCCCCCGTCTTTAGGTATCTTAACCTTAAACGGACTCACAGCAGCCGATCAAGTGTACATACCGCTCCAATGCGAATATTTTGCTCTTGAAGGTTTAACCCTTCTTTTGCAGACAGTTCAAAGGGTACAGCAAAGCCTTAATCCTTCTCTTGAAATAGGCGGAATATTTTTTACCATGTTCGACTCAAGAACCAATCTTGCTCAAGAAGTTGTACAGCAGGTATCCTCATATTTTAAAGACAAGGTTTTTTCGACCATTGTTCCGCGGAATGTAAGACTATCCGAAGCCCCCTCACATGGAGTTCCGATTTGCAATTATGATGCAAAATGTACGGGAGCAAGGAGTTACGAAAAACTTGCAGATGAGGTACTGAACCGTGGCTAAAAAATCGGCATTAGGAAGGGGCCTTAATGCCCTCTTGGAAGAACAACCGGCAAATCAGATAGTGGAATCACTGAATGTTTCCGAAGACTCAATTATCAATATTGACCCTAAACTGCTGCAGCCGAATCCATATCAGCCCCGAAAAACCTTTGATGAAGAAAAAATAAGCGAGCTTGCAGAATCAATAAAAGAACACGGAATAATTCAGCCGATTGTAGCCGAAAAACATGAGGACAAGGGTTATTTTATAATAGCCGGAGAAAGGCGCACAAGAGCGGCCATCAGCTTAGGCTTGGAAACGGTTCCGGTAATCCTACGCAGCTTTGAAGAAAAAAAGAAACTGGAAGTAGCCCTTATCGAAAACATTCAGCGGGAAGATCTAAACGCAGTCGATGAAGCCCTTGCCTACCAAGAGATTATGGAACTTGCAGCCATAAACCAAGAAGAACTTGCAAAGAGAGTCGGCAAAAGCAGGTCGGCGATTACAAACAGTTTAAGAATATTAAAGCTGCCGGAAGAAATGAAAGATGCTTTGCGGGTAAATAAAATAACGGCTGGTCATGCACGTTCTCTACTATCAATAGTAAATCCTGCCGATCAAAAAATTCTTTTTTCAAGAATTTTAGAATCGGAACTATCGGTACGCGAAGCCGAGTCAATGGCAGCCGATCTTAATTCTGGAATCGGCCGCATAACAAAAAAACAAAAAAAAGAAACACAATCACTTTCTACGGATAGTTTTGAATTAAGAGATATTGAACAGCAGTTTATAAACTCCTTAGGGACAAAGGTTCAAATAAAGGGAAACTTAAAAAAAGGAGTTGTCGAAATATCATACTTTTCAAAAGATGATTTGGACATGCTATATAAAAAGATAAATTCGGAAACTTAGGCTTCCTGCAAAAAGGTTTTATTGGAGGGTGATATGGCAAAGAAAACAAGTGAAACAAAAACTACAAAAAAGGCTAAGACACCGGCAAAAGCCGCTGCAAAAAAAACGGCAAAGACCCCGGCTAAAAAAACTATTTCCGCCTATAAACAATCGGCTGCCGAAAAAAAACTCGTTACCGAATTAGCGGAGCTCACAAAGCAAATGGATGCTGAAGGCCTCTTATTTTTGATAGAACAGGCTCGCGTTCATTTATATAATATGCAGGTGGAAGCTCTTGAAGAAGACTTGCAGGCAATAGAAGAAAAAAGAGCCAAAACCGTCAGCATAAAAAAAGCACAGCCTAAAAAAGATTTTAGGATTGAAAGAGCAAGCGACGGTTCCGTTTATCACATAATAAGCGGCGGAAAATGGAAGCTGATCAATGCAGATGAACTTTTCAGTATTTTAAAAATCGTAAATGCAAAACTGGATGATAATGAGATAAGGCTCAACCTTATTCACTGGTTTTTTAAAGAGAGGGGCGATTTTGTTTCCGATCTGGGACTTGCAGATACCCATGATCCCCGATGGTTGGACCTTATTAAACTTTTAAAAACAAATTTTAAGATAAAGATATAATGAGCACCCAATTTAAAGATCTAAAAAAAACACTTGATGCTCTTGTAGTAAAATACGAAAAACCGGCCTTTATACCTGCCGATCCTATAAGTATTCCGCACCGTTTTTCTAAAAAAGAAGACATAGAAATTTCAGGCTTTTTTGTTTCCATTTTTGCATGGGGAAACAGAACCGCCATCTTAAAAAGTGCGGATAAACTGATGGACATTTTACACAATCAGCCTCACGCATTTTTAACTCAAAGCACACCGGCTCAACTAAAAATAATAAACACTTTTTATCACCGCACCCTAAACGGAGAAGACAGCCTCGCCATAGCAAAGGCTATAAGACGCATTTATTTATCGGGTTCGAATTTTGAAGAATTATTTAAAGCTAAAAATCAGGATGAGCCTTTGATAAGCAGGATGAGCCGATTTAGAAAAGAATTTATCAAAAACATGGATCCGCATAATACAAAGCATATAGCCGATATGGAAGGCGGTTCTGCAGCAAAAAGACTGAACATGTTTTTACGCTGGATGGTAAGGTCTAAGGATAAGGGGGTCGATTTCGGTTTATGGAAAAGCGTTAAACCGTCTGAGCTCTATCTCCCTTTGGACGTTCACTGTGCCCGAAGGGGAAGAGCTCTAGGCCTTTTAACCCGAAAACAAAACGACCGCAAAGCCGTAGAAGAAATAACGGAACGCCTCAGGGAATTTTGTCCCGAAGATCCTGCAAAATATGACTTTGCTCTTTTTGGCCCCGAAGTCGAAAAGGCCTTGGCGGAAAGAAATTACCTCCACAGGAATTCGGGATAGTAGCCTTCTTTTACCTTATTTTCAAGTTCTTTTTTAACAATTTCTCTGTCTTCGGGATAGGTCATTCCGAACCATCTTTCGGTG
This sequence comes from Treponema denticola, assembly GCF_024400535.1. NCBI lineage: Bacteria > Pseudomonadati > Spirochaetota > Spirochaetia > Treponematales > Treponemataceae > Treponema > Treponema denticola. The sequence goes on from NZ_CP038800.1 coordinate 2,744,190, forward strand.
GTAGTATAAACCTTAACCTTACCTAAGCCCTTTTTCATCATTGCACCTACACCTTCAGGCAAAAGACATTCGGCTTTTTCACTTTCTGCATATTTATGGATAAAGTCTTTAAAATACTCATTCATAAAATCGAAAATTTTAGGAGAGAAACCGAATAGATTCATCGAGACGGTTTCCTTTCCTGAAAATTCAATGCTCTTTCCATCATACTCGGAAATAATCTTTTCGACCGAACCTTCTTTTTTGTACGCAATATCCTTATGCTCGGTTATTCCGATAAGGTAACCGTTTCCGACTTGGCAGACCCCTCTTGAAACGGAACCGGATCGGCTCAAGGTTTTATCCAAGATATAACCGACCATAGCATGTTCCGTGGAATCATTTGACAGGGTTGAAAGATGGGTTGCTATCGTTTTATAAGCCGAGCGGCCGTAGTAGTCATCGGCATTTATAACGGCAAAGGGCTCGTTTATCTTTAACTCCGCAGACAAAATAGCATGAGCTGTTCCCCAAGGTTTTTTCCGATTGACAGCTCTTTTTATTTGCTCATCGGTCAAAAACCCGTCCATAGATTGGAATACATAATCGGCATTGCAATTGCGTGCAATTCTATTAAAAAAACGCTCTCTAAAATCGTTTTCAATATCTTCCCTAATTATAAAAACAACCTTTCCAAAGCCGTTATTCATAGCGTCATAAACGGCATAGTCCAATAAGGTTTCATCATGCCTTCCGACAGCGGCTATTTGTTTTACACCTCCATATCGGCTGCCCATTCCGGCAGCTAGAACTAAAAGAGTTGGTTTCATAAATAAACCTCCTATTTAAAGTAAATTTTATTAAGTTCTTATAAAATCAATAACAATATTTATAGTATCATATAATCATAATAAATTAAAGACAGTAAAACAAATAAAAAATAAGCTTTTTAAGACTTGAAATCTTAAAAAAGATTGTGTATAATACAATGATGACTATTTATACGGATTTACTGCACTTATTACGAATGTTTTCTTTGCGTAGAAACAGTGCGCTGGTAACTTTAATACCTTTTCAAGACTATCTCCACCGATATGCAAAACACTATTTGCAGCAAAAACCGGAATTGGCCGTACATCTTGAAATTTCAACAGAAACACTTTTAAGCGAATTAAAGAAAGTTCAATCTGATGGGGATATTGATATCACAACAGATAAATCCAATACAACAACTATTTTTGTTCCGTATTTTTATGTCGACAATATAGCACGCCAATATGCAAATCTTGAGCAGCATCCTGATATTCCTTTTCCTCTATTATCGGATCTTCCAAGGAATTTCCCGGGCAAACTTCTAAAAGCTATAAGCATTTCAGACCAAATAGCCGCCTTAAAACCGGAGTCAAAGGAAAATACATTCTTATATGCATTAAACTATAATGGAGATATACCGGCGCTGATCTTTCCCGGTTCTTATACAACAGATAAAATATTAAGTCTTTCCTTGGATAAGATAAAACTTTTTTTGATGAAAGATGAAAGCCGGGATTATATGCAAAAAAGACTGATGGTTGCAAATCCGGGCAAAGAATTTACCGTTAAAACATTTATATCTAAAATACTGGCACACAGTGTAAATACTTTCCAAAATATTAAAGAATCAGGTGATAACTATATATTATGGGGACAGCTTTGTGCTTTTATAAAACAAGAATTTGCCAAAAAAAATGAAAAACTCCCCGATGAAATTGCCTTACTTCAAGCAGTCGGTATTTTAGAATACCTTAATAATTATTACCGTAATAAAGCTCAAAAAGATATTCAGACGGATACCGCTCTAAAAAATCTACTTCTAGCTTTTCAAAAGGCTCCATATTATTTTACTATGAAGCAGATAACTCAATTTACCGACTCAAGAGGAGTTCCGTTACTTGGCCAGTATGATGAAGAAACCTTGCAGAATTTTATGAAAGAAAAAACTTCGACTTCAGAAAAATATATAATTCCGGATATTTTGACATTTACTAATTCTTCAAATGAGCGTTTTTACTTAATTACCGAAAAAGCAGTTCCGCTTTTAATATCTCTTATAAATGAAGCAAGAAAGCCTGTAAGAGATGTATGTATCAAGAAATGGCATGATATGCTTTTTAACTTTGAACAAGACGAATCTATGAAAAACGATACGGCTTTCAGTTATTTAATAAAGGAAATAACGGCTGAAACGGCTCCTGATTTATACGGACTTCTAACTGCGTCCTTCATTGTACCGATAATTGCAGATCCGCGCCTAAACGAAATACAGGCAATGGAAATAAATAGGATATTTCCGGCAGGCAAACCTGCTGCCTACCACGAGATTTTAATGCTCAACCGATATGAGATTTTAAGTGATACCAAGATTCTTCTTCCATTCTGGTACACTATACCGATAATATCATCAATAATCGCATTTTTTAAAAGAAAGCGTAAAAAACAGCCTCAGACCTCAACACAAAAAGAAAAACATCAGCCTGCTCCCAATAAAAAACCTAAGCTCAAGTTAAAAGATGTTGCCGAAAAAATAAGCTTGGAATTCATTCCCGAAGGAAGAACATTGGATCAAACACTGGAAAAGTATTTGGATGAATGGAATCAAACTCTTGGACAACCTATAAGGGAAAATCTGACAGAAGACGTAAATGCATTAATTAGAGATTATTTGAGAGGTGTATATAGAACTATTTCCGTAATGAGTTTTACATCCGAAAGGGTCCGAGGCCTTGCACAAACGTTGATTGAATCACCCGGCCTCATAAAAATAAAAAATCGAAAAGCTTTACAAAATTATGTTGAACTATATATTCTAAAATTGATATCACAATATTTTTAGTTTATGAATAATTTTATAATTGCAGCCAATACGGTTTTTTTAAGCATTCTTCTGCAAGCTTTTCCGTTTATGCTTTTAGGAATACTCATATCTTCTATTCTGCATGTTTTTATTTCGGCTAACTTTATAATAAAAGCCTTTCCAAATAAATACGGACTTGGATTTTTAACCGCTATTTTCGGAGGATTGGTGCTTCCTGTATGTGAATGTGCAACCGTACCGATTATAACAGGTCTTATAAAGAAAGGCGTTGCAATGCCTATAGCAATAACTTTTATGCTTGCAGCGCCAATTTTAAATCCTATATCGGTAATGGCCACCCTATATGCTTTTCCTGAAAATCCACTAATAGCTTTATATAGGGTACTATTCGGCATAGTAACAGCCTCATCAATAGGGCTCTTACTTTTAGTCTATCCTAAAACAGGGTATTTAAAGGAAAACATAGAAGACGATTCTCATAATTGCTCTTCTTGCAGTCATTGTACCGAATCTTCTATGAAAGGCCATAACTTCGGTAAGACATCTTTTATTAAAAATATTAATGAAATGTTTTTGCACAGCGGAACGGAATTTTTTAATGTCGGCCCTTATTTGATATTGGGAGCAATTATAACGGCTCTCATTCGTGCAGGAATTCCCAGTAATTTTTTTGGGGGATTTAAAGAATCTCATTCTTTACCGGCAATGCTTATTATGATGTTGTTTGCTTTTATATTTTCGGCTTGTTCCACCTCTGATGCTTTTATCGCAAGAAGCTTTTATGGCAACTTTTCAGTATTTTCAATCATGGGTTTTTTAGTATATGGCCCTATGATGGATATAAAAAATATTTTTATGCTTCTATCCGTATTAAAAAAAAGGTTTGTAATAGAACTTGTTATAATCATAACTGTTATGAATATAATATTTATAAGCGCAATGGGCTCTATATTTTTTTAGGAAGAATATGAAAAAAAATATTACAAATATATCTATTGAAAAGATTATACAGGCAGGGATATTATTTATAATCTCATTTATATTTATCTATGCAGTTATTTCAAAACAAGCCCTACTGTATGTGCATGTACGGCATACAGGTATAATTGTTTTTTCTGCTATAGTATTTTTTATTATAGGAATTCTTACAATACGGGATGCTTTTAATGTTAAATATCATACCCATTCAAAAAGGAAAAAGCCTTTGCACTTAATATATTTTTTGATTCCGATTCTGCTTGTACTCATTATTCCGCATAAGCCTATAACAGCAGGATCTCTCGCATTTAATGGAGATATTCTTTCATTTCAAAAACCAAAAGATGAAAATACATCTAATTTTAAATCAGGACGGTTTTTGGAACTCGAAAACGGTTTTATAGTTATGGATGATAATACATTCGGACGCTGGCTTCCGGAATTATATTTAAATTTGGATTCGTGGATAGACAAAAAGATAAAAATTGAAGGCGCCGTTTGGAAAAACCCTGAAGTTTTAACTGAAAATGAATTTGCCATAGGAAGAATGTTAATGGTTTGCTGTGCAGCCGATATGCAGCCGGCAGGAATTATTGCTCAATGGTCTAAATCCGATGAACTTAAAGAGGATGACTGGATCCGCGTTACCGGAACAATTTCCAAAACAGAGTATGAAGGTAATTTTGAACCGCTCATTCTCGTAAGTGAAGTAGAAACTATAAAGCGGCCTTCTTTAGAATATGTTTATCCTTTTTAGAAATAAAATAAGTATCTTTAACTTTGTTTCGACCAATCCGTTTTTTTATCCATTCTATGTAAAACTTCGCTTGTAATTTCCGATATTATTTCCTTTCCATCACAATGCCTATCTTTAAATATACACCTATGAGCAAGCACATGAGGTGCTATTAATCCCAGATCTTTATCTTCAATCCAGTATCTCTCATTAGAAAGAGCTATCGTTTTTGCAAGATGTAAGAACTGTAAAGAGGCTCTTGGAGAAGCGCCTAGTTTTATATCGGGATGACATCTTGTTGCATTACAAATATCTATCACAGCTTTTTGTAAAGCATGATGACAATAAACATTTTTTTGCTCTTCACGGGAGGCGATTATATCTTCGGAGCTTATTATAGGAAAAAGGTTTACAAGCGCTGTAAGTCCTGAATTCCCTTTGAGTATCTCAATAGCGGCTTCATCATCGGGATAACCTATGGAAAGAGACACCATAAAACGGTCAAGCTGAGCAGGAGGCAGGGGATATGTACCCAATGTTTCTACCGGATTTTGAGTAGCCGCTGTAAAAAACAAATCACCTAAACGGTAAGTTGTTCCGCCGGCAGAAACTTGCCTTTCTTCCATTACTTCAAGAAGAGCCGCTTGAACTTTAGGCGGAGTTCTGTTTAACTCGTCAGCTAAAAAAATATCACAAAAGACCGGGCCTTTCATAAATTCAAACTTTTGAGATTGAACATTAAATACATCAACACCTGTAATATCATAAGGCAATAAGTCAGGAGTACATTGAATTCTTTTAAATTCAGCAGCTTCTCCGGAGTCTTTTTTTATTAATTTAGCTAAAGCTTTTACCATGGTAGTTTTCCCTACACCGGGAATATCATCGAGGAGCACATGCCCTCCCGTCAAAAATGATGAAATAAAAAGACGAATCACCTGACTCTTTCCCTTTATAACTAATCCTATGTTTTTGCTAAGCTCATCTATTATGGTTTTTGTATTCATATCAATAGTATAACCGAAAACATAATTTTGTCTATATCGCAACTCTTATAACTTAAAAGTAAAAATATTTTTAACTAAATCATTAATCGCTTTTTTAAAATTATTTTTATCCGGTTTTTCGATTCGAATATTTTCACTATATAAAAGGGCACCATTTTTATCGGTTAATTTAAAAGCTATCATTTTATCAGAATATTTTAAGTAAAGAGAAAACTTGGAGTTTTCATCTTCAAAAAATCTGGAAGAGTCTATCAGTTTTTTTATTTTGTGCTCTCGAATTTGTATCTTTTCACTCTTATCGATTTCTATCCGTATTTTAACGGGCATTCTAATATCATACTCCAAAAAACCGGCAGGATTAATATCAAAAAGAGATTCCAAGTAAAGAAAATAAAGCTGGGAAGAATACTTTTTTGCAATTTTAACTCCCATACCGTATAAATCCTTGAGTAAACTTTTCTCCCATTCAGGATCCATTTTTAAAATACCTTCATTTAAAACTCTCAGATCGTTTTCAATAAGACCTCTTTCTGCAAGATAAGAACCTCTACTTTGCGGAATAAAATTAGTTTCTATCTCTTCAGATCTTTTAAGGTATTTTAAAGCTTTTTTCCCCTTATCCTTAAAGGCCCGATAATAATAAGTATTTGTATAAAGGATATATGTAGCATCGCTTAAATAAGGAGCATCATGTTGTTTATATTCATTTGCGACATTTAATGAGTATATTCTATAAACAGAATCATAATATTTATATTTTATCTTATATTTTATTCTATCATTTAAATTTTTTACCCGGTCAAAGAAACCTATAGTTAATCTTCTTTTTTCAAGATTATATTTACGGACATATAATTCTTTTTTTAGTTTATAAAGATTACTTTTAAATTCATATACACTTAAACCATAATTTGAAATCCAATCCTCACCGATATTATCAAGTTCATTTAAAATATATCGCTCAGCTTTATCTATATGACCTGTTTCCATAAAAACATTTATAATGCTTAGCATCGCAAGAGGCGTGTCATCAATAGCGGCAGCAGAAAGATAAGCAGCTAAAGCCTGTGAAAAATTATTTCTTCGTTCCTCCAGCTCCCCTATCATCATATAACTTGAATTACGCTCTTCCATATCCAATGCAGCTCTTGCATCCTCAATTGCATTATCGAATCTATAAAATTGACTTTCTAAAATTGCTTTATTGTAATAATAGATAGAGGCTGAATATGTTCTATTTTGTTCTTTAGCTTCCTTGATAGCTTTTAAATAACACTCCCTGGACTTTGTATAATCAAAAACTTCATTATATAAAGTCGCCAAAGAATTATAAACCGATAGATGCCCGCCATAACGATCTATATTTTCCAATAAGAAATTAATCCCTTCAGTGCTTTTATGACACTTAAAACATAACCAACCGTAAGAGGCCGCTGCAAAGCGATCATACGGAATCAAGTCTAAATAATTTTTGATATACTTCATTGCTTCCTCATATTTATTTAATGCAGAAGCGCAATTTGAAAGATAAAGCAAAATACTGCTGTTTCCAGGATTAATTATTTGTCCTTTTTTTAATATACGATATGCAATCTTATATAATTTTTTATCATGATAAATTTCTCCAAGCTTAAAAAATAATTTATCATTTTGAGGGAATTTTTTTATTCCATCCTGTAAAAATTCCAATGCTTTCTCCCAATTTTCAGATTCAACAGCTTTATCAGCTGCAAGAATAATATCATCTGCGTTTTCTGCAAATAGAATACATGAAGAGAAAGCAATCATCAAAAACATAATTAGTTTTTTTGTTCTGCTCTTTAAAATACTTTTTGCTGCTTTAGCATCATCGATTGTACAGTCAGGAGCGAATTTAGCCTTTTGCATTAGAAGATTCATTTTTTCCGACGCTTCAGAGTTTTCTCTTCGTTTATTAAATATACTTCCTGCTGTAAGTACAATCTTTCTATTATTTTTAGAAAATTTTAATATTAAATAAGGTTTAAGCTTGTATATAATCAAGAATAAAATTAAAGTAAAAATTATAATAATTCCGGCTAAAGAAAAATGTTTTTGGAAAAACTGTCTTATATAGGCTGAAATATTAGAAGTATTTTTTTCCGTTTCAATAATTTCACTGATTTTAATTTCATTACGGTTTTCTAAAATCTCACTCAAAAGAGAATTAAATTCCTCGCCGCCGGCACTCATACCAAAGTTAAGATTTTCCCCTTCCGCCAATTGGGAAGTTGTAGGATCAAAACTGACCCAGCCTATAAACGGAAAAAAAACCTCAACCCATGCATGTGCCATATTTGCTCTAACCGGATAATAGTTCATAATTTCCGATTCAGGTTGAACAAAAAAACCTACAGCCACACGGGACGGGATTCCTAAACTTCTCAACATCAGCGCATAAGAAAAAGCAAAATAGGTACAATACCCCTTTTTTGTTTCATTAAAAAAATATTTTAATTGGTTACCGTCAGGAGCCTTCCCCGGCTTTAATGAATAACGAAAATCGCCTTCAGCAAGATAGTCTTGTAAAGCAAGAATTTTATCCAAGTATTCAGGAATATTTTCAGTGATTTCTACAGCTTTTTTATGAACAAGCTTAAATGTTTCATCATCAATAGCGGTATAAAAATCCAGATCTTGCTTTGTCAATCCTTCTTCCTTTGAACCTGAGGGAAATGCATCTCCATAAAGATCTGCACCAAAATCAAATAAAGCCTCGCTTAAAACCTTATAGGCGCCATTAAACTTTGCTGTATCCCAAATTTCATATGGAATAACATGGGTAGGATAATCAATTGCTATAAATGATGATGGAGATAAATTCACAAAAAAATACTCCTGTTCAACTTGTTCTCTCATTGCAAATTTTAAATGAGGAATATCCTTTTTACCCTTAGGCAGATGAGTAAGTTGTACCCTTTCAGATGGAGCTTTTTTCTCATAAAAGCCCTTTGCCGAGTCCCAACCTGAAAGGTACATTCTTCTTAGCATATTGTTTGCAAAATTCCTATCAAAGTGAGCAACCAAAATCAAGTCATCACTCATTTTAATCTCACTCTGAAGTTTAAGATAATCGGAAAAATCAAATCTAAATAGAGTAGGTTGTAATAAACCTCCGTGATTGGCAGATGAAGCTTCATTATAATGTTTTAAAACAAAAAACATTATAAAAATAAAAAAAGGTAAAAAGAAGAAAAAAAATTTAAATTGTTTTTTTTCAAAATCAAAAGATAAAAAAACACGGGTAATTTCTGTTGCAGAAAAGATAAGTGAAAATAAAACTGCATATATCGGATATTCAAAAACCGAAAGAGAAAATCCGCCTTCATTCCAAAAGAAGAAAGCAAAAATTATAAAAAAAAGTATAGGCTCATAACGCCGATATTTTTCTTTTTTAAAAAATAGAATTGTAGACACTGAAATAAAAATAGTTTGTATAATTAAAAAAGGAAGAATAATTCCCATTCTTAAATATAAAACATCAAAGAGTTCTGCAGAAATTACTTTAAATAAGACTAAAAGCAAAGATAAAAAAATAAAAGTACTTATACATATCAAAATAATTGCTGAAGAAAGCTTTAGTTTTTTCTCTTCTGTTTTATAAGATAAAAAAATCAAAACAAGACCCCATATAGGGAGTACAAAAAAGGGCAAAATTTCAAACAAGTATAACCCTGGAATAATACTTAAAATTAAAACTGAAAATGTGCGCAAAACAAAGTTAAGATTATAGCGTGTAAACATAAAACCCTCCATTATGCAGTGCACTTTTTATCGTTAAAAGTTTGGCGTTCATTTGTTTTGATAAACTCTTGTCTTTCTTTTGATCCGGTGTATAAAATAAAAATGAATGTAAAAAATTTTTGGGCTCATCAATTATACTTTCAGGTCCCAGATAAAAGGCAGATTTATGATTAAGATTTTTAAATGTATAAAAAAGTTTTTCTAAGATTTTCTTATCCGATTGTACAGGCATAAAAAAATAAAGTAAACAAGTTTTCTCATTTTCGTCATTGAGCAAAAATGTGCTTTCAATCTTATTATGAGGTTCGAATAATTTATTTCCAATCTTAATTTGAGGAATCGAAAAAGGTTTTCGTATCAAATCTATGGATTCAAAATCATCCGGATAAATAATTTCAGAAGATAAAATTTTTTTTTCAGTATCGTAAAAACGGATATTAAAACTTATACCGTTTTTATATAAGTAAGCTGCAAAAGAAGCCGCTAGATTAACAAATTCATCAAATTTTCTTTTATAAAATTCAAAGTCTGTATTTACATGAGGCTCTTCAATGTAGATTGTAAAAAAATTTTGGGGAGGAGGAATGAAGTCTCCCTGTTTTACGGTGAGTTCCTCAGTATGCGCATAGAGTTTCCAATTAATTTTCCTAGTATCATCGCCGGGAATATAAGGCCGTGTATCATAAAGTTCATCATTCCGTCTAATATTTATTATATGATTTGATGTTTCATTTAAAATTTCAGGAAGAACAAAGTCTTTCATTTCGCTCAGCTCAGGATATAGAAAAATTCGCGGGATAGACGGACATTTTCTAAATAACTTAAAGGAAAAAAAACCGGCAATATCAGAAAGTTCAATATATTCATCTTTTAAAAGGAACCGGCCTCTATCTTTTTTGGGTAGATCAAAAAAGGCCTTTTCCTTTTGAAGTTTAATTCTAAAATTAAGAGATCTGCTTTTTTTATCATTCAAGTCGCTTAAAAAATTAAAAACATAAAAGACACAAATGACTTGCGAAATAAATCTAATTAAGATTATTTCTTTTTTTTCTTGTAAAGAGCTAATCTCTATTCGGCTTTTTTTTAGTTCTACTAAAAAATCTTTTTTTTTAAAGAAAAAAAATGAAAAAAAGAGCATAATAAATGAAAGCAAAAAGTAAAGGCATAAACAAACTCCGCAAACAAGAGCAAACAATTCACCTCTTAAAAATGCTCCTAAAAGCAAAGAAAAAGGAAAAACAATATAAACATATCCGGAAATTGTTAGTCGAAAAGCCTTCATATTGCTATACTATCATTTTTTAAAAAATAATGCAAGAAATCAAACAACTCTCCGCACGAATAAAAAAAGCCAGGCAGCATCCTACTTTCCCACTTGATCAGCAGTATCATCGGCGTAAGAGAGCTTGACTTCCGTGTTCGGGATGGGAACGGGTATTACCTCTCCACTATGGCCACCTGGCAATAAAAAACAAATTAAGGACTTAAAACTTAAAATAAGTTTTAAGTGTACTAAAAAAGAGAATGAAGAAAAAAGTTATCTTTATTTATGTATAGAAAAAAGAAACAATAATATGGTCAAGCCTCACGACTTATTAGTATTGGTCGGCTGAACACATTACTGTGCTTAGACCTCCAACCTATCAACCTTGTAGTGTGCAAGGAGTCTTTAGGAGGGTTAAACCCTCAGGGATACGTAGTCTTGAGGCGGGCTTCCCACTTAGATGCCTTCAGCGGTTATCCCTTCCGAACTTAGCTACCCGGCAATTACCCTTGGCAGGATAACCGGTACACCAGAGGTTCGTCCATTTCGGTCCTCTCGTACTAAAAACAGCTCCTCTCACGTATCCAACGCCCATAGCAGATAGGGACCGAACTGTCTCGCGACGTTCTGAACCCAGCTCACGTACCGCTTTAATTGGCGAACAGCCAAACCCTTGGGACCTGCTTCAGCCCCAGGATGCGATGAGCCGACATCGAGGTGCCAAACATTCCCGTCGATGTGAACTCTTGGGGAATATCAGCCTGTTATCCCCGGAGTACCTTTTATCCGTTAAGTGACGGCGCTTCCACTCGCTACCGCCAGATCATTAAGACCTACTTTCGTATCTGCTTGAGCTGTCACTCTCGCAGTTAAGCCTCCTTGTGCCTTTACACTCGCTGCGCCGATTTCCAACCGGCGTGAGGAGACCTTCGCGCACCTCCGTTACTCTTTAGGAGGCGACCGCCCCAGTCAAACCGCCTGCCTATCACTGTCCCGCTTCCGGTTTCACGGACAGCGGTTAGAAACCTGATTTATCAAGGGTGGTATTTCACTTTTCGGCTCCACCCAACCTAACGGTCAAGCTTCATAGCCTCCCACCTATTCTACACATGATAAACCAAGTCCCAATAATAAGTTGCGGTGAAGGTTCACGGGGTCTTTCCGTCTAACTATGGGTAACCGGCTTCTTTACCGGTATATAAATTTCACCGAGTCTCGCGTTGAGACAGTGCCCAGAATCGTTACACCATTCGTGCGGGTCGGAACTTACCCGACAAGGAATTTCGCTACCTTAGGACCGTTATAGTTACGGCCGCCGTTTACCGGGGCTTCAATTCAAAGCTTCACATTGCTGTTAACCTCTCCTCTTAACCTTCCGGCACCGGGCAGGTGTCACCACCTATACGTCCCATTGCTGGTTCGCAGATGGCTGTGTTTTTGATAAACAGTCGCCTGGGCCTGCTTTCTGCCACCCCCTCATCTTTAAAAAAAAGGAGGTCACACTTTTTCCGAAGTTACGTGTGCATTTTGCCGAATTCCTTAACGCGAGTTCTCTCGAGCGCCTTAGATTTCTCATCCCATCTACCTGTGTCGGTTTACGGTACGGTCTTTTATAACCTAACCTTAGACAGTATTTCCCGGCACCTTGATTACGCCCGCTTCGATCCACCGTAGTTTCACTCGCTGTCGCAGCTTACCTTGGACGACGGATTTGCCTATCATCCTTTATAACGGCTCGCTTACTTTGACCGGCATCCGTTAGCCGGCCGGGTTTCACCTCATGCGTCCTGCCATCGAAATTATAAAAGGTATCGGAATATGAACCGATTTCCCATCGACTACGACCTTCGTCCTCGTCTTAGGGGCCGACTTACCCTGGGGAGATTACCTTTACCCAGGAAACCTTAGATTTTCGGCGGGGAGGGATCTCACCTCCCTTTCGTTACTTATACCTGCATTCTCTTCCATCTCCTCCAGAAACCCTCGCGGGTTTTCCTTCATCAGTTAATGGAATGCTCCCCTACCGCCTTACACATAAAATCGTGTAAGACCCGTAGCTTCGGTATACTGCTTAGCCCCGTTACATTATCTGCGCATGGACACTCGACCAGTGAGCTGTTACGCACTCTTTAAAGGAATTGCTGCTTCTAAGCCAACCTCCTGGCTGTCTTTGTATCCACACTTCATTTCACACTCAAGCAGTATTTGGGGACCTTAGCTGACGGTCTGGGCTGTTTCCCTTTTGACTTGCGAACCTTAGCGCACGCAGTCTCACTCCCATACGTTGATTATCGGCATTCAGAGTTTAACTGGGTTTGGTAGGCTTTGACGCCCCCTAGTCCAACTAGTGCTTTACCTCCGATAATTTTATATGAGGCTGTCCCTAAAGGCATTTCGGGGAGAACCAGCTATTTCCGGGTTTGATTAGCCTTTCACTCCTAGTCACAAGTCATCCATACCTTTTTTAACAGATTATAGTTCGGTCCTCCACAAGGTTTTACCCTTGCTTCAACCTGCTCATGACTAGATCACTCCGGCTTCGGGTCTACGACATGCAACTATTCGCCCTATTAAGACTCGGTTTCCCTTAGGCTCCGGAACTTCTATTCCTTAACCTCGCTGCATATCGTAACTCGCAGGCTCATTCTACAAAAAGGCACGCTACCACCCTTTAAAAGGGCTGTAACATCTTGTTGGTTTACGGTTTCAGGTTCTATTTCACTCCCCTTACTGGGGTTCTTTTCACCTTTCCCTCACGGTACTTGTTCACTATCGGTAGCTAAGTAGTATTTAGCCTTGGATCGTGGTCGACCCGGTTTCCGACAGGGTTTCTCGTGCCCCGCCGTACTCAGGTACTGCATCAACAAGTCCGATTTATTTCGCTTACGGGGGGTTTCACCCTCTGCGCCAGGCTTTCCCAAAACCTTTCTGCTATAAATCGAATTTGTAACTTGTCGGTCCTACGCCGATGCAGCCCTTCAACTCCCTTTAAAGGGTTTAGGCTCCTCCAATTTCGCTCGCCGCTACTTTCGGAATCTCACTTGATTTCTTTTCCTTGAGTTACTTAGATGGTTCAGTTCACTCAGTATCGCTTTACCTCTCTATTTTATTCAAGAGCGTAATGTCAGTATCACTACTAACGGGTTACCCCATTCGGCTATTTCCGTATCACAGGATGTGTGCTCCTACACGGAACTTTTCGCAGCTTACCACGGCCTTCTTCGCCTCTTAGCTCCATAGGCATTCGCCATAAACCTGTTATTCGCTTGACCATATTATTGTCCCTTCTTTCTTTTATCTTTCGCTAAAAAAAAAGAAGTTTTTGTATTTTTTAAGTTTTCTTTTACACTGTAATGTTTTAATCACTACAGCGTCTTCATTCCCTTCCCTAGTTATGTCAAATATCTGTTCGCCTTTTCTTAGCGATTGGGCGAATAAAAACCTTGTCGTTAAACAAGGCTTTATGGAGATAAGGGGATTCGAACCCCTGACCTACGGCTTGCAAAGCCGCCGCTCTAGCCAGCTGAGCTATATCCCCTCAGTTGTTTTATAAAAAAAGAGTTTCAGGAAAGAACAGCAGGAAGTATCGATTTGTCTTGTGTACTTCAAGACTATTATACAAGTATTACTTGTATATTTGTAGAAGGTTAAAACAACCTTCAAATTACCCTTTCTCTTAGAAAGGAGGTGAGGTGATCCAGCCGCACCTTCCGGTACGGCTACCTTGTTACGACTTCACCCTCCTTACCAAACGTACCTTCGGCACCGTCCTCCCTTACGGGTTAGACTAGCGACTTCGGGTACCCTCGACTCGGATGGTGTGACGGGCGGTGTGTACAAGGCCCAGGAACGTATTCACCGCACCGTGCTGATGTGCGATTACTAGCGATTCCAACTTCATGAAGTCGAGTTTCAGACTTCAATCCGGACTACGATTGCTTTTTTGCGTTTTGCTTGACCTCGCGGTGTCGCTTCGATTTGTAGCAACCATTGTAGCACGTGTGTAGCCCTGGACGTAAGGGCCATGATGACTTGACGTCATCCCCACCTTCCTCCGATTTGTCATCGGCAGTTCCGCCAGAGTCCTCAGCTTTACCTGTTAGTAACTGGCAGTAGGGGTTGCGCTCGTTGCGGGACTTAACCCAACACCTCACGGCACGAGCTGACGACAGCCATGCAGCACCTGTCAAGAGCCGTATTGCTACGCTGCCATATCTCTATGTCATTGCTCTTGATGTCAAACCCAGGTAAGGTTTCTCGCGTATCATCGAATTAAACCACATGCTCCACCGCTTGTGTGGGCCCCCCGTCAATTCCTTTGAGTTTCACCCTTGCGGGCATACTTCCCAGGCGGTACACTTAATGCGTTTGCGTCGGCACCGAAGCTCTTGCCCCGACACCTAGTGTACATCGTTTACTGTGCGGACTACCAGGGTATCTAATCCTGTTTGCTCCCCGCACCTTCGTATATCAGCGTCAATCATCGGCCAGAAACCCGCCTTCGCCACCGGTGTTCTTCCAAATATCTACAGATTCCACCCCTACACTTGGAATTCCGGTTTCCCCTCCGTGATTCAAGTCAAGCAGTACCCAATGCAGTTTACGAGTTGAGCTCGTAGATTTCACACCAGGCTTACCTAACCGCCTACATACCCTTTACGCCCAATAATTCCGAACAACGCTCGCCCCTTACGTGTTACCGCGGCTGCTGGCACGTAATTAGCCGGGGCTTATTCGCATGATTACCGTCATCAAAGAAGCATTCCCTCTTCTTCTTATTCTTCATCTGCAAAAGAAATTTTACAACCTTTCGGCCTTCTTCATTCACACGGCGTCGCTCCGTCAGACTTTCGTCCATTGCGGAAGATTCTTAGCTGCTGCCTCCCGTAGGAGTTTGGGCCGTATCTCAGTCCCAATGTGTCCGTTCACCCTCTCAGGCCGGATACCCATCGTTGCCTTGGTGAGCCTTTACCTCACCAACTAGCTAATGGGACGCGGGCCCATCCTAAAGCGGAGCCGTAGCTCCTTTCCTCATCTACCTTTATGTAAATGAGCTTATTCGGTATTATCTAATATTTCTACTAGCTATCCCCATCTTCAGGGCAGGTCACCCACGCGTTACTCACCAGTCCGCCACTCTAGGGGAGAGCAAGCTCTCCCTTACCGTTCGACTTGCATGCTTAAGACGCGCCGTCAGCGTTCGTTCTGAGCCAGGATCAAACTCTCCATCATTATTATTTCAATCCGCCCTTAAAGAGCGGTTGATTTCTAATTTTAGTTTGTCCCTTATATTTTAAGGAATTTGGTAAAGGCTAATCAGCTTAACCCTTACCGGTTTTGATACTTTCCTTACCAAAAGCTTTACGCTTTGGCTATTTTGTTCTTTCCCTTCCCTCTTAGTTTCAAATATCATCCGCTAAAAACTTGTAAAAGTTATGTAGCGAGCAAAAAGGAGTATACAGTATTTTCTCTCTTTTTGTCAAGAGCTTTTTAAAAGTTTTTTTAATTTTTTTAAACTTTTTGCAGCTTTTAAACTGCCAAACTTAAGAAGCCTTGCCTTCATTAAAAATACAAGACCTTCAAAACTTTTCCAGTGTTTTCTTAGCTTTTCTAAGCTCACCGCCTTATCCGACGGTGAGAGCGAATATATACCTTTCTCAAACTTTTGTCAAGCCTATTTTTATCATTTCAGCAATAAATACTGTAATTTTTTTAATCGTTTTTTATTATTTCTCTTAATGCTTATTCAACAGTTACATTTTTGATATATTCAAGAAAATCAGCCTTAAAACCGGAAAACTTTTTTTCAGCTTCAACAATTTTTTGTTTTAAACTATCCAAAGAATTTTCTATTTGAAGAAGTTTATTTAAAAACTGTTTTCCTTGTTGAGTCTCAGAACCCACAGCTTGAATATTTTTACGCACCCTATCTTGTTCGGCATTAAGTTCTTTTTGTTCATTTTGTAAATTAGTCAAGGAAACTTGAGCCTTATCGACCTTAACTTTTTCGTCTAAAATAGATTTAAAAGCCTTTTTTATTTTTTCAGGAATCTCAGAATTGGAAGAAATACCCATCATAGTATTATTATCCATCGTATTGATTTGTAAAATTTCGTCAAAAAGCCTTTCTTCAAGCACCTCAAGTTTCCCTTGAGCGTTAGCTTTAACATTTATGTTAAACCTATACTTATTTGAAGTCTTTTCCAACAGCGCTTTCTCATCGGCAAGATTAAAGCCTGAACTTATAGGATGTTCAACTACGATAGAACGCTCTTTTGATGCAGCATTTTTAATAGTATAAACGGAGTTTTTAGATGATTTGTGTTGCAGATTTAGCACTCCTTTTACAATTTTAATAGTTTGGATCTGCTTGTTAAAATTTTCGGTTTTACTTCCCCGCACATCCATATCATCTCCAAAAGCTATAAGGCGCTTTTCTTTTTCCGGTAAAAACTCCAAAATAGCATCGCCGACATAGTCTCCGTTTTCAAAAACCGTAATGGGCCCTGCAGGAAACTTTAGGCCGGAATTATTTTCGATACTGATACATAACTTAGGATGTACATCGGCCCCATAAGTCATATTCGAAAAAACCGAATATTTTTGAGCAGGAAGCGATGCAAGGCTTAAAGGAATCATAGTACTCTTCTGTCTCGGTAAATTAACGGGTTTAACGGGGGTAAAAGCAAACATTTCTCCTGCAGAGGTCTTGGCAGCAGTCTGATTTTCAAAATAAGAAGAGTCCTTGGCATCAGCCATGGAAGGAGCAGCGGCCTTTGCATAAGCCCTTCTTTCCATCATCGGTGCAGCCATAGCTTCTTCATAAGCCATATCATCATAAGCGGGATCAAATGTTTCAGGCCTAGCTGCCTGACCCGCAAGAATCGGAATAGTTTCGCGGTCAGTATAATAGGGCTCATATAGATTTTGTTTAAAACCTACAGGGCGGCCGCTTGTAAGAGTAAGCTTTACATCTTTCCAATCGATGTCCGTAGAGTTGTCTATTATAGCCCAAGCTTGAAATGCAGCACTAGTATTGCCCATATCAAGCCTGTATGAAGGCTTCCAAATAGGAGCTTCCATAACATAAGAAAGCCCTATTTTACGCTCTCCCTCCGATTCTATATCTATTGAAATCGGTTTTCTTTCCTTTGCTGAGGCTTCCAAAATTAGACCTAAGGCTTTTTGCAAATCCTCATTTCTTTGGGGATCCGTAAATTTAAAAGACTGCACATCATTAAAAGATATAATCTTAACACCATCCGCCGAAACAATGGAAAGGATAATACCGGCTTTAGAATCTTCAATTTTATCTACACTTAAAATTTTACCTGTAAGCTTATTAGGGGTATAAACCTCAAGCTCGGCACCTTTTTGCGTTTTAAGAAGCTTAAAAATAGAGTCATTCCCGAATAAATCGACCTTTAAACTCTGCATAGTTTTTTTAAGAGTATCTTCAGATTGATAATTTATCGATAAATTCTTTGCAGCCGGATCTTTTACAAAAATAGATTTTAAGACATCGCTTATTTGGGAAGGAAGAAACAATAAATCTATCTTTCCCGACCCTTTTACAAACCCCTCATGCTCATAATGAGCAACCCCCGATGAATAGAGAGTTACCTTTTTTAAGGGGATATCATCTTCATTAAAACCGTCAGCAAAAACCGTAGTCATACACATCATTGAAAACAGCATAAAAAAAACCTTTTTCATTCATTCTCCAAAGCTATAGATATATTGATTGTAACACAGATTAGACCCCATGTCTACATATTATCAATTATCAAGGGCGTATTATTTTCAAAAAAATACAAATTCAAATTCTTCTCCATTGACATATATCAAAATAAAAAGCATAATGTAAGAATGGCAACAACTATTATTATTTCCTTTTTAGTTATCGTTATAGCTATAGCTATCATTGTTTTAATATCCAGTAAAAGCAAAGGATCCTCATCAACCGGTAAAAAGAAGGTTAAAGGCAGAGCTGTTTTAATGAAGGAAGCGACCCGCCGTTTAACCCAAAACCCTCATGATACCGAAGGCTTATCTATAATGGGAGATATTTATTATCAAGATCAAGATTGGGAAAAAGCTTATTCGACTTATGCAGTTTTAATAGACCATATGAAGGCCCTTGAAATGAGTAAACAGCTTGATATTGCCATATGTTATGGTAAATCTGCATTAAAAACAAATAGAATCCCTGAAGCAAAAAAAGGCTTACTCCTTGCTGAAACTATAAATCCCAAAAATTTTGAGGTAAGCTATAACCTAGGCTATATTTATTACCTTGAAAAAGATTATGAAAAAGCCGTTAAATATTTTAAGAGGGCTCTGATTCTTGAACCGAACAGCTTTTTGGCAACAAAATATCTGGGCTATACTTTTAAATATCTGCATAAATACAATGAGGCCTTACCGGCTTTAAAAAAGGCTCTGGATGTTAAGCCTGATGACAAAGAGGTTTTGTTTGCTATGGGAGAATGTTTTTATGAAACAGACGCTACCGAACGTTGTTTAAAAATATTAAATCATCTTCGAGTCGACCCTACTTTCGGCCCTCAAGCGGCATTATATACGGGTATGATCCGAGCTAAAGCAAATCAAGTAGAAAGAGCTATTGAAGATTTTCAAATAGGCTTAAAACATACAGGTATTCCCTTGGAAATATCCAATGAACTCAAATATAGGCTGGCTCAAACCTATATAAAAACTCAGGACATAGGCCAAGCTCTCCATCTTTTAAAGGAAATACAAAATGTAAGTCCGGGCTATAAGGATGCGGCAACCCTAATAATGAGATATCAAGAGTTGAACAAAAATAAAAATTTACAGATTTATTTAATGTCAGGACAAAGCGAATTTGTAGGGCTTTGCAGAAAGATTGTTGCCCGTTTTTATCCTAAAGCAAAGGTAAAAATAGTGGATATTTCCGTATTGGCAGCCTATACCGACATAGTCGCCGAAATAGACACATCCCGTTTTTCGGATACGGTTATTTTTAGATTTTTTAGATCTCAGGGAACGGTAGGAGAGCTGCTCCTAAGAGAGCTGCATGCCCGCTTAAAAGAAGTCAAGGGCGGAACAGGTATATGTATGAGTGCAGGGACATTTACCGAAGAAGCTGTCAGGTTTTCTGAAGGAAGACCTTTGGACTTATACGATAAAACAAGGCTTTCAAGCGTTTTAAACTCCTTAAAATAAATACAATTAAAAAGGCAGCCCGCTTTAAGGCTGCCTTTTTAATTTAACAAATAGCTAAAATTACAACCTAATAGAAAGACCTAATTTTAAGTTCACACTATTGGCAAGAACATCTTTTATGCTATCGTTATTTGTATTTGAGATAGTATAAGGTATACCGGCAATCTTAAACTTCTTTTCAACCTTTAGAGGTGCAAAATAGAAAGTGTCGGCTATACCGCCGTAGATACCTATCATGTCCGTAAAGTAAAAACTTGCAAGAACATTAGCGCCCAAGCCGAACATAACATCCAACTTTTCGTATGTCAGAGCCAAACCGTGAACCTTACCGTTTTCGATAGAATGCATAGCATTTAAACCTAAACCTCCGCCTACAAAGAGGTTAAACCTCGATTTTTTAAAAAAGGTAAAGCCTGCTCCAAGCTGGCTATCGAATATAAAAGAGTTGCTTCTTGCAAAGTCCGATGCACCGCTTACATTGTTCCACAGCTCCTTATGGCTCTTTCCGGGAAAAGCTATTTGGGCCATAACATAGAATAGACCGGCTCTCAAATCCAGTGCCGCACCGGCCGCATTGTTTTCCTCTTTGACATTGTTAATTGATGCAATGATATCACCATGTATTCCAGCAAGTGTAATTTTTTTCTCTGCTTTTACAAAATAATTAGTATAAGCAGGACCGAATGAAATTGCAAAGTCTGCAAACATAAAGGCTGCACAGGCAATTATCATAATAAAAACAAAAATACTTCTCTTGTATTTCATATAAAACCTCCATATAAAACAAAATGATAGTATAAGTATTAACCATACTCAACCTTGCTAAAGTATAATACAATATTTAAATAATTTCAATGTTCCGGTCCAAATATTTTTTTTAATCTATAAATTGTAAGAGGTATTGCCGTTTTTTATTAAAAATAGTAGGATATATGCATGAGTATACCACAGTATCCTGAATTTGCACCCATTTCGCTGGATATGCAATCTGAAATGGAATTTTATCTTCGATCGCTCCCCGATGGAATATCGGAATTGACTTTTTTGAATTTATACCTTTTTAGGAACAATTATAAATATCAGGTAACAAAAACCGAAAAATTATTGATAATAATAGGAGAATATAGAGGTGAAAGCTTTTTTATAACCCCATGTTGTACGGTAGATGTAGAAATAACAAAGGGATTATTGGCAAAATATAAAAAATGGATGATTCTTTCAAAATCTTTTTTGGATAATAATACAAATGTATTTAATCTGCCTTTTTTAAAAGAGCTTAAAATTGAAGAGGACAGGGATAATTTTGACTATGTTTATCTCAGAAAAGATTTAGCCGAATTAAAGGGTAAGGATTTTCATAAAAAAAAGACCCATATAAATAAGTTTGAAAAATCCTATGACAAAATAAAAATCGAGCCTCTCACCCTTGAAAATGTAGAAGATGCCAAAAAAGTCCTTGAAGAATGGAACAGTACAAAACCGGACTCAAATCCTGAAAATTCCGACTATGAAGCAGCCTTAGAAGCCCTATCAATTTTAAGCAGAACTTCAATGATGGGCATCATTCTCTATGTTTGGGATGAACCTGTTGCTTGGACCCTTGCAGAAATAACACAAAACAATAAAACAGCCGTTATTTTATTTGAAAAGGCCTTGACCTCCTACAAGGGCAGTTTTCAATATATTAACTATGCCTTTGCGGGTTATTTGCCTGATTATATAGAATTTATAAACAGAGAGCAGGATTTAGGCGATGAGGGCCTAAGACAAGCAAAAATGACATATAAACCGATAAAATTTATAAAAAAGTATAGAATTTTATCTTAAATATGATATACAATAGGGGAACATGGATTTAGTAAGCACAAGGAACAGTAACAATATAGTTTCTTTTTATGAAGCAGTAACAAATTGTATGCCTGCTGACGGAGGGCTTTATATTCCGAAAGAGGCCTTAGATTTAAGCGATTGGACTTTTTATCTTAACGAAAAATCAAGTTTTACATCGATTGCAGGGGCATTAACATCTGCCCTCCTCCAAAAAGAATTCAGTCCTGTAATTTCCGAACGCATTGCAGTTTCGGCTTTTGGGAACTACAGCCCCAGAGTGCGCCAACTGGACGAAAAATTCTTTTTGTTGGACCTTTTTCACGGCCCTACAGGCTGCCACAGAGATTTCGGCTTTTTATGGTTTGCTTCTGTCCTTGAACATATTTTAACTATAACCGATAAAAAAGCCATAGTTTTAGGCACAGGAACCAAAAAGAACGGGCAAAGCATGGCTGCCGCTTTTTGGAACAAAAAAAGAGTGAAGACTCTTTTAATACATCCCAAAGGTTATGCCTCCGGTATACCGGAAGAATATTTAGCCGAAAACGGAGGTTCTATTTACTCTGTAGAATGTGACGGAGATGTAAAGGATGTCGAAAACTTAAAAAGGGCCGTATATCTTGACAGAAATCTTGTAGAAAAATACGGCCTTACCTTAGCCAATACTGTAAACATAGGCAGACTTTTACCCCAAATATTTTTCTATTTTTACGCTTTTACCCGCTTTAAAAAACACTCTTTTGGAGAAATCTATTATGCCCTCCACTCCGGTAATTACGGAAATATTGCAGCAGGCCTTTTTGCATGGAAGAGCGGTCTTTCCTTAAACGGTTTTATTACCGATTCTACGCCTGAACTATCGGTAAACAAGGATGGGGACTGCTTTTGTAAAACAATGGAAATACCTTTGAACCAAAGAAGTGCAGCAGATCCTGTAAGCCCCTCAAATATTGAGCGCTTGGAACAGATTTTTGAAATAAGCCCGGCAATTATGAAGGCCTTGATTTTTCCTAAGCAAGTAGATCCGAAAGATTATAAGGAGCTTATTAGAAAGGCCTATCAAAGATATGGAATTATGATAGATACTTCGACAGCCGCAGCCTATGGAGCTGCCATAAAAAGTAAAATTTTAAAAAATAAGGGGCCTGAAACCATTGTTCTTATTTCAAAGGATCATCCGGCCTTTGAAGCCGATATAATCGAGGAGGCCTGCGGCGAAAAACCTAATCAACCTGAATACATGAAAAGTTTAGACAAACCTATAAAAAAGATACAGCCATCTAAAAAAGAAATTGAAAATATGCTAGAATATATGGAGAGGTAGTTTTTATGTCATATAAACTTGATGGAGCCAAATTCCCCACACTTGAAGAACTGGTAGAAGCCCTCTACCCTATTTATTCGGATAAAATGAGTGAGGAGGAATTTAAAAAATACGCAGAAGAAAACGCCGAAAAAGACTAGGCCTTTTCGCTTGAAAAATCAATAATATTTTTTAATTTATATTCGGCAGCTGAAAATATCTTGGTCATATCCGAATAAATACCTGCATAAAAGTTTAAAGATAAAATATTACATTTATGTAAATCGTCTTCAGACCTTTCTTCCCATACAAGTTTAAACAAAATATAAATTAAAATCAGCCTTTCAGTAGATTCTTTATTAAACCAAAGCTCCCCATTCCACTCGTTTAAGCCTAGATAGTTTTTAAGCACGCCGTCATGTATACAAAAATCCATAAAGTCTTTAACGCAATTCTTTCTTAAACCCGAATTTTCAAAAAAATCTTTCTCAGTTTCAGGCAAGGAAAATAAACGGTTTAACAAAAATAAGGTGCTTTTTGCATTTACTTCGGGAAGGCCGAAAGAGCAAAGCAGCTCGGTAAGAACAAAATCAAAACGGCACAGTTTAATCTTTTCTTTAGGGAAAAATTTAAACAGGGCTGACAATAAAAGGCCGGCAGCATACAAAAGCACATTCTCTTTTGTGTCAAAAACCAAAGACTTGAGAGCATTTATAAAGAGCCGTTCTTGGGTTTTAAGCCTTTCGTCCTTAATATTTTCATCGATCAAAGAAAGCTCATTTGAACAAAGATATAAAAAGCAATCGATAGAATTTTTTAAGCACAAAGCACGAACCTTGTTTTTTTCTTTAAGACTGTTTAAGCTTTCTTTTTCTTCATCGGAATAAAAGGTCTTAAAAAATACTTCGTCAAAAGCATCAAAAAAATCCAATAACCTCGGGTAAAGTTTTTTCGATATATCTTCAATTGCTTCCGATACATCATCAATTGTTTCTTTTTTATAGGTACCACAATAATCCGAAATTTGAGGGAATAAGTCTTTAGCGCATAAATCTTGAATAGTATTATAAAGACCGCCATACTTACATTTATTTATTTCGAATTCAATATCTTTAAAACCCCGTCCTTCCGCTTTTTGATAAAGGACCCTATAATAGCCGTCATCATCCTTAATCTCACGGATGTTTAAAAATACTTGGCATTGATAACCGTCCAAAGCTGCAAAAAAGCCTTTTTCGGCAAGCTCGGAATTTTTTCTTAAAAAGAATAAGGAAGAACGCTGCTCATAAAACACCGTAAAATAGTCCTCTCCCGAATTTAAATTAAGAGAGTCCATAAGATTTTCCTGCCTTAATTCTTTTTGATCTTGTGCGCTTTTTACGGCAAAGGCCGCTGAAAGCTTAATCCAGCCCGAGGCTCTTTCATAGGCATTATTGTAAAAAATCAACGAGCGCTCTCCGTTAAAAAAATTTGACCAAACAAAAACATTTTCGTTTACGCTTCCTTCATTCCAAAAATCAAAGAGCCTAAATTTTTCAACATTAGAAAAAATATAGCGTTTTTTTAAAAGAGGAAAAATTTCCTTTTTATGTCTTTCAAGCAAGCCGGAGTTTACAGCCTCATCCTTATAAGCTCTTCTATATTCCATACCGTACTTTTCGGTAAAGCCTTCTAGCTGACCGTGCCCGAACATAGGAAGCCCGGGCATAGCCGACATCATCGTGCAGACACCGAAGTATTTATCTCCGTCCCCGAATTGAGCTACGGCAGTTTCTTCATCGGGGTTATTCATAAAATTGACATAACGCCTTAATACCTCAGGATCGAATTCGAGGGTATTTTTTATGGTTTCCCTGTATTTTGCGTTTTCTTCTTTTTTGAGCATATTCATAAAGGCGGAATTATATACGCGGTGCATTCCAAGGGTGCGGACAAAATAGCCTTCCATCATCCAAAAGGCTTCGGCAAGTAAGAGGGTATCGGGGGCTTCTTTTGCACAGCGGTCTACAACCTCCCTCCAGAATTCTTCGGGGATTCTCTTTTCAAATTCTTCAATAGAAAGAGCATAGCGGGATCGGCTTGCAATGTCTCCGCCCGAACCGGGAGCCGGATACCAGAGGCGGCGGATATGTTTTTTAGCGAGAACCATGGCGGCATCAAAGCGTATTATGGGAAAATTCCTTGCAACATGGAGAATTTTTTGAATAACTTTTTCGCGGGCTTCACTGTTTAAAAAGTCTATTTGAGCCGTATCGTTCCACGGGAGGCCGGTGCCGTCATTCCCATGATAAATATAGCGTACATCCCCGGAATAGTTATCGACACGCTTAAAAACCACGGCACAGTCCGTCTTTGAATAGTAACCGTTTTCAAGATAAACGCTTGTTCTTCCGTCCCTGGAAAGGTTTTCAGTATCGTAATTATAGGCAGGAAAAGGCTTATCCCTTGTCTGCAAAAATAGATTCGGGTCTTCCATAATCCATTTGGAATCAAGTCCCGTATGATTGGGAACCATGTCGGCCGCCATTCTGATTCCGAATTTCCAAGCTCTTTCCCGTAAATTAGCCAGAGCCGGCCAGCCGCCTAATTCTTCTGCAATGTCATAGTCATAGATACTGTAGGCACTTGCGGCCGCATCAGGATTTCCGCAAATTTCTTTAATACGGCGGCTGGCCTCGGAACGCTGCCAAACGCCGATTAACCAAAGCCCGGTAATTCCCGCATCAGCAAAAAATTTAAGCTCCTCATCGGGGATTTGATCAAGACGCGTAATCGGGGCTGAATATTTTTTACTTAACTGATCCAGCCAAACCAAGGTGCTTTTTGCTATTAAAACCAAATTGGGCATCCAATTTTTATCGGGAGTAAAGGCCTCGTATTCTTTTAACAGATTTTCAAAGGTGTAGACCGGAACATCAAAGCTTCCCCCTTGAGGCGGTGCCCAGCCGGCCTTTTCTTCTTCCCTTATTAAGTCCTCGGCACCCAAGAGTTTAAGCAAAAGATTTTGAGTAAAGCGGCTCCAGTTTTCTTTTACATAATTAAGCTGGCCTAAAATACTGTCGGGGCAGCGGTTCATAGGTTCTTCCAAAAAAGAAAGAATATCAAGGCCGCTTTGTTCTTTTCCTAATCGGCTTCCTATGGGCTTATTCTTTTTTGACCATCTTTTTACCGTGTCCCAAAAAATACCGTAGGAATCTATTGTTTTTAAATTTGAATCATTAAATAAAACCTCAAACTGTGCATTTGCAGGATTTCTATTTGCAAGACAGAGTAAAATAAACTCTTCAAAGGCCAGCACTTTATTGGGTACATTTGATGAGCTGTCATTTGATTCAAACCACTCATCCACTGAGAGCTTATCCGTGTAAACATCCTTTGGGGGAAAATCCTTACAAAACTCTTTTAATAAAAAATCAAGACTATGAAGACTTTTGTTTTTAAATTCTTCTTCGATAAATTCATATCCTTTAACAAAAAAATCGGCATCAACATTTTGACGGTAAAGCCTTAAAACATAATGAAGAACTTCATCTAAAATTCCCATTGCATTTAATTCGCCTGCTTTTAAATGAGCTTGACCTTCTCCAAAAAGGCCTTCCTTTACAAGGGAATTAAAATTAAAAACAAAATTATGAACTTCGGAAATATTTTCAAATATTACATTTCCGCATGAAGAAAAAAGAGTCGACTTTAAATTACACTTTTTGCGGACATCTCCGTTAATGTGAAATTCCATTTCTTGAAAAAAAAAGTCCATAGCCATAAGTTAAGTATAACATTAAAAAGTTTAAAACGCAAGGTTCTTTTGAAAATATGCGGCTATCTGCTCCGCCTATTTGCAAAAGTCATTTCAGTACTGAATCAGAAAGGCTGTGGTTTCAAATGTTTTCCACTTCTTCTTTGGTGAGACCGGTCATTGTACAAATTTCGGTTATAGGGTAGTTATGCGTACGCATAAGTTTTGCCGTTTCAAGGGCTTTTTTGTAAGAACCGTCGGCAAAGCCTTGGCTAATACCTTTTTGTCTTCCTTTTATTTCGCCCTGCAATATACCTACTTCAATGCCTTGTCGATAACCTTCATTTATACATGAAGCCCTGTCATGCTCGTATTTCATACGGGAATCATATAGCCATTTATCTTTAGGACTCATTTCCATTACAGAAATAGCGGCATTTGCTTTTTTCATTATCTCTGAATTTTCTGCTAACACTTCTCTCACCTCCGGATTATCAATTAGGAGAGGAAAGACAACCCGACAGAACAGGTTTGCCTTGAAGCTGCGCTGGCTGTACCTTTCCTCCCCTATAACCCCTCCTATCTTTACCTCGAAGCTATGCTGGTTGTTCCCGTCTGCCAAAGGGAGCTCCCTTTGGAAACCCCTTCTTAACTTTTGATATATTAAGGCGTATTACCATTATTATAATAGCAGTCGGCTAAAGATTTTACAATAGTCTTGACCTTGTTTTATGTTTTCGTTGTACATTTTAGACCAATAATATAGGGTTCTTTCAGGAAAATCAAAATGCCAACTGTTTTGAATCTCAATATCGACAAAGGCTCCGTCTTTTAGTCTTAATTTAATATCCAAAATACCTAGCTTTTCACTTAAAAGCTCCTTGCGAAACTCCTTATCGAGAAGCTCCAAACCTGCGATGGTTTCAGGCGGAATGTCTAAGATACACTCGAGCAAGTCCTGTAAGACATCTTTGTTTTCTTCAACTCCGAATACTCTTTTAAAAGCATAGTCGTTGCGGAGGGTTATTTTAAATAGTTTGTTCATAATTAAGCCTCGTTAATAATTTTTTTAAGGAAGAAACATTTTTCCCCTTTCATAATTATTATAGAAATTGTTTGTAATAAATAGTAAAATTTGAAAAAAGAAATTTCGAATACAAAACCGTTGGTTGTTACCATTCCCTATAACCTCTGATGAGTCCCAATCATTAAGACATTCCTTAATTATCCTTTGCGAAGCTCAACATTTGACGTAAAGCCTTAACAGCTCCCATTGTAAAATAAAATAAATTATGTTAAACTTTTTGCCGATAGGGGATAAATAAGATGAAAAAAAAGGCCTTTATTTTTTTATGTTTAAGTCTGGTACTAAATCTTTTTCTTTCTTGCGGAGGGAAAAAAACCGCTTTTGAAGCCGGCAAAAGTGCCCGATCTGAAAGTTACATGGCCGAATCCAAAAGCTCATCATCCGATTCAGCCTTTAAGGAAGACAAAAAAGAATCTGACGATGTAAATACTGCAAGCTTAGATAACGGCAATATCGAAAGAAAACTTATAAAAACAGGTTTTATAGAATTTGAAACTGATGATATAAAAAAAACAAGGGAAACAATCGAAAACCTTGTAACAAAATATCAAGCCTATATAAGTCAAGAAGATGAACAGCATTTTCATTCTAATATTAGGCAGACAATCAGTATTAGAATACCAAAAGAAAATTTTGATAATCTTTTAAACGAAATTACAGCAGGTATTAAAAAACTTGATAATAAAAACATTACGGTTGAAGATGTTACGGAAGAATTTGTAGACAGCCTTGCCCGGTTAAAGGTAAAAAAAGAAACCGAACAAACTTATTTAAAAATTCTAAGCCAAGCAAAAACGGTAAAAGACATTTTAGAAGTGCAAAACCAAATTCAAGATTTACGCTCCGATATTGAAGCTATTGAAGGCCGTTTACGTTATTTACAAAAATCCGTAAATTACAGCACCTTAAATATTTCAATGTACCAAATTATCAATAGCAGTATAGCAAGGCCGTCTTTCTTTACCAAGGCCCTCAATGCCGTAAAGGAAGGAATAGGTCTTTTTAGCGATATAATTATCGGAATCCTTTATCTTTGGATATTTATACTTATAATTATAGCTGTTGCGGTAATTATCATCAAAAAAAGACGCAATAAAATAAAGGAAAAGCCTTTAGATAATTAGGTATTCATCGAAATTATAAGCTCTATTTCTCCTGTGGGAAGGGGTACTTTTTCAGCTATCAGCTCTATTGAAAGGCCTTTTTTAGCCATTTCAATGATTTGGTCCTTAAAAGAAACCTCCGATACTATACCGGCATTGGGTTTTGATGAGAGGATTTGTTTTGTGTATATCTTAATAGGTTCTTCTTTTTCTACATCCTGAGTATCATTAAGCTTATTATTTTTAGGTGAAATATTTTCATTTTTTGTCATAAGATTTTTATCAAAGGAAGATATAGGCTGAATAGCGGCTGCTTCCGAAAGACTTTGATAAACCCTATCTGCAGCACTCCTTTTTTCTTCTTCCTTGCCGGAAAGTAAAATTCTTTTATCCAATTCGGATATAAGCATATTAACTTCTTTAATCTTGTCTTCCATTATCGTAACGGACTGATCGGTTTGAAATGCAATCTGTGCCACCAATTTTTGTGTTTCATTTTTTATGTTATTTATCGAAGCTCTATCCGAAAATTGATTTTTAAATTTAAAATAAAAAAAGAGTATTAAAAAAATATTTAATATCAATAGAATAATTGCAATAACCGTCATCATCCTGAAATATCCACCCTTTGTCCCAAAGAGGGGTCTTTTATATATTCTTCAATATTCAACTTTTCATCAGTGCCGGAAGATTTTTGATTTTTACCATTTTCTCCTCCCTGATTTTCTTCTTCGGGAGACTTGCCGTCCTTATTGATTCTAAGCTTTTTATTACTATCGGAATCTACAACCTGCACGGAACTTAGCTTTTTTTGTGCATCTATTTTATTTTGCTGCTGTTGCTCTTCTTTTACCATAGAAGCAAGCTGCTGTTCGGCACCCTGTTGTTTGCCGACCTTAGCCATTTGAGCATATAGGGTCTGTAGATCAATTGGTTGAATAGCCACTTGGAACCTTCTTAGCATCCTCTTCGTTTTCTTCTTGATATTTTCCGTAACGCACAATTCCCTTATCAAGATAGAATGTAGTTGCCTTACAATCCATTCTTACATCCTCGGTGGTGTCCCGTATAACTATGCGTACTCCCGGATATACATGGCCGGAAGCGGAAACCCGTCCCTGATTTTTTAGTGTATTTAAATACTCCCTTATTTGGGTAATCTCTTTTTGTACTTCGTGGATATCGGTTTGAAGAGTATATTTATACTCGTTCATCTTGTTATAATTTTCTTCTTTATCTTTTGGAAGTTCTCCGCGCTTGGATTTAAGCTCTTCAAGGCTCATTAAATTAAGCTTTAAATCCTCCAAGCTTTTTTGATCCATTTCCTGTTTTTGAAGCAAGAAGTTTAAGCGCTCCTTGCTTTTCGGGTCAAATCCCACACTTAACATAAGATCGTTTCCGCCTGAAACACTTCCTAAATTCCTTGCCGATATAGATTCGGAAGCACTTAGATTGCCGCTTATTATATCGGCTTTCTTTCCGCGGCATATAATTTTACGGTTAGCCATTACATTCGATTTTATAATACCGTCCGAAACAATTACCATGTCTCCGGCTTCAACAACATCGGTGTTTTGAATAAATTTAGACCAGATAGATTTTCCGGCCCTTATTACACCACCTTCTTTACCCATAATACCCTGACTTACAACTATGTCTCCCTCGGTATCAAGCTCCGCCCTGCCGACCGAGCCCTTAACTTCTATATTTCCCGAAGCCTTTATAACAAAGCCGTCATCTACGTTTCCGTTTACAAAGACCGAACCCAAGAATGTAATATTTCCTGTTCTGATTGAAACATCGCCCTCAACTACATAAATTTCTTGTACTGTAATCTTATTTTTTACTAATAGGACTTGACCGTTTACTTCTGCAACAATAGTAAGACCGTCGGCTGCAAGTTTTGTATTCTTGCCCATAGGCATTGCTATATCTTTTCCGTTCATTGCTTCAAGGTATTTTCCCGTAACGGTTTTTCCTGCCTTTCCTCTTTGAGCGGGAACTTTTTGAGCTACAGGCTGTCCTTCGACAACATTTTGGATTAGATTTAATTCTTTAAAATTGATTTGTCCGGAGCGGGTTTCCTGTAAGCGGACTTGAGTATTATCAACCTCAAAATTATAAATAATCTTTGCATCGGCACCGTTTTGAGGGGTTATGCCTTCTGCCACCAGATAGTCTTCACGATAAACGGGAGAGTCTTGGAATTGTTTAACCCTCTCTTCATTTATTCCGACTATTATCCTGTTATTCTTCAAAAAGGCGATAATCGTATCTGCCGAAAGGTCAACGCCTCCTGCTGTCGGCGGAGTTACATAGAGGTAAGCCTTCATTTCGTCATCGCTTATATTGACAACCATTGCAGCGTCATTGCCCGGGATCCGTTTATAAGGTGCAACTCTCACATATTCACCGCTTTTTTCATCGACTATGGGAGCAAGAACATCATCATCCGGAATTGGGAGAGCCCTATCCTTAAATTTATCGCGAGCTTCTTTTATAGTAAAAGAGCGGCCTGAACCCGATGGGGCTGTTATTTTTAGATATACACCGTCAGCCGCACAGAATACATAGCCCATTCCGTCTTTATCAATAACAACTCCGTCCTCCGCAATATCTTCAGACTCAACACTTGTTTCTTCAATATCTTTAAATTTCTTTGTTTTTACCGTCTCGTAAGCTCTTATTTTCCATTCTTTAGGGACTATTGCAAAAAAACCGGAAGCACCCTTTTGCAATATCTCGTAATCTATTGACGAAACAGGCATACCTAATTGAATTGCAGCATTTGCAAGAGCTTCATCTAGGGTTTCTCCGCTTATATCAACAAAAAAACGGCCTGAATCCAATTCATGCATTTCAGACATTTTTTCCTGTATTTGACTAAGCCTAATCATAATTCCCCCTATTTTATACCCTTGGTTACATTTGAAAGTTTTACCTTTAATTTTACATTTGCACTGGTATGTATTTGAGATACACGGGATTCCGTTACATGTAGAACCTCACCTATTTCCCTAAGAGTCATATCTTCATAATAATACATAATCAGCACCTTTTGCTCTCTTTCAGGCAGCTCCTTGATAGCATCAATTATAACCCTCTTTACATCCTCACGCTCTACAATTACATCAGGGTTTAAAGAAGGAGGAGCCTCAATTATATCTCCCACAGAAAACTCTTCCGCATCATCATTGGAAAATCTCAAATCGGTCAAAGAAACGACACTGGTTGCAGATATTTTTAATAAAAGAGAATTATACTCTTCAATATCCAGCCCCATCGCAGCAGCTATTTCTTCATTGGAAGCGGACCGTCCTAAACGGGCTTCCAGATCTGCAATCGTCTCTTCTATTTCACGGCTTTTTTGACGCACGGATCTAGGTACCCAATCTATAGATCTAAGCTCATCGAAGATTGCGCCCCTAATTCTATTTACGGCATAAGTATTAAATTTTACATTTTTATTAAGATCATATTTTTCGATAGCATCTAAAAGCCCTAAAACTCCATAACCGACTAAATCATCAAATTCTACATTGGTAGGCATTCCTATTCCTACCTTTCCGGCAACATATTTTACCAATGGAGCATACTTCAAAATAAAATATTCTCTAATTTTAGGGTCTGAGTTTTTTTTGTATTTTTCCCAAAGTTCCTCTTCAGGTATATTTTCATAATCCGTATTTGTCATTTCCCACACCTTTTATATTTATTAAATAATTTAGGAATCCCTTTTAAGCACAGTACGAATAGCGCTGACCATGGTATTCGTATCCATTCCGGAACCGGCTATGTCGGTTGAAACATCAAAAGCACCGGTTCCCCTTTCAGTAAAGTCCATCTGATCATTATCTTGATTAAGTTCATCCTCCGGTATAAATGCTTGAAGATCAGGAAGTTCTTCCAATTCTTTTACAGGTTCTTTTCCTTCTTTTTTTGTATTTACCGCTTTTGTATTCACATCCGGAAAATCTTCATCGATAGGAACATCATCTTTATCGCTTAAGCCGGATTGAGTACCCGGTTCATCATCTATAATTTCTGATTGCTCTAAATCAAAATCTTTATCTTCTTCTGCTCCGGAAGTTTCTTGAAGCATATCATACTTAGAAATCGGTTCCCCTTCATTAAGCCTTTCTTCATCATCACTGTACGAAACCTCTATAGGCTCATCTATGCTTATATTTAGATTTTTACCGCTTTTTTGTTTTTCGGTTTCTTGAACAACAAGAGGTTGAAACAAGTCGGGAACAAAATGTTCTAAAAGAATCTGAGCTCCCAAAACAAAGCCCCCGCTTATTAACGATATGATAAAAGAACGGATAAGTATAGATGAAAAGCGGACTCCGCTTATCAAACCCAATATAAAAGAAAGAGCCAGCGCTGCAACAGCACATATAATGGGAATTTTAAATTTTAGCTTCAATCGCTGAACCTCCTATCTTTAAATTTAACAAAAGCCCTACTAGTCCCATTTCCGTCCAAAAAGTTTTTGTAGAAAACCGGAAAAGCCTGAATATTCATTATAATCCGTTTTTTCAAGTTTTGCAACTATGTGCCGCAGACAACCGGAAGCTTTACTTTTAGGAGAATATATAAAAAAAGGTTTTTGCCTCAAAACAGCTTGTTCAACGCTTATATCATTGTATATAAAGCCCAGATATTCAACTTTTAAGTTTAAAAACTGTGCTGCAATTTGAATTAAGCGTTCAGCTATTTTTTTTCCTTCAAGAGCTGAATTTACCCGATTGACTACCATTTTTAGGTTTAGATCGTAGTTATCCACCTCTGTAGCAATTATTTTTATAATTCCATAGGCATCGGTTATTGCTGTCGGCTCTGATGTAGTTACAATGACAACCTCATCTGCAGCAGCAACAAAACCCAATACATTCTTTGAAACTCCTGCGCTTGTGTCTATTATTATTATATCTGCCTCAGCAAGAGTGTATAATTCTTTTATAAAGTCGGACCTTTCGGCTTCCTCCATGTTTGCAATTTTTGAAAATCCTGAGGCTCCTGCAATAAGCTTTATCCCATATTCAGTATCTATTATGATGTCAGACATACGCTTTTGCTTTTTTATTACATGGTAAAGATTATATTTAGGAATTATATTCATCATAACATTCACATTTGCAAGCCCGAGGTCGGCATCAATTACAATGACTTTTTTCCCCATTTTTGCATAAGCAATGCCCATATTTGTGGAAATATTTGTTTTACCTACCCCTCCCTTTCCGCTGGTTACGGCAATAATCCTTGTTTTCCTTTTGGGAGGGAGGTCTGATAAGTCCTTATTACCGTTATTTTTATTTTTCATCAATGTTTTTAAGTCTTCTGCTTGATCCGTCATCTTAACTCCATATTATAGAAATTTCATCATTGAAATTTGAATTGATATAATCCAACGAAAACCCTGTAAGTTTCCTCAAAAAAGCTATTTTTGAGGCTCTGAAAAAATCACGCGGAACCGTCTGCCCCTCTGTTATATACATTACAGGAATTTTAAATTCATCCAAGACACTTATAATACTGCCCACATGCATCGTTTCATCAAGCTTTGTTATTATAAGGCTCGAAAAATCAAAAACCGAATATTGCTTTATAATCGCGCATATATCGGCAGGCTTTGTTACGGCACTTACAACAAGATGAGTTTCAACCTGTCCCGGTTCTATCTTTTCAAAATACTTTCTCATTTCAAGAATCTTTTCTTGGTCGGTTGGACTTCGCCCCGTCGTGTCTATACATATAATATCGGCAGAATCCTTATATAGGTCGAGATATTTATGAAAATCAAGGGGATCGTTTGCAATAAGAAGAGGAATTCCCATATGCTCACAATATTTTTTTATTTGAAACGCGGCTCCAATCCTATATTGGTCAAGAGTTATCACTCTTACATCAAGAGGACGCTCCTCAAGCTTTGAAACAGCCAAAACATAATATGCGGCAAGTTTAGCCAATGTTGTTGTTTTACCTATGCCTGTAGGGCCTACCAGAGCAAGGATTTTATGCTCTTTGCCTAAATCTTCTTTTTTTACCGTAATGGATGAAGCAATCCATTCTAAAACTCTTTTTTGTACAAGATCAAAATCATTTAATTCGGCTAAACTCAAATTTGCCGCTATTTTGCCTTTTATGGAGCGGATATATTTAGCGGTAAAATCATTTTCTTCCAAAATAGCTGCAATTTTTAGGATATTTTCATGTTCTTGTGAAGATTCCGTCTTTTGTTTTATCTGTTCAGCAAGGCGCTCAACGGTATCTGCCAGTTTTTTAAGCTCGGTAGATTCAATATTGCTTTTTGAAGGGGAAGATGTTTGATTTTCAAATTTTTCTATATAAGGCGTCATCTTTTCAGCCATTTCTTCAGACTGGGAGGCAGCCAGTTTTATTATCTTTAGGCGCTCTTCTTCAATATTTATAGGCGAATAGCTTTTTACTGATTTGGGTTTTGACTGAGCAGGTTTTTCTTCATTATCACCGGAGAATTTTGGAATAAAGGACTCATTTTGGATATTAAAACTTACCCTTATTGTCTCCTTGTTAAGAAAACTAAAGAAGCCTTCATTTCTTTTTACCTCGCGGCGGGTAATCATTATATTCGGCCCGTACTTTTCTTGAATTTTTTGAATACACTTTTCATATGTTGAAGCTTCTTCGACAAATGTTTCCATACAATTTTTAACACCACCCGAAGCCATTATAAAACATTTTTATAAATTTTACAATACAGACACAAGATGTTTATTTTAAGACATTTTAGAGCTAAGAGCCTTAACAAATTTACAATTATCCTTATGAGAGCGGACGGCAATCCTGATATGATTGTCTCCGAGGGTTTTAAAACTGCTGCAAGTTCTGATTAAAATTCCTCTTTTTTCCAAAAACTTTAAAGCATCTTCATCTTTTGCATTTAAAACTTTAAGAAGAATAAAATTGCAATGACTTTTATAGGTTTGGAACTTTATCTCCCCGCTTGTTCCGTATTTTTCGATATTTTCAAGCAAAAAAGCTCTTTCTTTTTGAATATAGGCCTTGCTTTTTTCTATAAAATCCTCATCAAAAAAGATTACAGGAGCGGCAGCTTCTGCAAAGGCGTTTATGTGCCATGCCATCTCGATTTTAGAAAGAGCGGCAGCCGTATCGGTTGAGGTACAGGCATAGCCTAGACGTATCCCCGGAAGGCCGAAAAATTTGGTTGCAGCCCTTATTATACAGATATTTTTATAGCCGTCTTTTTTAAAAAGAGCTATGCTGTCATAATCAGGCGGACAAAACTCGTAAAAAGCCTCATCTAAAAGCAAAAAAGCAGCTGTTTTTTGTACAAGAGAATAAATTTGTAAAAGAGCCGTTTTTTCTATTCTTAAGCCTGTGGGATTATTCGGATTCCCCAATATGAGAAGATCGCCCGCCCTCAGTTTTTTTTCAAGACCGGCAATATCGGGCAAAAAATCAGAAACATAAGGAAGCTCTAAAACCGGTTTATTATGAGCAAGAGCCCTTAATCCGTATTCCGAAAAACAAGGCGTGCATAAAACAACTCTCTTAAACATTGAACAAAAATTATCGATTATTTCTACAGCCCCGTTCCCCAAAACAATATTTTCAGGCCTGCATTTTAAATATTGAGCAGTTATCTTTTTTAGCGAGCGGTAACGGATATCGGGATAAACCAAGAGATTATTAAAAGATGCACTTAAGGCCTTTTTTAAGCTCTTAGGTGCCGTCAGAGGATTTATATTACTGCTAAAATCAATTAAAACTTCGTCCTTTTTTTTATAGGACAAAACCCCGCCGTGTTCCAAACTTTACCGCCTATTAAATTATCTTTAAGGATTATAACAGATTTTTAAGAGAATGGCAAATAACTTGAACTGCATTGATTACAAAAATCTTTTTCTAACTTACTATTTTTTTCAAATAAATCCTATAAATATAATGGGGAGGGGGAATAGCAAATTAATAGGAGGGAGAAAAAAATGGTAAAAAGATTTGAAGATTTAACAATGCGGGATTCCAAAGGACTGCAAGTCCTTTGGCAGCGCGAGGAAAAGAGATGGGGTTAAAGGGGAAGGGAAAAACCACCGCTCTGAACGGGGGGTTGTCCCTTCCTCTTTTAGAGGTTATAATAAATGCAGAGGCCTTTAAAGACACTGAAAACAAAGAATTAAAGGAATTTTTAGAATACCTTAAAACAGGTAAAACAAAGAGTGAATTTACAAGGAGGATAGAAGAAATGATACAAACAGTAAAACAAAATGAGCAAGCAAGACAAGAATATAGATTGATGTCTACTTTTGAGATGGACGCTAGATATAAAGGTTTTTCTGAAGGCCTAAAGCAAAAATCAATAGAAACAGCTAAACTTATGAAGCTAAAAAAACTTTGATATATCTTTAATTAAAGAAATAACCGGTCTTCCCGAGTCCGAAATTGAAAAGCTGTAACCTAGATAGACTCACAAATTTTACCTGCTAAATTGCAGTTCGTATAATTAAATTCTAACCGCCCACTTGCGGATAAGTCAAAAATAAGCTATACTAAAGCACGGTTGGAAGCCTAAAAACGGCTCAGCCGTTTTTTTTTGGTCGGGGGAAAATTATGAAATCTAAGTTTATCTTTATAACAGGCGGAGTTGTTTCATCTTTAGGCAAGGGCCTAACGGCAGCTTCTATAGGAATGCTTTTAAAAAGCCGCGGATATTCCGTAGTCAATCAAAAATTCGATCCGTACTTAAACGTAGATCCGGGTACAATGAACCCCTACCAGCACGGTGAAGTCTTTGTTACGGAAGACGGGGGGCGAAACCGACCTAGACCTTGGCCACTACGAAAGATTTACCGATGTTCCCCTGCATAAATTTAACAGTACCTCGGCCGGAAAAGTCTATCTAGCCATCTTGGACAGAGAAAGAGCCGGAGGCTATAACGGCGGCACCGTCCAAGTTGTTCCCCATGTTACCGACGAGATCCAGTCCCGAATTCTAGGAACGGCCGAACAAACAGGAGCCGACTTTGTTATTTCCGAAATAGGCGGCACCGTGGGAGATATAGAAGCCCTCCCCTTTATCGAAGCCATCCGCCAAATCCGCTACACTGTCGGAAAAGAAAACTGCATGTTCGTTCACTTAGGCCTTTTACCCTATCTAAAAGAATGCGGTGAAATCAAAACGAAACCGATGCAGCACAGCGTAAAAGAGCTTTTAAGTTTCGGTATCCAGCCGGACATTCTAATTTGCCGAAGCGAAAAACGCCTCTCAAAATCGACTCGAGAAAAACTAAGCCTTTTTTCTAACATTCCTCAAGATGCAATAATCGAAAACTTAACTGCAAAATCTATTTACGAAGTTCCTCTTATGCTGGAAGAAGCAGGCCTTGGAAAGGTTTTGTGTAAGCTTTTCAATATTGAAAATAAAGAGCCTAATCTGGAAGAATGGAAAAAAATGGTGCAAACCTACTATAAGCCTGAAAAAGAAATAACCATCGCTCTTGTAGGAAAATATGTAGAGCTTCCCGATGCCTATCTCAGCGTTGCCGAAGCTCTAACGGCAGCCGGTATTTATCATAAAACCTCAATCAAACTTCTTTGGATTGACTCCAAAAAAATAGAAACTAAGGAAGATGCTGCTGCCTTTTTAAAGGATGCAGACGGAATTATAGTGCCGGGAGGTTTCGGTGACAGGGGCATCAACGGAATGCTTTTAACGGCTCAATTTGCCCGCGAAAATAAAATTCCGTATTTCGGAATCTGCTTAGGTATGCAGATAGCGGCCATCGAATATGCCTTAAACGCCCTGCACATCGAAGAAGCCAATTCTTCCGAATTCGATAAAAATGCTAAAAATCCCGTCATAGACCTAATGCCCGATCAAAAAGACGTAAAAATCGGCGGTACCCTCCGCCTAGGCCTATACCGATGTATGATAGCCGAAGGCTCCCTTGCAGAAAAAGCCTATAAATCCCACGAAATCCAAGAAAGACACCGCCACAGATACGAGTTCAACAACCTGTACAGGGAAAAATTCGATAATTCGGATATGATTTTTTCAGGGCTTAATCCTGAACGCAATTTAGTGGAAATCGTTGAGCTAAAAAGCCACCCTTGGTTTGTCGCCGTTCAATTCCATCCCGAATTTGCCTCAAGGCCCAACAAGCCCCATCCTCTGTTTAGGGATTTTATCAAGGCTGCAATTCAGAATAAGTAAAATTTTCCTCTTTTAAACCCGCTCTAAAGGGAATTTGATTAAAGCCGATATTAAATCGGGGAGGCTATAAGCTTATGCAAAATATTATTCTCACAACAAAAAAACTATTTATACTTGCAATTTTTATTGCAGCAATTTTTACATCATGTAAAACGGCTCCTGTAAAAGAAGAAACGCTGATAGATCTTATAAACGCAGGAAAATACGAAGAATTAAAAGACAGGTTTAACCATAGTGCAGTAAATATGAAAGATGAAGAAGGTAACAGTCTTCTACATATTGCCGTTCTTAAAAATAATCCCATTATTGTGCGTTTTTTAATCAGTATGGAAGCAGACATTGAAGCAAAAGATGCACTTGAAAGGACTCCTCTTTTAGCCGGATTACAAAATGAATGTTATGATGCGGTCAAAGTTCTTATCGAATACAATGCAAACATATTCTCCGATGACAGCGAAGGAGAAAATGCTTTTAACTATACCTGCAAAAACAATATTACAAATTTAATTTTAACGGCGCAGACTATCAAACAAAAAGATGTAAATAAAAACACAGCCTTACATCTGGCTGTAAAGGCCCTCGATACAGCCCTTGTAGAACAAATATTGGAAATAGAAAGGCCTGAAACAAAATACAACGCAGAAGGTCTAAGCCCCCTAGGAATAGCATATAAAAGCCATGATTCGGAAGAAGCCGTTGAAATAGCCGATAAACTCCTTCTTGCCGGCATACAGCCCATGGGTAAAGAGTTTGCGGAATTTGAAACCGCTGTTATAGCTAGAAATTATTCCATGAGGTTCAGTGACGGAGAAACCCTATTACATATATTTGCCCGTAAAGGATACACCGGTTTTCTAAAATTTTTAATTAAAAACGGAGTCCCCATAGATGTAAAAGATATTTCAAGCTCAACCGCAATGCAGGAAGCCGTTTATAACGGAAATATAGAAGCGGCTATCCTCCTTTTAAAATCGGGGGCGGATCCAAATACCCGCAATTCTTCAGGAAACACAGCTCTTCATCTGGTAATACCTGAGGCATCCCGCTCAAAACTTTTTAGTGAACTTATAGCAGCAGGAGCGAATCCAGGCATTAAAGACAACTATGGTGAAACACCTCTTCATATCGCTGCCAGACTGGGCATGAGTGAGGATATTTTTGAACAGCTGATAAAGGCGGGAGCAGACATAAATGAAAGAAATAAAAAAGGCCAGACTCCCCTCATCTTGGCCATTGAAAGAAACCAGACCCAACAAGTAGATTTTTTAATAAAAAATGGAGCCGATATTCACGCAGAGGATAAATCCGGTGATTCGGCTTTTGTCCGTGCACTAGGCATGGGCTTACCGATGATAGAGCATGTAGTCAGCGAAAAAAACAGTATGGAGAGGGATTCAAACGGATCTACACCTCTTCATTTAGCTATAAGCCATAATGCATCCGGCGACATTATTTACTACCTTGTAGAAAAAAAAGCCTTAATCAATACCAGAGATAAAATGGGTAACACACCTCTCCATATTGCAGCCGAAAAAAATTACCGTGAAGCAGGAGAAATATTACTTGCAAATAATGCGGATATATTTTATTCAAACCTAAATGGAGAAAGCCCATTAAAATTTGCCATGACACTAAGAGAAGGCAGAGAAGACTGGATGATAAATTCCAATACACTGATTGCCAAGGACGGAGCAGGGAATAGCCCGCTTCACCTCGCAGCTGAATGGCAAATCATCCCAATGATGCTTTATCTAATTGAAAAAGGAGCAGACCTGGATGCAAGGAATGCAAATAACGAAACACCTATTTTTAATGCAATAAAGGCGGATAGTCCCGATGCCCTAACAATATTACTCACAAAAGATAAGCTTAAAAAAGCCGATATAGATGCAAGAGATTTTTTAGGCAATACCGTACTTCACTCAGCGGTCAGATGGTCAGCCTATAAATCTGCCGACTTTCTCTTAACTCAAACCGCTCCTGAATATACAAAGCTTTTAAATGCAAAAAATCTTGCAGGTAAAACAGTATTACATGAAGCTGCAAAGCAAGGAAACATAAACTTTATCAATATTTTCTTAAAAGCTAATGTTGACATTAATGCAGCCGATGAAACAGGGCGGGCACCCTTATCGGAAGCAGTTCTTACAAACAAGACCGAGGCTATCGCATTATTACTGAACAATGGTGCATCTCCCGTTCAGCAAGATATGTATGGAAGAACAGCCCTGCATGAAGCTGTAGAAATCTCAAAAGAAAGTATAAGCCTTATAAGGAAGGCCGGAGGAAATCCTCTGGCTAAGGATGTATATGGGAAAACCCCATTTGTGTTAGCCCTAAATAAAGGCCTTGAAATAATAAACCTCGTTCTAGGAAATGATAAATTTTTAACGGATACGGATGGAGATACTCCATTACATATAGCGGTAAAAGAAAATGTAAGCTCAGACATCTTACAAAAAATTATCAAAAAAGAATACCCAATAGATAAACGGAACAAAAACGGTGAAACGGCTATTTTGCTTGCAGCACAAAAAAATCAAAAAGAAAATGTAAGAACTCTTTTAGCTGCAGGAGCAGATCCCTTTGTCATAAACAACCAGGGCCTATCCGCCATAGCCGAAATTTTTACAACCCACACAGAGCTTGTTCCCATAGCCGCAGAATTCGTATTAAAAAAGACCGATACCCTCGGCGACGG
This sequence comes from Treponema denticola, assembly GCF_024400535.1. Lineage (NCBI taxonomy): Bacteria > Pseudomonadati > Spirochaetota > Spirochaetia > Treponematales > Treponemataceae > Treponema > Treponema denticola. The sequence continues at coordinate 2,785,956 of NZ_CP038800.1, forward strand.
ACTCCTTCATTATGCAGCTAAATTTGCAGACTTAAAAACGGTAAAAGATTTACTGGCTATTCCTGAGATAGATATTTATGCAAAGAACACCGCAGGAGAAACGGCTTATCAGGTAGCCCAACGCTGGAAAAGGCCCGAAATTGCAGAATTGCTAAAAACGGAATAAAAACATCTTTAAAAAAACACTAAAATAAAAAGCCCGTAATCTATAAAGATTATGGGCTTTTCTTATAAACTCAAACCTTACTCGTACTTAATCGATGTTAAAATATTATTTAATTTTTCGGTAGGATTCTCATACTCCCTAAATGTAAAGTAAACATGATAGCCCTTATCCGAAACAATGGTAACGGTTTTACCGATACAATTATTTACAATATTTGATTTTTCATACGGAAAATACTTAGGTTTAAGAATAGCCAAATGATAATCTTGCCCGTCATATCTAACTTGAGCCAAACGTGCAGGGAAAGGAACTAAAAATATTAAGAAGTTATCGGTTTTGCCGCCGCCCAAAGTCAAGCTGGTTCCGGGTTTCATAATATGAATATTGCGCCTTCCTATGTTTCTATTTTGGTTTAAAACATAGATTTCAGTCATACCGGATTTATTACGTTTTATTTCAATTGTTTCAAAGAAGTTGGCGGGAGACATATACGTACCCCTAGGTTCCTTAGCTGCAAATGAGGCGGCTAAAACACGCTTACGTAAAACTTCATCATCTTGCCTTTGGGAAGCGACTCTGTCCAAATTATCGGCAGAGTACATAGAAGTTCCGGTTCCGGCAAATTTTCCATTTTCAGAATAATCGGTAGAATTATTATTATAAGAAGAAGAAGTAGTAGTAAAAGAACCTAAGCGGGCTGCATGATCATCATCCTCTGAAAGCTTGTGAGGATATCTCTTATCTTCTTCATCATAATTAATCTGAGAAGCAGATCCGGTATAGCCTATATTATCTTTGGAAGAGCCTGAACCTCTTCTCCTTATAAAGAATATAATTAGGAATATTATTAGAAGCAATAAAAGAATTCCAAGGAGAATTAACCAGACGCCGTTCGATTCTTTTAGCTTTTGGAAAGTTGTCGGGAATACAGCCAAGGATGTTTCGACAACTTGGGGTAATACTCTTTTTCCTTCTGCAAATTCTAAGCGCATAATCAGATTATAATTACCCTCTTTATAGGCAGACGGCAAAAGAGCAGAAGCACCTATCAAAGTCTTATCATTTGATTTTATCTTTGTGTTTTGTGAATTGACCGGTATGGTATCAGTACTTAATCCATTATCAATAACTATATGAGTTAAATGAAGTTCAATATCTTCTTCGGAATTATTAATTACTTCAAATGAAAAATCAAGCTTGTTTCCGCGGGCTTCAAGCCCCCCTTCAGGAAAATTTACCAATGGCAAGTTTTCTGCATTGTCCGTAATGGTAAATCCTTCATTTTTATCTTTGGAAAGCTCGCTTCCTGCAGCACCTGAAGCATCTTTAAAGGCTTTTGAAACATCGGTAAGAGTCCCCTGAGAACTTCCTGAACCGGAAGAAGAACCTGAACTGCCGGATGTACCGCTCTGGCCGGCTCCTTGAGAACCTGCACTACCTGATGTACTGCTCTGACCGATTCCTTGAGAAGCTGAGCTGCCTGATGAGCCGCCCTGAGCACTTCCTTGAGAAGCTGAACCGGTCTGGCTTCCGCTTGTCGAACTTGAACCGGTACTTCCTTTATCGGTACCGGAAGAACCTGATATACCGCCGGCTTGACTGGAACTTCCCGATACCGATGTTCCGGCCTGTCCGTTTCCTGCATTATAAAATTCTTCTCCATCCAAATTACGGATTACCGCATCGGCAGGATAAGGAAGTTTAACATAATAAACTTTCCATCCTTTTTTTCGGATGCTCCCTGCAAGAAGACCTATTTCATTCTTTATTTGATCATCGGTATAATTTTTATATTGACTTGATGCCGGAGGATTAAAAATTCCGTCAGAAATAATTATAAGTATCCGTTCTTCTTTTTCGGGTAAATTTGAAACATATTGTCTTGCATATTGAAGACCTGTTAAAAAATCAGAGTTTTTGCCCAGCTGATAAAGAAGTAAAAATCTTGAAACGACTCGAGACATATCGGCTTCGCTGTTTATTTTTTGAGACATCTCATAGCGGGCATCTGCATTAAATGACAAAACATGTACCGTATCGCCCTTTCTTACGAATTTATTATTAATTTCAGCTAACACTCTGTTATTGATATCTTCATAGTAGGGCAAGATCGTACCTGATGTATCCATCAGTATTACAATTTCGGCATTTTTTTGAGCGGTACTTTGTGCAAAGGCAGGTATAATGAGCACAAACAAAAGTAAGCACAATAAAATTCGTTTAAACATTTTCATCCTCCTTAAGAATGCAGTTAAGGGGCTTGCAAGCTTATTAAAAACCCTTGCAAGCCCCTCCATTTGTTATTTTAAATCTGCAATAGCGATATCTATAATCTTATAGCTCCTTTTTTCATCGTTTACTTCAAATTCGACATCTTCTCCTTTCTTATGGTTAAACAATCCTTTTCCCAAAGGAGACATATAAGAAATTATACCGTTTGCAGGATCCGATTCCCACGGTCCTAAAATTGTATACTCTTCTTCTTCATTTGTCAAATTATTTAGGATTTTTACCTTGCTGCCGAAGTAAACCTTCTTTGCAGTGGCAGTCGTAGGATCAAAAATCTGAGCTCTATCAAGCTCATCCTGTAATCTGGTCAAGGCATTTCCTAAGCGGGTTTGTTCTTCCTTTGCAGCCTTGTACTCTGCATTTTCACGCAAGTCGCCAAGAGAAAGAGCAAAACCGATGTCCTTCGCATTTTGGGGAATCTTAACATCCCTAATTTCGATGAGCTCCTTGTTTTTAAGATCAAGCATCTTGGCTGTAACAATCAGGCCGTGGACTGTAACGCTCTTTTCTTCGATATCAAAGAATTTAAAATCCTTATGCTTTTCAACAATTTTAGCACGAATACTCATCTTAATCATCGGATCAAGGTCTTTAATATCTCCTATAAGGGTATAAAGCCTTGTGATTGTATCTTCATCGCTTTCTATGATAAAATTTTGTAAAAGATCGTCTTTTCCGAATAAAATCGTATGCACCTGATGGTTAATCTTACGATTCTCCGTTGTATTTCTTCTTGAAGCGATTTCTCTGTAGGTAATATCCAAAATATGTATAAGAACAATTAACTGCTGTTCCAAGCTTATATCCAGCTCCTTAAACCATTCCTCGCCCTGAACATTTTTAAAGAACCAAATAACGGCGCTTTTATAAATTCGGTAGTTTTCAAAGCAGTCTTTTACCAAGTCTTTTACATCATCTGTCGAGCCGGCCTCTATCAAAGAATTCAAAATTTCGGCAGACAGAACTGTCGGAAACAGTTTTATATATTCTTTTTCCCAATTAGGAATTAAATTTTTGATATATTTTAAAAATTTTTGGCGGAGACTTTGTCCTTTTATCGAAACCTTATCCTTTATTTGAGAATAAACTTCCATAGGATCTTCAATTCGGCTGTATAACTCTGCAAAGTTATATTGCTTTGCTGCCGAAATAAGCTGTGTATCGGCGATAAATTCTTTGACAAGGATGTAGGCACAAATAATCTGCTCATTTACCTGACTAAAAGCTTTTAAGAAGCCTTCAAAATAATCAAGCATTTCGCGGAAGGTGTCGGATTCATCATCACAAGCTTCGGATGTGTCATAAGCATTAAGAAGCTCGATTCGGGCAAAAAAGTTCTTTTGAGCCTTAAATTCGTTCGAGATTTTTTCTTCAGGAGAAATCGGGCGTTCGCGCACGGTGTAAAAGTCTATATTGTCGGAATTTATACCGAACATAGGATTTTCTTTTAAAATCTTACGAGCTTTAGTATTCCAGCTTGTCCATTCGCCGGTTGTCAACAAGGACGGAACTATTTCCTGCTTTATCCTTTTCATATCGCAGTTATTATCAAAGCTCTTAATTATGATCTTTAAGGCCCACTCAGGATCTCCCTTTATTTTCTTTGCAAGAGTATCTTTATTGATTGTGGACTTTAATACCCATATATGCTCCCTATCCAAGGTCTGCAAAGCTGTAATTCCCATTTTAAGACTCATACTATGACCGCGTTTTTTTGCAAAATCTATTACAAGGTCATCGTCCTTTATTGATGCAATACGCCCCACACCCCATGTACGGTGGAATACAAAAGAGCCCGTATCAAAAGAAATATGTTTTTCAAAATCGGCAATAGCATCAAATACCGGCCGCCAGGGTCTATTTAAGTCCGATACTTTAATACATTCATCGAGCTGACTGTGATCTTTATACTTATTTTTAAAACACTCGGTAATTTCTTCACGCGCCCAGCTGTCTTTGTCATCATATGAAAGTATAAGCTTTAAGATATCAATCGATATGTCCCAATTTTCGTTTTGGCGGTAATATTGGTAAATATCCTGCATCAATATTGAATTGCGGCTGTTATCTATGACGCTGGCAATTTTAGCCTGTATTCGGAAGAAAAAATCTATTTCATCAGGAATAAGAGATACCAGTTTTGACCAAATTTCTTTTACACCGTTTATCTGCTTACGGTTTATAAAGCGGTATAAGGATTTCTTATAATATTCTACAGATTTTTCTACATTCCCGTCTTTTTCATATTTTTCTGCCAAAAGTTTTGCAATTTCGGCCTCATCATAATCAACCTTAACTAAGCGCTCCCAAATATCATAAATAGCGTCATTTCCAGAAGCCTTATAACATTCGGCAAGGGTTCGGAGAGCGAATTTGGATTCTCCATACTCGAGTACCTTTTTACAAAGATATTCAACGATTTGTGTCCTGTGATTATCGGTAAATATTTCGATTAGACTTACTACATTCGAATCGTCCAAAAGCTGATTTGAAAGAGATATTATGCTGGATATATAAAGCGCAATTATACTGTTTTTTGTGTGAGACAGATGCTCGTCACATATTTCTTTTATTTCATCCACAACATTTTCTTTTTTTGCTGTAGATACTAATTTATATAGATCTTCAAAGTTCTTTGTTGTGTAATTACCTATAGCTGCTCTTGTCCACTTTTCTTCATTGAGCATCTCTATCAATTGTTTTTGCGTGTCAGACATAAATCCTCCAAAAATTTGCTATCTCATATAGCTATTATATATATTTTGGTCCAATACTTTTATTCTTAAAAGCAGGTCATCTATTTTTGACTTGTTTTCATTGACATTTACATAATGGTCAATCAGCCAAAAATAATAGTTTATCAAACGGGGCACAAGGCCGTTTTTACGATTTTGAGATTCAGCTTGTACCTCATTTTCCATTAAAAATATCTTCTGTTTTAATTGCCCGACTTCAAAAGCCCTAAGCTCGCGCCTTACATTAAAAACTCCATCGAGAACGCCGTAAACCGGTATCCAGTAGGCAGTTTCTTCGATATTGTACCCGCAGCTTTGAACTCTCTGAATTAACCTATGAATAATTTCAGACTCCATAAATTGCAGCTCAATAGCTGCGGGGTCGATAAAAAAAGCCTCACGGAAAAAAGCTTTTGCAAATTTTATTTCTCCGTATAGGGCATAGCAATCGGCTAAATCGGCTAAAATAGTTCCCGAATTCTTATCTATCTCGGCTGCATATTTTAAAAAATCAAGAGCTCTTTCATAGTTACCGAGAACCTTATAGCAAAGCCCTATTTTACGGTATGGTTCGGCATCAGGCAGCTCAGATTCTTCCTTAAAGAGATCTGCATAAAAATCCAAAGCAATCGTAAAAACAGCACATTTTAAGGCATATATGATCGACTCTTTTTCTTGACCCTGACGGCGGATATAGGCTAAAAAGGACTTCCACTGAGAAATCATCAACTCAGCTCTTTCAAGAGGAGTTGAGGCTTTCTTTGCTCTTTCTAACTTTTCTTCCCAAAAACGGACACCCTTGAGGGTATACTCGATTTCTGCATTTTCCAAGTCATCCTTTAACAAATTTTCAAGCTCTGAATAGGTTCTTTTTAGGTCGCCTTGCTTGAGGATATTCAATGCATTATTCAAGTCGCTCTGTACGGGTCTTTCACTCATAATGTCCTCAATATATCATTGTACAAAAAAAAGAGGTTTTAGTCAATTGAGTATTGACATAAATGAAAAACTAATATACATTCCTATGCTCAAAAATTTGTATTCTATTTTTCGCCTTTAATAAATGCATATTTTAGGTTATAAGTTCCCGGATAAAACTGTTTAACCCCTTTTAGCCTTTTTTGCATAAAGATATTATAGGTTTGATTTGCATAGGGGGCTATTCCGCACTCTTCAATCAATAAAATTTCTTCAGCCCTTTTAAAACATTCAAGCTGCTCATTAAAATCAGAGCTTTTTTTTGCTCTTTGGACCAAGGCCGTATACTCCGCATTTTCCCAACCTATTGGAACAATCTTATTCCCCGGTAAAAATAGATCCAAATAGCGGGCAGGCGTATCTATTCCGCCCCCCCATGACTTAAAACCGACTTGATAATCAAGGGTCTTATTTTTCTTTTTAAAGACTGTACCCTCAAGTTTATCCAGCTCTACATTTATACCTAAAACAGTTGAAAGGCGGTTTTGAAGATATTCATTAAACCTAGAGCTTTCATTTGAGGGAAACATTATTGAAACGGTGATTTTTGAAGGGTCATCCCCGAAACCGGCTTCTTTTAAGCCTTCAATAAAGTGAGCTTTCGGATCACCTACTTGTTTTATAAGCTGTTTAATCGGATCGCCTGCAAGCGAGCGGAAATTTCTACCCTCCAATTCGGCTGCTATTGAAACAAAGCCGTAGGCAGGCTTATATATATCATCGAAAAGATCAGTGCAAATCTCTTTGCGGTCAAGGCTTGCCGAAAGGGCTTGACGGATTTTTTTGTTGGAAAAAAGTTTGTCTTTTTGGTTCATAAAGATATATTGAACCCTGCTGTCAACACCGGTTATTTCCGTAAAGCTTTTTTCGGCTTTTAATTTGTTTATCCAGCTTATGGAATAAGCATTTGCTATATCGATACCGCCGTTTAAAAGCTCTCCTAGAGCGGCGTTTTCTTCGTTTATAATTTTAAAGGTAAGAGCTTTCAGTTTAACATTTTCGGCATTCCAAAATTTATCGTTTTTTACAAGCTCTATCTTGCTGTTGTGCACCCAGCTTTTTACCTTAAAGGCTCCGCTTGATATAATCTTTTCTGCATCACTTCCATATCCTAAATCAAATTTTTTTATGATATCTTCCCTTTGCGGAGGAATTTTTGCCGCAAATTCGTCAAGATTTTTTACGGGGTTTTCAGTTGTTATTTGAAGAGTTTTGCCGTCTATAGCCTTTATACCTATTTCCGAATAGGGCTTTTTCCCTTTTAAGATGTCTTGGGCATTTCTAATATAGTCATAATACATAGCCATAGGAGATGCCGACTCCGCATTTATTATACGGCGTATACTATAAACAAAATCATCAGCTTTTATTTGAACACCATCTGACCAAAAGGCATCTCGCAGCTTAAAAGTCCATTCCGTATAATCGGCGTTATGTGTCCAAGATTCTGCAATAGCCGGAAGAATTTTCCTCGTTCCGTCCTCTTCCGTTAAAATATCCGTAAGATTTTCATTTATATAATCCAATACTATGAAGGAATATCTATCCGATGCCCTTGCGGCATCTAAAATAGCAGGTTCTGCCCCCAAGGACGCTGTAACACTTTGCAAATCTTCAGCTTTTTTATCATTCCCACAGCCGAAAAAAAACAGCACAATTGCTGCAAGTAAAATATATTTTATAGTCTTCATCTAAACCTCTCATCTCAATATACTAAGTTTAAGGATATTTTTCCAGCAGTTAAAAAGAGAATAAACTTGCAGCTTCTGTCGGGATAACCGCATCTAAGGCGTAATGGTTCCCATGCCTATAACCGAAATATCTTTTGGAATCTCAGGAACGGATAAGACCGGAACCATGGGCATTTCATATTCAAGGAGGCGCTTTATCAAAAGGCGGCCTTCTTCGGGAACAAGGATGACTGCAACACCCATAAACTGAGCATTAAAATTATTGTATGCATTTTGGACAGCCCTAAGCCAAGCTTTTTTCGATTCAGTGTCTATTGCAGGCTGAGGGCCGGTCAGGGTATCTATACGGCTTGCTAAAACGGTTTGGAAAAAGGCGGAGTCTACCATAAAAGCTCTCAAGGCCTTGTCTTCTCCCAGATATTGCTGAACAATTTGTCTGCCAAGCCTCTGTCTGACTTTTTCGGCAATTATATACATATCTCCCGTTATGCGCCTATAATCTGATATTGTTTCAAGAATGGCCGGTGTATTCCTTATAGAAACATTTTCACGGAGAAGGCATTTTAATACTGTCTGTAAGTCGCCCAGAGTTATGTTTTGGTTGCTTTGTATTTCTTCTACAACAATCGGATTTACCTTTTTAACCGATTCCAGCATATTGCTTACCATTTGCCTTGAAAGAATGTCATCGGCATGTGTCTTGATAATATGGGTCAGATGGGTGGCTATGATTGAAGGGGGATCAATAACCGTATATCCGGCCCTTTCAGCTGCAGCTTGATTTGATTCCGAAATCCAAATTGCAGGAAGGCCGAATGCCGGATCTAATGTGGGTTCGCCGGGTATTTCATCTTGAACATTTCCCGGATTTACTGCCAGATATGCTCCCATCCTTATCTTGGAGCGGGCAACTTCAGCACCCTGTATTGTGATACAATACTCATCAGGAGATAGGTTCATGGCATCTACAATGCGGATAACCGGCATGACAAGCCCTGTTTCAAGAGCTACTTCTTTTCTTATGCGTTTAATTCGGGATAAAAGCTCTGCTCCCTTTTTTTCATCTACAAGGGGAATCAGCCCGTATCCGAATTGAAGCGATATATCGTCTAAGGGCATAACAGCCTTAGTATCATCGCTTTCAGTCTTTGCAGCTTGTTCCGAAGCAGCCTGAGCTTCTTTAGCCGCTTTTTCTCTTTGAGTCCGCGTAACCTGAGTTGTCTGCAAGCGCCAGCCTAAAAAGGCGAGGCTTAATGCAATGAGTATTAAGATTATTGACGGAAAACCGGGTAAAATTGCCATTACAGTCAAGGTAATAGCAGCTATGTAATAAACAGTCGAATTGCGTGAAAATTGGTCAGTGATATCTTTTCCGAAAGAGCCTGTTGAAGCTGAGCGGGTTACCACAAGACCTGTTGCAACCGATATAAAAAGAGAAGGAAGCTGGGCTAAAAGGCCGTCACCTATGGTAAACCTTGTGTACATCTGCAATGCGTTAATGAATCCTTCTTCTCTCCACACCCCTATAATTATGCCTGCTACAATATTTATAATCGTTATAAAGATTCCTATTTTTACGTTTCCTGAAACGAATTTACTCGCTCCGTCCATAGCTCCGTAAAAGTCTGTAGATCTTTGCAAGTCTTCTTTTTTCTTTCGAGCTTCGGCATCCGTGATAATACCTGCATTGTATTCTGCCTCTATAGACATGCTTCTGGTATTCATAAAGTCTAAGGCAAAACGGGCTGCAACCTCAGCAATTCTTGTAGCTCCCTTTGTGATTACAAAAGCTTGAACAGCTATCAAAATAATAAAGATTACAAAACCTATGACCAAACCTTGATTTCCTGAAGAACCTATGACGAACTTGCTAAAAGCCTCTATCATTTTTCCGTCAAATTTTTCTCCATATGTCAAAATAAGCCTTGTGGATGCAACGTTTAAGGCTAGACCGAATATTGTGGAGACTAAAAGCAATGATGGGAAAACCGTAAACTCCGTAGGTTTATCTATAAATAAGACTATTAGCAGTATTATCAAGCTGAATATAAGATTCAGTGCCATAAAAAAGTCTAAAAGAGCTGTAGGCAGAGGAATAACAATTACAAATATTACCATAATAGCTCCTATAGCTACCAAGGCATTCGGTACTTCTTTAAACATTCTGTTTTCGGCCATTTATCGGGTTACCTCCATTTTTCTTTTGAGAGCTTGTTTATCTTTCATAGAATAAATTTTTAAAAATATAATAGAAAGCGATTGATAATATTCATTCGGAACAACTTGACCTAAGTCAACATTTGCATAGAGAGCCCGGGCTAATGGAACATTTTCTATAGTCGGGATATCATGCTCGCGGGCAATCCGTTTTATGTTTTGAGCTGTTGCATCGGTGCCCTTGGATATAACCATAGGAGCAGGCATTACCCCGGGTTTCCATTGGAGGGCTACGGCATAGTGGGTCGGGTTTGTGATAACTACATCCGCATCCGGAACATTTTTTATACCGCTTTTTTGCAAGATTGCCTGCATCTGCCTGTTTATTTGAGCCTTTATCATCGGGTCTCCTTCCAATTCCTTGTACTCATCAGTTAATTCGGTTTTTGACATTTTAAGGGATTCGGTAAATTGTCTTTTTTGGAAAAAATAATCGGGGATACTTAAAAGAACTAAAGCAATTGCCGAATAGGCTAAAATTTTTGCTCCAGTTTTTGCTATAAAAAATATGGAGTTAGCAAAATTTACTTGCAGCGTAGCTATAAGCTTTTCCATATTATTTCTTATAACAAGATAGCCTATAAAACCTATAATTACGACTTTAAAAAGAGATTTTGCCAAATTAAAAAGTCCCTCTGCAGAAAAGAGAGCCCGTTTAAAAAAGCGGGCAAAATTAGGAGTAATTCTTTTAAAATCAGGCTGTATCGGTTTTGTAGAAAATAAAAATCCTTTATTTTGGATTATATTCCCTAAAACTCCCGAAATTAAAGCTGCCCCCGTTATGGGGAAAACCGTCTTAAAAAAGTACCTAATAAAAACCATAAACCATGCCCCGTTTATAACCTGTTCCGTTGTACAGCGTTCAAAAAAGAAAGCGATGAGCTGAGTTAATGATTTTAATATATAGGGTCCCATTATAATGAGCGCAATTACCGGAAGCAAAACCACTGCTGCGGCATTTAGGTCCTGGCTTTTGGCAACACGCCCCTCTTCCCGAGCCTTCCTTATTTTATACTCGGTAGGATCTTCTGTCCTTCCCTCGTCTTCGGCAGCAAACCACTGTAAACCTATGGTTTTATTGAAAAGAATATCTTCTTGTGAAAAATATTTTTTATAAAGAAGGGCGTATTTTTCTGACTTCAATTAAGCCCCTCCCAAACGGTCTAAAAGCCGCCAAAAGTCTGAAAGCCCGTTTTCTAAAATAATTTCGAATGTATTGATAAAAAACGGCAGAGCTAATGCAAGAATAAAAAAGGCTGTTAAAATTGTAATCGGAAAACCTTCGGATAATAAGTTCATTTGCGGGGCTGCCTTTGTTAAAAGCCCCATTGTTATGTGGATTAAAATAAGGGTTCCCATTACGGGCAGAGCTATTACCATTGCATTTAAAAAAAGTGTTCCGACAGCATTTAAAAGATATGTCGAAAGAACTTCCTGCTTTTTTAAAAACATAAAACAGTTTACATGCTCTATGCTTTTCATTACCCCGCCTAAAAAAATACGCTGAAAACCGTTTATCCTTAAAAAAATAAGTACCGCTATAAAATTAAAATATTGACCCACGAGAGGATTTTCAACTTGGGCTAAGGCATCAAAAACACCTGAGGCTCCGAAGCCCATCTGGAATGAAAAAAATTGCCCTGCCGTGCTGAAAGTAGAAAACAGAATACTTATAAAAAAACCCGTTAAAACACCTATAAGCCCTTCGCCCAATAAAAACAGAACATATTCAAGCGTAAAAACTTTTAAACCGGTAAATTCCGGATAGGCATATGGCGTTACCATAAATGCAGTTAAACCCGCAAGAGCGACCTTTGCAATTTTTGAAACATTTCTCATCGACATAAGAGGGGAAGTCATGAGTATTGCAAAAATACGCACCGCTGCGAGTAAAAATATAGGCTCCTTATTTAAAATAAAATCAAATGGCTGCATGCACTAAAAACCTATCTTACTAACTGCGGAATTAAATTTAGTAGCGAAACAAGATATTCTCTCAATACGGTAAACATCCATGTTGCTAAAAGAGCAAGCATCCCTAATATGGTTAAAATTTTCGGTACAAATGTAAGAGTTTGTTCTTGAATAGAAGTAGTAGCCTGAAAGATAGCAACGATTAAGCCGACCAAAAGAGCTGCAAGTAAAATCGGAGCTGAAAGCATTAGGATAATTCCTATGCCTTCACGCATTAAAGTAACTATAGTACCTGTAGTCATAATCCCCTCCGTAATGACTTAGGATTCTTTGTAATTATAAACGAAAGTGATATATTTTTCAAGACGACTACTGAAACCAATTAGAATTCAAGTTAAAAAGAGCCTTATCTTTTAAAGTTCTTCCATTTTCCATTCCCCGATAGTCCTCATCGCTTCATCAAAGCTTGAGCCTACTAGCATTATCTTTTTGCCCTCTGCCTTAAATTGAGAAGCATAGCCCTTCTCTTTTATCTGGGCTATAGCATCATAGGCACTTCCTGCACTCATCAGCTTAAACTCAAAGATATAGATAGAATCTTTAGTATGCACTATACAATCAGCTCTTCCCTTTGCACAGTGTATTTCAGTCTGCACAAATTGCCCCATCAACTTAAAGATTAAATACACGGCCGTCTGATAGTTTTGCTCTCTTAAGTTTAGCTTATCTTTAGGCAAATTATCATAAGGAACTCCGGCTATTATCGCCTGCATCCTTTCCATAAACTCATCTACATTTCCGGCTCGGATATCCTCTACAAACTTCCAGATTGAAACTCCCGTTTCATCAGGTCTAAGAGAAGAATAGGCAGGGAATAGATTCTTTAAAAAGCCGTATCTTACTTCATCATTAGGGAAGCCTAAGCGGTACATGTTACCTTCTTCAATGTATTCCTTTATCGTTAAATAGCCTGATTGAAAAAGTATAGGTATAGGATTTTTTGTATCGGCCCTATACTCATTAAGCATGGATTCATCAAGCTCTACATTTCCATCTAAATCAGGTACATTATAATATGCATCTTTTAGATAATTTACCAAAAAAGTCGGGGTTCCTGTTGCAAACCAATAATTTTTTAATTCACCGGAGTTGAAAGTGTTTAATATACTAAATGGGTTATAGACAGATTCTCCTAAAACACTGAACTTATAGCCGTCATAACGCTTTTTTAGTTCTTCAAGCATTTTATCATAGCTGTTTTTGGTGTTCTTCGCCAGTCTTTCTATTTCAGGCTTAAAGGTTTTTTCTATCTCGGCTTGAGTCAATCCGCATATTTCGGCATAGTCATTTAGCATACTTATGTCTTGCAAATTATTTAAGTCGCTGAAGATGCTGACCTTACTGAATTTTGTAACTCCCGTCAAAAAAGCAAAGCGGATATATTGGTCGCATGTTTTTGTTACTGAATAAAAGGCTTTGAGGGTATTGCGGAATTCTTCGTTTAGAGCTTCGTTTACACCCATCGTTTGTAAAAGGGGCTTATCGTACTCGTCTACAAGAATAACCACCTGTTTACCGGTTTTTTCATAAGCACGCTGCACTATACCTGCAAAACGTTGCGCAGGTTCTTCTTCTTGTTTATTAGCACCATATCTTTCTTCGAATTGACTTAGAACTATGTTTAAATGAGTTTTTAAAGAATGCGGTTCATCATACCGGCCTATGTTAAAATCCATATACAAAACAGGATATTCTGCCCATGCCTCCGTCTTTTCTATTTCGGCTCTTTTTTCTTCGGCTTTTTCAATGTACAAGCCCTTAAATAGCTCTTTCTGACCTAAAAAATAGGCTTTTAGTGTCGAAAGAAAGAGGCTCTTTCCAAACCGCCGGGGTCGGCTTAAAAAATATACTTTTCCTAAATTGGCTAACTTAAAAACATATAAGCTTTTATCTACATATAAAAAATTTTTTCTGCGCAGATCTTCAAAACTTTGGATCCCTATCGGTATCTTTCTTGATAAATCAAAGTCCATTTTTAGCCTCCTATAATTTTTCCGTCTTCCAGTCCCCGATAGTCCTCATCTCTTCATCAAAGCTTGAACCTACGAGGATTATCTTTTTGCCCTCTGCCTTAAATTGAGAAGCATAGCCCTTCTCCTTTATCTGGGCTATCGCATCATCGGCACTTCCCGCACTCATCAGCTTAAACTCAAAGATGTATATTGAATCTTTAGTGTGAACTATACAGTCGGCTCTTCCCTTTGCACAGTGTATTTCAGTCTGCACAAATTGCCCCATCAGCTTAAAGATTAAGTAAACGGCCGTCTGATAGTTTTGTTCTCTTAATTTGAGTTTATCTTTGGGCAAATTATCATAAGGAACTCCCGCTATTATCACCTGCATCCTTTCCATAAACTCATCCACATTTCCGGCTCGGATATCCTCAACAAACTTCCACACTGATGAGGCCGTTTCATAAGGTCTAAGAGAAGAATAGACAGGTACAAGGTTTTCTAAAAAGCCGTATCTTACTTCATCATTAGGGAAGCCTAAGCGGTACATGTTACCTTCTTCAATGTATTCCTTTATCGTTAAATAGCCAGATTGAAAAAGTATAGGTAAGGGATCTTTTGCATCAGCCCTATATAATTCTATCCCCGCTTCATTTAATTCTACATTTCCATCTAAGTCGGGAATATTGTAATATGCATCTTTTAGATAATTTACCAAGAAAGTAGGCGTACCTGTGGAAAACCAATAATTGCCTAAGTCCTTTGCAGAAAAAGCACTTAAAACACTGAAAGGATTGTATACGCTCCTTCCTTCTTTTGCAAATACATAGCCGTCATATTTCTTTTTTAATTCCAATAAGATTTCTTCAAAATTTTTCTTTTTTCTTTCGCCCAAACTTTTTATTTCGGGTTCAAAGTTAAGTTTTAACTCTTCTGCAGTAATACCGCAAATATCGCTGTACTCTGTTATCATACTTATATCTTGCAGATTATTTAAGTCGCTGAAGATGCTTACCTTACTGAACTTTGTAACTCCCGTCAAAAAGGCAAAGCGGATATATTGGTCGCAAGTTTTTATCACCGAATAAAAGGCTTTGAGGGTGTTGCGGTATTCTTCGTTTAGAGCCTCATTTACACCCATCGTTTGTAAAAGGGGTTTATCGTACTCGTCTACAAGGATGACTACTTGCCGGCCGGTTTTATTGTAGGCGGCTTCTATAAGTGACTGAAAACGCTTTCCAAAAGAATCTCCTTCATTCTTTAGCCCATAGATTTTTTCTTGCTTTTTTAAAAAATAGTCTAGACTTTCCGCCAGAGCTCCTTCCAAGTCATATCTGCCCACATTAAAATCCAAGTAGAGGACAGGATATTCTACCCAAGCTTCGTTTTTTTCTATTTCGGCTCTTTTTTCTTCGGCCTTTTCTATGTACAAACCCTTAAATAGCTCCTTCTGACCTAAAAAGTAGTTTTTAAGAGTTGAGAGAAAAAGGCTCTTTCCAAATCGTCGAGGGCGGCTTAAAAAGTATACCCGATTGGAGTGCACAAGCTTAAATAAAAAGGGAGTTTTATCGACATAGAGAAATTTATCGTTACGCATTACCTCAAAACTCTGTACCCCTATCGGTATCTTTCTCGAAAAATCAAAGTCCATTCTTAGCCTCCTATAATTTTTCCGTTTTCCAGTCCCCGATAGTCCTCATCTCTTCATCAAAGCTTGAACCTATGAGGATTATCTTTTTGCCCTCTGCCTTAAATTGAGAAGCATAGCCCTTCTCCTTTATCTGGACTATCGCATCATCTGCTGTACCTGCACTCATCAGCTTAAACTCAAAGATGTATATTGAATCTTTAGTATGCACTATACAGTCGGCTCTTCCCTTTGCACAGTGTATTTCAGTCTGCACAAATTGCCCCATCAACTTAAAGATTAAATACACGGCCGTCTGATAGTTTTGCTCTCTTAAGTTTAGCTTATCTTTAGGCAAATTATCATAAGGAACTCCGGCTATTATCGCCTGCATCCTTTCCATAAACTCATCTACATTTCCGGCTCGGATATCCTCTACAAACTTCCAGATTGAAACTCCCGTTTCATCAGGTCTAAGAGAAGAATAGGCAGGGAATAGATTCTTTAAAAAGCCGTATCTTACTTCATCATTAGGGAAGCCTAAGCGGTACATGTTACCTTCTTCAATGTATTCCTTTATCGTTAAATAGCCTGATTGAAAAAGTATAGGTATAGGATTTTTTGTATCGGCCCTATACTCATTAAGCATGGATTCATCAAGCTCTACATTTCCATCTAAATCAGGTACATTATAATATGCATCTTTTAGATAATTTACCAAAAAAGTCGGGGTTCCTGTTGCAAACCAATAATTTTTTAATTCACCGGAGTTGAAAGTGTTTAATATACTAAATGGGTTATAGACAGATTCTCCTAAAACACTGAACTTATAGCCGTCATAACGCTTTTTTAGTTCTTCAAGCATTTTATCATAGCTGTTTTTGGTGTTCTTCGCCAGTCTTTCTATTTCAGGCTTAAAGGTTTTTTCTATCTCGGCTTGAGTCAATCCGCATATTTCGGCATAGTCATTTAGCATACTTATGTCTTGCAAATTATTTAAGTCGCTGAAGATGCTGACCTTACTGAATTTTGTAACTCCCGTCAAAAAAGCAAAGCGGATATATTGGTCGCATGTTTTTGTTACTGAATAAAAGGCTTTGAGGGTATTGCGGAATTCTTCGTTTAGAGCTTCGTTTACACCCATCGTTTGTAAAAGGGGCTTATCGTACTCGTCTACAAGAATAACCACCTGTTTACCGGTTTTTTCATAAGCACGCTGCACTATACCTGCAAAACGTTGCGCAGGTTCTTCTTCTTGTTTATTAGCACCATATCTTTCTTCGAATTGACTTAGAACTATGTTTAAATGAGTTTTTAAAGAATGCGGTTCATCATACCGGCCTATGTTAAAATCCATATACAAAACAGGATATTCTACCCAAGCTTCGTTTTTTTCTATTTCGGCTCTTTTTTCTTCGGCTTTTTCAAGGTACAAGCCCTTAAATAGCTCCTTCTGACCTAAAAAATAGGCTTTTAGTGTCGAAAGAAAGAGGCTCTTTCCAAACCGCCGGGGTCGGCTTAAAAAATATGGAGAAGAAGTACGTACAAGATTATACACATATTTAGTTTTATCTACATATAGATATTTATCATTCCTCATCTTTTCAAAACTCTGTACCCCTATCGGTATCTTTCTTGATAAATCAAAGTCCATTTTTAGCCTCCTTGAGTATTATAACATAAGATGAGGTATTATTCAATGTTTAGAAGTTAATGCAAAATTATCCATAAACAAAAAAACCCGCCTTACGGCGGGTTTTAAACTATACTAGGTATAGAGATTAGTATTTAACTTTAACACCGATTACAAAAGTACCGTTGTGTGCATCAAAAGCGGGGGCTTTAAGCATACTATGATCCTTTCCCTTAAGATCTTTTTGTTTATAACCCTCATATTTATTCCAGTTAAGTTTTCCTTGAGACCAAGAAGCTTCTATCTCAACTTTTTCCATTGGAGCAAATACGGTACCAACTTTATAAGCAACACCAAAGAACTTGTCTGTATTGGTTGTATCTTTATGCACGCAGTTGCTTTCTGCCCAGAAGTTAGCATAGGGCTTGATCCACATTGAATCCGTAATAGCATATTTGTAATTTACCCAAGCACTTATGCCCATAGGAAGAATAGCCTTTTTCGCTGTATCAATGTCGCTTAAAAGATGGTTAAGTCTGAAATCAACACCGAATGCCAAATTCTCAACTAAATTTGTACTACCGGAAGCAGCAGATTTAAAAGCCAACATCACAGCCATATCACCGATAGCTTTACTGTTTTTCTTTCCGGCATACTTGGATAATTCATTACCGTAGTAAACACCGGCTTTTACCCACTTATAGGAAGCATCAAAAACAATATCAAAAGCGGGTTTTGAATCCTTACCGACATTCATCAAAGCATCCATTCCAAAGTTTAAAGCAAGACCGTCAACAGGTTTTGAACCGAGTTTAAATCCTGTACCTAGATAAGCCTTGTCCTTGTTTGATTTTTCAGCAGCTTTAACGCCAGCTTCACCGAAATCTTTTACGGGATTAAATGTAGCATTGATACCGAAGTCGAAAGTTACCCATTTATCGTAACCTAAGCTTAAATCAAAGCCGATAGCATATTTACCCTGAATATCTGAAGTTTCACTTTCAGGAACCTCGGGTGTTACATTTTTTCTGACATACTTACCTGCAGCAGCACCAACAGTTGTATCAGCTGCAACAACAAAATCAGCTCCGGTAAACGCAGGATGGGGAACTGTAGTATTTACCCCTACTACAGAACCATCAGCTCCATAAATAGCAGCAGCTATTGCATAATAAATCTCTCCCTTTTTTACTTCCTCAGTTGCTTTAAGGTCTACTTCCTCAAATTCTGCTGATCCAGCTTTTTTGGCAACTTTAGCTTTCCATGAGTCATTTGAAGCGAATTTTAAACCGGCATTGAGTTTAAGCCCTGTTCCTGCAAGGTCATCGCTTGCATAGCCGAGTTTTGTCCCAAAACCTGTAATGTCTCCTTTTGTTTGAGGTCTTGCTCCGAAATAGTTTGAATAGAAATCACGAATAGGAGCCCAGATCTCAGCAAAATTAGTTGAAAAATCGGGTCGTCCATAAACATTCATATAACCGCCAAAAAAATGAATAGATGCAGCAAGATCACTTAATACATCTTCAGCAAGAGAAAACTTCATATCTGAGTTATCAGATTTATGCGGAGATTTACTATTTGATATTGCATCATCGAACTGATAAAGTAAATTCAGACCAATATCAAAATTCATGTGAACATCGCCTTCAGTTTTTGAATTTAACTTGCCTTTGTATAAAGGAATATCAACAGTAGCTGAAAAAAGGTTTTCAAAACCATGCTGAATTTGTCCACCCTTTCCTGCACCTAAATCAATACCCCAGTTTACAGAGGCACTTGCTGTAACTTCAGGTGTAAGCTGGGCAAAAGCAACTCCGCCCACAAGAGCCAAAATCATCAAAATTGACAGAATTTTTTTCATAAAAAATTCCTCCTTGTTATTTGTTTGAGACGATTATAACATACCAAAATACAGTTGTCAAGCAAACTTGCAAAAAAGTTACATAAAATTTGCATTTTTTTTAAAATTTTATGGGGCTATGGACGGTGCGGGTAAATTCGTTTCAGGAAACGTAAAATATAGAAATCTTTATAATGTCAATAAACGTCTATAAATCTATTATAATACTCGGCAGTTTATTTCTTTAAACTGAGATAACTGCCGATCATTGGTCAAAAATAAATCACAATCATAAACTAAAGAAGTCTCTTGCGCTGCCAAAGTATTCAGGATTTTTCTCAAGATAATATATAAAAGGAGCCGTATCTATAAAAACTCTATTAAATTCTATCATTTTTTCGCAATTCATCTAAATATTTATCTGCGGCTTTTCCTCTCAATGTAGGAATTACAAACGAATTTAAGTCTATTTTATTTACATTGCTGCAAGAATGGGGATAATCTAAAACTCGGATAAGGACCTCTCTTCCCTCGCAGTTTTTGAGCTCCGATTTTTCTAAAACAATAGTATG
Source organism: Treponema denticola (assembly GCF_024400535.1). NCBI lineage: Bacteria > Pseudomonadati > Spirochaetota > Spirochaetia > Treponematales > Treponemataceae > Treponema > Treponema denticola. The sequence continues at coordinate 2,805,630 of NZ_CP038800.1, forward strand.
TCCTTTCACAATGCCTTTAAGCTCTATCATTTTGCAAAACCTCCTAAAATTACTATAAGTTATTTTATCTCCTTTGTAAAGTGAAAATATTGACTTTTTTCTTAAATAATAGTAGAATGAGTCTATGATATTTCCATTAGAAGAACTCATCGAGTTTGATGACAATATTTACGAGATTACATGCGCATCGACAAGAAGGGCCTATCAGCTGGCTAAAATCCAAGAGCCTAATGCCGAAAAAAGCGGAGACAAGGTTGTTTCAGCCGGAGCAAAGCAAATTTTTACCGGTGAAGTAAACTATCAGATAGAGCGTCATCCCGAATTCAACTAAAATTTCTGCTTCAAAAGTTTGCGTGGTTCCCGTATTGATTTTTTTCCGAGCGACGGCTTCGGGAAAGACAAGCTTAGCTTCCGAAATATTTTCTTATAAACATTCAAAAGATTTCTCAAAAGAGGGCGGAATTTCGGCTCTTTCAGCTTGTGCCGAAATTATAAGCGCCGACTCGGTTCAGGTGTATAAACACCTGCATATCGGTTCGGCTTCTCCTTCCAAAGAAGAATTAGAAGACCTACCACATCATTTAATCGCTATAAAAGAGCCTTCCGAAGAATTTTCGGCAGCCGATTTTGTAAAAGAAGCAGATAAACTTTGTCCCGAAATATATAAGCGGGGAAAACTTCCGGTCTTGATGGGAGGGACGGCTTTTTTCTTAAAGAATTTTCTATACGGCCTCCCCGTTACGCCCACAGCCGACCCTAAAATCCGTGAGCATTTTCAAAAACGGGCAAAGGAAGAAGGGGCCGGCGTTCTTTTAGAAGAGCTAAAAAAAATAGACCCCGAGACGGCAAAGAGGCTCCATGTTCATGATGAATACAGAATAATAAGGGCTCACGAAGTTTTTGCTGCTTCAGGGAAGCCTTTAAGCTCTTTTGCCCTCCCCGAAAATCCAAGAGAAGAATACGAGTTTTTTATCTTAAGCATCGAAAGAACCCGCTCTCTCTTATACGAAAGAATCGAAAAGAGGGGCGATGCTATGTTTGCCGAGGGCCTATATGATGAAGTAAAAAAGCTTTATGAGATGGGCTATACAAGCGAAAGCCCCGGACTTAAAGCCATAGGCTACAGGGAATTTTTTGATGAAAATAAGCGTTTAAAACCGGAATCGGACTTGGAGGAAATCTCGGCCCTTATAAAACGAAATACCAAACACTACGCCAAGCGTCAAGAAACCTTTTTTAAAACAATCCCCGATGTTCACCGTTATTTTATAGAAGATAAGGCCGAAATATTAAGGCTTTATAATGATATTTGCGGGTTTTATAAGAAAGTTTTCTGACAGGCTCTGGATTGAATCTATCCACTTTTGCGGAGTCATAGTAAATCTGTTAAGTCCTGATTCATTTCTAAACGAGTCGAATTGCACACGGTTAAAATTTTCGTTATTAAGAGCTTCCCATAATCCTATAAATTCCAATGTATTTCTATTTCTCATCCAGTTTTGAATAACAGGATACTCATAGAGATTAAAAAACTTGGGAAAAACTTATTGAACTTCCCCTTCCTCGCCTTCTGTTTCTTCTTCCGGAGGAGGCGTCTTTTCCTTTACAGGCATGGGCGGTTTCTTTTTTACAGCAAACCGACTCGGTTTTTTCTTATAGCTCATTACATAAAAAATAAAACTTAAAATAAGACCGCAAACAATGGTTACACCGATCACTATGGGGGAAAGTAAAACATTTTTTATAACATAAAAAAAATCGGGCGAATTCATATCTTTTTTATCGGAAAAACATATAAAAACTTTTAGCGGCTTCTCCTTTTTGCTGCTTGTCAAAATGGGAGATTCTTAACCTTATCAATAAACCATTACCCTTATTTTCTCTATATTTTTAAGGGAATATTTAAAAATTTATGGGAATTACTTTAATCTATAATAGCAAATGTTTTTTCCGGAGCCTTCTTTTTTCAATTCGCCGGCTGATACTAATTTTCTGAGCCCTCCCTCGATAGAACTTATACTCAGTGAAGGACAAAGCTCACGGATATCCTGCTTAGTAAATCGGCCAATCTTATTTAGAGCGGCACGCCTTACAGTTTCAAGAGCAGGAAGTTTTATTTCTACTAAAGCAAAGCGGTCTGCAAAATCTCTATAGGCCGCAAGAACCGTTCCAAGCAAGTACTTGATAAAAGGAACAACATCTTCTTCGCCTTCATGCCAACCAATCTGAGACCTGCCAAGTGCGTCATAATATAAATCCTTGTTTTTTGCAATTTTTGCTTCCAAAGAGATATATTTTCCTACATAAAAGCCGTTTCTGTATAACAGAAGAGTTGTCAGCAGACGGCTCATTCTTCCGTTCCCATCGTTAAAAGGATGTATGCAGAGAAAATCATGAATAAAAACAGGAATTGCTATTAAGGGCTCCACTTCCATATTTCCAATTACTCGGTTATATTCTTCACAAATTTTATCCAATGCCTCCGGTGTCTCAAAGGGAGCAAGCGGCGTAAATAATGTTTCCGCATGATTATCCGAGTATGTAACAGTGATATAATTCTGTACACTTTTTATTCTGCCTGCCATTGGATTGTTCATATGACTATACAGAATCTTATGGAGCTGCAGAATATAATTTCGGGAAAGAGGAATCGCATCAAAACTCTCGTGAATTATATTTAATACATCACGGTAACCCGCAATTTCTTGCTCATCACGATTTTTAGGTGTTGTTTTCTCTTTTACCAACTGTTTGATACGGGTACTTGTTGTTACAATACCTTCAATTGCATTCGATGCCTCTGTGCTTTGTATCTTTGCAATCTCGACCAGTTTCTCTAATTCTTCCGGGCGCTGTTTTAAGTACATTTCCTGTTTTCCGGCTTCTTTATATATTGCAGCAATCAGACCAAGGGTAGAGGAATCCCACTTTTGATTTTTGATTTCATAATAATTAAATCGTCTCATTGTTTTGCCTCCGATATTTTCCCTTAGATTATAGCATAAAATAATGGCAAACTCAAGTTAACCCGGATATTTATTCTTATTATTCATTCTTCAACCGTTTCGGATAAAAGTTTTTATCTTGTAATTAAAAAGAAATTTGAAAAAAAACTAAAAAAAACTTGACTTTTACTCAAAAGAGGCTTAGAATGTATGCATGGAATTTAAAGATGCATTAAAACCCGATTCTGTAGATTTAAAGGATGTTATAACTCCTGAAACCATTAATCTGCACTTAAAAGGGACTACAAAAGAAGCTATTATTGATGAGTTACTTGATACGCTTGTAAAAGCCGGAAAAGTAAAGGACAAGCTCGCAACCAAGGCTTGCGTTTTGGATAGGGAGCGTAAGATGTCCACAGGTATGAAGCACGGTATAGCTATTCCGCATGGAAAGACAGATTCTGTAAGCGATCTTGTTGCCTGTATAGGTATTGCAGATAATCCCGTAGACTTTGACTCTTTGGATCAAGAACCTGCCCGTATTTTTATTATGACACTATCGCCTCTCGATAAGACAGGCCCGCATTTACAATTTCTTGCACAGATAAGCCTATTATTCAAGAGTGCAGAAAAACGGGAAGAACTTTTAAGAGCTGCAAACGAAAAAGCTGTCATAAAGCTTTTAATGGAAAGCGACGAGGACTAATAGGTTAAAAAGCTATAAGTAATGGCCTATGCAAAGCCCTGCACAGGCCATTATTTTTTATCCTGCTTATTCTGTGTAATGAAAAGCTTCATAGAAGAGCTTATCACCCTGTTGACAAATTAGAAGATTTAACACATATTACTATCATGGCCCATAAAAAAGAGAGTTTTTTCCAAAAAATAATAGGTTTATTTATGTCTTCTGAGAGCCCTGAAGCTATAAAAAAGCGGAAATTGAAGGATATTTCAAAGCAAATAGGAAAAACGAGATACGGCAAATGGTATAAATCGAACTCTCAAGAAGTCCTGCCTCAAGCAGCGCAATTTTTTTACGGTATATACAAGGTTGTCGGTTCTGCACGGCCTCTTTTAGCCGGAGCCGCTTCTTCAAAGGTTTTAAAAAATATTACCGTAGAAAACGCTCTTTCCGATAAACAAAAAAAATTGCTTGAAAACCTTTCTGAAGAAGCAATTATAAGCCGGTCTAAAGATACAAATGCCGAGTCACTTGCAGAAACTATTAAGAAAGAACTAAAGACATTTATAGGAGAACTTGATTCCAATCAAACACAAAAGATAGATTTAATTTACCAACATCTTGAGGCCTTTATTCACTTTGTACTTTTCGATTATTATTTTTTACTCCGCAAATTCGATTCAAGCTTTATCGAGAATAACTTTAACTATACACCCAATTTTCAAACAATCAGAGGAGAGTATATTGCAGAGGATTTAAAGGATTTTGCAGCCGTTTTTTATCAGCTTAGCATTGATGCGGATTGGAATATAATATTTGACATAATAAAAACTTATAAAAACATTCAGCCTGTTCATGCAGGCCAATGGAAGAAGCTTTTAGCTTCCTTAAACGACCTCCGCCGTTCACGGGCTCTCGAATATATAATCCAGCACATTACCGAGGATATAATTTATACGGTTGAAACCACTCCCTTTACCGAAAAAGTAATGGACACCTATGTTTCTCAAATTAAAACAAATACACAAAATGTTATAAACAAGCTCATAGAAGAACAAAAATCTTCAAAGGTTGCGGTTTTAATAAGCAGAATTTTCGGAAGCCAAGTTATTTCCGGAATGAAAAACTATACCATTGATGCAAACAAGGCCTTTTCAAAAAGAGGCTTGCCGGGATATATTTATGCTGAAGAAATGAGCTACTTAAAATCTTTTTTAATGGAATATGTAAAAGCGGATATCAGAACTCTTTGTGATCTGTTTTTAGTAAGAGGAAATTGGGGCAGCTTTGCAGGCACTACAGCAGACTTTTCAAACAGTTTTCATGCTATTATCCAGGTTGCATCCAAAACCGTAGAATTTGATGAAAAACTTTCAGAAGCATCGGACATAGGAGTAAAATTTAGGACTCTTCTTTCCAGAATGGAAAGAGAAAAGGAAGCCGGACGGCAAGCGGCAAAGCTTTTAAACGATGTAAACGAAACCGCTCTTAAACTTATAAACATTTCATTAAAACATATAATAGTCATAGGCAACAACTTTAAGACAATCATTGCCGATTATGACAGGCCCCGACGCGAATTAATCCAAAACTGGAAAGAAATTGAGCAGCATTCGGAAAGACCTGTAAGAGAATGGCTGGTTGAAGCCTATAAAAGAATCTACGATTTTATAATGTTAATGCAGCTTTTTATAAAAAAAGAATAAGAAAGCCTCGAAAAACTTCAGCTTTTCAAGGCTTTTTTATTTACATCATTGTCGTGGGCTGACCCGTAGCATCTAAAGCATCCCGCCATAAGGAGCTTTCAGGGTTGACATATTTTCTTTCCGAGACTATTTGTTCAATCGGCAGGTGAACAAATTTATTGTTGACAAGCCCGATAAGGGTTCGAGTCTTCCCTGCCATAGCAGCATGAACCGCATTGTTTCCTAAGCGCTCGCAATAAACCGAGTCTATAGGGGCAGCAATTGAAGAGCGAATCTGATAACTGGGATCTATGTATTTTAGGTTTATGTGCATACCTATCTTTTCAAAATAATCGGTTATTTCTTTCTTTAAAAACAAACCTATATCCGCAAGTTTTTTATTTCCTGAAGCATCCGTTCCTTCTTCAATATTCATTAAATGCTGACCGGCTCCTTCGGCTGCAACGATGAGGGCATAACCGTTTTCAATAAGCTTTTTTTCTAAAAGCTTTAAAAAGCCGTTTTCACCGCCCAATTCAAAGCGGACTTCGGGTATAAGAACAAAGTGAGCCTCATGGCAGGCAATGGCCGTATGGGTTGCGATAAAGCCTGACTCCCTTCCCATGAGCTTTACCAAGCCTATACCGTTGATTTGCGAACTGGCCTCCATATTGGCTGCCGCCACCGATTCAGTAGCCTTTGCAATAGCCGTATCGAATCCGAAAGATTTTTGTATAAAAGAAAGGTCATTATCTATGGTTTTGGGAATACCTATTACCGAAATTTTTAATTTACGTCTTTCAATTTCTTTTGAAACTTCGAGGGCGCCTTTTTGCGTACCGTCACCGCCGATAAAAAACACCATATTGATATTCATCTGCTCGATTCCGTCTACTATTTCGGTTACCCTTGTACCTCCGCCTCGCGAAGTGCCCAAAAAAGAGCCTCCCGTTTTATGGATTCCGTTTACTGCTTCAGGAGTTAAAGGAATGGGAGAAAACCCATATTCGGAAATAAATCCCTTATACCCGAATTTTATTCCGCTGATTCGGCGGACACCGTACCGTGTCCAAAGACAGCGGACTATAGCCCTTATAACGTCATTTATGCCGGGGCATAACCCTCCGCAGGTAGCAATTGCAGCATGTACATAGTTGGGACTAAAATATATTTTTTGGCGGGGGCCGGCCTTTTCGATAAGGTCGGCGTGGGTTAGAGGCTCTCCGGTTTCACCCAAGGAGGCATCCAAATTATACCTTATAAATTCGTTATCGGTAACATAGTTTGCAATCAGATCTCCGTGTGTTTCCGATAGCATAATAGGAGACTGTATTTTACATTCTCCTAATGTAGAAATGGAAAAGTCCGTTTTTTTCATAATAACCTCCTAACTCCCGTTCAATGAATTATTTAATCTTTCTCTTCAAAAGATAAATCGTTTCCTGCGTCAATTTATCGCCTTCTTTTATATCCATTCTTTTAAACATTCCTTGTGGAACTTCAAGAGCATAGCGTACTGAATAAGTACTTTCAACTGTTTCCAGACTATAAGGCGTCATATCGTATATTTCTTTAATTATACCGGAGCTGTCAATAAAAGCAATTGAAAGAGGGTGAGGCGTATTCTTCATCCAAAATCTTAACTTAGTATCTTCCTTATATAAAAAAATCATTCCTGTGCCTTCAGGGATAAGCTTCCGCTCCATAAAGCCTCTTTGTTGCTGAGCAGGCGTAATTGCAAGTTCCACACTTATTTTTTCGATATTTTTCTTAACGGATTCTTCGGTTTTTGCTTCTTCATTTGTTTCTTCTGTCTCTTCATTTGAGATTTTTTCTATAAAAATATCTTCAGTTTCCATTTTATTTTGAGAAGAACACGAAGCAAAAAAACAAAGCATAAAAACTAAGATTAAGCCCTTTTTAAAAATCATTTATAAATTCCTCTCTTAAAACATCACTATAAGCCTTATCGGTTTGACTTTTTTCCAAAAGCTCATTAAATACTTTTAAGTCAATATATTTTATTGCCAGAGGGCGCTCTAAAATCATTGAGATGTTTTCGTTTTTCCAAATAGCCCTTTTTGGGTCTATACTTAATGGCTCGCCGTATTTTGAAGTCAGGGCAGAATACATCGAATAATAATCTATTCTGTCGGTATCCATCTGGATAATTATAATATATAGATTGTCTTCATAAAACTGAAACCAAGCCCTTTTAATATTACTTGAACCATTTGTTTCAATAAGGCTTCGGTTTTTTCCGGGTAAAAGCGAGATATCCCTTTCTCCCCGATACCCGAATATGGAATCTTTTAAAAGAGCTTCTTTAACGGCATCCATATTCATTCCGAGGCTTATTTCTCGATACCCTGCAGGAAGTTCGGCAAACTCAGGATTCTCTTCTTTTTTTTCGGTTTCAGTTTTTTTAAGAATTTCCTTAGCGGACTCTGTATCTTCGGAAAAAGCAAAGCCTATCAAAATAAAGACTATACAAAAAAACAATTTTTTCATAATGTGCTTCCGTTCTACCAATATCCGCCGCTCTTTGCACGGGCATTCATACGGGATTTTTCAATTTCCTGCATCTTCTTAAAGTAGGCGGCCTGCTTTGAAAGCTCCAGCTCGTCCGTTATGGAAATTTTAGATCCGTCACATCTTACTATGGGCTGCTTTAAAAATCTTGTAACTGCTTCGGATACTTCCTCTTTAGGTATACCGCACATATTTGCCAGCTCGACAGGACCGAAGTTAAAGGTATGATACTTACCCTTTACGGGTTTAATTCTGGATTTTTCAAGCTGAATAGCAAGCATATCATACATTTTTTCGACATGGTCTTTTATAAGGGTATTTGCAAGCTGCTTGTACATTGCCCAAATTCTATCTGCAAAGGTAGTTGTAAGACGGGCAATCAGCTGGGGCTGAGTAGCAACCATTTGGTTAAAGTTTTGCCGGTTTACAGCTAAAAGCTGACATCCTTCGTCGGTAACGATTGCACTGGCAGATCGGGGTTTATTTTCCAAAAGGGCCATTTCGCCGAACATATCGCCCTCTTTTAAGACAGCTAAAAGCACTTCATTATTATCCAAAATCTTTGTTATTTTTACATGGCCTTTTTGAATAATATAGAGCTCGGTTCCGGATTGGCACTCACAAAAAACCATATGCTCTTTGTCATAGAGCCTTATCATTTGATTTGTAGGAGGTTCAAGCACTTCCATAGGAAGCTTTACCCCCATCGCCTTAATAGCCATAACTCTTTTTTGAGCCGCATCGGCAAATTCACCCTTGGGCTGAGCCTTCAAATAATGATAATATGCATAGAGGGCTAAATCAAACTTTGACATCCTCAAATAATATTCGCCTATTGTAAAAAGGTGCGATATACTCGTTACAACATTCCTTTTTAAGGTAATACGGGTTAGGGCCTCATCCAAATAACGCATCTTTTTTGGAAAAGAATAGATAATCTTCATTGCAACAGAGGTATTTTTTTCTATTAAGTGGGGGAACTGATCATAGGGAACGGAAATTAAAAGAGCATCGGTTAAGGCTATCGCGGTTTCAATTTGATTGTGACCCGACATACAGGAAACAACACCTAAAAAATCACCCGGGCCAAGGACATTACCGCCTTCCTCAACTACAACCTCATCCTCTTTTGCAACCTGCACCTTTCCGCTTTGTATAATATAAAAATGATCGGTATCCGACTTTCCCTCTATAAGAATATATGAGCCTTTTTTAAAATTCAAAAACGATAGCTGTAACAAGTTTTAACCTCTCATACCTTTGTGTACTGAAAATAAACACAGTATACATTTATAGTATATTTTGAAAAAGTCGAATTGTCAACCTACCTACCTAAAATACTTATTAATTATTTTTCCGATTGTATTTTTACACCTTTTTTGATAGAATAGGCACATGAGTACCTTTAAAAAAATTACCGATTTTATTGAATCCAAAACAGAAGATATTATAGGATTGGAAAGGCTTTTAACCTCCATTCCAGCTATGGCTCCGGAATCCGATGGGGACGGAGAATTAAAAAAATGTGAAGCCCTGGAAAAATACTTAAAAGAAGCGGGTTTTAGCAATTTTGAACGCTTAGATGCCCCTGATGAGAGGGTTTCTTCAAAAATACGCCCTAATCTGATTGTTACCATTCCCGGAAAAAACGATAAGGAAAGGCTCTGGATTATGAGCCATCTGGATGTAGTTCCTCCGGGCGACATATCCAAATGGGAAAGCGATCCTTGGACTGTAATTGAAAAGGACGGAAAACTTATAGGCCGAGGAGTTGAAGACAACCAGCAGGGCCTTGTTTCTTCGGTTTTTGCAGCCTTGGCTTTTATCAAATTGGGAATCACCCCTGAACATACTATTAAGCTTTTATTTGTTGCCGATGAAGAAGTCGGCTCCCAATACGGTATAATTTACCTCCTCAATAAGCACAATCTTTTTACAAATGACGATTTGATTCTTGTACCCGATGGAGGCGACCCTAAGGGAGAAACTATAGAAATAGCCGAAAAAACCAGCCTTTGGCTCAAGGTTATCACAAAGGGAGTCCAAACCCATGCTTCAATGCCGAACACGGGTAAAAACGCCTTTGTTGCAGCCTGCGACCTTGCCCTCAGCTTAAACGGCTTGGAAAATCATTTTAACAAAAAAGACGATTTATTTTCGCCTAATTATTCAACCTTTCAGCCGACTAAAAAAGAAGCCAATGTACCGAACGTAAACACAATTCCGGGAGATGATGTTTTTTATGTAGACTGCCGGATTCTTCCTTCTTACGATGTAAATGAAGTCTTAAAAGAAATGCAAAAGAGAGCTTCAGAGGTTGAAAAAAAGTACGGAGTGGGTGTCAAGTTTGAATATGATGAACCTGAGGCTTCCCCTGCAACACCTAAGGATGCGAAGATTGTAAGCCTTCTTTCATCTGCCGTAAAAAAGGTAAAAGGAATTGAAACCTCTACAATAGGAATAGGAGGCGGAACGGTCGCTGCCTGTCTGCGCTCTAAGGGCTTTAATGCCGTTGTTTGGAGCTCCCTTGATGACAGCTGCCATCAGCCCAACGAATATGCTTTTATAAAGAATATCGTAAGCGATGCAAAGGTTATGGCAGCTATGATGTTCGGTGTCAAAAATATTTAAAGACCAAACACTTAAAATATGAGCAAAAAAAACTGGAGGGAATTTTCGGCCGCTGAAACAGCAGATTTTGAGCAGCCCGTCTTAATTTCCTCCGCTTTTCAAAAACTGATAGAAGAATCAGAACCCGAAGACTCAAAGGCCCTCCGCCTCCAAGTTGAGCCTTCAGCCTGCGAAAAAACCGTATGCTCTTACGAAACAGCCGACCCTCTCGGCGAGCAAAAATACTGTATCACCCCCTATCTTGTTCATCAATACGAAAACAGGGTGCTTCTTATAACGACAGGGAAGTGCCTTTCATATTGCCGTTATTGCTTTAGGCGAGGCCTCACTGCCCGATCTCAAGATTTCATCGGAGAGAAAGAATTAAAGGAAGTTACGGACTACATCAAAAAGATGCCTCAAGTTACGGAAATCCTTGTCTCAGGCGGAGATCCTTTAAGCGGAGGTTTTAAAAAGCTGGAAAGGGTATTAAAAAAACTAAGAGCCGTAAAAGATGACCTTTTGATAAGGCTTTGTACCCGAGCCCCTATTTTTGCACCCGAACTTTTTACGGAAGACCTTTTGAACCTGCTAAAAAAAACAAAACCACTATGGCTCATTCCTCATATAAACCATCCTGCGGAGCTTGGAAGAGAGCAAACAAATGCCTTAAATGCCTGCATTGAAGCCGGTATACCCATTCAAAGTCAAACGGTTCTTCTAAAAGGTGTAAACGATAATGAAAAAACTTTGGTTAAGCTTTTTCATAAGCTTACCTGCATGGGCATAAAACCGGGCTATCTTTTTCAGCTGGATCCTGCAGCCGGAACCTCCCATTTCCGTGTTCCCTTAAAAGAGGCCTTAGAGCTTTGGGAAAGAGTAGAACCGAAACTTTCAGGTCTATCCCGCCCTCAGTTTGCGGCGGACCTTCCGGAAGGAGGAGGAAAATTTTCTCTTTCAGCTCTTATTTATTCCAAAAAAATCATCGATCAAAAAGAGAATTAAAGTTTTAGTGCCCTTGGTGCAGACGGCATTATACATAAGTATACATATTAATGTATACAAAAATATACAGTATCTTACTAAAAATTATGATTTTTGATCTGAAGCGTCTATAAGTTTTAATAACTCCATTATTATCGGCTAAAAAACCTTGTATCTTAGCACACTTTTTGCTTGCTAATTTATGAGGTAATACTTATGACGGAGAATCTGCTTTTACAATACATTAAAGATAGCAAACAATATCCTCTTTTATCAGCCGAGCAAGAAGCAGAATTAGCCGATGAGGTAAAAAAAGGCAATGCAGAGGCAGTAGAGACTCTTATTACATCAAATTTGAGGCTTGTAATAAAAATGGCTAAAAAGTTCAGCTCAAATGAAAACCAAATTTTAGAGCTCATTCAAGAAGGCAATATGGGACTAATGAAAGCGGCCTCTAAATTTTCAAAATCATTTAAAGTCCGTTTTTCAAGCTATGCAGCTTGGTGGATAAAACAATCTTTTATAAGATACTTAAATTCTTCCGACAAAGTTATAAAACTCCCTGTAAGAAAAGAAGCCTTAATTCGGCAAGTACACAAAGAAGAAGAAAATTATAGAATAAAATACGGAATTTCACCTTCTTATAGCCAGCTTGCAGAAATAATGAAAGAAAAAGTAGATATTATCGCTCAGATAAAATCGTTTAATTATACAGATATATGCAGTTTAGACGATCCGGTTGATAACGAAAGATCGGCAAACCTGTATGATTTTATTCCATGTAATACCTATAACCCGGAAGAAGAGTTTATAGATAATGAATTCAAAGAAAAATTAAATAAGTGTTTGGAAATACTTAATGACCGCGAAAAAGATGTTTTAAGAAACAGATACGGCCTTGACGGCACTATGACATCAGCCACCTTTGCCGTCTTAGGAAAAAAATATTCAATCTCGGCTGAATCCATCCGTCAAACCCAGCTGAGAGCCATAAAAAAATTAAGAGCCGATACAAATAAGATTAGAGCAATGGTCTCGGTATAGCTTTTCTTTCCTACCTGATTTTTTTTATCAAATATGATACAATGGAGCTAGAGGTATAAACATGAACATAGAACTTTTAGCTCCGGCAGGGAATACTGAGGCCCTTGATGCTGCCGTAAACGAAGGAGCCGATGCCGTATATTTAGGCTTAAAAACTTTTAATGCGCGAATGCGTTCCTCCAATTTTGCATGGAGCCAATTTGAGGCAGCCGTAGACAGCCTTCACAAGCGGAATAAAAAGGTCTATGTTACCGTTAATACGGTTTTAACCGAAGAAGAAACCGAAAAAATGTACCGCTTTTTAAAATACCTTGACTCCGTTTCTCCCGACGGCATCATCGTTCAAGATTTGGGCATAGTTCAAATGGCTAAAACACACTTTCCAAAATTAAAGCTTCACGCCTCAACCCAGATGAATATAGCCTCGGCCAAGGCTGCAAATGCTTTAAGCCGATTCGGAATATCAAGAGTCGTTTTAGCGAGAGAGCTTTCATTAAAAGAAATCGAAGCGGTCAACTTAAATACCTCCTGCGAGCTTGAGGTTTTTGTGCACGGAGCCCTCTGCGTCTGCCAATCGGGGCTTTGTATGTTTTCTTCCTACCTTGGAGGAAAATCGGCGAACCGAGGAATGTGTGCCCAAGCCTGCCGAAGACTTTACACGGCCCACACACCTCAAGGCGACAAAGACGGCTATTATTTTTCTCCCCATGACTTGCAGCTTATCGATTATGTTCCCGACCTTATAAAAGCGGGAGTTTCCTCCTTTAAAATTGAAGGAAGAATGAAGAGTGCAGAATATGTAGGAACGGTAGTTTCAGCCTACCGCCATGTAATCGACAACTGGGAAAAGAATAAAAAGGAAGCTGTCGAAACAGGCCGCCGCATTCTAGCCGGAGACTTTGCCAGAAAAAAGACGAGCTTTTTATTTGTTTCGGCAAAGGCTGAGGAAATATTAAACCCGAATCAGGCGGGCGGCACCGGTATTTTTTTAGGAACGATAGACAAAACCGCCCAATTTAAGATTAAAGAAGTTGAAGGGAAAACAAAAGAAGAGCCCATGCGCAAGGTTCACTATGTGCTTTTAAAGGGCGGCTCCTATACTCCCGATTTCGGGGATTCGATTCGGCTTCATACAAAGGATGACCGCGGAAGAGAAAGCTGGAAAATTCAAGATATAAGGATTGAAAAAGCCTCTTCAAAAAAATCAGGTTCGGCCGAAAAAGTATGGATTCAGGTCCCTGCCGATTTCGGAATAGGTGACAGCGTTTACCTTTTGCAAACTAAAAGTATGAGTAAGCGTTATACTCCGGTGCTGCCCAAAACTTTGAGTCCTTTTAGAAAAAGGCCCGGAGACGACAAGCTTCCCGAACTTAAACTCTATCCCGAAGGGAATGCTTCCGGTAATGAGGATGTAAAGGCAGGAGCAAAAAACAAACAGGACGACAAGCGGGCTAAAAAAATTTTGAGTAAATCCAATATCGATATTTTTCCTGACGGCTTCTATGTCCAAGTATCTTCTGTAAACAGTCTCCACACCATTCTTTCCGACAAACCCATGCGGGTCATTATAAACCTAAATGAAGATACTAGAGAAGCCCTAGCCGGTACGGCAAAAAACAGCAAACCTCTTCCTTTCTCAAAACGGGAAATCTTTATTTCACTTGACCCTTTTATGGGGCAAGCCGAAAGCGATGAGCTTGAACTCTATCTTATGAACCTCATCGAAAAAGGGTATACTCAATTTGTAATCAATAATCCTGCTCATATTACAATGCTGAAAAATAAAAATTTAAACCTTGTTGCAGGCCCCTATCTTTACAGCTTTAACCGCTGGGCAGTAAAATGGCTCCAAGAAAATAATATTTTAAAGTTTATATCCCCAATCGAAAACTCTCAAAAAAACCTTGAAGAGGTTTATGCTCCCGGCATGAGAAAACAGGTTTTAATTCCGGTTTTTGCCTATCCAGCCCTCTTTAGGATGAGATTTACGCTTCCAAAAACTTATGATTTTTTATATTTTTCCGATAAACAAGGAGAGGCCTTCAAGACTTTTTCAACACCGTCTGCTTCATTTGTGCTGCCGGAAAAACCTTTTTCGATAACCGACCGCATCGGCTCTTTGGAAAAAAAAGGCTTTGATAAATTCCTTCTTGATTTTTCTCACACGGAAATCGAACGCAGTGAGTACAGACACATTGTAAACTCATGCAGGAAGGGAATTTTTCTCGAAGATACTTCACGCTTCAACTGGAAAGAAGGCTTTTATGACCCTGTAAAAATTGAGGCAAGAAAACAAAAGTAATATTTTAGAAATTATTGATATTTATAAGAATTTATATTATAGTACTATTATCTAAAGGAGTGTTTTTATGTCAGAAACAAAAGGTACCTCAGCTCAAATTTCTTATCAGTCGAATAAGAGGTTCCATTCGATAGGAACTAAACTTTTATTTTTTACTGTTGTATTGCTTTTAGCCCAATATCTAATCATTGCTTACAAGGATTGGCGAAGTCTTAAAAAATTCTCTGCAAATCAAGTAAAAATGATGGCAGACATAAAACACTCAGCTTTCAACCATGAATTAAACACCTATGAACTTATGGGTAAGATACTATTGAATAATATTTCTAAAGATGAGGAAATAATAAAGGCTTTTGCAGAAAGAGACAGGAAAGCTCTTACCGAACTTACCCTACCCCTGTTTGATGAAATGAAAAAAAACTATAAAGCTAAACAATTCCACTTTCATATACCTCCTGCAATTTCATTCTTACGTGTTCACAACCTTAAAAAATTCAATGACGATCTTTCAGATTTTAGAAAAACAATTTTAAAAGCAAATTCTGAAAAAAAAGACATAAGCGGTCTTGAAGTAGGAGTAAGCGACCTAGGCTTTAGAGTTGTAAAACCTCTTTTCGATCAAAACAACAAACACATAGGCTCGGTAGAATATGGCGGCGATATTAATAAAGAATTTATACAAGATTTTATTAATAACTGTTCTCGAGAAGTATTGGAAGGCGGTTTAAGTATAAGCATCTATGCCCGAACTTTAGACAATACTTATAAAATAATGTGTTCCAATTTTGAAAACGATAATTCCGAAAATTCTGCTGCAATCATGGAAGAATTAGGGAACAAAGAAAATCTTATAAAAATTAACGGAGCTAATGCAGCCGCTTATTATCCCATGTATGATTTTTCAGGAAATATAATAGGATACGCAAAGTTTTTATATTCGATTGAATCAATTCAAGCAAGTCAAACAGACTTCTTTATAAAGACGGCAGCTGTTCTACTTTTTATATTTATTTTATTTGTTGTAACAATCATAATATTTACAAGACTCTTTATCATAAGGCCTGTTAATAAGGTTATCGCTGCTCTTAAAAGCGTATCTGAAGGGGACTTACGGGTTACGCTCCCTCCAACAGAGAACAATGAAATTGGAAAATTAACAGGCTATTTTGCCGAAACAATTTCAAAAATAAGCTATATGATAAAGACGGTTTTAATAAGCTCACAAGAAATGAATGAGGTCGGTGAAGCTCTTGCACAAAATATATCGGAAAGAGCTAGTGCCATACACCAAATTACCCAGAATATAGAATCGGTAAAAAACAAAACAGTCAATCAAAGTGACAGTGTAACCGAGACATCTGCAACAATTGAACAGGTTATCAGCAGGCTCGGCGAATTGGACAGCGACATTGAGGTGCAGGCTTCAAGCATTGAACAATCCTCTGCAGCTGTTGAGCAAATGGTAGCAAATATTGCTTCGGTTACAAAAAACCTTGAAAAAAACAATAGCTTAATAAAAACCGTATATGAGCAAACAAAAGACGGTAAAATCGGAGCAAGGTCGGCAAATGATGTCGTTGCTCAAATAGCATCTCTGTCAGAATCTCTTATGGAAACTAGCGAGATTATTCAAAACATTGCAAGTCAGACAAATCTTTTAGCTATGAATGCCGCAATTGAAGCCGCTCATGCAGGTGAAAGCGGAAAAGGCTTTGCAGTTGTAGCCGATGAAATCAGAAAGCTATCGGAAGAGTCAAATATGCAGGGCAAGCAAATAGGCGAGGTTATGAAAAAATCTACTCAGATTATAGAAAAACTCTCAGTCGTAGGTGCAGCAGCCGAAAAATCCTTCATTACAGTATACGAATTGGTAAATCAAATTTCACAGCAAGAAGAGCTGATGGTAGCAGCTATGAAAGAACAAGAAAACGGAAGTAATGAAGTCTTACAGGCTATAAAAAATATAAATGAAATAACCGGTGAAGTAAAGACCCGGTCTATTGAAATGCTTTCTGGAGGGATTAAGGTCTCCGAAGAAATGCAAAAGCTTGATGAACTTACCAGAAATATTAACAACAGTATGAATGAAATGGCGGCAGCTGCTTCCGAGATAAATAATTCAAGTAAAGAAGTAAGCAATATTTCTCAAAAAAATTAAAACAGTATCAGCCGGCTGTCTATTGAAGTTAATAAATTTAAGGTATAATACAGTGAATTTATCTTGTAGAGGAGTTTGAAAAATGGCGGATTTTGTTTTTAAACTTTCATCAAAAGTAATTTTGGGTAATTATTCTCTTGCCCGCATCGGTGAAGAAGCCGTAAAATTCGGAAATCACTTTATGTTTATTGCAGATCCTTTTTTTGAAGATATGGGACTTGTTGACAAAATAAAAAAATCCCTTGAAGAAAAAGGAATATCCCTTTTTGGTTTTAACGGCTTCGAGCAAACTGCCGACTCCGAGGTTGTAGAAAGGGCTCTCTCTCTAGCCAGAGGAGCTCATATTAGAGGAGTGATAGCCTGCGGGGATATGACAGCTTGCGCCATAGGGCGTGCAATAGCAGCCTTATACAATGAAGATAAATCCATCTATAGGTATATTGAAGGCGAGCCGATCACTGCCGAATCATTGCCCCTTATTCAAATTCCAACTACATGCAACGATCCTTTTTTATTCGGATCATCCAGCTTTATTATAGATTCAAGAAGCAGAACGGTAAATATTTTAAAAATAAAAGAAAATCTTTGTGATCTTGTCATATTCGATTCAAATACTTATGCAGGCCTAGCACCTAATGCCATGACGGCAATGATTTTCGCAGGCTTAGGAGCGACCTTTGAAGCCTATATTTCTACCAAAGTAAGTTTTTTATCGGAAACAATCTTAGGCAAAGCTGTAGAATTCTTTTTAATTGCTTCGGATCCGAGTCATGAAAAGCTTATCGGTATACCAAGGGAAGAACTTGTAGCTCAAGCAGCCTGTATGTCTGCTATAGGAATTGCAGCCTCTGCACCCGGACTTGGAACTGCAATAGCTCTTGCGGCCGGAGGGAAATACAGAATCGCAAGCCAGCTTATAGCAACGATATTGCTTCCTCATGTAATCGAAGATGCTATCTCTTCAAATCTTACAAAGACCGTTGCAGTGGCAAGGATGTTGGGTGAAACTATGATTGAAGGCGGAGATGCAGCTGAGGTCTCAAAGCGGGGCGTTGAAGAAATAAGGAGACGGCTTGCTGAAGCTAACTTGCCGATAAGATTAAAAGACATAGATTTAACAATTGAATCCCTTGTACCTGTTGCTGAAGACGCTGCCCGTCTGAGCTTTATGAATTATAATCCGAGACCAATGGCAAATCATGATATTTTTGAAATCATCAAACAAGCCTTTTAAGATTAAAAATGCCGGAAATATTTAAGCTGTACAACCTGCCTCAAAAACAAAGATGCCGCAAGATAGTCAAAATTTTAGAATCGGCAGAAAATGCTTTTGTACAAAACAAGCCCGATGAATTTTTAGATATTTTTTATCTGAAGTCTTTATTAAAAGTTATTTTAGATGACTTAAACTCAGATGCTGCAAAAAAGATTCAAGCCTGGATTGAAAATCCGGAAGAAGATCAAAAACGGAATATCATAAATTTTACCCGATATGAACTATATAAAACTCTTGATATAGCTCCTTCAGAGTGGGACTTAATTTTACCTAAGTCCGGAGCTGACGAAATTTCAAATTTTAGAAGAAGATTTTTTAAGGATGTCTATGTCTATGCAGAAGATATAAGAACACCTTTTAACATAGGCTCCATATTTAGAACTGCGGAATCTTTTGGGGTCGAAAAAGGTTTTTTGTCTCATGATTGTGTTTCCCCAGATAATCCCAAGGCTAAAAGAACAGCTATGGGATGTACCGAATATTTAGCATGGGAAAGGGCCGACCTTGAGAGTCTTCCCAATCTTCCTTTAATGGTACTTGAAACGGGCGGAACAGATATTTCAGAGTTCGATTTCCCCAAAAAAGGAATTGTCGTCATAGGTTCTGAAGAATTGGGAGTAAGCCCTGAAGCTATCAAAAAAGCAGATGGAAGAATAATAAGCATTCCCATGTACGGCATAAAGGCCTCGATAAATGTAAGCGTTGCCTTCGGTATCTGTATGCAAAAATGGTGTGAGGCTCTTACAACCGATTGCCCGCATATTTGCAAAAGCCCTATTGAAAAACATCTTTTTTAATGATATCTTTATCCCGCTCTTATGGAGGTAATATGAAAAAAATCATATCAATTCTTTTTATGATATTCCTTGTGTTTATTTTTACCGGATGTGAGCTTTTAGACTCTCTGATCCAAGAAAACAAGGAAGTAGTTAAGCAAATAAAGGATGAAGATTTAAGGGGTTATACCGTAACATGGCTGATTTTTGCGGATGACAGCGATGCCTTAAAATCGGCTGCATATAAAAAGGCAGCCGGCTATTATAAAAAAACGGCAGAAAATGAGGGCCTAAAAGACCAGTTCCAGATAATAGTTGTTTCTGATGGAATAGAGAGGGCTATCCGTGAAAAAGTAAAGGAAGCAGGTTTTGATGCCGATTGCTTCCCGCTAAAATGGAACGGAAATATAAAAAACAAATATAATCCTAACGATAAAAAAAATTATTCCGTCTTTTTCGATAAAAAGGGTAGAGCTCTTTTTAGTATGACGGAAGATTGGAAATTCGAAAATTACGGCGGTCTTGCCGATTATTCTCTTGAAGCTGCAGGTTTAAATAACATCAATGAATTAAAAAATCCGCTCACCTTTTTTACTACATTAAATAAAATACAAGCAGACGATATTTTTAAATTTATAACCAATGCCGTAAATTTAAATCTAAAAGATATTTTAAGATATTTTATAAACTAATTTTATTTTTTATGGAGGATTCAAAATGATTTTATTTATAAGCAACAGTATTTTTTCTTCTACCGAAAAAAAAGGAGAAGATTTTGATAAGGCCTTCGCCGGCTACATCGTTGTAGAAGACGGTCTAATCCAAAAAGTGGGTAAGGGAGAAGTTCCCGAAAGTTTAAAAAACCAAGCCGAAAAAATAATAGATGCACGGGGAAAGACTATTACGGCAGGGCTTATCGATGCTCACACCCACTTGGTGCACGGCGGTTCACGCGAGCATGAGCTTGCAATGAAACTTGCAGGAAAAACTTATCTTGAAATTCATGCAAGCGGCGGCGGTATTTTCAGCACTGTAAGAGCTACCAGATCAGCTTCAAAAGAAGAGTTGACGCAAAAAGCTTTGACTAGCCTTGACCGAATGCTTATTCACGGTACAACCACTGCCGAATCGAAAAGCGGTTACGGCCTCGACATGGAAACCGAAATTAAATGTCTTGAAATAAATTCTTATCTGAATAAAAACCACCCAATCGATATTGTTTCAACCTATATGGGTGCTCATGCAACTCCGCCCGAATTTAGGGACAACAAAGAAGGCTATATCAAGTTTATGATAGAAGAGGTTATGCCCGAGGTTAAAAAACGCGGCTTGGCAGAATTCTCCGATGCCTTTTGTGAAGACAAGATTTTTTCCGTAGAAGAAACCGAAAGAATAATGAAGGCCGCTGCCGGCTTAGGTTTTAAGCTGAAACTTCATGCCGATGAAATTATTCCTTTAAAGGGAGCGGAACTTGCAGCAAAGATGAATGCTCACTCAGCCGAACACTTGATGGCTATATCCGATGAGGGCATTACGGCTCTTGCAAAATCCGGAACTGTTGCCGTTCTTCTCCCTGCGACTTCCTTCTTTTTGATGTCACCCATTTATGCACCTGCAAAAAAGATGATTGAAGAAGGCGTAAGGGTTGCCCTTGCAACCGATTACAACCCCGGAAGCAGCCCGACAGAAAACCTGCAAATGGCTATGTGGGCAGCCTGTTATAAGATGAAGCTTTTGCCTGCACAAATTTTACGAGGCGTTACAATCAATGCAGCTTATGCGATAGATCGTGAAAAAACTATAGGCAGCATTGAAGAAGGAAAACAGGCCGACCTTGTTATCTTTGATGCCCCCAACATAGATTACCTTGTTTATCACTTCGGCGTAAATTCCGCTTATCAAGTTTGGAAAAAGGGAAGGCTTGTTGCCGAAAACAGCCGGATAGTTTATAATAATTAATTATGATATTTGAATTGACCAAACAAAAATAATTTGAATAATAGGAGATATTTTATGGAATTAGTAAAGATGACTGTAAATGATTTTGTTGCAGAAACAGCAAGCGATTCACCGGCTCCCGGAGGAGGCTCAGTTTCTGCATTGGCAGGCTCGCTCGCCTCTGCATTGGGAGAGATGGTTATCCGCCTGACTACAGGAAAAAAAGCTTTTGCTTCCCTCGATGAAAAAACTCAAGAAGAATTTAAGGCTCAGCTTCCGAAATTAGAAAAGGCACAAAAACGCTTGGTTGAAATTATTGATGAAGACACTCAGGCCTTTAATGCCTTTATGGAAGCCCTAAAGTTGCCCAAGAACACCGATGAGCAAAAGGCAAAGCGCAGCAAGGCTATGTCCGATGCTACCGTTGTAGCTATGCAGGTTCCGCTTGAAACAGCTAAGACCTGTTTGGATGTACTTCGCTTTTTACCCATTATTGCCATTCACGGAAACAAAAATGCTGCCTCCGATATCGGCGTTGCAGCCCTTAATGCCCGCTCCGGTTTGGAAGGCGCTATCTTAAATGTTAAGATAAATCTAGGCGGAATCGATGATGCCCCCCTCTGCGAAAAAACAAGAACTGAGTGTAATAAGATGCTTGAAGAAGGCGAAAAGCTGAAAACCGAAATTTTAAAAACAATCTATTCTAAGATTGAATAGGTTTCGGAAAAACATAGCTTTAACCGAAATAAAAAAGCTCTTTCCTTTTGGGAAGGAGCTTTTTTTGTTTTAATTAGTTTGTGAGGATATTTCATCCAAAAATTCAAACAAGTTTTTTACAGCCTCTTTTGTTGTCGCCCAAGATGTGCAAAAGCGCACGGCTGTTTGGTTTTCTGAAACCTTTGTCCAAAATTCGCATTTAAATTCTTTTTCTATTTTGGATAAAAGGCTGGTTTCTATTATCGGGAAGCTCTGATTTGTTTCGCTTTCTATAAAAAAAGAAAAGCCCCTATCGGAAAAACCTTTGCGGATCAGCTTTGCCGTTTCATTCATTGTTTTTCCTATTTCGAAGTAAAGCTTATCCGTAAAAAGAGTTTTAAACTGAAGGCCTAAAAGTCTACCCTTTGCAAAAAGCCCGCCTTTTTGGTTTTGAATGTATCTAAAGTCCTTTTGAAGAGCAGGATTGTTGATGATAAGAGCTTCCCCGAAAAGAGCTCCCATCTTTGTTCCGCCTATATAAAAGGCATCCGTATATCTTGCCATGTCTGCAAGGCTTAAATCGTTATTGTCAGCCGTAAGGGCTGTCCCTAGACGGGCACCGTCAACATAGAGGGGTACGGAATATTTTTG
Source organism: Treponema denticola (assembly GCF_024400535.1). Classification (NCBI taxonomy): domain Bacteria; kingdom Pseudomonadati; phylum Spirochaetota; class Spirochaetia; order Treponematales; family Treponemataceae; genus Treponema; species Treponema denticola. The sequence goes on from NZ_CP038800.1 coordinate 2,827,909, forward strand.
AGCAGTCAGTTTTAAATCCTGTAATTCTTTTTTTGAATAAATGGTACCGAGTTCTGTAGGGTTTGAAATATAAATCATTCCAGGCTGAACCATGTGCTCGGCTGTGGGATCATCATAGTGAGCTTTTATAAGAACTTCGGCCTGCTCCGCCGTTATTTTTCCGTTTGCCGATTCAATGGTAAGAACCTTGTGTCCGCAAGCTTCGATAGCCCCCGACTCATGTACATTTATATGCCCTGTATCAGCAGCGATAACTCCCTGATGCGGTCTTAATACGGAGGCTATCATAGTGAGGTTAGTCTGAGTTCCGCCTGAAAAAAAATACACATTGCTTTGAGGCGCATCCAGTTCTTTTAAGATAAGGTCTGCCGCTTCTTCACAATATTTATCGCAGCCGTAACCGACAGTTTGCTCTTCATTTGTTTCCGTCAATGCTTGAAGAATTTTAGGGTGACACCCCTCGCTGTAATCATTTATAAAAAAATACATCTTAATAGTACTCCTTAAAATTATGCATACAAATTTATTCTAACATAAAATTTATAATTTGTCATGATTTTATAAAGTTTATGTCAATACAAGAACCTAATTTTTTTTTGAGTTTCCTAAAATTTTAAAAAATCCTTTTTTTGTTTGTTTGGAAACCTCTTCTTTTTTAGGCGGTATAAAGTTATTGATAAATTTTGATAAGGCTCCCTGTTTGGAAGTATCAATCAAAAAGTATGCTATATCGCCTATAGTTGAAAAAACGGGGATTAAAACATTGTCTCCTTGCTCTACGGGAAGATGACTTATGGAGGCAGCTTTAAAGGCTTCTCGAATATCTATTTGAGGAATAATATCTGCTATATTTAAATCTTTGTTATAATCTATTTCGGCTTTAATTTTTTGAGAGACTTCTACGATTTCTCCATTGAGGTTGACTATTGCTACAGGAATATCTATCATGTCAACTAAACTTTTAATCAAGCCGTTAAGACTTGCAATTTTTAAGCTCTTTTGTGCAGTGATCGTATTGGATACGCTAAGAGCGTCTTGTAAAAAAAAACCTGCAGAACCTAATCTTGCAACTTTTTTTTCAGATAAGATTCCTCCGGCTTTTATGGTTTCCATTAAAGTAAAAAAATCTTTTTTCCTTTTTATTGCACCTATTATGATATTGATAATTATAATTAGCTGCAAACCTGAAAATATAAAGCCCAAAAATAAAACAAGTTCGGAATCGCCTTTAAGAGGGATTTTCATACCTACACTATATGCCCAAAAAGCTGTTATTATCATAAAAACAAATGAGACAGCTAAGCTTATAAACAATAGTTTTTTTTCAATAAAAATCATATTTGCTCCGTTACATATTTCTAAATTCTTCAAGCTTTATATTTGAGCCTATCAAAAAAAGTTTATCGCCTTCTCTCAACTCAAAATCATCTTCAGGATAGTGCATAGCTTCCTGCTTGACTGGGTTGCCGACAGAATCTATATCCAAATCCATTCTAACAAGAGCAATCAAAGTAATATTGAATTTTTCTTTTAGAGCAAGAGCTGCGACCGTTTTTCCGATAAAGAATTTAGGCAAGATTATTTCTTTTATTGAAAAATCTTTTGTAACGGCGATTGAATCCATTACATCGGGAGAAATAAGCCGCCTCGCAATTCTTGTTGCAGCCGATATTTCGATATTTAAAACTTCGTTTGCTCCAACCCTTCTTAAAACGGTTGCATGGAGAGGTGAAACGGCACGCGCTAAAACATAGGGAATATCCCTTTGCTTTAAAAGAGTTGTAGTTAAAACGCTTGCTTCTATATTATTGCCTATGGCGACTATGGCGACTTCCACATCATCTAATGGGGCTTTTAAAAGAGCTTCTTCATTTGTAGTTTCTACAAGCATTGCTGCCGGAACGATTTTTTTTATTCTTTCGACGGCTTGAATGTCATGATCAAAAGCGACTACTGAAGCACCTCCGTCTACAAGAACTTCACAAATTCTTGAACCGAATTCTCCCAAACCTATGACTGCAAAGTTTTTATTTGTTTCCATATATTTTTCTCCCATTATCCTATTGCTATATTTCCATAAGGATATTCTATATCATCATTTTTTTGGTTTTTACCGGCCGCAGTTAAAAAAGTTAAGGGGCCTACCCTTCCGATAAACATTAAGATTATTATTACTATTTTACCGGCCGGTGAAAGAGCTGCCGTTATTCCTGTAGAAAGACCTACTGTTGCAAAGGCCGAAACGGTTTCAAACAATAATGCTAAAAAAGGAAGGCTTTCGGTAATTGTTAATAAAAAAATTCCAACTGAAATTGCCGCAAGTCCGAAACCGAAAATTAAAAAAGCTTTTTTTACTTGTTCTTCAGGCACCGAAACATTTTTAATTACAACCGTTTTTTGATTTTTTAAAAAAGATTTAAAAAAAGCAAAGACCACTGCAATTGTGTTCAGCTTTATTCCTCCGGCTGTACTTCCTGCAGCTCCTCCCATGAACATTATAAATATCATAAAAAGCAAGGTTGCATTTGTTAAATTAAGGAAGGAAACCGTAGAAAAACCTGCGGTACGCAATGTTATAGCTTGAAAAAAACTTGCAAGGTATTGAGTTCCCAAAGACATCTCTTTCATAGTATTGCGATGCTCAAGTAAATAAAAAAGAGCAAAAGAAATAAAAAGAATAAAAACCGTAAGGCTTAAAATCATTTTTGTATTTACCGAAATTAAATAATCTGTCTTTTTTTTCTTTAAAAATGTATTTTTTATATCTGTCCTAACCTTAGCTAAAACATCATAAATAACTGCAAAACTTATTCCGCCTAAAATTATGGTAAAGCCTATTGTTAAACTGATAATAATATCGGAGGTAAAAGATTCCAAATTGTTTGAAAAAAGAGCAAAGCCCGCATTACAGAATGCGGATATTGCATGAAATAATGCAAAGCCTAGGGTTTTAAGATTGAAGCCTAAAATGCGTGAAAACCCTATAAATAAAAATACAGCACTTAGGGCCTCTATAAAGAATGTAGATAAAACAATTACTCTTAATGTTTTAAAAAGGTTTGACATGTCATCTTCACTGACCATGTAAGAAATTGTGAGCTTTTCACTGACCGTCATTTTTTTTCGGAAGGCAAGCATTCCGAAAAATGAAAAAACCATTATGCCTAGTCCTCCGACTTGAATTAAAACAATCAGAATAAATTTTCCGACTATGGTAAGTTCGGAAGAAATATCTATAACACTTAATCCTGTAACACATACGGCGGAAGCAGACGTAAAAAGTGCCGTTAAAAAATTTAAGGGAGAGCCTTTTGCAGATGCTGCAGGAAGCATAAGTAAAAAACTGCCGATGATTATTACCATAAAAAATGAAATAATCAAAGTACGGGCAGGGTTTGAAATAATTTTTGCAGTTAATCCTGCCCGCTTGCTTATCAATCTAATTATTTTTCCAAACAAAAAGATATTTTTAAAAATATCAAAAACAATACTTAGCTCTTCAGAAATATTTTTAAAACCTATTTGTATTTTAAAGATAATAAAAGTTAAGGCAAAAATAAGTACGGCTAAAAAATCTACAAAATTATTTTGAAAATATTTGCGTATATACTTTTCCTTACGGACTGCAAAAAAAGTTTCTGAAATAACGAATAGAAGAATTAAAATATCTATTGTATGGATAATAATTCCGGGTGTATTTTCGGGATAAAATTGCTGTAAAAATAAAAGTATAAGGCTTAAAGCGAAAGCCGTAACGACAAAATAATCTCGCTTTCTCATTTTGCTGTTCCTTGCGTTTTAGATTTGTCTTCCGCTTTTAAGTTTTTCGTTAAAGCGTTCAAGCTCTTTTCCTTTTAAGCCGCTGTCTTTTCCGGCTATTAAATTGCGTATAGCTTCAAGTTCTTCTGCCGAAAAGTTTACGCCGTTTTTTTCATGCCGCTCAAAAGAAGCACAGGCAAGGGGGGTTACGGTTTTACAAATCTCGAACATCACTTCGGCATAGTCTCTAATTTCTTTTTGCGCATGAGCATCCATACGCAGCCGCAAAAAATGAAAAAGATTATGCAAGTCTATTTGCCAATACCATTCGGTATAAGTGGAAAGGGGAAGGTTTATTCTGGCAAGCTCTCTTGCAATATTTTTATCAAGCAATTTAGAGTAGCCTGCATAAATTTCTTCTTGTTGTTTTTGTAAAGAATTTATAACTTCATTTTGAAGGTCTTGAGGAACGGCCTCATTCATTCTGCCCTGCTTATTGTCGCTGCTTTGCAAAGCTATATCGTTTCCGGCGGGTACATAAAACTCAGGCTTTAAGATAGAATACCGTCCCGAAATTTCGTTTAAGCGGGCAGTCCTATGCCTGATCCACTGACGGGCTACAAAAATGGGAAGCTTTACATGAAAGGTAAAAACCACTTGTTCAAAAGGAGAGGTGTGCTTATTCCGCAAAAGATAATCTATCAAGCCTGCATCTTCACGGACGGTTTTAGTACCTTCCCCATAAGAAACACGGGCTGACTGCACTATGCGGGCATCAGTTCCCATGTAGTCTACCAATCTGATAAAGCCCTTATCAAGAACCTTAAATTCTTTATCCAAAATTTTTTCCGCTTCCGGAGCTATACAATGTGCCATAGGAGAATGATAGCATAAATTATAAAAATTGGCTAGAGATTCTTTTTGATCTCGATTATAAAGCTATTGATTTTTTTCCTGTTTACACCGATGGAAATCAGTTTTTTTGCCTTGCATAAATACTTTTTTTATATTAAACTTGATACATTATAAGATGCCGAAAAAAACATTTTTAAATTTGCCGCAAGAAAAACAAAAACGAATCCTCGAAACCTGCAAAAAAGAATTTGAAGAAAAGCCTCTTTTTCAAGCAAGCGTTTCAGATATTGTAAAAACCCTTAGCATAGCCAGAGGAAGTTTTTATCAATATTTTGAAAGTTTAGAAGAATGTTTTTTTACGATTTTAAGCTCCGAAAATATGGATGTTCACGCCCTTTTTCAAGAAGCTTTAAAGGAAATGGATTACGATTTTTTTAATGCCCTTTTACGATATGGAGAAATTTTAGCAAAGGAGCTTTATAAAAAATCCAAGAGAAATCTATATCATAACCGCTTTCTTTATTGGACACCCGATTTAGATAAAGCTTGGCTTGAATACCGCAAAAATAACCTTCAAATTGAAAAAGTTTCTGAGATGGAAGAAAACTATTTTTCAAATTTAAAAGAGAGTCTGCCTTCCCTGTCTTCACATGAAGATATAAAAGAGCTCATAGAGTTTACCAAAGCCATCGTTCATAGCCTCATATCAAGGTCCTTTGTGGAAAACTGGGAACCTCAGACATTTATAATGCACTTTAAAAAACAAATAATGTGGATGGAAAAAGGGCTTAGGGGCGGTATATAGAATTACAAAAATATTCTTATCAGTTCAATTTGACTTATCTTATGTATATTGAATATTGTAACCACTAAAAAAGACCCGCTTCTGCGGGTCTTCAGTTTTATGGATAAATCTTTAAATAAAGATTTTATGGCCTCAAAGTATTTACAAAATTAGATTGTAAAGTAGTTGATCCCTACATGAGCTTTCCAAACAAGGGTCTGCTCTTGAATTTTTTCTTGCGGTGTAAGTAATTCAGATCTTTGAGGGTTTCCGCTTTTTCTGTTTGACTTAATCAGTTTAAATAATGTTTTCATCTTTTTCTCTCCTTAAAGATATTCGGCAGTGTTACCTGCTCTTGATATATCTAATATACATTAAAAGAAAAAAGAAGTCAAGCGAATTTAAAAGAATTTTATATATTTTTGTGTAATTTTACAGAAATATTTGCAATTTCTTACGTTTTATTGCGGTAATCTCTAAAAAATCTAATTCCAATCGCCTGAAAAAATAACTTCCGTCTCAAGGAAAAAACCAGTCTTATCTTTAACAGTTTTTTGAACCTTTTCTATCAAAGTTTTTACGTCTGAAGCGGAGGCTTCATCTCGGTTAATTACAAAATTCCCATGCCAAGGAGCCACCTGAGCACCTCCTTCACAAAGGCCTTTTAATCCCGCATCCTCTATCAGCTTGCCGCTGGGCTGTCCAAAGGCTCTATTATTTTTAAATGTACTTCCGGCAGAAGGAGCCTTAAAATGCCCCTTTAAAATTCTATCTTGAACTTTTTCCTCGGTTTTTGCAGCAATTTCTTCTTTTATTCCATGGGTTAATGTAAATACGGCAGAAAGCACTATTTTTCTATCTTTTGTAATCTCGGTACTTACCGGATTTTGTTGAAAGGGCGAAACCTTATAATCCCAATCGGAAGGATTGTATTCATATTCTGTAAATTCCGTTCTGTCATCATCGGCTAAGATATATTTTACGGATTTTAATCTATCCGAGATTGAAACATCATAACAGCGTGCATTCATAAATACAGCCCCCCCTACACTTCCGGGGAGACCTCCAAAACACTCCAGACCTGAAAAAGCTTTTTCTACAGCCCATTTTGTAAGATTATCGGTGAGGACTCCAGATCCGGCTCTTACAAAAACCTTGTCCTTAGATTCACCTATGACTTCTATCTTGTTTAAGTTTTTTAGGCTTATTAAAACACCTCGAACCCCCTTATCTGAGACAAGAACGTTTGTTCCGCCGCCCATTAATGAGGCCGGAATCTTATTTTTGCTTAAAAAAATTAAGGCTTCTTTTAAATGGTCTTCATTTTTAGGATAAAAAAGAGCGTCTGCAGGACCCCCAATCTTGTATGCTGTAAGAGGCTTTATGGCCTTATCGAATTCTATAGTTCCCTCTTGAAATAAAGGGGTATTATGAAGTATACTAAATAAATTATTCATTTGATTTTAGTATATACTATTATGTATTAGGTAACAAGATATATAGAAGGAGTAAGATGTATGAGCTTAAAATTACATAATACCTTGGGTAATAAAAAAGAAGAATTTGTTCCTATTCATGAAGGCAAGGCTGGAGTTTACGGCTGCGGGCCTACCGTATATGACTATGCACATATAGGAAACTTACGCACCTACGTTTTTCAGGATATTCTTGTTAAGACTTTAAGATTTTTAGGTTATGATGTTACCCATGTTATGAATATAACCGATGTCGGGCATCTAACCGATGACGAAGATTCGGGCGAAGATAAGATGGTAAAATCTGCTGAAGAACGCGGAAAATCGGTGCTTGAAATTGCAGAATTTTATACAAAGGCCTTTTTTAACGATACCGAAAGGCTGAATATCGAAAGACCCGGTATTGTCTGCAAGGCTACAGAGCACATAAATGAAATGATAGAGCTTATAAAAAGAATAGAAGCAAACGGGCACACCTACATGGCGGGCGGAAACCTTTACTATGATATTTCTACCTTTCCTAAATACGGAGAGTTGGCAAATATAAACCTTGAAGACCTTAAGGCCGGAGCCCGTATCGAAATAGATAAAAATAAACGCAATCCTCATGATTTTGTTCTTTGGTTTACAAAGAGCAAGTTTGAAAATCAGGCCCTTATCTGGGATTCGCCTTGGGGACGGGGCTATCCCGGCTGGCATATCGAGTGCTCTGCCATGAGTATGAAGTATCTGGGAGAACAAATCGATATTCACAAGGGCGGTATAGACCATATAAGGGTACACCATACCAATGAAATAGCCCAATCCGAAGGAGCTACGGGAAAAAAATGGGTAAACTATTGGCTTCATAACGAATTCCTCGTTATGAATAAGGGCAAGATGTCTAAATCTTCCGGGTCTTTTATCATTTTAGAAGATGTTATCAATAAGGGTTTTTCAGCCCTTGACTACCGTTTCTTGCTCTTGGGCGGGCATTACCGAAGTCAGCTTACCTTTTCATGGGAAGCTATGGAAACGGCAAAAAACGGCCGAAAAAACTTAAATAACAGAGTTGCAAAATGGTTGGATGGATTATCGGATGCCGAAATAAGGAAATATGTATCCTTGACTGAAAACCTTAACCTTAAAAGTGCAAAAGACATAATAAAAAATGAAAAAGCTCTCAGCTGCTTTGATAATTTTATTGCCGCTATGGAAGATGATTTATCTACACCCAAGGCCTTATCGGAGCTGCAGCTTTTGATAAAAGGAAAAAACATTCCGCAAAAGGATGTATTAACGGTCCTTGCCGCTATGGATTCGATTTTAGGCATTAAATTGATAGAAGAATCCCTTAATACGCTAAAAGATAAAGGTTCTATTGAAATCGATGAATCCGAAATTCTTAGATTAATAGAGGAGAGAGCTTCGGCAAAACTTGACAAAAATTATAAGTTGGCTGATGAAATTAGGGATAAACTAAAGGGTATGGGTATTATCCTAGAAGATCAGGCCGGTAAAACAACATGGAAAAAATTATAAGTTTTATGATTTTTTAATAAAACTGTAACGTCTTGGAGTTCGGAATGTTTAAAGGGAAAGGTATTTTGAGGGCAACATCAGATGAAGACTTTAGAGCAATCTACGAGGCCCTTATGCCTGTTATTTATAAAGTAGCCTACAATATAGTCAGAGAAGGGGACGTAGCTGAAGATATCTGTCATGATTCTTTAATAAAAATGACAGAGAAAAAAATGGACTTTCCGTCAATGGATGATGCTAAGTACTGGCTTATTAGGGTTACACGGAATGCATCGCTTAATTATGTAAAAAGGTGCGGACGGGAACGAAAAGCTTATGCTAAAGCTCTAAAGGAAGACTCTCGTAAGGTCGATACTGGAGAGGAGATAGTATTAAAACAAGAGTCTATAAATTCCGTTCAAGCAGCTCTTGAAAAATTGCCTAAGAATTTAAGGGCTGTTTTACAGCTTAAAGAATACGGCAGTTTGAACTACAAGGAGATAGGGAGCATTCTTGGGATAAGCGAAGGTAATGTTAAGGTTCGAGTTTTTAGAGCTCGTGAACAATTATCAAAGTATATAGGAGAAAGTGATGTCTACATGCCCTGATAAAGATTTATATTCGGCCTATGTTGATGGAGAATTAGAGTCCCCATGGAAAGAAAAAATTGAAGACCATCTGAAATCTTGTGAAAAATGCAAGCTTATTGTGGAATTTTATAGGAGCATAAGTTTAAACTTATCACAAGCATCGCAGCCTGAGCTGGATCTTAACGGTTCTTTTTTAAAGTTATATGCCAAAAGGAAAGAATGTATTCAGAGGATGGAAAACAATCAAAAAAAAGCAGCTAGCTGGATGTATAAGTCTGTAAAAATTCCTATACCCGCTCTAGCTGCCGCTGCAATATTACTTTTTGTTTGTACTCCTATGGTTATGCTTAGCACAAGCAAAACTTTGAACGCTTCAGATAATGCGGATTTAGGATTTAAAACAGTTATGCCTATTTCTCAACCTTCTAAAACAGAAAAAAAATTTTCATTAAACGTTGCAAATATTTTTGGGATAAAAAAGAATGTTTCTACAAATAAAGAAATAAATCTTTGTGACTATATGAATTTTTATTTACCCCCAAAAGATTCTGATTTTGAACTAAACAATGTTTTAGGAGTAGATATAAAGTCTGATTCTATATTTCTAAATAATAAATCGACTGTAACTGCAACTTCTGTAAAAAATGGGCAATAGATTTTCTTATTTATTTAAAAAGGTTTTTATTTTTAGATTTACTGTTTTTCTTATTTTATTCGGTTTCTTTGCAGCTCTTATTTTGTATCTAACGTCTTTAACTGCTAAATATCCCTCGATAATAGAAATAACACCTCCTATTGCGGAAGCCGGTAACAATATAGTTATAAAAGGTGAAAATTTTGGGAATGAGATAGATTCTTCATGGATTGAAATCGGAGACTCCATTATTCAGGCTGAAAATTGTGATATTTGGACTGACACAAAAATAAGCTTTAAATATCCTGAATACCAAAAAGGCGGTCTATTATATGTAGTGGTACAAAATAAAAAATCGGCGCCTACCTTTATGGCCTCTGTTTCTTCTATTCCGGTTATAAGAGATAAAACAGCTTCAGGCGGCACTCCGTCAATTATTTCCATAAATAAAGATCTTGCCGAAATCGGCAGTATTATAAAAATTTCAGGCGAAAATTTTGGAGAAACAAGAGGGTCTTCACAGGTTCTGTTTGTATCGGATTTTAATCCGGCGATGATCCAACAGATTGAGCAAAAACAGGATGTTGAAGCGGCCAGATGTTCAGACTATGATTTCGATTTTGTTTTTTGGTCAAATGACGAGCTTCATGTAAGGGTGCCTGACGGTGCAGATTCAGGTATGCTGCTGGTTCTAACCTCTGCAGGAGCAAGTAATCCTGTTCCTTTTAGAATAAAGAATAAGGTTGGAACAAAGACTTATTCCAACAAAAAGAATTTTGCTCTTGCTGCTGAGGTAGACATTTCGAATATATCCGCCTCAGAAAAGAATTCTCTTTTTATAAAAGTCCCAATTCCTGCCGCTTCTTATTCTCAGAGGGATGTTAAAATTTTATCAATCACGCCTCCGCCTTTTGTTGCCGATTATCAGGGAGTTGCTATTCATCAATATGAAAATATAAAGGACTCGACAAAAATTCACATAAGGCAAGAATACGGTTTAAACACTTATGAGGTAAACACAAAGGTTAATCCTGTAAATGTCCGAATCAACTCTCAACAAAATAAAGAAATCTATGACAATTATGCTATCGCTACAGGATTTATTCCATCCAATGACCCTGTAATTCAAAAAACAGCCGCCGAAATTGTTCAAAGTGAAAAGAATCCATATAATAAGGCTAGACGCATATATAATTATTTATTAAAAAATGTTGAAATAATTCCGTCTTCAATATTGAACTCGGGGGATTCTCCGGTAAAGGCTTTAACCGAAAAAAAGGCAGATACTTACGATATAGCAATTTTATTTGCGGCTATTGCAAGAGCTGCAGGCCTGCCTGCACAACCTATAGCCGGCGTTTTGGTAGATGTTGCTCAGACCTGCTATCTGCATTGGTGGTCTGAATTTTATCTGGAAGGCTTTGGCTGGATTCCTGTTGATTTGGGGATGGCAAAAGCGATTCCCTTTGATATGGGTGTATCGCAAAGAGAAAGCTGGTATTTCGGGAATTTAGATGCCTTTAGAATAACTTTTTCACGGGGATTAAATATTCAGCCTCCTATGACCTCAAACAGTACAATGGTCTCTAAAGAAAGAAACTATGCTTTTTATAGCGCTTGGGAAGAGTATTCAGGTATAACTAAATATGATTCGGTATGGCGTATTCCGGAAATAATTGCCGTCTACTAGTTATCTTTTCCAAAATGCAGGCATAAAATAAATTATCATTGTGTATAATTCCAACCGCCCTGCAAGCATTATAAAAGAAAAGAAAATTTTTACAGGAGATGAAAAAAATGCAAAGTTTCCGACAGGGCCGACGCTTCCAAAACCGGGGCCTATGTTTCCGATAAGAGCAAGAGAAGCCGTAAATCCGCTCAATAGATCAGCTCCGTCGGCGGCTGCAACCAATGCTGTAATAAGAGTTAAGAGGAAGTAGCAAAACATAAAACCTGCAACGCTGTAAACTATGTCCTTTCTTCCCGGACGGTTATTAAGCTGAATACCGAAAACGCCATGGGGGCTTAAAAGGCGTTTTGCTTCCATTCCGGCCTGCTTTTGCAGGATTAGCCAGCGGATTACCTTGATGCTTCCTGCCGTTGAGCCTGAGCATCCTCCGACAAACATCAAGAAAAATAACACCATTTTTGCGAATTCGGGCCATGCGTTATAGTCGGCCGTTGAAAAGCCTGTAGTCGTTATTACTGAGGCAACTTGGAAAAAACTTTGTCTTAAACCTCCTCCGATTCCGTAAATTGGATAGATAGAAATAGCAATTAAAACGGTTGATACAAATACTATTTTAAGATAGGCTTTAAGTTCCGAATTATGGAAAAATTCTTCCGGATGGCCGGTAAACAGGTGAAAATAAAGGCTGAAGTTTACACCTGCCAAAATCATAAAGACAGCACAAATAATTTCAACCGACGGAGAATTGAAGGCTCCAACGCTTGCATTTCTTGTAGAAAAGCCTCCTGTTCCCAAAGAGGCAAAGGTGTGGCAGAGGGCTTCGAGGAATGGAAGGCCGGCAAGCATTAAGAGGATTATCTGAACTATAGTCATTCCAAGATATATAAACCAAAGAGCTTTTGCCGTGTGGGTTATCTTTGCCGTTACCTTTCCCTTGTCGGGGCCGGTAGTTTCACTTTTGATGAGCTGAAAACCTCCTACTCCTAAAAGAGGAAAAAGGGCAACGGTGAGGGCTACGATTCCCATTCCTCCAAGCCAGTGCATCTGGGTTCTCCATACATGCATTGTCATGGGGCAGGCTTCGACATTGGTAAGAATCGTTGCTCCCGTTGTTGTAAAACCGGACACGGATTCAAAGACGGCATCTGCAAAGTTGGGTATTACGCCTGAAATACATAATGGTATTGCTCCTAAAATACCCGCAGCTATCCATGCGGCTGCAACCAATATTATACCGCCCGAAACCGAAAGTCTGACTTTTTTGTTTCTCAAAAAAAAGAAAAAAACTGCTGCAACAGCAAAGACAAAGGCTGTAGGAATTAAAAAAGACGGAATCAAGTAAGCTTCGTTTTGATAGAGGGCTGTTCCAATCGGAATGATGAAGCTTATGGAAATTATTGCAAGAATCATAAAAATTATTCGGACATATTGTAAGGCTTTCATTTAAAATCTAATTACCTCCGAACATTTTTATAATTTCGTCGCTTCGCGAAGATTTTACTATAAATACAATTTTATACCCGGCCTTGACCTCCGTATCTCCGGTAGGAATCTGTTCTCCGTTTTCATCAGTAACAAGAAGAACAAGATAGACTCCATGCTGAGATATATCTTTTAGTTTTTGTCCGAGAACAGGGCTTTTTTCGGAGACTTGCAGTTCTATTATTTCAAGTTTACCGTCACCCATTGTATGAACGCTTGTTACGTTTTCGCTTACAAGATGGCTCATTATAGAGTCTACGACTACATCTTTAAAAGAAACTGCGACATCGACACCGATCTTATATGCAACATTTTCAAGTACGGCACTTTGAACGAGAGATATCGTTTTATAAACACCAAGGGTTTTTAAGTATGCACAGGCAATCATATTAAATTCATAGTTCGGTGTTGTGCATATTACCAAGTCAAATGAGTCAAGGCCTATTTCGTCTACAAAGGATTCGTCTGTAACATCAGCTTTATAGATAGAAGCTTCGGGGAATTCTGCAGCGACTTCCTTTGCCTTTTTATCATTGGTCTCGATAATGGAAATCTTCCATTTTTGATTTAGATTGATAGGTAAAAGTTTTGACAGAAATGATTTTCCTTTTGAATTTCTAAGCAGGTATTCTGCGACGCTTTTTCCTATTCGGCCCATTCCTACCAAAGCAATTTTTTTAAATTCTTGAGTTTCGAATCCTGACAACTCATAAAATTTTTTTATATGCTCAGGCTTTGTTAAAATTGAAACCCGTGTTCCTGCCGTTAAAATAGTGTCGCCTGACGGAATTCTATTTTTTCCGTTTTGCTCAACACTTACAACAATGAAGGGTATGTCAACATATTTTCTGATATCAAAAACGGCAAGGCCGTCCAGAGTGCTTTTTTCACAAACATTAAATCGGGAAAGTTCATAGTTTGAATTTTCAAAGGATAGAATGTCGCTGACGGCTCCGTGTTCGATAGCTTGAATCACAGCGAGGGCCGCTTCTTCATCGGGATAAACCAGAGCGTTTATACCCAGAGTTCTTTCTTCCGAAAAGTTTAGGGCCTTTACATAGTCTTCATTACGGACTCTTGCTATTTTTATAACTTGTGGGGCGAGGCTATCCGCGATGCCGCAGATTATCATATTGAGTTCATCCGAGTCGGTTACGGCTATCATGGCTTCGGCCTTTTTTATTCCGGCATCCAAGAGGATTTGAGTATCGTTTCCTGCTGCCTGTACTACCATACAGTCCAGCCTATTAGCTGCATGGCGTGCTGTGTCTTCATCTCGTTCTATCAAAACAACATCATGTTTTTTTCTTATAAGCCTGCGGGCTAATTCCGTTCCGGTAACACCGCCGCCAACTATAATTATTTTCATATTTTTATAGTACTATAAATTTTGTTTTTTGGAAAGGGCATAAAAATTCTTAATTAAAGTATTCTTAATTTAAGAAAAAAATAAGCTCTTAATAATTTTTACATTTTATGATATAATCACGTTTGATATGAACTTAATAGAACAAACACTAAAGACTTATGGACGGGATTTAAAAAACGTTTTTGTATTTCCTTCGAGGATTGCTTCAAGGCTGTGGTTTCAAAAATCGCTTAGTATTACCGGATTGGGAACCATTCCTTCTGAAAATTATATGTCGTGGGACGGCTTTAAAGAATCTTGTCTTGTCTCTCAGGCGGCTTCTTTAAGTCCCGTATCAAATACGGTGCGCAGAATTTTTGCCCAATATATAAGCCGTCTTAATTCGGAAAAGGCAAAAGACGGAAAACCGCTGTTTAAATTTCTTATTCCGGAAGACTATGCCGAAACTGGTGCCGTATTTTCCGAATGGATTGCAGGGATTTTACCCCAGCTTGATCACTTTGAAAAACGCTATGCCGATAAAAGTTCTGATTTTTCAAACGATGATGAAATGAGGGACTATATTGTTTTAAAGAATGAGTATACCGATTTTTTAAAAAAGAATTCTTTGTTTGAACCTTCTTGGGTTTCTTCCGAATTTTATTCATATCAAAAAAAATATATTATTATTTATCCCGAATTGATGGAAGATTTTGGTGAACATGCGGAGCTTTTAAGGCAGCAGGAAGAAATCAGCTATATTCCATGTCCTAAATTTAATCAAAAAGAAAACTTAATTGATGTTTATAAAAATTCCAGAAGCGAATTAAAAAATACCGTTTTACAAATCGAAAAACTTCTCAGTGAAGGAGTGAGAGCGGATGAGATTGCCGTAAGTGTTCCTGATATTGAAAACTATGCGGCTTATATAAAAAGAGAATTTTATCTTAGAGGGATTCCTGCAGAATTCCGTTCGGGCTTTAAGTTGGGACTTGAACAAGCCGGTAAACTTTTTTCCCTTATTTATGATTGTGTGCAAAATAATTTTGCTTTTGAATTTATAAAACCGATTGTTTTAAATAAGCACATCCCTTGGAAGGATAGGGAAGGAGCTGAAGCTTTAATAGATTACGGAGTAAAAAATAATTGTGCAGTATCGTGGAAAGAAAATAAAGAAGATACTGTTTATAAAAATATTTGGATTGAATCTTTTAAAATAAATTATGAAAGAGATGAAATTGAAGTTGAGCAAAAGGAAAAAGCGAGAGATTGGTTTTATAATTTTTATTATGCCGTAAATAGAATTTGCGAATCTAAAACTTTTACAGATTTACAAAAAAATTATTTTTTATTTAGAAATGAATTGATAGATGAAAATCTTTTTTCCGAAAAAGATAATGCAATCTTGGGCCGCTGTATTTCTTGTCTTCAAGAACTTTTATATTTGGAAGATAAGTTTGAAGCCTACATGCCCTGTGACAGGTTTAAGTTTTTTATTTCGGAATTGGATAAGGCTATCTATGTTCCTCAAAATACAGGGCTTGCCGTAAGTATTTTTCCTTACAGAGTTGCCGCCGCAACTCCTTTTAGCTATCATTTTGTTTTAAATTGCAGTCAAGACCATACAAATATTATTTATAATAAACTTTCTTTTTTGCGTAAGGATAAAAGAGAAGCCTTGGGTGTTTTTGAAACCGATGCATCGCCTTATTTTTTTGAAGCCTATACAGAATCTCCAAATACCGTTTTTAGTTTTAGTCCTCATAATTTTAATTCGTATTTGATTATAAATAATCTTTTTGAAATTTCTGAAGATGAAGAAATTAAAAATGCTGAACGGGTAAATAAAAAAATAGAAGAATTAAAATCCTATGATTCGTTTTTATTCGATTATCTCTTAAAGAAAGAAGAGGCTTCAGAGAAAACTTCTGCAATATATAAGATTCAAAAAAATGCAGTCTCAACATTTTCAACATTAAAGAGGAAAAAAGATTTTTCTTATTTGCAAAATTCATACGATAAGATTAGCGAAGAATTAAATTCATATATGGAAGAAAATTTATTTAAGGAAGGTTCTCTTAAATTAAGTCAAACCGATTTAAAAATATTTACCGAGTGTCCCGTTTTATGGTTTTTAGAAAAAGTTCTTTCCGTCTTTTCGGAAAACTATGATGCAGGTATCTTTGATGCCAGAAATATCGGCAACCTTTCGCACAATGTTTTGGAAATTCTTTATAAAGAGATAGGTTCAACGGATAAATATTTTAATTCTAAAAACTTAGATAATTATATTGAAAGAGCTTCTTTAATATTCGATGACCTTGCAGAAAAATCCATTGATTTTAGAGGTGCTTTGGCAAAGCCCTTTATTCAATCCTTAAAAAAGAGGGTTCAGGAAGCCGTCAATTTTGTTTTAGAAAGCGATGCTTCGCTTTTGGACGGATATGCGCCTAAGTGGGTAGAAGAATGGATAGAAATGGAAAATGACGGCATTTTATATCGGGGTAAAATAGACAGGGCTTCTTTTCCGCAGGATGAGAGGAGCGGAGTAATTATAGATTATAAAACAAATAATATGCCGGCTTATTCTTCCTACGGTAAAAAAAATTCAAGTGCGGAAGAAATAGAATTGACAGATTTTCAGATACCAATGTATATCTTCTTGGCTGAATCCAAATTAAAAAAGGATTCAACAAAAGAAAAGAAAAATTTTGAAACTATAGAACATGCATGGTTTTTAAGTTTTGTGCAGCAAAAAATAAACAAGGTTGTAAACGATAATGAAGCTATTCCTGTTACACGGAGCGGATCTGAAAGAACCCGTGAAGATTTTCAATCTTCAATCGATGCATTTATTAATGAAGCAGAAAAATTTGCAGAGCTTATGAAAACCCAAGATTTTACAAAACCTTCTACCGTTTCATTTGAAACATGCAGTACATGCGGGTTTAAACATATTTGCAGAACAGCTTATTCGGTTAAGTAAATTTTATTGGAGATAAGATTAAGATGAATGATTATATAAAAAATATAATGGATAGCTTAAATGAAAATCAAAAAAATGCGGTAAGCGTTGAAAAAAATTCCGTAATTGCTGCGGGAGCCGGTTCCGGAAAAACGAAAGTTTTGGCTGCGCGCTATGTTTATTTTGTTGTTGAAAAGGGTGTCAGCGTAGAAAAAATAATAGCTCTAACATTTACCGAAAAAGCCGCAGCCGAAATGCACAAAAGAATTTATACCGAGTTAAAAAAAATAGATCATCCTAATGCAAAAAACGCTATCGAAAAATTTCATCTTGCAAAAATTTCGACGATAGATTCTTTTTGCAATAGAATAGCAAGAGATGCATGTAGAAACTTAGGTATTTCTCCCGATTTTACCATTGATAATACCGAATCGGAAAAGCTGGCTTACCGCATAGGCTTGGATTTCTTTTTGAAAATGCGCTCGGATAAAACGATGCAGTTTTTTTTGGGTGATAACGGAATAGATGATTTTGTGTCGGGCCTTTTTGTAAAATTATTAAGTAATTATGTTTTGATTTCAAAACCAATCGATTTTAAAAAAAGTTTGGAAGCTCAAATAAAATATCATGATGATGAAGAAAGAAAAACTCTAGCTGAATGTTTTGATGTTTTTGAATTTATAAAAGAAAACGATCCTTCTAAAAATTTTACGGAAGAAGCTATTAGCGAGTTTTCTACCCTTCCTCATTTTCCAGAATCGGCAAAAGATGAAGCCTTTATTAAGCTGCTTCCTACTGTCGACAAAATTTCTAAAACAGCAAAAGGTAGAGGAAATGATACCGTAAAAGAAATAAAAGAAAAATTAAAAGTCATATATGAAAAACTTGTGTGTATTTATAATTTTGAGTACTCGCGTGAGTTCTTGGCTCCTTTTTTTGATATGCTTGAAGAACTTCAAAAAGAATATATATATGAAAAAAAACAGCGAGGTCTTTTAACTTTTTCGGATGTGTCACAACTTGCTGTGGATGTTTTGATAAATGATGTGGACTTAAGAAACTTTTATAAAAAGAATGCAGACATTATTATGATAGATGAATTTCAAGATAACAATAGTCTGCAAAGAGATTTACTTTTTTTAATTGCAGAAAAATTTGAACGCTCCGAAAAATCCGTTCCCGGTCCTCAGGAGCTTTGTCCCAATAAACTTTTTTTTGTCGGAGATGAGAAGCAGTCGATTTATGCTTTTAGAGGGGCTGATGTTTCCGTATTCCGAAAACTTGCGGACGATATTTCGGATAAAGAAAGACTTGCCGCTACAAGGCTTTTGATAAATTACCGCACGGAGCCTTCTCTTATAAATTTATTTAATACAATATTCTCCAAAGTTTTTTATTCCGAGATAAATAAGCCCTTAGAAAAAAACGGATTTGTTCCTCCATATGAGGCGGAATATGTGCCGACTGAAACTAGAGCTCCCGTAAAAGGCGTTGAACCGAAAATTGAAATAATGTTTTTTGATAAAAAAAGATTTAATGTATTGGAAGATTTAAGCCGGTTTCTTAGTCCTGTAGAAACGGAAGCCTTTTATCTTGCAAAAAGAATTTTAGAATTGCATAATCAAGGTTTTAAAGTTAGGGACGGTAAATCTGCAAGAGCTTGTTCATGGAGCGACTTTGCCGTCTTGCTTAGAGCTTCTACAAAGCAAA
Organism: Treponema denticola; assembly: GCF_024400535.1. Classification (NCBI taxonomy): domain Bacteria; kingdom Pseudomonadati; phylum Spirochaetota; class Spirochaetia; order Treponematales; family Treponemataceae; genus Treponema; species Treponema denticola. Next base: position 2,846,701 of record NZ_CP038800.1, read on the forward strand.
GTACATACGAGAGAGTTTTCCGCAATTTTGGTATTCCTTATAGGAGTGTGCAGCAGAGAGGTTTATTTAATGATGCACCTATAAATGATATTTATGCTATGCTTAAAATTATAGCCTATCCTTCCGATAAAAAAACTTATGCTCAAGTTTTACATTCGCCTTTTGTAAATATAGATGATGATGCCTTTGCAGTTTTACTTTTAAATTTTACAAAAGCCTTCGATATTTCTTTAGCGGAAAAATTAAGCGGAAAAAATAAGGATGCCTATTTGCGGGCTTGCGATTTATTTGCTCGCTTGAATAAAAATGTTGTAACTATGAGTTGTGCCGAGTCGGTCACATATCTTTGGTATGAAGAAGCTTATAGATATTTTTTATTGAGCAATGAAGAAAATCATCACTATATGGATTTATATGATTACCTTTTTGAGCTCGCCTGCCAAGCCGATATAAACGGATTAACTTTTTCTCAATTTATTGATTTGCTTTCATCTCATATTGAAGATAATGAAAGGCTTGATGATATGGAGGTTCCCTTAGATGATGAAAAAGACTCTGTTCAATTTTTAACTGTGCATAAAAGCAAGGGTTTGGAATTCCCTATTGTTATAGTTCCCGACTGCGGGAATAGGGGTATCCCTGAAAAAAAAGAGGGACTCGTTTTTTATAATGAAGATATGGGGCCTGTTTTGTATTCTCCCAAGGCTCCGGACTTGTCTGCGAAAGCTGGCAATCTGATTTTTGAATCCTTGCGTGATAAGGCTAATGCAAAACTTATTGCCGAAACGAAACGGCTTCTTTATGTTGCAGCTACAAGAGCCGAATCCTATTTAATTATAAGCGGTGTATATAATCATTTACAAAATGAAGATAACGATTGTTCATCTTCAGATTCGAGAAGCCTTGAAGAAATAAAAACCTTGCTTACACTTTCGGATAAGACTATAAGCTTTTTTGAGTTGCTTTTGCCTGCTCTTCCCGATGAGCATGAAGATATTGTTTTTAATGAATTCTTACCTCTTGAAAGAGAGGCGTTATTTAACAATTCCAAAAAGCAAAAATGCGAAAGAATAAATTTTGAAAAACTTTTTGCCTCTTCTAAGGTAAAAGAATTTAATCTTGCGGAAAAAAGAATAACAACCGCTACAGGTCTTGCTCATGAGGTAAATAAAAAATCAAGAGAAGGTTATTTGTATTCTTTAACTTCCGAAAAAGATAAGCTGCCTGATTCTTTTGAAGATAGAGATGAACAAAAAGAATTTACGGCTGCCGAGCTGGGAACTCTTACCCACTCCCTAATAGAAGCCCGTCTTTTAAATAAGGAATTTATCTATCCGAAAGGTCATTCCGAAGTTGAAAGAAAAAAGATTTATGCTTGGGCAGATAATTTCTTTAATTCGGATATGTATGCTCTAGCAAAAGAGGCCGAAAAATTAAAAAGCGAATACGGTTTTTTAACGGATTATGAAGGACAAATTGTAAGCGGGCAGATAGACTTACTGTTTAAAAAAGACGGAATAGTCTATGTTGTAGATTATAAAACCGACGAAATAGAAAACCCCGATGCACACCTAACTCAGCTGAAGATTTATAAAAAAGCCGCCTTCGATCTTGCAAAAACCGAATCGGAAAATCTTAAAGAAAATTCTGATAAGCCCATCGAGGTTAAGACATTTATCTTCTATCTAAAAACAGGACACTGTGTTGAGCTTGAAACATAGGTAATGTAGTGTTTTAGACAAACCGGAGAAAGCCGAAGGCTCCGGACTGAAAATCTACCGTTTCGGATCAATGTGCTTTTCTTTTAATTTTTCTAAAAAAGAATGATACCTTGAGAGAAAGGTAAGTGTCTTAGCTTCGAAGCTCCGCCGGCTGTACGCCTCGAAACCTTGTTAGTTATACCCTAGCCTTTGACCACATCTCTTTTTACCATTTTTTTAGCCAGTCGAGAGTTTTATTAAAAGCATCTATACGGGTGCGGTTACATTGTTTGCTATATTTACGCTCTATCTTAAAATACTTTAGCCTGTGCTTTAATCTAACACCGGCAAGGTTAAATGGAAGAAGATAGTGACTGCTGAAGTGATATATGATATGTTCTTTTTTGTACTTAAAATAATTAGAAGAAAGTCTATCCATAATCTGCTCGCCTGAGAACTTTGAGGGCCATATTCTATCTTCATCGGAGCTCATAATTAAAATATTACCGTGAATTTTTTCTACAGGAATAATAGAATCGGCTGAGGCCTTAATCATTTCTTCACGGAAAATATCAGCGGTTTCTTCTTTTTTGGTAAAAATCATTTGAAACAAAAGCTTAATTCGGTTTATTTTAGGAGCTGATAAACAGGCTAAATCTTTACCTCCTAAACTTAAAAAGGATCCGCTCATAAATCTTTGCTTAAAAACCGAACCTGCCCGGCTGTATGCAGGTAAAACATGGTGAGAAGGCGAAACTGCAATTACACAAGATAAGTTAAAGAAGGAAGCGGCTGTAAGAGCATAAACGGCACCCTCAGCAAATCCCCAAATACCTACCTTAGAAAAACCCATCCTGTTTAACTTATCTAAGGCTTTTTCAACATATTCTAAAGGTATATGGGCCGGCTCTCGAACGGTTCCCTTTTCACCGAAATAAGCTAGAGCCAATGAGTTGATACCGTTTTTTGAGAAAAGCTCTGCCATTATCTTTGCAGATAAATACTCTTCTTCAAGGTTCCCTACAAAAATAAGAGCCTTTGTTTTTGAAAAGGCCTTTTCAGGTAAAAAAAGTGAGCCGCAAAATCCGTCAATTTCCATATTAAATTTAATCATCAGCAGTCCTATTATAAAAATGGATTATAAACCGAAAAAATAAGAAATTCAAGCATTGATAAAATAAAAAACCGGCCATAAGGGGCCGGTTTCCAATTTTTAAAATTTAAGTTCTCGCCGCAAGTTCTTTGTCTAAGATCATCAGACTGGCATTGTTATCAATATACTTAAATTTATCCAAGATAGCCGTAACATTGGCTTCTTCTTCAACCTGCTCATTAATAAACCATGTTAAGAAGGCTTGGGTTTTATAATCTTTTTCAGCAAGAGCCAGTTCATAAAGGCTTGTAATTGAAGCCGTTACAAATTTTTCATGCTCTAAGACTTTTTTTATTACATCGATCGGTTTTCCGTATTCTGTGCTTTGAGCTTTTATCGCACCTAAAATCGGCTTTGAGCCTATTTCAAATAAGTACCTGTATATTTTTAAGGCATGTTCCATTTCTTCCTTAGCTTGTTCCTTCATCCAATGAGCAAAGCCTAAAAGAGCCTCTGCTTCAAAATGTACTGCCATTCCAAGATAAAGATAAGCCGATTCCATTTCCTTATTTATCTGTTCGTTTAAAGCTTTTGTAATTTTTTCATTCATAATATTTTCCGCCTTATATTTATATGATAATTTAAAGATAATACTATTTTTGTTCCTAGTCAAGTAAAAAAAGGTTTTTAACTATCTAATATCTAAATATTTAGACTTAATTAGTCTGTTCTATAAAATTCAAAAGAATCCGCCTGTTGCAAGATTTTTTGAATTTTGATATAATAACCTGTTAAGGTTGTCATTGATTTGAAGACTTGTCTAACATCTTAAATCATTATTTTTTTATAGATTATAAACCTTAAGGAGTATGATTATGCACAAAATACTTGAAAAACGGCAATATTCGCCTGAGGTTTTTTATTTGCGCGTTGAAGCACCGGAAATCGCAAAAAACAGGCATCCGGGGCAGTTTGTAATCGTTCAAATAGATACCAACTTCGGCGAAAGAGTTCCCCTCACGATTGCCGATGCGAACGCCGAAGAAGGCTGGATTGCCCTCGTTATTCAGGCCGTAGGAGCCACAACCATCAAACTTTGCAACAAAAATGTAGGTGATTCTATCGCTGCAATTTTAGGCCCTCTTGGACGCCCCTCCCACATCACAAAGTGCGGAACGGTTGCCTGTGTCTGCGGAGGTATTGGTGTTGCCCCCATGTACCCTATAGCCCAAGCTTTTAAAGAAGCAGGAAACAAACTCATAGTTATCATCGGAGCAAGGAACAAGGACTTAATCGTTTTTGAAGATGAAATGAAAGCTATTGCCGATGAGCTCATCATTACAACCGATGACGGTTCTTATGGAAGAAAGGCCCTTGTAACCGTACCCTTAAAAGAGCTCTGTGAAAGTCAAACGCCTCCCGACGAAGTCTTTGCAATCGGCCCGCCCATAATGATGAAATTCTGTGCCGAAACCACCCGTCCATTCGGAATAAAAACAACGGTTTCACTTAACACGATTATGATTGACGGTACGGGAATGTGCGGCGGCTGCCGTGTAACCGTAGACAATCAAATCAAGTTCGTATGTGTTGACGGCCCCGAATTCGACGCCCACAAGGTTGACTTTGATAATATGATGATGAGAATGAAGGCCTTCCGCGGACGCGAAGATCAGGATAGGCATAAGTGCAAGTCCGGTATTTTTAATTAAGGAGCGGAAAAATATGGAAAATATAAATAAAGAATGTCATAAACACGTAACCCATGAAGAGCTTTCAGATCGGGCCAAACAGCTTTGGGCCGATTTAAAGGGCAAAACCTTAACCCCTAAAGAAAGGGCTCAGATTCCTATTCAGGAAATGCCTACCCTCGATCCCCATAAAAGAGCCTCATTGATGAATGAAGTTGCCATGGGCTACACCGATGAACAGGCCCGCATTGAGGCGGAAAGATGCTTAAACTGCAAAAACAAGCCCTGCGTTAAAGGCTGCCCCGTAGGTATACCGATTCCTGAATTTATTGCCGAAATCCAAAAAGGCGATTATAAAAAGGCTGTCGATATTATAAAAACAACAAACCTCTTACCTGCAATTTGCGGACGCGTTTGTCCACAAGAAAAGCAGTGCCAGGCTTTTTGTACTGTAGGTAAGATGCTCAAATCCACGGAACAGGCTGTAGCCATCGGCCGTCTTGAACGCTTTGTCGCCGACTGGGAAAGAAACAATAATAAGATTACCATTCCGCCCGTTGCTCCCGAAACCGGAAAAAAAGTTGCTATCATCGGTTCAGGCCCTGCCGGTTTGACCGTTGCAGCAGATGTCCGCAGGGAAGGCCACTCGGTAACCGTCTTTGAAGCCTTTCACAAAACAGGCGGCGTTATGGTTTACGGAATCCCCGAATTCCGCTTGCCGAAAGAAATCGTTGCAAAGGAAGTCGAAAACCTCGAAAAGATGGGCGTTGAATTCAAAACCAACTTCTTGGTAGGAAGAACCGAGACTCTTGAGCAGCTTTTAAAAGAAGACGGATATGATGCCGCCTTTATCGGAACCGGTGCCGGTCTTCCCAAATTTATGGGAATTGAAGGCGAAAACCTCATCGGTGTTTTTAGCGCAAACGAGTATTTGACAAGGGCTAACCTCATGAAAGCCTATGATGCAACACACTCCGATACCCCTCTTTATGAGGCTGAAACCTTGGCCGTAATCGGAGGCGGAAACGTTGCTATGGATGCTGCCAGAATGGGCTACCGCCTTGGCTGTAAAAAAGTCTACTGTATTTACCGCCGAACCCGTGCAGAAATGCCGGCCCGAATCGAAGAAGTTGCCCACGCCGAGGAAGAAGGCGTAGAGTTCTGCTTCCTTCAAAACCCCACAAAAATAATCGGAGATAAAGAAGGAAAGGTTTGCGCAATAGAAGTTTTAGACTATGAATTGGGCGAACCCGATGAGTCAGGCAGAAGAAAGCCTGTAGCAAAACCCGGAACAGAGCACCAAATAAAGGTAGATGCCGTAATTGTTGCCCTCGGAAACGACTCAAACCCCCTTATGTCTCAAACAAGTCATGGCTTGGAAGTTACCAAAAAAGGAAATATCGTCGTTGACGAAAACCAAAAAACCTCAATCGAAGGAGTTTGGGCAGGAGGCGACATTGTTTTAGGTGCCGCTACCGTAATTCTTGCAATGGGTGAAGGCCGAAAAGCCGCTGCTGCAATAAATGAGTATCTAAAGACAAAATAATAGTTTATTTACTGATAGTTTAAATAAAAAAACGCCCTGTAAGATTTTATATCTACAGGGTGTTTTTTTTAAGCTTATAAAAACTAGCGGGCGTATTCTACGATACGCGTTTCGCGTATAAGGGTTACGCGGATTCTTCCGGGGTACTGCAAATCGTTTTCGATTTTTTTTGCAATGTCCCGAGCCAAAATCTTGGTATCGGCATCGGAAATCTTTTCGTTGTTGATAACAACCCGTAATTCCCTTCCGGCTTGGATTGCGTAAGCTTTTTCAACTCCGCTAAAGCCTTCAGCCAGCTGTTCAAGGTTTTCAAGCCGCTTAACATAGTTATCCATAGTTTCGCGTCTTGCACCCGGTCTTGCAGCCGAAATTGCATCTGCAATCTGTACGATTACCGATTCAACGCAGGTAGGCTCTATATCATTGTGGTGAGCTCCTACGGCATTGACAACCCTCGGATCTTCATTGATCCTCTTTGCAAGCTCCATTCCTATTTCGGCATGGTTTTTATCGGAATCGGTTTCTGCTCCCTTTCCGATATCATGCAGTAAGGCACCGCGTTTTGCGATTTCGACATTTGCACCGATTTCGCTTGCAATCATTCCTGCGATTATGGCTACTTCTTTAGAATGCTGAAGTACGTTTTGCCCATAGCTTGTTCTAAAATAAAGCCTTCCCAAGGCCCTTACGCCTTCTTGGTTCATGTTATGGATGCCGAGGTCGAATAGAACCTTTTCTCCTTCTTCATAAACCTTTTGCGAAATTTCTCTGGTTACCTTTTGCACAATTTCTTCAATACGAGCCGGATGAATTCGGCCGTCAAGAATCAATCTCTCCAAGGCAACCCTCGCAATTTCTTTGCGCACAGGGTCGAAACAAGATACTACAACAGCTTCAGGGGTATCGTCGATTATTATGTCTACACCGGTAAGAGTTTCCAAGGCTCGGATATTGCGGCCTTCGCGGCCGATAATCCTTCCTTTCATCTCATCGCTGGGCAAGCTGACCGTTGAGACAGTAATGTCGCTCGCCGTTTCCGTTGCAAGACGCTGGATCGTCGTAATCAGAATATCCTGTGCTTTTTTTTCTGCCGTCAGCTGAGCTTCTTGTTCTATCTTATTTATAATAGTAACCGCATCATGCTTTGCTTCAGTTTCCAAGTCACGGATAATCAAATCCTTTGCCTGCTGCTGGGTCAAACCGGAAATTCTTTCCAGCTCTTCCCTGTATCTTTCTTCTTCGCCGCTTAAAAATTCAGTCCTCTCATCAAGTGCGGCTTCCCTCTTGATAAGCTCTTTTTCTTGTTTTTCTACAGTTTCGACACGTTTATCGAGGACTTCCTCTTTTTGTGCCAATCTGCGTTCGAAACGCTGGAGATCACTCCTGCGCTCCCTATTTTCCCGTTCCTGCTGTTTTTGTTCCCGAATCAGCTGCTCTTTTGCTTCAAGAAGGAATTCCTTCTTTTGAGCTTCAGCATCTTTTATTGCCTCCTGTAAAATCCGTTCTGCACGTTGTTCAGAAGCAGATAGTTGAAATCTGGCATAAAGCCAGCGAATCGTCCATCCAAGAATTATACAGACAGCAGGAAGGATGACATACAAAATCCAATTCATCGGTATGCTCCTTAAAAAATGACTACTGTCCAGTCTCATAATACAAGCAATCGAAAAAAAAGTCAATGAAAATTTTGAAATTTATTCTTGTTTAAGCGTAAATTTTATGATATACTTTTTATTATAAGGAGAGTTTTATGAAACATAAAAAAAATGTATTTGTAGCCGGTTTATTTTTTATCGGTTTGTTTTTTGCTTTATCGTTCACCGTTTCTTGCGGAGGTAAAACCGAAAAGCAAAAAGTAGTATTAACCGTACAAGCAGAACAAGGCTGGATGCCGTATTACAAAGAAGCAGTAAAAAGGGTTGAAGAAACTCATCCGAATACGGAAATTAAACTTATTGAAGTAGGAGCTTTCGACCATTTGGATAGGCTTGATGCCACAGATGCTTCAAATAAGGATGTAGCAGATTTATTTGCAATTCCTGCCGATAGACTTTACGGACTTGCGGAGAATGAAGCTTTAGCTTCCATCGATTCCAAAAAAATTTCTTCCGAATTGGGCGGCTGGTCGAATTTTGATTTAGGACTTGGCGGAAACTTAAAAATCGGTAACGAATATCTTGCTTTCCCCCTTAATATAGAAACACTCATTACCTTTGTAAATACAGCAAATGCAAAAGCACAAGGTTCCGATTATACCAAACCCTTCGAACTTGCAAATCAAAAAGATCCTGCAACCGTTTTATTGCCTCTTTTTGATGCATGGTACGGAGTTGCTCCTGCAAATTCGGCTGCAATCGAATTCTTAGGAAAGAAAAACGGAACGGAACTTTTTTCCGATATGGTTATGGAATTTAAAGACTTACCGGCAGAAAAAAGAGCTGCAATTGAAACTATATACAATTATTGGAAGCTCAATTATGAAAACAAAACTCCGCTTTTTGATGCAGATGCCGGTTGGGGTTATATTGATAAAGAATTCAGTAATGGAAATAAGGGCGTTATCCGTTTGGGCGGACCGTGGGATACGGGAAGTATTTTGGAACAGACAAAAGGAAATCTTGTAATTTATCCTATAAGCCATATTACATTAAACGGTAAACCGATTTTACATTGGAAAGGCGGCTGGGGACTTGCTATTAATTCCCGTATCGAAAAAGATGCAGAAAAATATGCACTTGCCGAAGCGATGATAAAAGAAATCGTAAACCCGAAATATGCCGTAGACTTTTTTAAAGCGACCGGTAAGATTTTGGAAAATGTTCCTGCCGAAACATATGCCGCTTCAAATCTTCCAGATACGGAAAAGGCTGTTATTAGAGCAGTAATAGAATCTTATAAAATTTCCCCTGCCCGTCCTTTATTTAAGGAATGGGGAAAGGTTTGGGATACATGGAGAAATGCCGTTCTTTCATGGAACAGTGTTAATCCTAAAAATGCCGAGGAAGCATATAAAGAATTAAAGGCTTCTTTCGATGCAATGATGGCAAACTTTAAAATGTAATGGTAAGCTCTAAAATTTCTGTCAGATTTTAGAGGTTTCCTAATATCCTAAAAGCTGCCGACATAGTATTGTCCGGCAGCTTTAAAACCGGAGGTGAAAATGACTTATTCAAAAACTTTGTCGGACGGTATAGGTAATATTCACCCTAGGAAAAACCTATATCTGTTAGAATTGGCGGAAGCCGATTCTGCAAAACGCAAAGAACTTAAAGCTGCAAAGTCTTCACACGAATACAATATTAAACTTGAAGATTTTAAGGTAAAACGGAAAGAGTTTTTAAAAACATTAAGACGGAAAACAAAACAATATTCGGCTTCTCATAGAGAAGATGCTGCAACCGATTATTTAAATCTACGGCTTTTTAAAGCGGAGCGAAAAAAAGAATTTTATAAAGATTTTGCGGAACTTTCTTATGACGCTTTTTTGGAAGCAAAAATTGCAGAACTTGAAATACGATATATACCGGATATCCTTGCCCATAAAGCATTGCTTCAAAAGAAACTCCAAACAGTAAAAGAAAAACTAGCAGACATTGATGAAGATGAAAGAACAATTATTCAAAAAACAATTGAGCTGACCGTTGCAGAGCGTAAAGAAAAATTAAAAACTGAGCTGAAAACGCTATCGGAAAAATATACATCCAAATCCATTTCAAAAAAAGCCTATAAAACCGAATGTAAAATTAAAAGAGCTGCATATAAAGAAGATGTTCTTGCTGCATCTTTTACCGACCCCAAAGTGAGTTTACAAGAAGAAATTAAAAATATTACATATCGGCTTAAAATGGATATAAAAACAAAACTGAATGTTTTAGAATCGGATATTGCCGATGTAAGAAGAAAAACGCCTATCGAATTGGAACGGTTTCCTTTAATTTCCGTTTTTACTTGTTTTTTACCCGGTCTCGGACAGTTATTAAATAAACAATATGTAAAAGCCGGTATTTTCTTTTTATTTTCAATTTTTATTTATCTCATTGCATTCCCCTATATTTTAGGCTATACAAATTATCAAGGTTCCGGAATTTCAGGGCTTATCGGACTTGCCGAAGGCGGAACAAAAATAGATAAATCAATTATTTTTATGATTGAAGGCATTATAGCTCTAATTTTAATTCTTTTTTCGGTCTTGCTGTATATTGTTTCTTTTAAAGATGTTCGGAAGGTTGAAGTAAATGCCTTAAAAGGCATAAGACGGAAAACTTGGTTTGAAAGCAAACGGAGCATTGAACGGGAGGGCTTTCCTTATTTGGTGTCAGCTCCGGCTTTAATTGTTATTGTATTTATCGTAATAGTTCCGATTTTGACGACGGTTTTTATTTCGTTTACAAATATGGATCCGGTACATCAAAATAAATTTTCATGGATAGGTTTGCAAAACTATAAAACGCTGATAACGGGACACGGCGTTGCAGGTAAAGCATTTTATCTTATTTTGGGATGGACTCTTATTTGGACGGTGGGAGCCTCCACGCTTTCGATTGTTATAGGCTTTGTTTTAAGTCTTATTGTCAATCAAGAAAGGATAAAAGGAAAATCAGTTTTTAGAACAATTTATATTTTACCGTGGGCGGTGCCTGCGTTTATAACGATTATGTTTTTTTCGATAATGGCTTCGCGCGGCGGTCCTATTTCAGAATTGCTTGAAAAACTGTTTGGGCTTTCGATTGATATTAAAAATAACCCGCATCTTACCCGCACAGCACTTATTCTTTTACAGAGCTGGCTCGGTTCCGCATATATCTTTTTACTTTCTACGGGCGTTTTGCAGGGCATTCCAAAAGATTTATATGAAGCTGCCGAAATAGACGGTGCAACCGGCTTTCAGCGTACTATGAAAATTACCGTGCCTTTAGTGCTTTATCAAACCGCTCCGCTTTTAATAATGCAGTATACCTTTAATTTTAATAACTTTTCAATTATATATCTTTTTAATTTGGGCGGGCCTTTTAACCCGACAAAATATGGAAATTTGGCAGGAAGTTCGGATATATTGATTTCTTATATTTATAAATTAACTATCGAAAATCAATATCAAGCGATAGGGGCTGCAATTACGATAGGAATTTCGCTGGTTCTTATGGTATTTGCATTTTTGAATTTTAGAAGAACAAAAGCTTTTAAAGAAGATTAAGACAAGGAGAATAAAGATGAAAAAACAAAATGAACTTTATTTGTCGGATAAGCAGCCTCTCAATACCGGAGGTAGAATTTTTCTTACCCTTTCCTATCTGATTATGATCATCTGGGCTTTATTTATTATTTTGCCTCTGGCTATTATTGTTGTATCGGCGTTTAACGGAAATCAAGGGAAAAATATTTCACTTCAATCGGTGTTCAGTTTTTCGCTTAAGCACTTTGAATATCTTTTTACCGAGACCTATTTTTTTATGTGGGTAAAAAATACGCTTATTGTAGCTATTGCAACCGCCTTACTGACACTTTTAATCGTGTCATTTACCGGTTATGCGTATTCACGGTATAAATTTACGGGCAAAAAAACTATTCTTATGGGAATTATGCTTATCCAAATTATACCGGTTTTTGCGGGACTTACCGCGTTTTATACCCTCCATTCGATTATTTCTACGGCAATTCCGTTTTTTTCCAAAAAGGCAATGCTTGTTTTAATTTATTCGGGAGGAGGAATCGTAGGAAACACATTTATACTAAAAGGCTATATAGATTCAATTTCGCGGGAGCTTGACGACGCTGCAAAAATAGACGGATGCTCAAATATGGGGGTTTATCGGCTGATCATTATGCCGATTGCGCGTCCGATGCTTGCCATTATTGCACTTTGGTCGTTTATCGGGCCTTTTATGGATTACATGTTACCGAAAGTTTTACTTACTAATTCAAAAGATTATACGCTTACCGTAGGCTTATTTACACTTATAAACGACGCAAGAACTATGAACGCACCGGCATTTGCGGCGGGCGGCTTATTAACGGCAATACCGATCATAATCTTGTTTATCAGTTTGCAAAATCAACTGGTTTCAGGGCTAAGTTCCGGTTCGGTAAAAGGATAGAAACATGATAATTAATTATACATTACATGAAGGGGAGATAGTATGAAAGTTAGTTTAAAGGATATCGGCAAAAAATATGAAGGAAGAGAAAATTTTACGATTAGACATATCAATTTGGAAATTGATGATAAAGAATTCTGTGTGATTTTAGGTCCTTCAGGCTGCGGAAAATCTACATTATTGAGAATGATAGCGGGGCTGAATTCGATAACGGAGGGTGAACTTATTTTCGGAGAAAAAATTGTAAATAAAGTTGCTCCGAAAGATAGGGATATTGCAATGGTTTTTCAGTCTTATGCCTTGTATCCGCACATGACGGTGTATGATAATATGGCTTTTTCATTAAAAATGAAAAAAGAAAGAAAAGAAATTATCCATGAGCGGGTTTTAGAGGCAGCAAAGATTTTACAAATAAGCGACAATCTTTATGCAAAGCCATCGGATATTTCAGGCGGACAAAGGCAGCGGGTAGCTTTAGGACGCGCTATGGTAAGACGTCCGGGCGTTTTTTTAATGGATGAACCGCTTTCAAATCTTGACGCAAAGCTGCGCGAACACATGCGAGTTGAATTGGTTCGGCTGCATAAACAACTTGGCACTACCTCAATTTATGTAACGCATGACCAAACAGAAGCCATGACAATGGCTACAAAAATAGTGTTATTAAATAAAGGAAAGATTCAGCAAGTGGGCAAACCCGAAGAATTTTACAATAAGCCTGCCAATATTTTTACCGCCGAATTTATCGGCTCTCCCACAATGAATATTTTTGAAGGCAAAATTGAACATGGGCGTTTTATAACCGCTTCGGGTGTCATCGAAGTATTCCCGAAAGAAGCTGACGCAAAAGTTCTTGCTGCTTATGAGGGCAAAAAAGTATACCTTGGTATACGCTCCGAACGGTTCATTGCAGGAGAAAATGAAAAAAATTCCTTCCATGCAAAAATAGATGTAATTGAAGTACTCGGAAAAGAACAGCTTTTATATACAAAGTTGGACGACGGTACCGACTGTATTATGAGCGAACCAGGATATTTTAAATATGCTGTGGATGAAATTCATAACTTTACATTTGATTTAGATGCTTTGCATTTTTTTGACGGAGAAACTACCGAAAGAATAAATTAAACGGAGTTTTTACAGGAGACATTTATATTTACATAAATATTTTATATCTTAAAATAAATCGAATTTCCGTCTTGCCCTATATTTTAGAATATTGTATATTGTAACTAATCGGGAAAAAAGATTTTTTCTAATCTAAGATTATAAGGAGATGATTATGGCAGTATTGGATATTACAAATGCTAATTTTGATGAAACCGTAAAAACCGCCAAGCCCGTTTTAATTGACTTTTGGGCACCGTGGTGACCGTGATGCGTACAGCTCAGTCCTGAGCTGCAGGCTGCCGAGGCGGAACTCGGCGATAAGGCTGTGATTGCACAGTCTAACGTGGATAATGCACGTGAATTGGCAGTAAAATTTAAGTTTATGTCAATTCCTACCCTCATCGTTTTAAAAGACGGAAAAGAGGTGGATAGGCACACAGGCTATATGGATAAAAAGAGCCTTGTAAACTTTGTTTCAAAGCATATCTAAAAGGAAAGGCGGGAAGCTTTAAAAGCTCCCGCCTTTTTTGTTTTTAACCGGTTTAAAGAGAATCTCTAAAAACGGATATTTTTAAATATAGTCGGCCTTGTGGAGTACATCCCTTGCCTTGGGTAAGTCTTCTTCGCTTACCATAATGACCGGGCCGGTACAACCCATTCCCGTTTCGGCATAGATGCCTTCCTTCCAAAGAGCCTTGCAGGCATCTTCGATTTCGATAACGTCAATTCCGGGAATACCGGCATCAACGGTTTTCTTAGGCGGAGCCTTTACTTCTTCGGCAGCGGCTGCTGCAACGGGCTTCGCTCCGGGCATATCTTCTAAAAGCTCATCCAAGCCCGCCTTTTTAGCGGCCTTAAGTTCTTCTGCATAGATACCGTGAACATTGTTCTTTGCACAGTCGGCGACGAATTTTAAGGCATTGGCTATGGCCGGAGCTCCCGATGCCCTCGAAATAATTCCGACAACATCATCATAGCCCGAACCAATACAGGGTCCGTAACCGAATCCTGAGCCTTCATAGCTCCCGCCCGTTACAAAGGAAGAAAAGAGCTTAATCAGCAAGTTTCCTGTAAGGGTATCGCAAACCATTACATCGGGAGTTCCCTGCAAAAGGTCGTTTCCTCTCATGCGGACACCTCCGTCTGCACGGTTAGATTCGGTGTAGTTTACCTTGTAGCCCTTTTCCTTCATTTTGTTTAGAGCCTTTTCAATAACGGCGATACCGTCAATGTTTAAAAGACCTACGGTGGGTTCGGCTATTCCGGAAGCCTTAGCAACGGCAATACCGCCGATAGCATTTAAAAGCATGGCCTTGTAGCGGTTTGCATCGGTTGTTCCCGTAGTGGTGGCAAGAATCATCTCGCGGCCCTTTCCAGGGGTTACAACCTTTCCTACGGTGCTTACGCCCAAGGGGAAGTTATAGTGCATGGTTACACAAGCCTTAATTGTTCCTTCTTTAAAAAGGCGTTCCATTTCTTTATGAGCATCTTCGAGAGTTGCTGCGGGGAAATGTTTTAAGCCTTTTGCTTCCGGTCCTCCGATGAGGATTACATCCAGATCGGGATTTCTTTTTGCGGCAAGCTCTGCGGCATAAACAAGTTCCGCTTCGCCGTGCTCGCTTCCCGGAATGGTTAAACCGACGGGGAATCGGCCGGCAAAGGAACCGCCCTCAAGCCCTTCGGCAAGTCCTAAAAATAAATCAGCAATTTGTTTTTTATCTGCCATATTCTTATCTCCTTAGTTTTGGGATTTGAGAATATTTTCGGCTACGTTTCTCATTGCTTCGGCAACAATCTTCTTTATTCCGGCTGTGTCCTGTCCGGCAGATGCGGAGCCTTTTCCGTCATTGGCTTCAATTAAGAAGCTTAAGCCGTCGAAGAGGTTTGTAAGACGGCCGAGGAATAAACTTCCCTTTCCGATTATCATTGTATTTTTGAGTTTTCCTGCCATCATATCGCGGCGTGCATGTCCGATAAAGGGAACACCTGAAGGGATATGTCCCTGAGTGGGAGCAAAGCCGACAACTCCGTGTTTTTTTACGAATTCGGCAATTTGAGTTTTTTCAAGCTGGCCTTTCATAACGCTTAAAGCGGCAATCATCTTTACGTTTGCTTCGGGTACGTTACCGGCACCTGCAGGAGCGGTGATTTCGTGGTTTTGAAGCTCTGCCGAGTATTTTTCGATGTCGGTCATCTTTAGACCGGCGGCATTAAGAGGATCGTAAACCAATACGCTCATAACGGCCTGAGGGGCGGAGCCGGAAGAAATTACGTGCTTTCCTACAACTTCGGTATTGATAACGGGGTTGACTCCGTCGTCTGCACTGAGCATAACGGCAAAGCCTCCGATCATATCTTCAAAGAGGGGAAGGTCTTTTTTTACATGGTCTTTTCCGTTCATACCGAGCTTGGGTACCGAGCCTCCCGAAACGACCATTACGTTTTTAAAGATACCGGCTGCTACAAGGGCTGCTCCATGGATAATTGCGTGAACGGGAGCTGCACAGAAGCCTCGAACGTCTGAGCCGGTTGCATTTACACAGCCCGATTTTTCTCCGACTGCCTTTGCAATGTTTCCGCCGCCTCTCTGGTTAATATCGCCAGCGGCTTCTTCAGAACATTCGATGATGTATTCGACATCTTTCATATCGATGCCTTCAAGTTTTCCCATGTGCCATGCGGAAAGAATACCGGAAGCCTTTGTGGCTAGGTTTTCAAGCATGGTGTGGGCACTTAAGTTTTCGTCCGTATCGTGAGCCTGCTTTACACAACCGATGAGTTTTCCCTGTTCGTAAAGACCTTCTGCTGTGTGGGCATCAACCATTTTTTGGATTTCTGCCATGTCATGGCCTTCTCCAAGCTTAATGTCTTGGGTTTTCATCATCGGGTGGTTTTCGATGAGTTTTGCAGCTTGGGCTGTGAATTCCTTTGAGAAATAAATGAGCTCAAAAACGTCGGCATGTTTCATTAAAATATAGAACTCGGCCTGAGTCATAATTTCGCCGAATTTACCCTTTTTTTCGGCCTTTTTTGCGTCCTTGTACCAAGGTTCGGGGAGTTTTTCCAAGTCTTCTGGAGTCATGTTTCCGATATAGACTTGGTTAGGCGGATAGTTTACTGCCTCCTCAAAGCTGCGTAAGTGAGAGGGGATTGCCTTTAAATATTCATCCTCAGGGTTTGCAAGCCTTGTGCCTGTTTGAGTTGAACCGTTGTGAAAAAGAAGATCGGGAGCATGAACTAAGATGTAGCTTGCTCCTTTTATAGCGACTTTTGCCATAATGCCTCCAAAAAATTTATATAAAATTTAAAATGCTTTGCCAATTAATAATGATGGCTTTTTTATTCTATATTAAATTCGTTTATTATTCAAGGGTCTATATATTATAGAATTTAAACGCAAAGGATTCATAAGTTCAATTTATAATTACCCATTGCCAATTTTCCCTATACCATCCCCGCTTTTTCAAAATGCTTTTTTAATATCCGCATAGAAAGCCACGCTCCCGCGAAACTTGTTATAACCGTCAATGCAATCATAGAACCGTACATCTGCCATGAGCCTACAACGTGCAAATACTGTTGTAAAGCTTCATCCGTTAAATGTAAAATCTCCTTTCTTTGCACAAAGTATTCTCCATGCGAAAGATACATAGGCAGGGTGAACAAGGCTGTCTGCAACGTGGAGCCAAGCACATAGGGCAGTATGATTGCTTTTTTATCTTTGTACTTCATCGTTGACGCAAGAGTCTCCGCAATGAACCAGCCGATAATTGAAAGGCCGACGCCTATTCCGTTTGCCGCCATAAATCCCGGTAAAACGATAATTATCCCCATAATAAAAAAGACGCCCGTTTTTCTTACCTTTGATGCCGCCAGCATAAATGCTATCGATACAAAAAACAGCGTAATCGGGATATTGGCTATCGTGCCGAAAAGCGTTAATGCAGCGAGTGCTCCCGTAATAAAGAAAATTAATAGTGCAACCGCAGCGAAGATTCCGATAAAAATAAAATCCCGCGTATTCAATTTGTTTGTCTTTGTTTCCATGACATTCTCCTTAAAAAATATTACTAAACTGTAAGCACGATACCGCACCCACAGCAATAGCCGTACATAATCCGTATACAAAATCCGTTTTCGTAAATTTGAGCGGATAGATATTTGTTCTGTTTTTATAATTTTCAATTCCTCTCAGCAAAACCGATGTGGAAAGTTCCTCAGCTATGCGAAGACTTCTAAATAAAATCGGAACAATTATAAGTTCCAAAGAACGAATGGGATGCATTAAAAACCGTAAGCCCGAAATAGAAATTCCTCTTATTTTTAAACTGTCTTTTAAACAGCCGTAATCTTCTTTTAAGGACGGGAGATACCTAAATACAACAATTAAGGGAATTGCTATTATGTTTGGAAATTTCATCGTCTGCATAGCCGATATAATAGAGGGCATGGAAGTTTTCTTTTTTAAGAATATAATCATCATAACCGCAATAACGAATTTTTGAATAAAATAACTTAAAGATACAATCATGAGAGCAATTGTCGAATTCAGAATATAATGAATATAAAACATCGACACGGCAATGATACTATACATTCCGCTATATAAAACGGATTCACGATAAGCGCGTACATCCCATAAATAGAAATTACAAATAATAAGTAAAACATGTGAGGGGAGAGGCTTATTGACGGCAAGACCGAACGAGATAAAAATAAATACAATGCCGAGTACCGTTCTCGGGTCCGCTTTTCTTTTTGTATTCACTTCACATTTCCTCCTTTTTACTTAAAAGCTCCCAGAGCATTTTCTTGGTATCATTATTTAAATTGAAATCAGCGTGAACCATTCCGCTTTTTAAATAAATAATTCTGTTGCAGACAGACAGTAAAAATTCATAATCATGCGATATTACAAATATAAGCCTACCTGCCTTTGCCTCAGTGAGAATACTTTTAGAAACCAAATCCATAGAATGTTTATCCAAACCGCTTGTCGGTTCATCCAAAAAAAGTATCTTACATTTATTGCAAAAAGCCGCTGCAATGGTAAGCCTTTGCTTTTGACCTCTTGAGAGGGCAAGCGGATGCCGTTCTTTTAAATCAAGAATTTCAAAATCCGATAAAACGGTTTCTTTTTCCGTGCCGTTCAAACCGCCGCCTTTTTTTCCTATATCCAATTCATCCGCTACGGTATTACCGAAAAGTTGAAAGTCGGAGTCCTGCATGACAAAATACATACTCCCCGCTCTTTTCTTATAGCTCCGCTTTTCTCCTTTAATCAAAACGCTTCCGCTTTTTTCTTTTAATAAGCCTGTACACAATTTAGCAAGAGTTGTTTTACCCGCTCCATTTTCACCGATAATGCCGACAACTTCTTTTTCATAAGCTCTTATTGATATGTCTTTAAGCACATCGGTTTTTTCCTGTTTTGAATGTGAATATGAAATATTTTTTATTTCAAACAATGGGGTGGTTTTATCGATAATACTTTTAGAATGAACCGTATCGAGATTTTCCAAATATATGGGTCGAATATTTTTATTGTTTTTTTGCAGCTCAAAAAATTCGTCTTTTGAGTATTCGCCCGTAATTCTTCCCTTATCCATAATGAGCATACGGCTGCATAAGGCTGGAAGATAAAATAATCGATGCTCCAAAACGATAATGGTTTTTCCTTCTTCTTTTAAGCTCCGTAATATGTTTTCCAAATCAAAGATGGAATGAATATCCAGATTAGCTGTAGGCTCATCGAACAAAAAAATGTCAGGCGACATCGCATAACATGACGCGATAGCCAGTTTTTGGTTTTCACCGCTTGAAAGTTTAAAGATACTCTTCTCTTTTAGATGATTTATTCCAAGCAGCTTCAAACTGTTGCCTACCCTTTTCAGTATTTCTTCCCTGTTCAAAAGCATATTGCTGCAGCCGAATGCCGCTTCACTAAAAGGATCGGTCATAAAAAACTGACTTCGCGGGTCTTGGAATACACAGCCTACCATGCAGCCTATTTGTGAAAGCTCCATAGTGCGTATATCTTTTCCGTTTAGATAAGCTTCGCCCGTTAATACTCCGTCATAGTAATGCGAGATAAGGCCGTTGATAACAGAGCCGAGTGTGCTCTTCCCGCTTCCGCTTTTTCCGGTAATGACAACAAATTCTCCTTTTTTTATTTCGAGGTTTATATTGTCGAGAATGAGAAGCCCCGACCTTGTTTTATACGAAATATTTTTTAGCGAGATCACATTCCGCTCCCGTATTGTGCTTTCCAAAGCCGCGCATAGTAAGCGTCCTTTTCCAAAAGTTCATCGTGTTTTCCTTTTTCGATAAGACAGCCTTTTTGAAACACAAGGATTTGATCTGCCTTTTGAATAGTCCTTAAATGATGAGCGATCACTATGACCGTTCTGTTTTTTGCAAGTTCTGTAATGGCATCCTGTATTAAAGACTCATTTACGGGATCGACATTGCTGGTCATCTCATCGAGGATTAAAATCGGAGCGTCTTTTAAAAAGGCGCGTGCAATGGAAATCCGCTGTCTTTGTCCGCCGGATAAGAGACCTCCGTTTTCGCCTATATCCGTTTCATAGCCTTTCGGCAAGCTCATAATAAAATCATGTATCCTTGCCTTTTTTGCGGCATCGATGATTTCTTCTTTTGTTGCTCCTTTTTTACCTACTCGGATATTTTCTTCGATGGTGTTATCAAATAACTGAACATTTTGCATAACAATACTGATGCGATCTAAAAGTTCATCGTAGGGAATATCCCGAATATCGGTACTGCCGAGTGTAATACTTCCGCCTTGTACATCGTAAAAGCGCAACAGCAAATTCGTAACCGTCGTCTTACCGCTTCCCGATTCTCCTACAAGCGCGGTCATCGTTTTTTCCGGAACGGAAAAACTTACTCCATTCATTTTGAATTCATCTTCTTCATAAGAAAACTTCACATCTTTAAAAACAATATCGTTTTGTGCAGGAGTAACTCCGTCTGTTTTATCGGCTATTACTTCGGCATGAAGAATTTTTCCCAAGCGGTGATAGCTGTCTACGGCAGACACATAATACATATAGTGCGTTTCCATAGCTGCAAAAGGTTTATAAAATTCTTTTGAAATGACTGCGATAATCATAAAGCTGAGCACATCGATGCTTCCGCGTAATGCGGCAAGACCAGAATAAATAAAAAGAACAAAATACCCTGCATCGATTAAAAACGCAAAAACCGAAAGCTGTCTTGCCTTAAAACGGGACGCAGCCTTACTTGTTTCTCCGAATTTTTTTGTCTTTTCAAAAAGTTCATTATCCAGACTTTTATTATGCGAAAAACTTTTGAGCACCGGAATACCGCGTACATATTCGACAAATAAACTCACCATATCGGCAAGTGCGGAATTATTGTTATGCTCCGTTTTTTGTGCTCCCTTAATTGTGTAAAAAAGATAGGCAAGCGAAAGCGGAATCGACGCGGCCATAACAAGGGCTGCTTTAAGGTTGATAAAGCAAAGACCTATAAATACCGCAAGAGCAATGAGAAAATCGCCGAACATCCGCGGCCACATATGACCGACCACCATGGACATATTGTCCACATCTTTATGAAGAATTGTATTTAATTCTCCCAGCCGTTCATTCGTATAAAAGCCCAAACTAAACAGCTTCAGCTTTACAATCATCCGCTCCCGTATTTGCTGCACCACATCAAAGCCGGCTCCGTGCTTTTTTAAGTCGGCAATCATATTGCAAAGCCCCTTAAAAATGACCAAGCCTATCAGTGTTGCAAAAGCCGCATAGAGTCCCTGCACATCAGTCCCGGCAGCAATCTTAAATAAAATCGAAAACACCGTAAGTAACATTCCCACGGAGCTCAATCCGTACAAGGTAAAAAACAGAGAAGAAATACATACATCGATTTTTCCCCGCTTACTCAAAAATGCAAATAATTCTTTATACATATATTCTCCTTTGGGGAGGAAAGACAACCCGACAGAACAGGTTTTCTTTCCTCCCCAAACCCCTCCTATCTTTTCCGTCTGCCAAAGGCTTCGCCAGCCTTTGGAAACCGGCATCATCAGCAAAGTGGTGGAATTACATTTTTACAAGCCGATTATCCTATGCTTGTAGTTTGCATAATGCATACGCCGCTCCTACTTGTTTATTCGCCATAATTTCTCCTCAATTCGGCAGTGAGTAAATTATCAAATTTAGGAACTGTCGAATTCTCGCGCTTTCGAACATTTCTGTTCTTATTTAATTGCTAATTGATACCGGCCTAATTACCCATTACAAATTACCCCACTCGCCAATTGTCTACTTTGTTTTGGGCTTCGACCATTTCTTTATAAAAGGTGCATCGCAAAATCAATTCTTCATGTGTGCCAAAGTCCAGTATGCGGCCTTTATCCATAACGATTATTTTGTCCGCGTTTTGTACGGTGTTCAGGTGATGCGCAATCGTGATAACCGTTTTGTTTTTTCTTAATTCTTCGATCGCCGCGTTTATAAGTTTTTCATTTTCGCTGTCTACGGCAGCCATCGCTTCATCTAAAATAAGAATTGGGGCATTTTTAAGAATCATCCGGGCAATGGATATTCTTTGTTTTTCTCCTCCCGAAAGTTTTACGCCCATCTCTCCTACCTTTGTGTTATAGCCATGAGGCAGGGCGGAAATAAAATCATGACATCGTGCTTTTTGAGCGGCTTCTATCACTTCCGCTTCGGAAGCGCCCGCCTTACCGATCGCGATATTTTCAAAGATGCTCATATTAAAAAGAATTACTTCCTGCTGAACACTTCCGATAAGAGCAGAAATGCTGTCCGTATCATAGCGTGAAATATCTTTGCCCGAAATTGTGAGTACGCCTGAATCAACATCCCAAAAACCCATGATAAGATTCGCAAGCGTGCTTTTACCGCAACCGCTCGGCCCGACAAGTGCATTTAAACTGTTTTCTTTACACTGTACAGTAATATCTTTTAACGCAAAGCCGTCTTTTTCATACTTAAAATGTACGTTCTTACATTCTATATCTCCCGTTTTCAGTTTTTCGCTGATCTTTTCTTTTGCAAGAGGAGCACAGAGAATCACCGCTATGCTTTTGAGCTTTTCAGTAAACACGATGGAAAAGTGATGGAGCGTTGCGGTTTTACTTATTGCCGACACAAATACCGAAGATAAGATAACGGACAATATAAACTGAGCGGTAGAAATATTGTTATGTAAGAGCAGTATACTTCCTAACATCATAACCGATACCGCTCCGGCTTCCATAAAAATATCTATAAGCACCATTGGGCCCGTAACAGCACCCATACTCTTTTTTACATCTTGCACATAAGAGCGTGCAGAATCCAAAGCCCTGCCGCTAAAACACTCTTCTTTTGCAAAGGCCTTTATGACGGCAATGTTTTTTACATATTCCATCATGTCTTCCCTCATCTGCATTTCTCGTTCAAAATATATTTGAAATCTTTTTTGCATAGTCTTTGCAGATAATTGTTGTACAAGGAACATGAGCGGTACCCCTGCAATCATTATTAATGCGAGCCGGTAATCTATAAAAAGCATTGCAATAAAAACCAGAACAGGAAGAAGTGTTGCCGCCATAATTTCCGGAAGACCGTGCGCCAGATATATTTCAATCTGTTCTACATCGTGTTCAACAATGCTTGTAAGCTCGCCGGTAGTATGCTTTTTAAAAAAGCCTAAATTCAATTTTTTGAGGTGTTCAATTATGGCAAGCCGTAATTCCGTCAATGTACTAAAAGCCCTGTCATGAGCTGTCTTTACGGCAAGATAATTACAACACGCCTTCAGCATAAACGAGATGAAAATGCCTACGGCAATCATTTTAAAATATTCCCTTTCCGCTTTGCCCGAAAATAAGCTGCTTATCACCAGTACCAATAAAACCTGCGGTAGTAAGTCAAACACTATTTTAAGCGCAAGCAGCACATTGGAGAAAAAGGTTTTACCCGTTACCTGTTTTCTCAATTCCTTTTCAGTCATATCTACTCCTCTCTACATCTATAATGCGCATGTATATTCGTTTATCTTTAAAACTGAATAATATTGAATATTTATTCAATATTGACAGATAAAATGAGGAGCGGTTGAGCGCTCCTAAAATAAATTCTCTTCACTACTGTAATTACAGTCTACAATGATTCAACTCCATTAAAATAGCACTTATTAAGAACAAAGAGCATATCTTCTGCCCATTTTTCATTTTTATAGTGCCGTGCAATTTCCATTAGATTTTCCACATAATTATTTGCCAAAATATGGGCAAGCATGGGATCGTGCTTGGTTTTTGAATATCTCTTTAAACCGTCTTTTATATGCTGTTCCAATCGTTTAACCCACATATCTTTTGCATTCTCATGTTTCGTTCCTGAACTCTTGTCGATCAAGATGATGAGTTTTATTCTACTCTTTAACAGTTTGGGAAGTTGAGACGCTCCGCCCCGATTAAATCTTTCATAGGGACTCCCGGCTTCCATCTTTTCCTCATCTTCCATCATCTTAATGATGTTATCCAACACACCTGCAACTACTTCATCAAATAATCCTTCTTTGTTTTTGAAGTAGGTGTAAATAAGCGCAACAGGAATATCAGCCTGTTCTGCAATATTCGTCAGCTTTGCGCTTCTATAATCTTGTTCATAAAATATTTTTTCCGCAGCCGTCAGAATTCTATCCTTGACTTCTTCTTTTAATACCTGCATACCGCCCGCACGCTCGAAACGTTCTCCTTTCTATTCTACCAATACTGAATTATAATTTAATAATAAATCTTTATTCAATATTTGTCAATAGAGGTAAACAAATTTTATTTATTTTACCTCTATGCCTCTTAAAAATATTAACATAAAAGATAAAAAACGTTTAATTAAGAATCAAGGCTTCTTTCATTTCATCTTGCCCCAAGATTGCCGTAAAAGGATAGTTTTTCATAATGATTTGAGTATAGGGCATCTCTAAAAACCTTGTTGGATTTGCTTCGCATCCTTCGGAATAGAGGTGCCCGACGAGTTTTTCATAAGTCCTTA
This sequence comes from Treponema denticola, assembly GCF_024400535.1. Classification (NCBI taxonomy): domain Bacteria; kingdom Pseudomonadati; phylum Spirochaetota; class Spirochaetia; order Treponematales; family Treponemataceae; genus Treponema; species Treponema denticola. Next base: position 2,870,990 of record NZ_CP038800.1, read on the forward strand.
TGTATCAATGACTTATGAAAAACATCGCAAATTAAATTTAAGGAAACCCTCTAAAAACTGATGTTTTTAGAGGCCCCTTATAGCATTTTTGGATCGGGATATCTAGGGATGGAGCCCTTGCAGCTATGAAAGAACAGCCGTATAATAAGTATCAATAAAGGGAGAATTATGGGAAAATTGATGTGGAAACGGGTGTACGATCTGCCGGAAAAAGACGACGGGTTTAGGATTTTGGCGGACAGGTTGTGGCCGCGCGGAATTTCGAAAGAAAAGGCCTGCATCAGTGAATGGGCAAAGGAAATTACACCTTCGTCGAGTCTGCGGCAAGCTTATCACCGCGGCGAAATCGATTACAAAACTTTTTCGGAGCTGTACGCAAAAGAGTTGGTGCAAAATCCATGCACAAAAGATTTTACGGATAAAATCAAGGCCGAATTAAAAAATAGAAATGTTACAGTTTTGTATGCGAATAAAGATGTTGAACAAAGCCATATTCCCGTTTTGCAACGCTTTATCGAAAAAGTTCTGAACGGCTGAAAGCAGTACTGTTGTAATCAAATCAACCGGATGGCAGAACGGGCCGGTATATTATAAATTTTACAGATTATCCTTGCCGCTGATTTAAATATCAAAACTATTGACAAATCGGGATTATGTGCTAGACTTATAGTATCATAACATATCTAAATTTTTCTATGTAAGATCCAAGCTGATAGAAAAATTTAAAAGGAGCAGCTTTATGAAGTTTGAATTTGTAAATGGGTTAATGAAGATTAACATGGATGCCACTATGACTCTTGCCCTTGCCGGAATTCTTTTACTTATCGGGTATTTTATCAAAAAAAAGGTAAATATACTAAACAAGTATTGTATTCCTGCTCCGGTCGTAGGAGGCTTTTTATTTATGTTTGTTACATGGATAGGCCATTATACGGGAGTATTCGGTTTTCAGTTTGAAAACCTTTTTCAATCTACCTTTATGCTGGCATTTTTTACGACAGTGGGATTAGGGGCAAGTTTTACCCTCCTAAAAAAGGCGGTATTCTATTGGTAGTGTATTGGCTTATCTGCGGAGTTATTTCAATCCTGCAAAATGCCTTGGGAATAGGAATATCGAAATTAATAGGTTTGGAGGCGCCTTATGCATTGCTTGCAAGTGCCATTTCGATGATAGGCGGGCATGGAGCCGCTCTTTCTTACGGCGGAACTTTTGCAGAAATGGGCTATAGTATAGCCCCCTTGGTTGGAGCTGCAACGGCAACATTCGGTCTTATATGTGCAGTTATTATAGGAGGTCCTTTAGGCCGCCGTCTTATCGAAAAGAATAAACTTACACCTGACAAATCGGAAAATTTCGACACATCTGTAAATGAAGTTAATGCAGCCTCAAATGAAAAGCTTTCCGATCTTGATATAATCAAAAATGTTACTGTAATTTTAATCTGTATGGCTGTAGGTTCATTTATATCGGGAAAAATAGGAAAACTCATAAACTTAGGTTTTCCATCCTATGTCGGAGCAATGTTTGTTGCTGTAATTGTCAGAAACATAAACGAAAAGGTAAAATTCTATAACTTTAACTTCGGCCTTGTAGATAAAATCGGAACGGTTATGCTAAACCTTTACCTATCTCTTGCCCTTATGACTTTACGGCTTTGGGAACTTTCAGGTCTTATAGGAGGCGTTTTACTTATATTGACCGCACAAGTTATATTTATGGTTATTATAGCCTACTTTGTGGTCTTTAGATCATTAGGTTCCAATTATGATGCTGCCGTTATGTGTTCAGGACTTTGCGGACACGGTCTTGGTGCCACCCCTTCTGCAATCGTCAATATGACAGCCATAAACGAAAAATACGGCATGTCTCGAAAAGCTATGATGATTGTTCCTATAGTCGGAGCCTTCCTTGTAGATATAATATATCAGCCGGCAACTATTTGGTTTATTAAAATGTTTGTCAAATAATCAGTAATACCGGATAAAGCGAAGCCGGGTAAGTTTATAAAAACTGCCCGGCATTTTTCTAATTTTACAGAAGGCCTATTTATTAAAAGGCTGCAAAATCTAAACTTTAAATTTGCTTACCTCCTCTACAAGGCTTTTAATATTTTGACTGTTTTTTTGACTGATTTCATTTACCTCTTGTGTCGCCTCATTTATCTGAGAAGCTCCGGCAGCCATTTCATTCATACTATCCGTTATCATGCGGGTTAGGTCATCTAACTTTCTCATTTCAGCGGCAACATTTTTACCGCCTTCGAGCATTTCCATAGACCCGTCATTAACTTGAGCGGTAACCGTATTAATATCTTTTATTGCGGTAAGTACTTCCTTGCTGCCGGTTTCCTGATCGCTCATCGCTGTTATTAAACTATTACTCATTTGCTTTACTTGAGCTGACAGCCCAAAAATAATATCGAACTTATCTTCCGCAATTTTTGAAGATAGAGATAAAGCTTCTATTTCTTTACTCAAAATTTTAAGTGTTGATGTGATTGTTTTGCCTTGAGCACTCGATTCTTCAGCCAGTTTTCTAATTTCATCGGCCACTACAGCAAAACCTTTGCCTGCTTCCCCTGCATGAGCAGCTTCGATTGCGGCATTCATTGCAAGCAGGTTTGTCTGACTTGCTATATGCTGAATGATGCTTGAAGCTTCCATTAAGCCTCCTGATTCTTCAGCTATTCTTTGAGTTGTAGTATTTGACTCACTCAAAGAATCTTTTCCATCAGCCGTCGCTTCTGCAAGATTTTTAATAACATCGTCCGTTTTTTTAAGAGTTTGAGTTATAGAGCTTATATTGATAACCATTTGCTCTATCGCAGAAGAAGACCTTGACACACTTTCAGACTGAGATTCTATAACATTATTTAATTGCTGAATTGTTTTTATAATTTGATCTATCGTTGCTGCCGTTTCGGTTACACTGGCAGCCTGATTAAGAGCTTGATGTTTTACTCCGGTAATATTTGTAGTTATCTGATGTATCGCAGTCGCTGTTTCTGTCATATTTGCAGCAAGATCGTTTCCTGTTTCCTGCATTGTATTTGTACTCATTCCAACAGCTTTCACCGAATTTCCTATTTTATTTATAGTATTATTAAAATATATGGATAAATCTGATATTTCATCATTTCCCTTCACAGGAAGCTGAACCGTTAAATCCCCATCGCCTTCTGCAATATTTTTTAGAGCTTCAACAACAGCCTTAATAGGTTTTACAATAGCTAGGGCAATTATCGAGGCAGCTACTATGGATATGACAAGGGTTACAATTCCCAAAAACCTCATTGCAGTTTTTAAAGTATCTATACTTTCCATTAATTCTCTAATCGGAGCATTTATCATCAGTGTCCAACCTGTTGTCTTCATAGGGGCAAATGAAGCTATCAATTTTTTATCTTCATAAACAAAACGCCCGACTGTAGGCTTCTTTGAATTTATAGCTTGTCTCTCAAAATCGGCAATCTCTTTAAGATGTTCATTCTTAGTTACGGTCTTTGCTCGGTTAGTTTTAGAAAGCACAAGATTGGTATCCTTGTGTGCAACTATAGTCCCGTTTCGGCCCAAAATATAGCATCCGCCTGTTTTTCCAATAACAATATCATCGATAAAATCCGACACAATAAAGGCATTTGTTCCTACACTTAAAACCCCGATAACATTTTTACTATTATCAAAAATAGGTACAGCAACCATTATCTGCATATTACGAGTCTCATCGCTTATGGCAGGTTCTGCTACAAACGGAACTCCATTCTTTGCAATATTGTACCAATCTTTCTCCTTTACATTCACATACTTTCCATTTGATGAATAGCGGATTCCGTTTAAATCACAGACCCCAAAAAATTCAATGTGGGGATGAAGCTCGGCTTCTTTCTGGAGGCTCTGTGTTTTTTCTACATAAGAAAGAGAATCATCACGCAAAACAGGCATCCGGGCTAAGCCTTCTAGGAATTGAACAAAGGATGTAACTCTCCAATCCATAATTTCAGCCGCATCTACGGCCTTCATGATAAGAGCTTTTTCGATATTCCCACTTAAAGCGCTCCTTGAAATATAAAGAGCCGCAGCTCCCATACTAAAACCAGCTACTAAAATTAATGTGCCGAAAAAAATAACAATCTTTTTCAAAATTGAAAAACGGGTCATCTTTCGACCGGTTCTTAAATTTGACATAAAAAAGTTCCTTAAAGTTTTTATTTTTTTGATTACAATTTATAATATAGAATACTTATAAAATATACAGTTAAGATATGTACCAGGAATTATACTAATTTACATTTTTTTTTCTAGTAAGAGAAGGCTAAAATAAATATTTTTTTTAAATAATATATTGCAAAAGTAAAACAAAAAAATTAAATATATTTAATTTCTGTAATTAATCCAGCCGGTTATATCTTATTTCAAAATACAGAATCCAATTATTAATCTCATGCCTTATTACAGTTCTTAGCTATTTCCTAAAAAGACCGGCTAACTCTTCATTGCTCAATTTTGAAATCCATGTTTCACCTGAAGAAATGCTCATGCCGCTTATTTCCCGCTTTTTTTGAATCATCTCGTCAATTTTTTCTTCAAAGGTACCGGAGCAGATAAGGCGGTGCACGAAGACGTTTTTTGTCTGTCCTATTCTAAAAGCCCTGTCTGTGGCCTGATCTTCAACTGCGGGATTATACCAAAGGTCAAAGTGAATTACCCTGTTAGCTGCCGTCAAGTTAAGGCCGGTACCTCCCGCCTTAAGCGAAATTAAAAAGATGCGGTAAGCAGGATCCGTTTGAAAAACCTCTACAGCCTTTTTTCTTTTTGAGGCAGGCATTTGACCGTGGAGTAAAAGAGGTTCGGTTCCCAATTCTTTTTGAATAATATTTTTTAAAATGTCGAGGGTGCCTACATATTGGCTGAAAATAATTGCCTTTTCTCCCGAAGAAATTATTTCGTTTAAAAGCTCGATGAGGACAGCGGCCTTGCCTGAGTATTTCATTTCGACGGGAGTTTCTTTATCATAGGCTCTCGGATGATTGCATACCTGTTTTAAGGCCGTTAAAAGTTTTAGAACATAGACCTGCCTCTCAATCTTAGTTTCGGCTCCCATAACCTTGTGCAATTCCGTTTCTACAAGGTTTTCATAAATTGCCAACTGCTCAGGTGTCAGATTGCAATATTGATTTGTAATTATCTTATCCGGCAAATCAGAGATAACCTTGGGATCGGTCTTTAGACGGCGGAGCAAAAAAGGTGAAGTAATTTTTTTTAAATCATCCGCTTCGGTTTCCGAATTATGAAGTTCAATCGGAATACGCCATTTTTTTCTAAACTCGTCGGCCGTACCTAAATAACCGGGAAGAAAAAAGTCGAATATGGAACGCATGTCTTCAAGGTTGTTTTCAACCGGGGTGCCTGTAAGAGCAATTCTGCCCCTCGCCTGAATTGCCTTTACGGCATGAGCCTTTTTTGTTCCGGAATTTTTTATAGCCTGAGCTTCATCTAAAATAATGCAAAAAACCTTTTTGTCCTTTAATTTTTCTATATCTTTTTGCATAGTTTGATATGTGCTTATTATTACATCGGCTTCGATATTGAACTTACGCCCTGCCCCATGATAAACGGCGGTTTTAAGAGAAGGAGCGAATTTTGCTATTTCATGTTCCCAGTTTGAAAGAAGGCTTGCAGAGGCTATAACCAAAAAAGGCATTTCAGCTTCTTTTGAATTTTTAAAGCTAAGCATTAAACTTATAATCTGTACGGTTTTTCCCAAGCCCATGTCGTCGGCCAAAAGACAGCCGAAGCCGCTTTTGATGTTTGCATAAAGCCAGCGGTAGCCCTGTTCTTGATAAGGCCTTAATTCCGCATTTAGATTTTGAGGAACGGGAACCTCTTCTTGCCTGAAAATACCCTTGATAATTTCTGAGGCGGGTTTGGAACAGACTGCGTTTCCCGAAAGAACCGCTTGTAAAACCTCCTTTGTATCTGCCGGTTTTTCAAGGGCCTTTAACATCTTGGCAACTTCTTCGGGATCAAGTAAAAGAAATTGATCGTTAAATTTTACCAAGCCCGATTTATTTAAAAAGAGCTTTTTAAATTCTTCTATATCTATTAGGGTATCTCCCAACATTAGGGCTCGGTCATAAGAAAGAACATCATCAAGGTTTAAAAATGAAACTACGTTTCCTGCTCCCTTTACGGATTTTACGCTTATGACAGGTTTGGGAGTCAAAACGTTTTTTAGGCTTTTAGGTAAAACTATATCGATGCCGAAACGCTGTAAAAGCTTTGCCGACTTTTGTAAAAAAAGTCCCGTTTCTTCCCGCGAAAGCATCACATTTTTTTTAATTGCAAGAATCGAAAGAACAGGTAAATAAGCTGAAAGGGTTGCAGGAAAACGCAAAATATCGTCAGGGTTTTTACTCCTCTTTGCCGCAATATTTAATTCGGCAAAGGGTGCCTCTGCTTCAAGAGCGAAGGAGTCATCGCCTGCCTCTATTTGCTTTTCTTTAGCCTTGCGGACAAGGGCGGAGAGCAAAAAGAATTCGTCGTCCTTTAAGGCCTCCAAAGTTAAACGGTATTCATATCCGCAATTACTGTAATTTAAAACCGAAAGCCAAGAATAAATTACCGTATCCAAATTCCGCTTGCCGGGAACGCTTATATCGATTTCTTCATTTGAAAAAAAGAGCTTATCTATTTCTTTGTCCTTAGTATAGGATTTATTAGGAAAAAATTTTAAAGATGCCGCATATTCGGTTAAAAGAGCTGTAAGCAAAAGTTCTGCACAATAGAGCCTTCCCCATTTTTCAACAGGAAGAAAAAAGTCCTTTGTGAGGGAAGCTGCAAATTTAAGAATGTCGGCCTTTATTTCGGAAGAAGCCGAAAGACTTTTCCAAAAGATAAAAAGCTTTTTGTTTTCGGTAAATACGGCGGGTATAAATGCAGAGCTTTGAATCAGTTTTCCTGCAAGGGCAAAGAGAGAAAAAAGAATTTTAACCGAGGGGCTCATCTCGTTTAAGCTGTTTCTTGTTTTATAAAAATTTTGAGCTTGTAAAAGGGTTTGATTTATTTCGCGGGTTTCGTTTAATTTTATGTTTACCGTTAGAGGGCTTTTAGGCTCAAGGGGGAAAGCTCTTTTTTGTTTTCGGATATTGTCGATATTTATTTTTACCCTCGCAAACAAAAAAGGGTTTACCGATTTTTCTTCTTGTTTTTCGTTTTGCTTTTCTTGACTGTAAAAGTTGAGTCCGTAATTTAAAACCGCCTTATGATAAAATTCCGTCAGCTTGATTATAAAATCGCTTGATGTAAAATTAGGTTCAGGAGGAAGAATATTTGTTATCAGCGGAAGATAGGATTCTCCAAGGGAAAACTTTAAAGGGCTCTGTAATTCACAAGAATTATGAACGGCCTCATTGACTGATGAGCCTGAAGATAAGTTTGCTGCCTCATTTAAGGTTTCATTTTTACGGAGACTCAACGGAACGGGTTGCTCTTGGAGGAGCCCAAGTTTTTGTGTTCCGCCTTTTTCGAAGACTTCGGTTTCCGGTACATTTATAGAATCAATGTCAAAGCCCGCAAGCTTAAACAAGAGGCGCGGGTCATGATCTATTTCTTTGGCAAGTAAAAAAAGAACGGCCGCCATGTGCTTGCAAGGGTCTCCCGAATCGGGGCAGGTGCAGTCCCTTTCGATTAAATTCCAGCGGGCAGGAATGAGCCTTACCTTTTTTTTCTTTAAGGCTTCGATGAGGGCCGGGCTCATAATTCCCGCTCTAAGGCCCGCGAGTTCAATCGGATGTTTTTCTAAGATTGAGCGGATTGCGGTTTCATTTGTTTTTGAAAGGGGCGGGAATTTAAAATACACATGGTACCAAGGAGAATAGTTCCCCTTTACCTTTGCTCCCGCCGTTTGCCCGTTTACCGCAAGAGAATTTACCTTCCCTGTGTTTGCATAAGTTTTTCCTCTGGACAATCGGCCTGAATCATCATAGGCCCTTAGCATCTCCAAAAACCATGCACCCCAAGGTGTCGTCCCGTAAGTCTGTCTTGCCATAGTGAAGAGTATAGCAAAAGACCTTATGATAGACAATATGCATACAAACCGGTTATCATAATCAAAAAGAGGATTTATTTGAGATGTTCTTTAATATAACTATTAATCTGTTTAATGTCTTTATCGATCTGCTGTCTTAGTTCTGCAAGACCACCTTTAAATTTCCGGATACCTCTAATATAAACCAATAATTCAAGAAAAATTTTTTGTCCATATATATTGCGGTCAAAATTCAATAAAAATGTTTCAATAGTTGGAATTGGAATATCATCATCGGATGGCCGTAAACCTATATTTGTTAGTCCAAAGTGATTCTCAGCTTGAAAGCGGCTTATTGAGCCGTAGACCCCGTGAGGCGGGAAAAGTTTATTTGGTGCAACAGAAAGATTTGCCGTAGGTATACCGAATTTATGTCCGGTACCCTTTCCATGAACTACAGTACCGCTTATAAGATAAGGTGCACCAAGCATTGAGAATAACTTAGAAAAATCACCGGCTTGAATTGCTTGTTTGATAGTATTGGAACCAACTTCAATGCCGTCGATACATTCCATTGGAACAGTTTCCACAGTAAACCCATATTTTTCTCCAATTGAACGAAAATGATTTACATCTACCTGATCAAGCCCAAACAAAGCTTTTTCTCCGGCTACAAGGTTTTTTGTATTCAGCATCTTATTTAACACATCATGAGCAAAAGACTCTGCCGTCATATTTTTGATTGTATCTTCAGATAGAGAGAACATAGTATCCAGTTTGCTTTTTTGCAATAAATAGGACTTTTCTTCTTCAGTATAAATAACAGGTCTGGAATTATTGGACAAGCTAATTAATACAGGCCTTAGATTTCCGCATTTACAGAGTCTATCAATAAGGGCTCTGTGTCCAATATGAAGTCCATCAAAAAAACCGACAGCAACACAGCTTTCTCCATTGGTAATAGCTTGTAACTTATCCTTAATTCTCATTATTTCCTCTTTGTTTTTGGCGAAAACACAGATACATATTCATAAAAAATAAAATTTTTAATCTTTAATGATAACACGAAATGTACCCGGAACAATAGACGCTTCAAAAGCTTTTTGAGCTTCCTCAAAATGGAATTTTTTAGCAATCAAAGGTTTACAATTAATTATACCTGTAGATAATAATCTGTTTGCAGTATAAAAATTTTTTTCATCGGGACTGATTGCTCCTCCCGTTAACACAATCTCACTTCTATGCAGCATTTGAGGACTAATAAGAATGGGAGAATCCGGATGCATTGAACTGTATTGAATCATCCTTCCGAATTTTTCTCCATCTGCACAAAGTTTTGCAAGATATTTAAGGCTATGCTCATTATCCGTAGAGCCCGGATAACTCATACATAGCATAGAATCAGCTCCAACTCTTACAACATCTTCTGCCGAATACAATAGATCCAGCCTCTCCATATGCTTTAGTAATGAAGAGATACCTCCATCAGCCCCTCCGGATACTGCTTCACATATCACACAGCCGGCATCATGTAAATCCGGAGACGGCATCATTGCTGCATGATCTAAAGCAAGCAGAAAGGCTCTTCCGTCACTACAAAAAATATTGTTCATCCTCCGCTTCATAAGCCCTCCTTTTATCTTAAAATCAAATCTATATAAGAATCAATCGGCAGATACCCTTATAATCAAGGCACCGGTTTTTCTGTCATGGAAGAATCGATTTATTTTTTCGTTTTCAATTTTTATAAGAGAGCCGTCTACATATTCTTTAAGCTTTGACCTTGAACCTTTTTTTTCGGTTAAGAGTAAAAAGCCTTTCTCGGAACAGGCATAACGGCCGATCTTTCCATCGCCAAGCTTTATTATTTCGGAGCTTATGCGTGCAAGGAAGTCTTTTTTTTCATTTTCAAATTCAGCCGGCTTTTCTTCTTCTCTGCAATATATAAAAGAAAGGCTTGCTCTGGTCTTTTCGAGTCTTGCGGCTTCAGAAAGCTCAACAAGTTTTGGAGGAGCATCATCTGCATAAAAAGAAAAATGACACCACTTATCCGAAGCTATAGGATATTTTATATTTTTTTGTTCAGGCATTTTTTTTCCGGGGATAGGGCAAATTCCTGCATGTGGGCAGGGAGAAATTATTTTATATTTTTTTTCGATAAAGTTTTTTCGCAAGGCCGAAACGAATTCGCCGGCAAGGGGAATGCCTGGCTCAATTATCAAGGCTGCTCCGTTCTCTTGAATATAATGCCTAATGGTTCTTGCAGCTCTTTCAGCTTCACCTTCAATCTTAATTGAAGAATCCCAAAATATTTCGTTAAACATATTTGCACTTACAAAAAGGTTTACTTTTTCTTTTAAAGGAAGGCCGAAACTGCCGTTTAACTTTGTAAGCTTCCAATTAGATGCTTGCTTTATTCCGGCCTTTTGATTTGTAAAGGCAAAAAGAGAATTAACCAAAGCTTCTCCTGCCGCCAAAGCCTTCCCCGAAATATCGGCACAATACCAATGAAGTTTTTTTGAACGCAGTTCAGGCTTGGCAATCCAAAAAGCACACATAAGGGTCATGGGCCCGCAGCCGAAATCTGCAATTATGTCTCCGTCCTTTAAATCAAAATCAAGATTGCCTATCAATTTTGAAATACGCACCAAGTTCCACCACATATAGTGGTAAATATAGGCCGTTAATTTTACGGGATTGTTTAGGTAATTTACTTTTCGCGAGCCTCTTTCATTTGTAAGCTCATGGAATAAGATGCGGATATCCTTTGGAACCGAAGCAGTTTGTTTTGAAGAAAGTTTTAGAGCATCTTTTATTATTAAATCAAAGGAATTTAAAAGAGCTTTTGTATCTTCATCATTTTCTTTAAAAATATTTTTGCCGGTATTTTTTGTCTTTACAATCTTTACCGGAAACTCTTCCCTATTGTTTTTCTTTTCAGACCTCTTTTCTTTATTCAAGTCTTCATCAATTTCTTTCTTTTTTTGATGATGAATTTTTGCCTCATTCTTTTTTACAAATTTTTCGTAAAATGGTTTATTTTGTTCAGTCATTTTTTTCTTCCCGTATAATTCCGTAAATATCTAAAAGCTGATCCCTAAGCTCGGATATTTTAGCCGTAAGGGAGCCTTGGGCTGCACTTTGATTTATTATTTCGGCAGCAGCTCCTTCAACCGTGTACTTTTTTTTATTTATTAAATAATCCAGCCGATAGATGATTCCCAAATCATGGGAGCTGTAAATACGCCTTCCGCCCAAATCTTTTTTAGGCTGCAAGATGGGGACATTCTCTTCCCAATATCTTAAAGTATGAGATTTTATCCCCGTAATTTTTTCAACTTCACCTATCGAAAAACCTCTCATTCCTAAAGCCTTTCTTCCCAGCGTTTTCGGCTTCCCTTAACTTTAAGTAAGATGGGAATCATTTCAAAACCTAAATCGCTTCTGATTTTATTTTGAATATACCTCATATAAGACTCGGTTACATAATCGGGCCTGTTTGAAAATAACAAAAATTCCGGCGGACGAGAACCTGTCTGCACAATGTACCTAAAGGTAAAGGCTGTTTGACGGCCTTGCGGAGGAGGAGCAGCTTGAAGCCAATCTTTTAAGGCAATGTTTAGAGCCGAGGTTTCTATTTTTTTATTTAGCTGCTCAAACATTTTGACGGCTGTGTTTAAAAGCTCTTTGATTCCCGTCCCCTCATTTGCCGAAATAGCAAGTACGGGAGCATAATCCATTTTGCCGAACATAACTTTTATGCGCTCTTCTTCATCCTTAAAAGCTTTTTTTGTTTGCTCCATCAAATCCCATTTATTTAAAACAAAGATAACGCCGAGGCCGCGGTTAGTTGCCTGCACTATAATTTTTTTATCCTGTTCTGTTAAGCCTTCTTGAACATCTATCAGATGAAAAACTATATCGGCATTGTCCATGCTTTTAATTGCACGCACTACGGAATAATATTCTATATCTTCGTTGACCTTTGCCTTGCGCCTTATTCCCGCAGTATCCTGAATAAGAAATTTTTTATTTTTATAAGAAAATTCGCCCTCAACAATATCGCGGGTAGTTCCTGCAACATTTGAAATTATCGAAGCGGAAGAACCTGTAAGATAATTTGCCAATGTTGACTTCCCCGTATTGGGTTTACCGACAATCGTAATTCTTATTGTATCATCTTCTTCAAGTTCTTCTACATTGCTAAAATCAAGACCGGCTGTCAACTCTTCAGCCAGATCCGAAATATTATCGCCGTGTTCGGCACTTATGCAGGTCAAGGATTTAAAGCCGTAAGAGTAATAGTTGCAAGCCTCTGCCATGAGTCTTCCGCCCTCAGTCTTATTTACGGCAACAACCAGCTTATTAAAATATGGCCGTAAAAATTGAATAAACTCTTCGTCTTCCGCAGTTGCAAGACCTGCATCGAGAAGAAGCAAAATCCTGTCGGCTTTTTTTAAAGTGGAAATAGTTTTTTCCATAACAAGTTCATCTATTGTATCTTCAAATTTATCGCCGCTCCTTGTAAGTTTAAAGCCGCCCGTATCTACAAGCATAACAGGAAGGCCGTTTATAATCGCCTGTGCTTCGACGGGATCGCGGGTTACGCCGGGAGCCGGATCGGTAATGGAACGGCGCTTTCTTAAAAAGCGGTTAAACAATGTAGACTTGCCGACATTGGGCCGGCCTACAATGGCTATCAGAGGAATGTTTTTATATTTTTTTTGATGAGAAAATTCCGAGTTATCTGAACTTATATTTTCTTCATCAATAATTTCATCTTTAGTTTTCGGCATAATATTTCTCCAATGCTTTTTGTACCTCTGCTTTTATTTGAGATGCGGAATTTAATTTTTTAATTTTTTCATATAAGGCTTCCGCATCCTTGACATTTACGGACTGCATAAACTTTTGCATTTTTAAAATTTTTCCGGCAGGCATACTGAAATGTCTCAAGCCCATTCCTAAAAGTAAAAAGGCTGCATCTTCATGCGAGGCCATTTCTCCGCACATAGAAACCAAATGCCCTACCTGTTCTTTTATAAACCTTTGTGCATCGATAACGTTTTTGATAAGCCGCAAAACGGCCGGTTCAAAATAATTTGCAAGATAAGCGACCTTTGTGTTTTCCCTGTCTGCCGCCATCGTGTATTGAATAAGATCGTTTGTTCCGATAGAAAAGAAATCCAGATAAGGAGCATAGAGGTCGGCAGCTACAGCCGTGGAGGGAACTTCAACCATAATTCCGACATTAACTTTTTCAATTATTTTTTTCCCGGCAGCATTACATTCAAGTTTACATTCTTCGATTATTTTTTTAACTTCAATAATTTCTTCAATGTTTGAAATCATCGGAATCAAAAGAAAAACATTCCCGAAAACTCCGGCCCGCAGGATAGCCTTTATTTGAGTTTTAAATACTTCTTTTCTTTCTATGCAATAACGGACAGCCCGCCAGCCGAGTAGAGGATTTTTTTCACGCAAAGTTTCCTGCTCATCAATCATCTTGTCGGCACCCACATCGAAGGTTCGAATAATTACGGGCTTTTTGCCCATAGCCTCAACAACTTTTCTATAGGCTTCAAACTGAGTATCTTCATCGGGAATTTTACCGTCCTCTAAAAATAAAAACTCGGAACGGAAAAGACCTATACCGTTTGATATGGTAACGAATTTATTTTCAATTTCTTCAGGGAAGGCAATATTCACATTTACCGAAACCTTAACTCCATCCTTTGTTGTGATTGAAAGACGCTCAGTATAATTTTTTTGAGCTTCTAAGAGTTCCTTAATTTCAGCATTTCTTTTTTCAATACGGCTCTCATATTCTTTTATAAGAGTCTTGGAAGGGTTAAATAAAACAAAGCCTCCGTCCGCATCGAGAGCCGCGGGCATATTGGTTCGGGCAAAATCCATACAGTTTTTTACACCTACGAGCATGGGAATATCCCAAGCACGGGCCATAATCGAAATATGGCTGGTAACGCCGCCCTCTTCCATAATTATACCGCTCACTCCCGCATTTTTTACCAAGAGAGCCTCGGAGGGCTTTATCAGCTTGGCTGCAATAATCGCACCCTTTGGAACCTTTGTAAATCGGGAATCCCTTGCTCCTTGTTTAAGGAGATGAACAAAAACGGATTCAAAGGCATCTTGAATATCTACAGCTCTTGCGCTAAGGTATTCATCTCCGGCTGTTTGCAGCATTGCAACGGTTTCGTCCAATTTTCTTTTTAAAACAAACTCGGCATTCATCCTTGTTTTTTTGATATCGGCAAAAACGGAATCCAAAAAGGCCGTATCCGACAACATAAGAATGTGGGTTGATATAATATCTTCACCGGTCTTGTCGTTTTCGCTTTTTTCTACATCAGATGATGAAGATATCAGTTCCGAAAGCTCGTTTTTTGCCTTTTCCACGGCACCGGTCAATCTCGATTTTTGCAAATCAATTTCATTTTCAGATATGGAATAAGAAGGAATCACCGTTTCAGGCTGTTCCATTATACAATACAGCGGTCCGGCGGCTAAACCGTCGGAGGCTATGAGTCCGTTAAGTTTTTTCATACTGTCTTTATTATAGTAGAAAATGAGGGGATTGGCAACTTGTTAGGGGAGGAAAGACACTTTTTCGGATAAAAGTTTCTTTCCTCCCCTATAACCCCTCCTATCTTCAAAAGAACCGCTTAGGGCTCTGCCCTAAGAACCCAGTGTTTTTACAAAGGTTTTGATGGTTTTTTAGTTGAGATTTCAAACATAGGGATTGGGATATGTGTAAAGGTTCAAATAAAGAAGCCATTGCTATTATCTCAAGGCATCATTCTATTTATTTTTTTACATCATAGACCGATACATAATTTATACACAATATGCCCGATATATCAGCTGCCGTTTTATCATATTTAGAAACACTTTCCCGCAAAGACCTTATCGAATTGATACATTCTTTCGTGTTGACACATGAAGATATCCGACTTGCCCTTGAAGAAAAAAGCGGCATGGAAAACACAAAAAACCAAAACGATGCCGTTACCGTATATGGTCTGCAATTCGGAAATTACGTCAGCTATAGAAGCGAAAATTATAAAATAAGCCGACATATCCCGACTAAAGAATATCGGGGTTCTTGATTTATGCTCAACAGGTTTTTACCCCATAGCTCCTACTATAGAAGAGCCTCCGATTTTTTTCCATATATCCCGAATGCCGAAGTTTTCCGTTTTGGAAACTTTGCCGTTGCTGTAAAGATAAAAAGCCGGAAATAAGTCTGAATTCACTAAAATCAGTTTTTCTTTGCCGCCTTTCAGATTCCAGTAACACATTTCCCAGTAGTAGACATCTCCTACGGCTTTAAAACTCAAGTAGCGGTTTTCCTCATCGTATACTTCAATAAGCGGATTGAAACCATCGCTGCGTTTTATTTCGTTCAATGTAGGCAAAAATGCCGCATCGGGCAAGCGCATCAGCAGGTCTTTCAGCGTTCCTGCTTTTTCTGCAAAAACACCTGAAGTACCTACAGTTAAAATAGTAATGGACATAATTAATATAATTTTTCTTTTCATATCTCCTCCCATAAAAAGTCAACAAACAAAATCGACT
Organism: Treponema denticola; assembly: GCF_024400535.1. Lineage (NCBI taxonomy): Bacteria > Pseudomonadati > Spirochaetota > Spirochaetia > Treponematales > Treponemataceae > Treponema > Treponema denticola. The sequence continues at coordinate 2,886,615 of NZ_CP038800.1, forward strand.
TTCTTAAAAAAAATTAAAATAGATGGCAGATAAAAATTAAACTGCAAGATTCATACGGTTGTATGTTCCTTTCATCTTTTCACAGTCAAAATCTTCTTTATTGCTGAGCATTGCCCATACAATCTCTGCCAACTTCCTCGCAGCGGCTATGATTGACTTTCCGCTGCCCTTATGTGTTTTCATATATTCATAACGCTGCATTAAACGCCAACAGGCAGTATCTTTGCAACGTCTTATACCCATTACCAATTGTACAAAGCTCACTCTTAATTCCTGCGGGCCTCGCTTCGTAATTTTTCCATGCCTAATACTTTCATTAGAATCAGACACCCATGGAACAAGTCCGCAAAAGGCTGCATATTTTTTTGCACTTGCAAACCTTCCCATATCCTCAGTATAGGCTCTTATAGTCCATGCCGTTATCTTTCCACAACCTCGTATACTCAAAAGACGATTTACCATTTGATCATCCTTTGTCAATTCTGTAAGTTGTTTTTCTATTATCTTGACACTTTCTTCCATTTGCCTTATAATTTCAAACATCAGTTGTACTGATTGTGCCTCGAGCACGTTGTCGTTATTCGACTCAAGGACGTCCAGAACTCTCTGGCGTCCTTTTTTACTTTGTAGGCTCCTGCTTTCATCTTTTAGCCCCATACTTACCAAAAGAGCATGAACTTCATTCTTTTGACCTACTATCGAGCGAACCAGCCTTTCCCTAGACTTTAAAAGCCGCCTCATATTTTCAGTTTCTTTACTGCAAAGATAGCTTTCAGGTAGCATGTCTTTTGAAAGAAACTCTGAAATTGTACAAGCATCATGCTTATCAGTTTTTTTAGCAGATTCAGTTATAACCTTGAACTTCAAAGTATTTATGACTGTAACTTCTGCTCCGGCTTTTTCTACCTCGTGTTTGAAAAAACGGGTGTTCCCTGTTGATTCAACTCCAATTTTTACAACAGCTCCGATTTCTTTGTAAGCTTTTATTCTTGTCATAAAGTCGGCATAACCTTTGTCATCAGTTTTATATTGTCTTATCTGATTTAGGGTTTCAGACCTTTCTTCCGTTCTTACATGAACTGTAAACTGTGTTTTGTGCAAATCCACGCCAATAAAAAATGTCATTTCGACCTCCCTCCCTTTGTGTTTCAGCGGAAAGTCTTTTCGGTAATATATTCCAATCTCCCATTCAGTCTTTAACGACTACTGTATGATGCGGCAAAAGCTCTTCATTCTCCCATTCGGAGGTCATTGCCTCCACTAAACATGACGAACTATTGCCTGGTTTCCACTGAACTTCTTTTTAGTTCAGTTTATCACATTACCGTTTGTTTGTTTACTATTTTATCATACCTCCCATTTATCGGCTATTTTATACCCGCTATATTCTGACAATATAATATGAGCCCTTTATCGTCAAGTAACTAAGGGATGCTTTAGTAATAATTAACGAAACTGTGTTATGTTCTTTAAATTTTGATTTTTTTTCATAAAAAATCAGAAGTTCTATTGACATTACAAACAGTTTGTTGTATATTATAGCTGTAAGTTAATTAGAACAACAGTTCGAATAACTTACACAGACACCGGGCATTTTTAATGAGGTTGTAATGGAAAGGAAACTAAGTATAAACGATATCGCAGCATATCTTGATGAAATAGGCTTACAGTATATGGCTACAATCGGGCTTGACGGAAAGCCGAAAGTGCGTCCGGTTCAGTATATGATTTTGCGTGATGATAAATTATGGTTCTGTACAAACAGCGAAAAGGCGATGTATGCGGAATTGCAAAAATCGCCGTTTATGGATTTGTGCGGAAGCCGTCTGCAGAAAGATGAAATTACAACAGCGTGGATTCGGTTCAGTGCAGAAGTTGTATTTCCGGCAGAAAGTGAAGAAATCCGCGGGATTAAAAAGGCAATAATGCAAAAAAGCAAGATTGTTCGAGAACTTTATCATAACAACCAAGAACATCCATTGTTCAAAGTTTTTTATTTGAAGAATATCTGCGGTTCACTGAATAATCTTGGTCATGTAAAAGGTTTGGAAGAGCGAAATGATTTTTCAAAGCCGATAGAGTTTTCTTTTCAGTAGGGTGAATTATGACACAGACAGAGCGGAGGCGTTTTTTGATTGAATATCTTCTCGCAGAAAATTCACAATATAGAGGAGTGCAGATTCCTGAAAGTGAAACAGAGCAAAAATATCTTCTTCGCTCACTTGTGAATGTGCGTCATGCCGTTCCTGCAAGTGAAGAGTTTTTGCATATTGAAGATGAGTATTTGCAGGAAGAAATTAAATTGCGCGGAATTACCGACATAACGGATTTGGTTCCGGCCTGTGATGATCTTTACATTTGGCGAGGCGACATCACTACACTCAAAGTTGACGCAATCGTGAACGCAGCGAACAGCGGAATGACAGGCTGCTGGCAGCCCTGCCACTATTGTATCGACAACTGCATACACACCTTTGCAGGAATCAGGCTCCGTGCCGCCTGCGATTCGATTATAAAAAAGCAAGGGCATGAAGAGCCGACGGGACAAGCAAAAATTACTCCTGCATTTAATCTGCCGTGTAAGTTTGTGCTTCATACTGTCGGCCCAATTGTGGAAGGACAGCTTACCCAAACTGATTGCGATTTGCTTTCTTCATGCTATAAATCTTGTCTTCATTTGTCGCATGATAAGGGCCTTAGGTCGATAGCCTTTTGCTGTATTTCAACAGGCGTTTTCGGTTTTCCGCAGGAAGAGGCAGCACAAATTGCGGCCGCTGCCGTCAGGGAATGGAAAGAAAAAAACGAGAAATCCGGCTCAAGCCCCAACATGACAGGCCATACCGGCGGAATGAAGGTTGTGTTTAATGTGTTCACTGAAAAAGATGAGGAAATTTATAGGGGCTTATTTTCAGGCGCTAAAAATAAGGGGACTTTTGTATGACAGAGAAGATTGAGGAATTAAAACAGGTTCTTTCAGAAGCGGAAACAATTGTCATCGGTGCCGGAAGCGGGCTTTCCACTTCGGCAGGATTTACTTATTCCGGAGAACGGTTTGAAAAATATTTTTCTGATTTTGAGGTAAAATACGGTTTTCATGATATGTATTCCGGAGGGTTCACTCCTTTTGAATCCCTCGAAGAGCTTTGGGCTTATTGGAGCCGTAATATTATGATAAACCGTTATATGGATCCGCCGAGACCGGTCTATAAAGATTTGTTTTCGCTTGTGAAGGACAAGGATTATTTTGTGATCACAACAAATGTAGACCATTGCTTTCAAAAAGCCGGCTTTGACAAGAACCGGCTATTTTACACGCAGGGCGACTACGGATTGTTTCAATGCAGCGAGCCGTGTCATGAGGAAACTTATGACAATGAAAAACAAATCCGAGCAATGTGGGAATTTCGTGATGAAATGAAAGTTCCGACAGAACTTGTTCCCCGTTGTCCTGTTTGCGGAAAGCCGATGAGCATGAACTTACGGGCAGACCACACTTTTGTAACGGACAAAGGCTGGCACAAGGCATCAAAACAATATGAAAAGTTTTTGCAAACTCGGAATATAATAAAAAACGGTGAACAGGAAGGCGACGGAAAAGTTTTGTTCCTTGAGCTCGGCGTCGGCGGAAACACGCCTAGAATAATAAAGTATCCGTTTTGGCAGATGACGGAAAAAAATCCGAATGCTGGTTATGCCTGCATCAATTTTGGAGAAGCCGCCGTGCCGCTCAAAATAGAAAAGCAATCTATTTGTATCAATGACGATATTGGCGAAGTCTTGAAGAAAATGGTATAATTGGAAATATGAAAATAAGTGTTCGTTTTACGGCAGCGATCCATACTCTTTTGTGTATCCGGTATTTTGAAAAAGATATGCGTGTTACTTCGGATTTTATTTCTGCAAGCACGGGTGTAAATGCCGTTATCATAAGAAAAATTTTGCTTCAGTTACAAAAAGCGGGACTTGTAGAAACTGCCGCAGGTATTGGCGGATCGCACTTGGCTCAAGCTGCAGATAAAATAACGCTTCTCGATGTTTACAATGCAATCAATGAAGGCGAGGAAGAAAGGGATATTTTTAATTTTCATCCTAAGCCGAATCCTAAATGTCCTGTGGGAAGTAAAATTCATCTTGTGCTTGATACTAAATTAGATGATGCCCAAAAAGCAATGAAGGATTCGCTTAGCAAAACAACTATTGCCGATTTAAGTAAAGATGTTTAACTTCTCGCTTAACCTGCATTTGCGGCTTGTCCTTGTTGTCAGCGTTGAAGCGGGTGTTAGGTTATTAATCTACCAACATATTTTCCATCCATTTTATAGAAAAAGCATGAGATACGGTACAGTAATTGCCATTATACCTATGCAATTTTTCACTGCTGCCATTGCAGGCTTCTTACATTAATATATTTTAGTTACTAAAACATATTGACAAAAAAAGTGTTTTGATGTATATTTATTTTAGCAACTAAAAGAAAAAGGAAGGTTTATTTTAAGCGGCATTGTTACGCCGCTTAAAAACACGGACGAGTTTGCTGCGCAAACATCGCTTATTATATGCCGTTTCTCATTTTATTGCGAAACGGCATAATTCAACAGTTTCCAAAATTGATATTTTGTTCAACTGTTGAATTTTAAGGGAGATATAATGAATGATGTAGAAAGCCTTATACAACGGACGGCAAAAATTCAGTACAAAGTAAACGCCAATGATAAAAAACCCAGAACTTTCGGTACGCAGCATAAATTGTACCAAAGCGAAATTCATTTTATAGAAGCAATAGGTTTAGACGGCGGATACAGCGCTTCCGAGCTTTCGGAAAAACTCGGCATTACAAACGGTGCCGTAACACAAGTTGCAGATAAGCTGCTAAAGAAAAAATTGATAGAAAAATATAAAAAAGCGGATAACAAAAAAACCGTTTATTTTAAGCTGACAAAAGAAGGAATCGTTGCATATAACAATCACGAAAAATTCCATGCCGGTTTTAACGAGAAACTTGCAGCGTATTTGAGTTCTCTTTCAAAAAAAGAGTTCGATGCGATTGCACGTTTGGCGGAATTGGTAGACAACAACATCCCCGATTTAAGTACACAGGAGGGTTTATTTTAAGCGGTACAAATGGTACCGCTTAAAAACACGGGCGAGTTTGCTAATCGCAAACATCGCTTATTATAAAACATTTTCTCATTTCATTGCGAAAATGAGAAATCAACAATCCTCAAAATTTGATAATTTTTCAGATTGTTGATTTTATAGGAGGGTTTATTATGAAAGCTGTTATCATAGTATTCAGTCCGTCAGGACATACATTGATTGCTGCACATATGATTCAGAAAAAAATTAAAGATAAAGGCGGCACGGCTGATATCATAAATATTACAAAAGATGACAGCCTATTGCTTGCCTCAAAATCCGACAGGCAAAAAATCTTGGAAGAACGCTTACAAGATTTCGATGTACTTTTTGTAGGAGCGCCGGTATACGCAGGACACGCTGAAAGCCACATACTGAGTATCATCGAAGCTCTGCCTTTGCCGGATCAACAATGTTTAAAAATTGCAGTTCCGTTTATTACTTATGGAGGAGCACATTCGTTTATCGCATTGGAAGAAATGGGAAGAGCATTAAAGAAGAAAAAATATGTGCCGGTTTTAGGAATCAAACTTGCTTCGTTTCATACACTTAGCAGATTTTTCCATACCAAAATACTGGAGAACAAACCCGGCGATATGGAAGAGGGTTTAATAGAAACGGCAGTAAATAAAGTGTTTGCTCTGTGTTCACATAAAGAACACATAAAAGACAATAGTGCTTCTTTTGCCTATACCAAAGGTCCAATGCGCTTTATGCTGAAGCTCCTTTCGCAGGAAAAAATACACGGAAAGTTTAAAACCGTATCGATTATACGGGAAAACTGTAGTGCATGCAAAAAATGTATTTCAGTGTGCCCCATTAATAATTTTATATTTACAGACGGTAGGGTATCGATAAAAAATCAAAAAAATTGTATATTATGCGGAGAGTGTTTTTATAACTGCGGCTGCAACGCAATCGATTTTGCATACCGAACGGTTGCACAAAAAAGATTAAACGATGGAAATATTGTTTTTGGAAAAGATATATCGGCCATATATCCTAAAAAATACGGCTATATAAATAATAAAGGAGATCTGCTATGAGTAACGTATGTATTGTGTACAGTTCAACACATCATGGAAATACCGAAAAGGTACTGAATAAAATAAAGGAAAAGTTTCCTGAAACGGTTTTGATAAAGGCCGGCGATTTTAATCCCGATGATTTTAATCGCTATGAAGCAATCGGTTTTGCTTCAGGAATTTTTTACTTTAAATTTGCAAAACCGGTCGATAAGTTATTTGAACAAGCGCTTGTGAGCAGTGTACAAAAGCTGTTTTTTATTTACACCGCCGGCGCGGTTAATGCCGGTTTTGAAAAAACTTTGCGCAAAAAAACCGAACAAAACGGAAAAATCTGTATGGGCATATTCGGCTGCAAAGGCTTTGACACCTTCGGTCCTTTAAAACTTATCGGCGGTTTAAACAAAGGCCGACCGAACGAAAAGGATTTTAAAAACGCGATCGATTTTTTTGGAAAAAATATTATGAATGCATAAAGGTTTTATAAAGGCCGGATCATAAATTTTGAAAATTATTCCGGTTTCTCTAACCTAAACGGGCGTTAGACGATTATTTTTCAAATATCCAATTTCCATCTTCTGATTGAAAATCTAATTCGGCAATACATGTATCATTATATTTTTTCCCTTTATAAAATTCCTTTACATAAAAACCATAATCAATCCAATGTATAATCTGCGGTTCAAGATTTTTATCTTTTAAGGTAACTGCCGTAGATTTTTCATTAAATGAATCAATAACTTTTATCCGATTATTATTTTTATAAAGCATTTCATTTTGTGCATATCCATTTATGATTTTCATTTTTATGCAGTTTGAATTAAGATTTTTTGAATATAATGAAATTTTTATTGTGCTATCCTCCGTGTCTTCTACATAACTTGTTGATGGATTACCATCAAAAGCATTTTGAATTGTATATTTAAACGGACGAACTTTATCAATAAGAGGATATGAATAATCGATATTGATTACAGGGATTTCCACATCCTTCCTTATTAAATGCAAACATTCATCTCCCAACCAGTTTTTATAAAAAGATTTATTTTGTAAATCTTTCCAATATTTAAAATTTGCGGAAGTAGAACGTTCGGTTGTTTCCCAGCTTTCACCATCATCCGAATCGGCAGAATGAAATATTACACGCTTAGCGTTGTTGAACTCCAGAATTCCTATGATTTTATTACTTCGTTCTATAACCGATACATTACCATAATTATCTTCATTCCAGCTTGTTACCGTGCCATCACCTGAATTCCGTATATAAATATATCCATATGATATTTCATGGAAAACCCCATTAACTTTTATATAAACCCATTGTCTAAGTCTCATTTTATTTTCATATATTTTTGAAAGATTTTCATCATTCAAAGTTTCATAACTTGTTAAAAGCCGATAGACAGTTCCATTTTCATAATTTTCTTCAAAAAGACGTACATATTTATCTCCATAATCCCCATCTTTTATGCTTTTTTGACTTTTAAAATATTTTAATATTTCGTCATCCGTACATTCTGTGATATTTTCATAATTATTTCCAAAAAGAATTTCTCTATAGTCATAAGTAAAACCTGGAATTGTAGTAAATATTAACAATAAAAATAAGATTATTTTTTTCACTTTTTCCTCCTAAAAATTAGTACGCCGGCGACATATCCGTATAACAACTACTTAAACTATTTTGCAGCTTGTCCGCAATGTCAGCGTTGAAGCGGGTGTTAGGTTTCTTTTACATCCTTACAAGTTTTCTTCCGCTTATTTATTGAATATTCACATATTTCATTACTTTCCTGCGCTCCACTTATCCGAAATAATTCTTAACCTGCTTTTGTAAAAAAAATAGATCCAATTTGAATTTCGTTATTTCCATCGTTTTGGTCAAAAGCAATACATTTAGAAAAATAAAGTAAAGTTACCTCCTTTTCCTATAAAGCAAGTTAACTAGGCATATTCCATTAGCTCTATTTGTATTAGCATACCTTTATCTGATTCTGATCAATGCAATAAATTTTATCAAACAACTGAGCAGTAGATGTTCTATTTGTAACGGCAATTACAGTCAAGTCTTTATATGATAAAAGATATTTGACAATTTTTGTTTCTATTGCAGAATCAACACTACGAGAAAATTCATCCAGAAGAATAATTGGAACTTCAGAATTATAAACAAGACTACGAACGAGTGCTAAGCGCATATTCTCACCGTCAGAAATGGTCATTTGATTCATATCGATTTTTGTATCAAAACCATTTGGAAGACTATTAAAAAAAGTGTTTAATTCAAATTCAGTACAAAACTTTTCAATCTTTTTTCTATTTATATCAAAATCTTTATTAAATGTTAAATTTGTTTTTAGAGAAAGATTGAATAAATGAGGTTTACTCCACACTGCTGTAACAAGCTTGGGACATGTATGGGCAATTATCTTTAAGAGGGTAGACTTTCCAGAACCATTTTGACCTGTAATAGCAACTTTTTCACCCTTTGCTATTTTTAAACATGCATTATCAAAGATAGTCTTCTCAGCTGTTTTATATTGAATATTTTGCAAATCCAAAATTGTATTATCATGTATTTGTTTTTTTTCTAAAGAGTACTCTGCTTTATTTTTTGTATTTAAAAAATCAATATGTCGCCTAACACTGAGTGAAAGAGTTTTTATATCAATAATTCCATGTATAATATTATTTGAGGTCGAAGATATTATTGAACTTACAAACATAATATTTGCAATATCAGAAATTAAAATATAATCTGAAAATGAATATAAAAATAGAACACCTAGCATTTGCATTATTAACGACTTTAACTGAGTTATCGTACTAACTACTTTTTCCAAGTTAGACATTTTTACACTGAAATTTAATTCTTTTTTAATTTTTTCATCAATAAGATACGCACAAACTTCATCTGCTGCATTTAGTTTCACAGACACAATTGCATCAAAAACATCTTGGGTTATAATTTGTGACTCTAATCCATTCTCATCAATTTCTTGTCTATAGCTTTCAAATTTTTTGCGAGAGATAAATAAAAACAAGTCTAATCCAATTGATAAGGCAACTAAAAATAACGCAAATGGAGAAAACAAAAAAAGAATTGTCGATACCGTTACAAAAATTAACATATTTGAAAAAAGGCTAATCCTTGCAAAATAGAAAGAAATAATAGTTTGCGGTAAACTCATGATTGAAAAAATACCACTACCGGCTTGTGAGTTTCCAAATATTACCGAAGAATCATTGGCACATTTCTCGAAACTCTTTTGCATAATTTTTGATAATGGTTGAAACATTAAATATTTTTCGCCCAATAAATTAAGACTAATTGTCAATACTGAATATATAAACATTGTAATAGCTGTACATGCTAAATATATAAATTGATTTTGATTAGTAAATATCCTCGATACAAATGCATTTGTTGCAAGAACTATGGCTGATAAAATATGTAGAATAAAAATACACAGTACAATTAGTTTCTTATCATTATAATATAATTTTTTATATTTTCTAATATAGTTTGTTTTCATATATCCTCCTATTTTGCATCTTCTGTATTGCCTATTTGATGAGAATAAAATTCTTTTACCTCATCAGCATTCAAAGCTTGCTGCATTGGCATATCAAGCCCAATTGTGTTTCCCTTTAAATAAATAAGCCTATTAAAATATTTTGTTGTTGTATAGTTATGACTTATTGCAATAATTGCTTTTACCTTTTGCTGTGCAAATGTTAGAATAATTTTTTCAATTTCCGCAGTCATTCCAGAAGTTGCTTCATCTAAAAAGAGAACTTGTGGTTGTGCAAACACACAGCGTAAAATAGAAATCACTTCGCATTCACCATCAGAAACTTCATCAGAGCTAATTACACTATTTAAATCTGCAAGCCGCGGCATATACTTTAAAATCCCCATTTTTTCTAAGTGACCTTTAATTTCATTTTCGGAAAGAGAATTATTGAATTGAAGATTTTCTAAAATAGAACCGTTTATAACATAACCTTTTACATCACAATATCCAGTGCGTTTTCTCATTGCATGTAAGTCAACAGCCGCCATGTCTACACCACCGATTGTCAGCGAGCCTGTACACGGGTAATCAACACCCATAAGTGCATTTAATAAAACAGACTTACCGGTACCGCTTCCTCCAATGATTAGCACTTTTTCTCCACCATGTATATTTAAGTTGAATTTATTAATCAATGTCTTTTCTCTAAGCGTAACTGAAAAATCAGTAAGTTTGTACTTAAATATTTCAAATTGTGTATTTCCGGTTTGTTCATCAGGCGTTTCAAAAAGCTCTTGAAGAGGTTCTTGAGCAATTTTTACATTTCTATAAATCTGCTTTAGCAAAAAAAGATTATACAGATTTGGTATCATAAGTGTTAAAAAATAAAAACTAATAAAAAAACTTGAATCTGTCGCATTATTAAAACAGCTATAAACTAATATAGCAAGCAGCGGAATAATGCGTTGAGAATTTACGAATACGAGTTGTTGTAATCTTTGAGTTTTTGAAACCGCATATAAGCCATTCATTGTTAAATCATCAAAATCAGTTTTAAATTTATTTTGAAAAAATGGAAAAATGTTATTTGTAGATATATCCAACGCCCCTGTTAAAACATCCTTTAACTCTCTAAAAGTTTTTGGAAAAAGCTGATTTACATTTCTTTTTATATTTTGTATTTTTTTTAAATATACAAGATGAACAATGATTGAAGGCATTGAAAAAACTAAGAATAGCAGTGTGAGCCAAAAATTTTTATAAAAAAGAAAGGCAAGAATAATTACAGTTAATAAGCTTTGCGATACATTTTCAAAAAAAGCAATCGTATGCGATATGGAACTAGTAGAAAACTGATAAATTGATGATACAATATCCCCTGCGTTGTGTTCATAAAAAAATGAAAATGGCAAACTAAAATATTTCTGTATAATTTTATTTTGCATTTTTAGTGCAGATTTTTTAAAAAATCGCGAGTTCAGAATTAGTTTAAAAACTATTTGAAATATAAAAAAAGTTAAGATCAGTCCTGCTGTTTTTAAAACTTCCAAAAATTTCAGATTCCCTAAACTTGCCTCAGCCGCAATTTTTGAAATCATATTCGAAGAAATAATCGTAAAATAAAAATTTACACAACCAAATAAAATTAAAAGAAGTAAAAAATACTTATTTAACTTAAAAATATCAGACGGATAATTCTTTTTCATAGACTGACCTTGTGCCTCCTTTAGTATAGAATTTATTAATTTCTTTCTTCGATTGATCGATAAACAAATTAAGCAATTTTGATCTATACCTCTTTTCCTGTTATATTTTCTGCCCGAAGGTGCAATCTAACATCTTCCGCTTAACCTGCATTTGCGACTCGTCCGCAATGTCAACTTGAAGCGGGTGTTAGATTTTATTTATATTAAATTATTATAATCTCTTTTTGCGTAAAAAATACGCATTATTGAAACTTCTTTTTTGTCATCATTAATCAGATACAACGCAATATAATTTTTCTTAAAAAGGAACCTGTGATATCCTTCTATTTGCAGCACCAAATCATTACTTAAAGGATACATATACGGATTATCTTCAAGGTTTGTTTTTACCTCCAAAAATTCTTCCAGCAAACTGTCAGCAGCCTTAGGATTGCAGAGCATATCAGAAAGATATGTTACTATTTCCGACAAATCTTCCTCTGCTTTTTCCATGATCCGAACATTATAGGCCATGTTTCTCCCTTATACGAGAAACTGCATCCTCGACAGAAGAATATCTGCCGTTTTTCATGTCTTGCTTTGCTTCTTCAAGTTTACCATAAACATTGGAAAGAAAAAGATTTTTTTCATAGGTTTCCATACTCATAATTACCATGTCTCCATAACCGTTTTTTGTAACAAAAATAGGCTCTTTATCCTCATGGCATATTTGTGAAATTACTGTAGTATTTTTTAAATCTCTTATCGGAACTATTCTTGGCATTTGCATCTCCTTGTGGGATTATTTTACCACAGATTTAAGTATTTTGTCTATAAGAAATGGAGAACTTTTTTCTCGCATACAACTGTATAACTTTTATTTTGCAGTTGTTTTTTCCAAAAGACTCAACTTTGTGCGAAACAATAAATCTATGCAGTAAGTACGGAACTTTTCTTACTGCACAGAAAATATCCTAATTTACAGATATTTTGTACAGATAATCAGGATCTTTATCTTGCTTTTTGATAGTTACAAGATTAATTTTTATAATTATCAAACCGTATAACTATATCTTTCAGCGTACTTGCTTAATATTTCATTTATCATTGTTTGATATTTTACATTATTTTTCTTTGCTGAAGCCTTAAAAAATGCAACACTTTCACAGTCAAGCGTTATCGTAATTTTTACTTTTTCAGATTTTTTTATTAATCTGTCAGGAGGCGGTAAAAAATCATCTATCCTTTCCGATAATGATATTGACTCAGCTACTTGTTGAGGAGCATCACTATATTCTGTTTTCTTCTTCATATTTTCTTTTTCCTTCTCTCCAATATCCGGCACCTATTATCCTAAGATTCTCATTACGCAAGGTAAAACGTACCGTCAATATTTTATCTTCAACTTTACCAAGACAAAAATATCTTTTCTCTTTATCCGAATATCTTTCATCATATAATATAACTCTATTTTTATCAAAAAAAGCTTCCTGAGCTTCTTCAAATGAAACATTATGTTTTCTTATATTTATTCTTATCCCATTCAAATATCATAGTATATTATACATACTTTTTGCAATATTTTCAATACATATATTTTTATTTTAGAGAAAAAATATTTTATACAGTTATACTGCTGCTTTATAATACTTGGCTTCCTAACAATATTTTTCAATCGAAGAAAACATTATAGGTTGGTTCTGCACAAACTTTTCCGCAAGCGGTCAGCTTGTCAATCTAACGCCCCGCTTAACCTGCATTTGCGGCTCGTCCGCAATGTCAGGTTGAAGCAGGCGTTATGTGTTAATTTTCAATTTCCCTTTTAAATAAAATTATAAGCAAAACTTTTATATCTTAATAGTTCGATTAAATTCTCGCCCCCACTCTTTTAGCTAAATATCCAAAACTTGATTATCATCATACATATTAAAAAAAATTATTTTACATTTTTTTCTACTTACTCAGCAAATTGAGTATCTGTATAGTAAAGACAATAGTAATGTAATCAATATGCGAACTATAATATGAGACCATTCTAAATTCCCAGCCACATAACCGGTAAAAATTACTAATGGAATCATTAACACTAAAGAAAGATATACAAGCCATGGTAGATTCGTAACCGCAGCCGAAATCAACAAAATAGATCCGACAAAATACAGCAAGTGAACAGTTTTAAAACCTATCCCCTTAATTTCTGCAATCACTGCAATAAGAGTCAGAATTGCATACAATCCGATAAATCCTCTAGAAAAAATATTAAGTATAGTTTTCAATTTTCTCCCTCTTTTTTCCTATAAATTTATTTTTAGATCGAAATAAATGTTATAGGTCGGTTCCGAACAAGTCTTTCCGCAAGCGGTTAGCTTGTCCACATAACATTCTTTCGACCCTTCCTCACTATACCATAAAAACCAATAATTTTCAACCTAAAATCATGGAAATCAATTTTGTAATATTTTTTTGATAAAAGATATATCCATGAGAGCTTTAAACATAATGTGTGACAAAGAAGATTTAGGTGCATTTTTTTGTTTGTATCGCGAGACCAAATTTAACGCCACTTTCCGTCCTATGTTCAATGCTTGTTGTAGATTTTTATCTAAAAGCCGCCGAAAGTCTTCTCTAAAATGAACATCTAATAACCAATGCATGGTTTCTACAACCCATTCTTTTCTTGCTATATCCAATAGCTGTTGAGCTGTAAGTTTTCTACTCGAAATATAATAATGCCATTCATCACTCTTTCCTTTCTTACTCTTAAACTCTGAATGAATAGCTCCAATACAGCTTAACCCCTCCCATTCATCTGTATTATCCATCCAACCTAAATTAGTTGTGCAAAAGGCTGTTCGCTTTTCAACTCTTTCACGATTTTTTTCACTTTTACAAGCTGTGTCCATTTGTTTTCTTAAATTTCATCTTGAACATATTCTTCAATATCCGCTTTTAATAAAGGCTGGTTCCTTTTACCGACAATAAATAGTCCCCTTTTCCTTCTTTTATGATTTTGCCGTTTCTTTTTGACAATTTAAGGCATCTGCAACGATTATATGCCCTTTTATATTAAGAGTTTTTATAAGAGATTGAACCGTAGGTATCTCGTTTGTCTTTCCTTTAACACACTTTTGTGCCAATGTTATACCAAATTCTGCAACTTGTGCAGAGACTATGTGCAGCGGACTTTCATAGCTGCTCATTTTATCTGTTGAACGGATAGTTTTTCCGTCTATCGCTATTGTAAGAGGCTTTTCTGTACCGTATTCTTTGATAAGAGCCTCAGCCATATTCATAAAACATTCGTTTAATGAGTCTATGTTTATCAATTTAAGTAGACAGGTTAGCCAATAATAGCAAGGTATTTTCTCTATTCCGAATTCTTTACGAAGTTTTTCTTTTATAATATCTTCAGTTGCCCACTCGTGTATCTCTCTAATATTTTTACGTCCACAAAGAAGTCCAAGTAGTAATATTTTTAAAGCTTCATTTACGCTGTAAAAATATCCGTCGTGATTGCTAATTATTTTGATGTCGCTAAAGTAATCAAATATATTTTCTATTTCCATACCTACATTATCGGCTGTTTTTAGTAAAATTGATTTCCGTGCCTCTACACCCCATATTCTTGACTTTTACATTAGGTACATGCTATAAGCATAGGTAATAGGGAGTAAATAATATGTATGTAGATGATGTATATGTATTTACAATTAATAAAGATGAAATAGTTCTTCATAAGGAACATGGAAGGGGAGACATTCATATTCAAATGGTTCATATAGTATCTTTTGAATATTATACTGAATCTTTGAAGGTTACGTTAATTAATAATGATAAGTATTATATTAGCTGTCGACCATCTGAGTTCGTAAAAGTTAGCTGTAAGCCTTCAGAATTAGTAAACCAAATCAAGAGATTAATAAACAGTGCACGACGTGGTGAAATCAGCCTTGCTCTTTATGACAGGAATGAGGGTAAATTTAATGTTTATACATAATTTTTTATGTACAATTATAACTTATTATTCTTACAAACTGCCCCAGTTGCTACTTAAAATACTAATGTTAGACTCTTTCACAATTGTCGAGATTGCTAGGAAAAATAACATAAAATGGCTATTTTTCTGAAAAACCTAGCTAGATATAATAGCTTTTTTTTGAAAGCAAAAAACACAAATAGATACTTTTGGGGCTGTTTCAAGTTTTGTGTAAACTTTATTGAACGAAGGAAAATAATGAAAATTTTTATTTCACATCAGCAAAGAGACTCAATGTTAGCAAAAACTATATATGATGAGTTAAAAAAAGAGCTGTCTGCACGAATATTGACTATTCCATTCTTTTGAAAGTCAAAGCAACACAGTGCATACGTGTCTTTATGAACATCAATCCCTATGTACAAAATCTTTTCATTTTGTGCTATACTTTCCATTTTGTCTAGCATTTCTCCTTTCGCTAACATACCAGGAAATTTTTCTATAGTTAATTCTGTTTTCTCTGCATTAAACATCCCTTCAAACTTAGCATACGGTAATAATGCCTCTGCTGCTTTATTTATATCAGGCAAAAATTCTTTAACTTCTTCTTTTGCTTCAGCCTTACTGTAGTCAGCTATATACCCCTGATACTCTTTTATTTTTTGTTTTAGATTTTTTTCGTTTCTTCATCTGCTGTTTTTGATTTTTCTTCAAGCTCAGCTATTCCTTTCTTCAATATAGTAATCTGCCAATCGATATATCCTTCTACTGTTAATTTTTTTTCATTGCTAGAAAAGAAGATAAATCAAATGAAATTTTTAAGCCGTCCACTTGATACAATGCTTGACGATACTCATCTATCTCCATTATATCGCCTTGGTTAGTAAACTGCACAAATATGATCGGTGTGTCGGATTTCCACGTTGTTCCTTTCAACCTAGAATAAGCTTCTGCAGTTGGCTGTACTTCTAAAATGCCACGGTTATTGCCGGTATTCCCTTTATTACTATTCGCCTGGGAACAACCAGTAATTAACACTACTGCACTAATTATTAAAACTAATGCGCCAATCATTGAAACTTTTCTTTTCTGTTCTGTTTCATTTCGACCTTCCTTCTTGCAATGTCCTTTTTCATTGCAATTATTTTTTTCAGTCGAAAGAATGCTTTGATTGGTTCCGTACCCGCCTGCCGTAGGCAGGTCAATCTAACATTGTTTTAAACCGCAACGCAGCTTGCCTGCGTTGTCGGCTTTGAAAACGGTGTTAGCTGTTTTTAAGGTAGCGTAAATTCATAATGAGGATATGCAATTCCTTGATTATTTAAAAGACAACATCTTTTAAATTTCTTACCAGATCCACAGGGGCATAAATCATTTCTACCAATTTTATAATTTGAATATGGCTCATAGTCTGTATAAATGTTATAAGTCCATTGGATAAATTCTGATTTTAGTTTTGGAATAATATATTCTAAAACTTTATATCTTTTAGGGTTTTCTATGTCTTGAAAACAGACACTATACTTTTGGTTTGGTTTAGTTACCATTGCTACATTTATAAAATCCAGTTCTTTTACAATTCCATAGCACATTTCACCATCATAAACTTTACCAGCAATATGCAAACAATCGCTAAAAGGAATCATTGTTTTTCCACACACACTACAAACTACTTTTTTATGTAACATTTCTGGACTTGCAAATATTTTATATGGATACAGTTTTTGTAACATGTAAGTATATTTTTCTATGTAAACAAGAACTGGGCAATCAGAATAAATAATATTATTAAATTTTATATTTATAAAAGAAATTTCAATTTTTTCAAGAATATTCCATGCTTTTTGATAACTTCTTTTTTTTAATAATGAAAAACACTCATAATACTGTTCTATTATCTCTATAGCGGTTTGTATAAACCAAATTTTCAATAATTCATCTTGATTATGCCCTGTTTTTAGAATTTTTTTTTCTTCCTCCAATTTTTTTTTGTATTCTAAAAAATTTATATTATGAAATCTACTAGTTTTCAATTCTTCATAAACATTAAGATAAAACATCAATTCTATGCGACTCCGGATAAATATTTTTAATACCATTTTTATCATATAAAATAATCTGATCTAATATTTTTTTCTCCATATCATTGGTAGACCCTTTATATGAAATTTTAATGCTTCCTTTTTCAATCTCTTTTTTATTTGATAATATTAAATCAACACTCACCGTATCTTCATTTTTAGCAAATAGAATATTTTTTAAGTATTCTACAAGTAAGCCTACTAAAACAGGAGCTAAAAAGGATTCAAGAATAAATATTCCTAATCTAAATTCATCACTATGTAAAGCTAACTCTTGAATATTCTCTTTATCTATACATAAATCAAATTTTTCTTTGCCGAGTTTTTCTCTTAAATAGATATATAAATTTCTAAATCCTTCAAAAAAACTAAGAGGAGCCTGTTGTCTAAAATTTTCTATAGGTAACATAAGTATAGAACAATTTCCTAGTTTTTTTCTATTTTCCATAGAATTTGAATATTTCAGAATTGAGTTTTCTAAAGTCAATTCTGTGGGTTCTGATTTTATATAATGCTCATCAAACATATAATTCATTCCTTTTTTATTTAGCGATTGTATTACAATCGTCCAGCTAACATTCTTTTGACCCTTCCTCACTATACCATAAAAACCAATAATTTTCAACCTAAAATGACGAAAAACAAAAAAATCACATCTTTCTGCCATTAAATACTAATCGGATAACTAAACAATTGGCAGATTAGGCCTATCTTTACTAAACGAAATAGCTGATCTGTTATAGTTTAAATACGACACCTTTTTTAATATTACACGAGTACCACTTGTACACTACCGCAGCGGTAAACAAAAACGACAAAACATCTGAAAATGGGATATTCCTATGAGTATTCGCTCTAAAACAATAAGGGTCATATTGTTCCCAGCACTATTCCCATACTTCAATTATCACATTTTGTTTTCTCGATAAGTTGGTATGGAAACTGAACTCGCCTATTATCACACCGCTATAAAGAATGATTTATGTCGATTATGCCTCATGTTTGCTGCAGCGTATCCAACCAAGCTAAATAGTCCCTTGCGCTCCGCTCTACCTCTTGCCGTGCAGCTTCGCTATATCCCGCGTTGCTGTCTATCGTATGAAAGGTAAACGGCGGGCGGTAGTCTGCATTGCAGTATTTCGCTGTCAGTTCAAACGGACACAGTACTTCGGCAACGCTGCATCCGACAGCACCGTCCGCGCGGTAGTCTGCAGCCGGCGCACCGAGCGAGACGGCAAGCGCAATTTTTCTGCCCTTAAGCGCCTTACCTTTCGAGCCATAAGCCCAGCCATGAGTCAGCACTTCATCTAACCACTGCTTCAGTAACGGCGGACAATTAAACCAGTATATGGGAAATTGCCACACAAGTGAATCGTGCGTTTCTATCAATTTTTGTTCAGCCGCTACATCAATCTTAACTTGAGGATAGACAGCGTACAGTTCGTGAACGGTAAAGCGATCGCTATGTTGCCGCACTGCATCCGACCAGTGTTTATGAACGGTAGATTGAGAAATATTAGGATGAGCAAGAATAATCAGGGTCTTTGACATGGCAGCTTCCTTGAATGAGTTATGCCGAGAGTGTATCATAAAAGATAAAAATGTTCTATACTTAGAGGCAGGTAGTAAAATGAAACTTTTAATTTACGGTGCGGGCGTAATCGGCAGTTTGTATGCCGCTGCGTTCGCCGAAGCAGGCTATGACACAACCGTGTACGCAAGAGGGAAAAAACTTGAAACGCTGAAAACCCGCGGCTTGCTGTATGAAAAAAACGGCAAACAGTATAAAGCAAAGGTTAAGGTTATCGATGCATTGCAAAACGATGATATCTATGATTTTATCTTTTTGACGGTAAAAGAAAATCAAGTGCATACGGCGCTCGAAGAACTCCGGTCGAACGGCAGTCCGAACATCGTTACAATGGTCAATACGCTTGAACCTTACGCCGACTGGGAGAACCTGTGCGGAGAAGGGCGCATTGTTCCCGCGTTTCCGGGGGCGGGCGGCAGCTATGAAGACGGCGTGCTGAAAGCGGACTTTACGCCGCCTCTTATTCAGGCTACGACATTTGCCGAAATCGGCGGGAACACATCGGAGCGGTTGAAAAAACTAGCGGCTCTTTTTAAGACGGCGGGCGTGCCGTACCGAATCGTAAAAGACATGCACGGCTGGCAGTTGTATCACTTGGCGCTGGTTGTTCCGATTGCCGATGCGTATTATAAAGCTGAAAATCCGGAAGAAGTTTGGAAAGAAGCGGACATTATGAACAATACGGCACGGCAAATAAAAAACAATTTTCAAAAATTGTACCGTTCGGGAGTAAAACTTTTGCCGCCGAAAATGCACCTTTTGAGACTGCTGCCGGCTCCAATTCTGCAAGCCGTTTTTACTCAAGTTTTTAAAAGCCGCTTCGGAAATTTATTTATGTACCGGCACTCGATGAAAGCTCCCGACGAAATGAGATCTCTGCACTCGCAGCTGTATCAATACCTTGCAGTAATTCCGACGAACAATAATTAAACAAAGGCGTAAAGAGTACTTTAAAAACAAACATAAAAGTGATACTATATATGCCCAAAAGAGAGTACAAAGCATGCGTTTATTTTTATGTTCACATTTTTCAAGCGTCGGCTCCGCTGTTGAAGAGCAAATTGCGGGGAAAAAGGTTCTGTTCATTCCGACCGCATCAATACACGAAGGGTATACGGGATATGTCGGTTCGGCTCGTAAATTATTCAAAAAAGCGGGCGCCTTGCTGACGGAAACCGATATTTCGACCGAAGAATTTTCGAAAATAAAAACGCTGTTTGATGATGCCGATGTTATTTATTTTACCGGAGGTAATTCGTTTTTCCTCATCGACTGTTTACGAAAAACCGGAACGGATAAACTTTTAAAACGGCAGCTGGAAAAAGGAAAATTATTTATCGGAGAGTCGGCAGGGGCTATCGTATGTGCACCGACAATTTCTTATATTGAGAAAATGGATCCGATTCCGAAGGATTATTCGCAAAGAGACTATGCGGGATTAAAGCTTATCGATTTTTATATCCTGCCGCATTATCTTACCGCGCCTTTCAAAAAAGCTACGGAGCAAATTATGCAAGCCTTTCCGACGCTTGAAATATGCGCTATCAATAATTCGCAAGCCGTTATTATTGAAGACGTCAAACGAACCATAATCAGCGTGGAATGAGACTTATTTGTTTCGGCATCGGCAAAAATTTTGGCTGCGGAAATAGAAAAAGCCGTATTGCGATAGAGCCCGCAAAAGCCGCCGATTCGGCGGCCGCGTTTATTTACCGTATTTTCTTTCTATAGCGGAAAGGGTGTCGACCCGTTCCGTGTAAACGCCGCCTTCAAAGCGGGCATCGAGAAAGGCGTCGACAATCATTTTTGCTTCTTCGGGTCCGACGATGCATACGCCCATGGCGACAGCGTTTATGTCGCTGTGTTCGACGGCGAGCTTTGCCGTACACGGTTCGCTGCACGCCGCAGCCCTCACTCCCGGAACCTTGTTTGCGGCAAGAGAAATGCCGACGCCCGATCCGCACACCATCACACCCTTTTCAACTTCGCGCGATTTAATCGCTTCGGCAACCTTTAAGCCGAATTCGGCATAGTTTGCCGGAACCTTGGAATCCGCCGCACCGTAATCAACGCATTCGTATCCTTTATTGCGAACGTGTTCCATTAAAATATGTTTTAATGCGACTCCCGAATGATCGCTCCCGAATCCGATTTTCATATGCGCACTCCCTTTATATAAAAATAATATAGGGCACTTATAAAAAACTATTTTTTTAGCACCCATAATTATTTTAGTAGTTTTTTTATAAATTGTCTAGTGTAAAAGCGGGGTTACTTTCTCCGCCTTGCATAACAATCTTTTTGCGATAATTTTGCCTTATTTCGTCCTTCTTGCAATTGTTAAGGTTCGTGAATTCTTCTGTACAATTCCCTTGCCTAAATGTATGCATTTCAGTATTTTTTAAAAGGAGGTAATCCTATGGATGGAAAGAAACGCAAAGTTACCGTTGTGGGAGCAGGTGCGGTCGGTTCAACCTTTGCCTACGCATTGGCTCAAAGCGGTTATGCGGATGAAATAGCAATAACCGATATGAATAAAAATTTTGCCGAAGGACAAGCGCTCGACCTTGTGCAGGGGCTGCCTTTTTTGCCGCAAGTCGACATACACGCAGGCGGTAAAGCCGATTATGCCGACAGCGACATCGTTGTGGTTACGGCGGGAGCAAAACAACAGAGCGGAGAAACTCGCATAGATTTGCTAAAACGCAACGCGTCCATTATCACCGGCATTGCAAAGGACATCGCGGAAAGCGGCTGCAGCGGCGTTATGCTGATTGTGAGCAATCCCGTCGATATTTTAACGCGGGCGGCGCTCAAGGCTTCCGGATGGGAGCGCGGAAGAGTTATCGGTTCCGGTACCGTTTTGGACACTGCACGTTTCCGATACACTCTTAGCAAAGAGTGCGGTGTCGATGCGCGCAACATTCACGGTTATATTTTGGGAGAACACGGCGACAGCGAATTTGCAGCTTGGTCGATGACATCCGTTGCGGGACGGCGCATCGACGAATATTGTTCAGGCGGTATGTGCAGCTCAGGTCTGCACTTCGATAAAGCAAAAATTCTGGAAGAAGTACGGAATTCCGCTTACCACATTATCGACTACAAAGGGTCTACTTATTTTGCCGTCGGCTTAGCCCTGACGAGAATAGCCGGCGCCATTTTGCGCAACGAGCACAGTATTTTGTCCGTTTCGATGACGCTGGACGGAGAGTTCGGACTTAAAGATGTATGCTTGAGCGTTCCCTGCATTGTCGGGCGCAGCGGCGCTGAGCGGGTTATAGAAAGCGATCTTCCCGCTGATGAACAGGCAGCATTGGAAGCAAGCGCAAAACGGCTTAAAGAAGCTTTTACCGAGATGAATTAACCCAAACTATTTTTTACCGAGAATTTCGTTTATTACGATTACTCTGCATTTAAAGGTTTCGTTTATCCTGCATTTAAAGCTGAACTGAACGCCCCGGACGAGTACCACCTGTACACTACCGCAACGGCAAACAAAAACGACAAAACATCGGAGAAAGGCTGCAGCAGGTAAATGCCGGTCTTTCCGTATAGGGCGGGCAGAATATATAAGAGCGGTAAATAAAAAAAGCCTTGCCGTGAAATCGATATGAGAAGGGATGAAAAATAATGACCGATGTTCTGCATGAACATACTGCTCACGGCAAAAAAGCTTAAAAGCGGCAGCGAAAAGCATTGCATTCTCAGTATCTTAATTCCGGCAAAAATTACCTCATCATCCTTAGACATAACTCCGATACATTTTTCGGCAAAAAGAAATAAGATTATTGAGGCGCCTGTTAAAAAAATTGTTCCGATTAAAACCGTAGTAATAAAAGCTCTTTTTACTCTTGAGTATTGCTTGGCGCCGTAATTCATTGCACAAATCGGTTGAAAGCCTTGCCCCCACCCGATCATAATCATATAAGCCAATGCGGCAACTCTTGAACTTACCGTTAAAGCCGCTATCATGCTTTCTCCGTATTGTGCCGCTTTTACATTGAGTAAAACCAATGCGGCGGAGGTAATTGCCTGCCGCGAAAAATTGGGCATACCGCCTGCAAGAATATGATACATACGCTCTTTGCTGTATTGTACTTTTTTTAGATTGAACGAAATACTCTCGTGCCTTTTTGCTAAGAGCGTCAATACAATACACCCAATAATCTGGCCGATTAGCGTTGCATAGCCTGCG
Organism: Treponema denticola; assembly: GCF_024400535.1. NCBI lineage: Bacteria > Pseudomonadati > Spirochaetota > Spirochaetia > Treponematales > Treponemataceae > Treponema > Treponema denticola. Next base: position 2,909,825 of record NZ_CP038800.1, read on the forward strand.
CCGATAAATCCCTGCTTAAAAATAAACATCAATACGGGATCAAGTACCATATTGCTGAGCATTCCCGAAAGAAGTCCGAGCATTCCGTCGCGTACATTTCCGCAAAGGCGCAGCTGATTATAAACCGTTAGTGCATATAAACTAAACGGAATGCTGATGATAATAATCCTTAAATACTGAACGGTAAAAGTGAGCACATCTTGAGATGCACTTCCGCCGATGAATTTTGAAAGAGGTAGAATAAAAATACTTGCTGCGATTGCGATCACAATACCGGTTATAATTGCAAGAACAATTCCTATCGACGAAATGGTTTCCGCTTCCGCATAGTCTTGTTCTCCGATTTTTTTTGACATTGCATTACCGCTGCCGTAGCCGAACCAAAAACCTATTGCCTGAATAATGCTGACAAAACTAAACACAATGCCGATCGCCGCAATCATCGCTCTGTTATTTAAGCGGCCGACAAAAAAAGTATCGGTCAAATTGTATATAACGCTGATCAACATTCCGATTATTGTCGGAATTGAAGTTTTAACTAACAGCGGAAAAATCGGTTTTGTTAAAATGTTAAATCGTCTCAGCTCTTTTGAATCCATCTCAACAACTCCGCACTTCGCCTTTGTTTCCGTCAATTTTTATAAAATCGCCGTCCTTAAATTTTGCGGTGGCAAAACCTACACCCAATACTGCCGGTATATTAAATTCCCGAGCGACAATCGCAGCATGACTTAACGCGGAACCGGTATCTGCAACGACAGCACTTGCAAGTTTAAAAAGCGGAGTCCATTCGGGATCGGTAAGATGACACACAAGTACATCGCCTTTTTGCATTTTATAAAATTCTTCAGGCTTGCAGATAAGGCACGCCTTTCCTACAACAGTCCCCGGACTTCCGCTTACTCCTTTCAGCACATCGCCCCTTGAATCAAACACAAGTAATTTTGAAGCTTCCCAAACTTTTTCCGCAAGCGGAAATTTTTCATTTCGTCTTTTTATTTTTTCTTTATAGACATCGGTTAGTCGGCTGGCTTTAAGCACTTCCATTAATTCACGATGAAAAAGATTTACAATTCCGTGTTTATAATCTTCGCTGTTTAATAAAAGAATATTTATCCGTCTTACACATTGCCTGACATAATAAAAGACAGCTTCCCACAAATATTGTGATTCTTCGCGGACAACATGAAAATACCGAAAGTGCTGTATGTCCTTTTCTATACGAGGATATTTGTTTCCATAAAGACGCTGTAAGTTCTGCATTAAACTCGTATAATTTCTATTCTCGTTATTATGAAAATTTTGATCGGATGTATCAGGGGTATTTAAAAGCGGGCGTATAATATTGACAAGCCTGTCGGGATCTTCGATAAATGTTTTTGCTTCGATACAATAACAATTGTAATCCGACTTAAAACCGTTGCGATTTATAAAATCATCTGCGAGCCGTTTAAATTCGGGAAAGCCGGCACACAGGGTTTTAAATTTTTCTCCTGAAAGTACGGCTTCTGTTAGAACAGCATTTTTCTTTATCTCATCGGCTATGCGTGAAATATCGTTTGCAACGGCAGCCGTTTTATTATTGAGTTCCCGATAAAAATCAAATGCGGAATAGTTCTTATCTACTCGTTTAATTATTTTTGTGAATTTTTTACTCATCAAAAAAGACGGGAACAAGGCGTATTTAAATCTGTCATAAGCAAGCTGTTGAATAAGCTCATAACTTTGTTCCATGAATCTACTGCATTCCGCCAAGCTCATATTTTGAAAGTCTAAAGTTTTTATCCGCTCTATCTCTTTTTCATAATGTGCCATAAATTTTTTACATACTTCCGAACAATAGTCGAAGTTTTTAAGCATGTGTATTATTTTAAAGATATGAAAAATACGCAGGGTGAAACCTTTTTTATTTTTCGGAAGAGTCTGAATACCGTCATTATCAATTTCAGGATTTGAATTAAAAACAAGACCGCCTTCCGCAAATATCCGTGCTTTTTGGTCGTTAATCGCCATCATATAATCAAAGTCCAGCACACGGTATGCAAAGGGCATCTTTTCAAGCAGGAATGCCATATTTTCTTTTGTGCTTTTTGTTAACGCTTTGCTTTGAATATATTTTTGAATAAGTTTTTCATCATCATTGTTTTTTAAGGTTGTTATTGCGCGTGCCTGTAAAATATATATTTCATTATTTTGTATTGCCCATTCAATATCCATCGGCATACCGTAATGCTTTTCTATTTTTAATCCGGCTTTTACAAGCCCAGAAATCTCGGTATCATTCAATGCCCGCGCTGTTCTTTTTGCTTCGCTTACCGATTCTTCTTTTGTATTCTTATCGCCATAAACAATTTGCGTTTTTTTACTTCCGATATTTATTTCAACAACAGTACCCGTCTTGTTTACAACATAATTATCCGCCGTTACGCGTCCGCTTACAACACTCTCGCCCAATCCATAGCTTGCATTGATCTGTATTTCATCTTTGTTTTGCGTTACCGGATTAAGCGTAAACAAAACACCGGCTTTTTCACTTTCTACCATTTCTTGAATGACAACTGCAATCGCAACAGAGCTTTGATTATAGCCTTGGTTAAAACGATAGCTTACCGCCCTGTCACCCCACAGTGAGGCGTAGCAATGACGTATGTAAATCAATACATCCTCTATGCCTTGCACATTCAAATAAGTTTCCTGCTGACCTGCAAAACTCGCATCGGGTAAATCTTCCGCCGTTGCCGATGAGCGCACCGCAACTCTCGCCGATTCTCCAAGTTCAGTGTATTTCTCTCTTATCTCTTTTTCCAATCGAGCGGGAAAATGCCCTGCCGTAATTTTTTTCCGAAATTCTCCGGCTGCGGATAACAATGCCTGTTCATCCGTTTGTGTTTCTTCAAGAGTGCGTGAGATGATTTCGTCTATTTTGTTTTCTTTTAAGAATTCCCGATAGGCCTCTGCGGTAATGACAAATCCTTTCGGCACATTTATTCCCACAGCAGTCATCTCTCCAAGGTTAGCACCCTTGCCGCCCGCCCTTAATATGTCATCCTTATGTATTTGTGTAAAATCAAGTATCATTTTTTGCTCCTCCATACTTAAACTTTTCAAAACTATGCCGTTATTTTTCTATATACTTATTTACTATTCCGGATATAAATGTCAGCAGCATTTCATTAAAATACTCTTTATCAAACTGATAATAATGAGAACATAATAAAAAACTTCCGCTAAACGCATTCAATAAGCCCTTTTTATCTGCCCGCTTAATCGAACCGTTTTGCTCCCAATATTCTATGAGCCTCGTTAAAAAGCCATCATACAGAATTTCAATCCTATGAACTTCATTCAGTTTTTTTGCTTCAAGTATTTTAAAAGCATCTTCATACATGGGCTGCTTTTGAATTTTTTCCATAAGATCAACCGAATATCGGTATATTATGTCCGTAAGAAATTCCTCCGGATCGGAGAGAGAATTTGAAAACTTCTTTTCAATATAATTTAATTTTTGGCTTGATCGGTATGCAATGAGTTCGATAATCAAAGCCTCTTTATCTTTCCAAAAATTATAAAAACTCCCCTGCGCAATACCTGCCCGCTTCGTCAATTCAGCTATACTCAGCGCCTTCGTCCCCTTATCGTGAAACAGATCCAGTGCCGCTTCCAATATCTTTTCTTTTATTTTGATTCTCTCTTGTTCGGTAAATGCTTTTGCCACCAGCTCCTCCTCAGTATGTTTTTATTTTATATCTCAATGAATATTCTATCTTTTATTCATTGCTAGTATAGCAAAATATTTACTTTATGTCAATGAATGTTTTATAATTTATTCATTGATAATCGAAACTCCTCTTTTTTGAATAATGATTGGAATGTTATTCTTCAGAAACAAATTTAAAAGCAATAGATTGACATCTTCATATAAAAAGCCTATACTCACTCTTGCATCCCGAATTGCGTTAGACGCACGCAAAAGGAGAGGAGTTATGGTAATTCATATGAATATGTACCAGTCGCTCGGCTTTGCAATCGCTTGGTTGCTTGTCGGACGATTCATTAAGGCGAAGTTTGAGTTTTTTCCAAAGTATTGTATACCTGCCCCGATAGTGGGCGGCTTTTTGTTTGCGCTGATTTCGTTAGCACTTCACGTAACAAAAGTACTCGACTTCGAATTTGACACAACCCTGCAAACCTATTGGATGGTGATGTTTTTTACCTCTGTGGGTTATAATGCAGGGTTTTCGATTTTAAGAGACGGCGGGAAAAAAGGTTTTGTCTTTTTGGCTGTAGCTATCGTTTTTGCTATTTTGCAAAACGTTGTAGCTCAAGGAGCCGCAAGGCTTATAAACTTTAGTCCGATGCTCGCCGTCATGCTGGGTTCAACATCCTTTACAGGGGGGTTCGGTACAGCGGCCTCCTTTGCACCGATTGTTGATCCGGAAAACACTTTGGGAGCCTTATCCCTCGCAGTAGCCGTTCCCACCTTCGGCTCTTTGATAAGCTCCATCTTAGGCGGCCCTATCGGAAACCGTCTGATAAAAAAATACGGCTTACAGCCTTCAAATGCCGATGAAAGCGTAAGAATTGATGAATCGGGAAACATAATAAAAACAACAAAAGTTGTTAAGAAAGTAGAAGCGGTTCATCCGAGCTTTATAAAGCGGCTCTTCTTTAATCCCACAAAGGGCAGGGAAGAGGGTCAAGAAGTCGTAACGGTTCAGGAAGAAGTTATTCATGAAGCCTCGGCAAAAGGTGAAGTAGATAACTCGACAACCAGTTCTGAAAAGCATCTTAGCAGTGAAAAGCTTTTAATGTCATTTATGCTTTTAGTTCTGGCCTCAGGTTTTGGTCTTTTTGTTACCAATCATCTTAATTCGTTGTCGCCCAAATTTAAATTCCCCATTTATATCGGGGCGATGATTTGTGCTGCCGTTATACGGAACATTGCAGATACCTCAAAAAAATTCAAGGTAAATATGGATGAAATTGATGCACTCGGAAATATTTCTTTGAATATGTTTTTGGCTTTAGCTCTTGTTTCGCTAAAACTTTGGCAGCTGGTAAGTTTGGCTATCCCTCTGATGATTATTTTAAGCGCTCAAATCGTTCTTTTGTATTTGTATACACGCTTTGTTACCTTTAAGGTTATGGGCGGAGATTACGATGCTGCGGTCATCACGGCCGGACACATCGGTTTCGGTTTTGCCGCAACCCCTAACGCCATGGCTAATATGGGCTCTATATGCGAAAAATACGGCTATTCAAAAATAGCTTTCTTTGTCGTCCCTATAGTCGGCTCCTTATTTATTGATTTTTTCAATATAATGATAATTGGTATTACCATAGGCTTGGTCGGCTAAAATTAGGCCGGCGGCTCGGTCTTTTGTTATAGGGTATCTGTAAAAACCTTATAAACAAAAGACCGGCCCCAAGCCCTTTATTTCGGCTTACGGATGTGTTCTAAACCATTCTTGCCACAACTCTTCGCCTTTATCTAGGGTAGTCATTTCGCCTATATAGTAGTCCATTTTAGCATTAGCACTAAAATTAAAGAGATACGGTTTAAAATGATGCTGGTCATAGTAAGGGTTATGAATATCGGCTTCGGTATAGATATCTACTCCGTCTTGATACCATATACCGTAAGTGAATATCATATTATTAGCCCCATCATTATTATCAACAACATATACGGCGATGATATTATTATCCCCATCAAAAGCAGCGCCCCACAGTGTTATGGCATGAGCTTCACCTGATGATTTGTCTAAATTTATTCCGATGGCTTTTTTAGACTCAAGTGCCTCTTTAAGCATATCCTCGAACTCTTTTTTTGTATAAATACGTTTTTTCTTGATAGGAGTATTACTTTCACTAAAGACATCCGGAAATAATGCCGGCGAATAGTTTTTATCGTCTGCATTTTCAAAATTGTTTAATCCGAAAAGATACCACTGCAGTCCTCTAGCCGGATCGCCCCCATGATTTATGCATTTTGCACGAAAGAGGTTCGCTATGGTGCTTTTTTGGGGTTCCTGATCATTAGCAATCCCGCGTTTATAAACAGGTTTATACATCTTGTACATCTCTGCATTGTTTTCTTCTGTTATATTTTTCTTTGTTATGTACTGATTTATATTGTTTTCGTTCTGTACAAACCACCAATGCAGCATATTTGAATCGGTCTTAGCCCAACATTGCTTACTGTCACGACGCCCTTTGTTCGGAGGATTTGTGTAATCGACTTTCCGCGCATTAAAAAACTTGGTATTTGTCGTCTCATTCCAGGTAAAAACATAACTGGTATTATGATAATCTCCCGGATTAGAACCGGCAATCTGTATCGGTTCCTTTTCGGAAGAGAGAGGTCCTCCTACTCCGTGCACCCACTTTATCGTTACAACCGGGTGCTCATTTTTTTGTTGGATGATTTTTACTTGCAGATCCTTACCTGCTGCTTTGACATACTTATTTGTACTATTATCTTTAAATTTGATATATGCAGTTCTGTTCCACACGGTTTTGTTTTTTTCAACGTGCAAGCTTACTTCATCTTCAGCCTGATTTATGTTATCCTTGCCTTTAAACTGCAACCATTTTGTGCCGCCACCAACAACCTCAGGCGTATAGCTAAGTTTTCCGTTGGAGGTTTTTACCCTAAAAGTGATATCGCCATCATCGCTTCCACACAAAACAGACGGTGTTTCTATGCTAATTGAGGGGCCTGCGGGTTTTGGGTTCATCTTAAAACGAACCTCTTTTTTGATAGAGGAATTATCCGCAGAGGTTATAGTTACAGTTGCTTCTCCGACAGTACCATCGGCTTTTATCCATCGGTTTCCATCGCCATTCGGCCATGCTACACTATTATTAGATGAAGTAATTCTCAGCTCTTTATTAACGGCGGTCTCGGGCATTACTTTCAACTTAAGTTCATAAGATTCGCCGATAATCAACTCAACAGGATCTAAAGGCTGCTCCTCAAACTCAATAGAAGTAACATGGACCGTCTCCGCCGTAACGGTTAGGTTTACCGTTTTTGAAATACCGTCTGCTGCTGTTATGGTAATAAGCGCATTGCCGACCTTTTTTGCCGTAATTTTTCCCTCATCGGTTATAGAAGCTATTTCTTCATCATCCACTGAAAAGGTAAGCTTTTTATTCGTTGCATTTTCAGGTATAACATGCGCCTCTATTTGACGGTCGGTACCGTTTTCCAATGAAATAGTATTTTCATTGGGTATAAGGGAAATACCATTGACGGGTATATACATTGCCGTAACGGTTACGGTAATTTCCTTTGAAACACCATCCGCAGCTACAATCGTAATCTTTGCACTTCCAACTGCTTTTGCTGTAATCAGTCCTTCATCATTTACTGATACAATTTCTTCATTATCTGAAACATATGTAAGCTTTTTATGGGTTGCATTTTTAGGTAGAACATAAGCCTCGATTTGCCGCGAACCTCCGTGTACCAACGAAATAGAGCTTTTATCAGGCACAATGGAAATGCTCTTAACAGGGACAACTTCTTTTGTCTTCTGTGGATAGTTGTTATTACAGGATATAAATAAAAAAGCCGCTGCTAAGGCAAAGAAAATCAAGTTGTGTTTTCTTATCATAAAATAATCTCCAATATGTTTATAAAATATATTATTTCGTATATATAGTCAATACTATCTGCCAAATATCACAGAAAAGTTATTATTGGTCATTTTTAAAAACTTAAACGATTTAAGCTATCAACATGGTAATCGGAATGGAAAAAGCCATTCCTCCCAAAAGGCTTATCGGCATAGCATAGCTTTCAAGCCACTTAGCCCTTGTCTTTTTTACGATTAAACCGCAGACAAGCATTAAAAAGGCTGAAAAGAACATCACAAAAACGGGAATCCAACCTTTAAGCCCGAGCCGAATTTCAGAAAATATCATTCCTAAAAAGGCGGAAATCATTCCCATAAAAAGGGCATCGATAAGGAGCTTACTCCATTTTTCATCCTTGGACTTCATCTTAATAAGATTTTTTTGCATCTTGGGCAGAAAAAGAGCAATCACGACAATCCCCGAAATTATTCCGAGGGCCATAACCCAAGAAATAGTCGTATAGGCTGTTGCATTTGCAATCGGCTGATCTAAGGGAATGTCTAAAACAGAAGCAGCCGTACTTGCCGCAGTAAGTTCGTAGGTTAAGGCTCCCAGTACCGAAAGACGGAGCCAAGGCAGGGGAAGTCCTAAAAATTTGGAAAGGCTTATCATGCCTAAAATGATTGAAATGGCAGGGGCAACCGTAAAAATCGCTGCTCCCGAGATAATTTGCTTTATCTTTTTTTGGGGCATATTGAGCTCTTTTGCCCGCCTCAAAGCCTTTACCAAAAAGAAGACGGATTGAATTAAAACAAAGAGGATCACAATACCTGCAAACCAAAAGAGCACAGAACTATTAACATCAAACATACATACTCCAATAAAAACTTTTACAGGAAATATCAATTTCCGAAAAAAGGTTTTTCAAGCGGTTTGTTTACAAACTGCATACAATAATGCGATGTTTTGTACCTACAAGTACAAAACTCGGCAGATAAACAGTGAGGCTGAATTTCTGCCGAACTGTTTATCGTAACTCCCTTAATCACACATCCAGATTTGCATAGACGGCGTTTTCTTCGATAAACTTTCGGCGGGGCTCGACTTCTTCTCCCATTAGGGTGCTGAAAATTCTGTCGGCTTCAACGGCATCCGGAAGGGTAACCCTCATCATTTTCCGCCTTGCAGGGTCCATAGTTGTTTCCCAAAGCTGGGTTCCGTCCATTTCGCCCAAGCCCTTGTATCGCTGAACGGCTGCATTGTTTCCTCGTCCTATTTGATCCAAAACGGAATCTCTTTCATCATCATTGTAAACATACCATTCTTTTTTATTGTGTGAAATTTTATATAGAGGCGGCATCGCAAGGTAAACGTGTCCTTTTTCGATAACCTGAGGCATGTACCTAAAAAAGAATGTTAAAAGAAGGGTGCGGATATGGGAGCCGTCAACGTCGGCATCGGCCATTATTATAACCTTATGATAGCGTAATTTTTCTATATTAAAATCCTTGCCTATGCCGGTGCCGAGGGTCGCGATAATAGGCTGAAGCTTTTCGTTGTTTACAACCTTGTCTAGGCGGGTTTTTTCGACGTTAAGCATTTTTCCCCAGAGGGGCAGGATAGCCTGCGTCTTGCTGTCCCTTCCTTTTTTTGCCGAACCGCCTGCAGAGTCTCCCTCAACTATGTAAACTTCGCAAGACTCAGGGTCTTTTAAAGAACAGTCTGCAAGTTTTCCCGGAAGGCCGAAACTGTCCAAACCGCTTTTTCTTCTGGTAGCTTCCTTTGCTCTTCTGGCAGCAATTCGGGCAGCGGCCTCGGCGACACATTTTTCCAAAACCTTTTCCACCTCGCTCGGGTTTTGCTCAAAAAATAAGGTAAGCTTTTCGTTTACAAAGGAATCAACTATACCCCGAACATCGCTGTTACCCAACTTTGTTTTTGTTTGTCCTTCAAATTGAGGTTCGGGAACCTTTACTGAAACGATGGCGGTAAGGCCTGCGCGGACATCTTCTCCCGTAAGCTTTTCTTCCTTATCCATCTTTTTTACAAGCTTAGGATATTTCTTTAAAAATTCGTTCATTACACGGGTAAGGGCTGTCTTAAAACCTTCAAGGTGAGAGCCCCCTTCGCGGGTGTTTATATCGTTTACAAATGAAAGGAGGTTTTCGTTATAGCCGTCATTGTACTGAATGGCAACCTCACAGAGAATATCGTTTTTTTCACCTTCGATAAAAACGGGGCTTTTCGGAAAAACTTGTTTTGATTCGTTCAAATAAGAAACAAACTGCGATATTCCGCCCTCAAAGGCGAAGGTAACCTCTTTTGGGGTAGAAAGGCGTTCATCCCTCATCGTAATGGAAATTTTGCTGTTTAAGAAGGCTAATTCCCTTAAACGGGTTGCAAGCACTTCAAAATTGTATACGGTAGTTTCCGTAAATATAGAAGGATCCACAGCCCATCTTATAACAGTACCGCTTTTTTCGGTTTCTCCTATTTTTTTTACGGGCTCAAGAATGGAGCCTTTTTCAAACTTTGCATAGTGCTCAAAGCCGTCCTTGTAGACCTTGGCCTCCATCCAAACGGAAAGAGCGTTTACTACCGAAACACCAACGCCGTGCAAACCGCCTGAAACCTTGTAAGACCCTTTGTCGAACTTACCTCCGGCATGAAGGCGGGTTAAAACAAGCTCCAAGGCACTTATTTTTTCGGTAGGGTGAATATCTACAGGAATACCTCGGCCGTTATCCTCTACACGGACAATATCGTTAGGCTCAAGAACTACTAAAATTTTATCGCAAAAACCGGCCATAGCTTCGTCTATACAGTTATCTACAACCTCATAAACAAGATGATGAAGGCCGTCCGGCCCCGTTGAACCTATATACATACCCGGTCTTTTTCTGACCGCTTCCAAACCTTTTAAAACCGTAATATTATTTGCCGAATAATTTGACTTTGTCATTTTTTTCCCTTAAAAGCTTATAAATTCCCATAAAATTTGACAATAAATGCCTTTTTTCATTCTATCATTATTGCAAAAAAAAGTAAAGAAGTAGTATAATGACCCCCT